>JAFYHQ010000010.1 GCA_017539105.1 Erysipelotrichaceae bacterium
GGTCGGGATGGCAGGATTCGAACCTGTGACATCTTGATCCCAAATCAAGCACTCTACCAAGCTGAGCTACATCCCGATATTTACTGGCGCGCCCAGCAGGACTTGAACCCACAACCTTTTGGTTCGTAGCCAAACGCTCTGTCCAGTTGAGCTATGGGCGCATGTTCCGATCCACCAGACCAAAGTGGTGGGGATGGAGGGAGTTGAACCCTCACGGCATTGCTGCCAAGGGATTTTAAGTCCCTCGCGTCTACCATTCCGCCACATCCCCAGAATGGAGGTTCCTACCAGATTCGAACCGGTGATCACAGAGTTGCAGTCTATTGCCTTACCACTTGGCTAAGGAACCATCACACATAGTGCTTTATAATTCTAACAGTAAAGTCTGAAAATTGCAACATCTCGATTTCATTGTTTTTATTTTAATATATAATTTGTTATAATTTGTATGTATGATTTGGGGGAAAGCCAATGAGCCTTTTTGATAACAAAAAAATTGAAGAGCTGACGATGGACCAGCTGGCTACGCTGATTCAGAATAAAAAAGAAGAAATCGATAAACTGAATAAAGAAATCGATGGTCTTCGTATTGATATCGACGATGCCCAGAAGGAACATCATGAGAAACTCATCAGTTTGGAGAAGAAATACGAGACCGTTCTTTCCAAAATCGAAAAAGAGAATATCAAACTCACCAAGAATATCCAGCAGCTGGAAAACAAACAGCTGGAACTGAAGAATAATTATGAGCTGGAGAAGAATGATCTCAATGGCAAGATCGAAGTGCTGAAGCAGCAAAGGTCCGAGCTCGTCAGACAGAAAGAGAAGATGGATGACGAGGCGTTCGAAAAGAAGAAGAACAGCATCGATGACCGTTTGAAAGAACTCAGAATGATCAAGAGGGAACAGGATGAGACTTTCAACGAGAAGATGCTGAAGATCAAGAACTCTTATGATACCAGTACCGGTGAATTTGAGAAACAGAAGGCGGACCTGGAGAATCAGATCGCGGATCTGAAGCTTTCCTCGGACTTCCAGGTTAATAAACTGAAAAAGGCTCTCAGCGATGTCGAAGAGGCGAAAGCGGATGCGATCAGGACTTTGGATGATGCGCAGAAACAGGAAGAACTCGAAATCAGAAAAGTCGAAGAAGCCAATCTGAAGATGAAACAGGACGAACTGAAGTCCTATGAGCTTCAGCTGGAATCTTTGAATAAAGAAAAGCGCGACCGTCTCAATGAGATCGAAATGAACAACGATCGCAATACCAGAGAATTCGAACAGGCGATCAACGACTACGAGAAACAGAAAAAAGAGTATGCTGATAAGAATGAACAGCTGACCAGGGACATCGAAGTCCTGAATCAGACCATCGAAGAGAATCTGGTGAGCTATGACCGTCATATCAATGATCTGAAAGATACGATGACGATGTTCAGTCTGGAACAGGAAAACAAGATCAGCGATTTGAAAGAAAAACTGTCTCAGGTCGAACCGGCATTGAAGAAACAGTTCAACAGTTTCCTGAGCGAACTGGATAGCGAGTACAATACCAGGAAACAGAAGAACGAGGAAGAACTGAAGACGCTGCAGTACAACCTGGATCAGGAAGAGAAGCGGATGAATTCCCGCAACATGTATCTGAATGAAAGATACCAGAACCGTCAGGTGCAGTATGAGCAGCATATCGAAGAGAACAAGAATACCATCGCTTCTTTGCAGGATGAATTAAGCAGCCTGAAAGAGAAGTATACGAAGCTCTGCGAAGATCTGAATAACGACATCGAGAATGTCAAAGTCAGCTGCGAAGAAACGCTGAACGATTCCCGTAAGGCGCATGAACAGGGCATCGTGGAGATGAAGGAAGAGTATCAGCTGAAACTGGAGAAGATCGATGCGGATATCAGCGATACCAAAGAGAAGATCGGCAATACCAACAAAGCTATCACCAAGGCCCAGAAGGATGCGGATGACTACAACAATCAGTATCAGATCCGGAAACTGAATCTGGATCGCGAACAGCGGGTCTATCTCAAGGATCTGGAAGATAAGAACAATGAGCTTTTAAGCAGGATCGATGCTTTACAGCAGAAGAGCGATCATAACGAAGAGATCTATAATAACAATCTTGCGGAACTGAATGTGCAGAAGGCGGAAATCGAAAAGGATTACGAGAATCGTCTGGCGATCGTTCAGGGCGATTTCGATCGCAGCTGCGCCCAGCTCAACGAGAAATATGACAATGATCTTCTGAATGCCAAGAACGAACATGAGAAGAAGCTTCTGTCCATGGAGGACAAGTACCGTCAGGATACGCAGGCTTTGGAGGATCTTTTCAAGCAGAAACAGAATGAATATGAGACGGAAAAGATCCGGGTCGATGAAGATATCGACAAGATGTATCAGGAGACCCAGGAGAAGACGGCGTATCTGGCGCAGCAGCAGAACAGTCTGCGTGATTCGATCCATAAGGTCCAGGTCGATCTGGATGCAAAGAAGGTCGAATTCAAGGAAAAGGTTGCGCAGCTGGAGAAAGAGAAAGAAGATGCGCTTGCCCAGATGGCGCAGCAGCATGAGCAGAATATTGCCAAGATCGTCGAAGATTATGAGACGAAGCCGACCAAGCAGCTGCAGGATATCCGTGACGAGTATGCCCTGAAACAGGTCGAATACAACGAGAATGTCGCGGCAATCGCTTCCCGCAAGCATAAGATCGATGACGAAGAAGCCGATATCATCCGTAAGAACAAGCTGCAGAGAGAAGTCGCGGAAAACAAGCTGAATGCGACCAACAGCGAGTTCTTGCGTTACAAGAAGGAAATCGAGAAGACCGAGAATGATCTGAACAATGATTTCGTTCAGCGTCAGAAGGAACTGGAAACGTTCAAGGAAGAATTGAATGAACAGCTGGATCAGATCAGGGAACAGAAACAGCAGCAGCTGGATCAGCTGATCGAAAAGAACAACAAGGAATACGAAGCCAAGAAACTGGAGTATCAGTCCAAGCAGAACGCGATCGAGAAACAGTATGCCGATCAGCTGAAGTCTTATGAAGACAATCTGCATGTCAAGCAGAACAATATTGATTCCTTGATGAATGAAATCGAAGTTAGAAGAGAGACTGCGGAAAAACAGAATACCGAGATCTATAACGAAGCTGTGGAAAAGACGACTGGCATTCAGAAACAGCTCGATGAGATCCTGGATCACAACGAGATGGAGCGCAGCGAACTGTCGGTAGAACTGGATCAGAAAAAGCAGGTCATCGATTCCGAACTGAAGGAAGTCCAGAACAACTACAACAGCATTCTGGAAGAGAAGAAGCGTTCCTATGATGAATTCGTCGCCTCTGCGCAAGAGAAGTGCGACAATCTCAAGACCAAGATCGCGGAACTGGAGAAACAGAAAGCGCTGGAGCTTTCCAAGATCGATACTTACGAGAACGAGAAACGTCTGGCGATCCAGGATCACGAGAAAGAGACGATGGATTATGTCGAGAGCATTTCCCATCAGATCGCTACGATCGCCAATCAGACCAGACAGCTGGATGCGACCCATAAGAACCGGATCACGGCCATGAAGCAGCAGATCGCCCAGACCATGTCGGAATATGACAACCTTTTGCGTATCACGCCGGATCGCAAGAAAGCAGTCGAGGATGAATATGAGAACAAGCTTCTGGATATCACCAGATCCTTCAAGCAATCCATCGATGAACTGGATGAGACCCACAATGAGATCCTGATCCGTCTGGAGAATGAACGCGACCAGATCATCGAGAATATCACGAAAGAGATCGACAGCCTGGAGCTTGCCCGCAACAACAAGCTGAAGGAATTCGAAGCGGAAGTCAAGAATATCTCTCTGACTTACGATGCGATGCTGAAAGATGAACAGGCAAAACAGGATGCGTTATCCAACCAGATCATCAAAGCCAATGCCGAGCAGGAGCAGTTCATTACCGATATGTATGACAAGGATGAGAATACGGTAACGGATTATGAACAGCAGAAGGAAAAACTCCTGCAGCTGCATCAGGATAGCCTGAAGTCGACATTGAATGAATTCAATGAACTGACAGCGAATCTGAAACAGGAATTCGATTCGTTGCTGGCTAGAAAAGCAGATCTTGCTTTGGAACTGGATGAACTGATCGAGAAGAACAAGAAGATCGATGAGAGTATTGCGGAAGAAGAGCTCAGGCTGCGCTATGAGTGCAATCTGATGCTGAGCGATGCGCATAAGCTGCTTGAACAAAGACGCAGCAAGCGCAAGCAGGAACTCTCTCATCTGGATATCCTGAATGACAATAAAGTGAACGTATTCAGAAAGAAAGACAACTAAAGCATTATGAAAAAACGGCCTTCCAATGAAGGCCGTTTCGATTGTCATGATCGATTGTTTCTGATCATCAGTTCGACGATCTTCTGCGAGTATGCGACCGGATCATCGATCGGCAGTCCCGCGATCAGCAGACTCTGCTCATACAAGAGATCCGCGTAACTGCTGAGATCTTCTTTCTTCTTCATCATATCCTGCAAAGTCTTGAAGATCTCATGTTCAGGGTTGATCTCCATGATCTTATTTGCTTTGACATGTTTCTGATCCAAGGAATTCAGTACCTTTTCCATATCGATGGACAGGTTCTCATCGGAAACCAGGCAAACCGGATGAGACTTCAGACGGTTGGATAGTCTCACATCGAAGACTTTTTCTTTCAGGATCTCTTTGAGTTTGTCGAGAAGTTCCTTGTTCTCTTCATTGAGCTTGTTCAGTTCCTCTTTTTCTTTTTCGCTGCCTAAGTCCAGATCGCTCTTTAAGATGGAACGGAACTGTTTTCCTTCATATTCCCTGAGGATCGATGTCAGGAATTCATCGATGGTATCGGTGAAGTAGAGGACTTCATAGCCATCGTCAAGGACTTTCTCCAGTTGAGGCAGCGTTTTGATCTTGGCGATATCTTCCCCGGAAGCGTAGTAGATGTCTTTCTGATCTTCTTTCATATGGGAAAGATATTCTTTCAAGGTGACATATCTGTCTTCCTTGCTGGATTTGAACATCAGCAGGTCGACCAATACGTCTTTGTTTCGTCCGAAGTCTTCGTAGCAGCCGTATTTCAGCTGTGCGCCGAAGGCATCGAAGAACTTTTCATAGTCTTCCCTGTCCTTGTCTCTCATGGCTTCAAGCGTGGACTTGATCTTCTTGTCGATGGATTTTTTCAGCGTATTCATCTGATGATCCTGCTGCAGGATCTCACGGGAGATATTCAGACTCAAGTCATCGGAATCGACCACGCCGCGGATGAAACGGAAGTAATCGGAAACGATCTCTTTGGCTTCATCCTTGATGAAGACGCCTCTCGAATAGAGTTTCAGATTCAGCTTGTAGTCGCCGGAATAATAGTTGAATGGACGTTCTGAAGGAATATAGAGTAGGGCGGTATAGGAAGTATTTCCCTCGACCTTGTAGTGGATGACCTTCAGAGGTTTGTGATAGTCGTAGTATTCCTGCATATAGAAATCATCGTAGTCGCCGTCTTTGATTTCTTTCTTATTCTTTTTCCATAACGGCTGCATGGAATTGAGCGTTTCTTCTTTCAGCACTTTGGAAGAAGTTCCATCTTCCTTATAGTCATACGTTTCCACTTCCATCCGGATCGGATAACGGATGAAATCGGAATACTTACGTACCAGTTCCTGGATCTTGGATGTTTCCAGATAAGGATCATACTTCTTTTCCTTGCTGTTCTTCTTGATATGCAGGATGACATCCGTACCTGTTTCGTTCCGTTCCGCAGGCAGGATCTCATAGCCATTCATATCGGAAACCCATTTGTAAGCCTTGTTTTCGTTGAGTTTCTTGGAAACGACTTCCACATTGTCGCTGACCATGAATGAAGAGTAGAAACCGACACCGAACTGTCCGATGATATCCGCTTCATCCTGGGCGCTGAGATCCTGTTTGAAGTCAAAGGAACCGGACCGGGCGATCGTACCCAGATTGTCTTCCAGTTCTTTCTTATCCATACCTACGCCATTGTCGCTGATCGTGATCAGGCGGTTCTTTTTGTCTATGGTGATACGGATCATCGGATCGTAGTCTTCGGAAGCGGTATCTGTCAGAGAAATAATGTGTCTCTTGTCTAGAGCATCTGAAGCGTTCGAGATGATTTCTCTTAAGAAAATATCGGTATTCGTATAGATGGAATTGGCCATCATATCAAGTAATCTTTTTGATTCTGTCTTAAACTGTTTTATTGCCATAGCTGTACCTCCATCACTGTTTTAGCACTCTATTAACTAGACTGCTAATTCACTATATCACTTATAGAATGATAAATCAAGTAAGGTATAATGAAAGTATGCTGAATATCGTTAACCGTACGAAGTATCATGATTTTGAGGAATTCTATCCATTAGTAAAAGAGTATTACAAGAAGACGCTGAGAGCATTGGATAAAGAGGATATTTATGATCTTTCTTTGATCCTGTGCGGTCCGATCAGCATACGCAGGATCAACCGGGATTATCGCAGCATCGATAAGGTGACCGATGTGATTTCCTTTGCGTTGCTGGATGGGGGAGAGGATTACCGTTACGAGGAGAATATCGAACTGGGTGATATTTTCATCAACCGGAACCGGGTCCTGTCTCAGGCAGAGGATTACGGTCATTCCGTAAAAAGGGAGTTCATCTTTCTTTTTGTGCATGGACTTCTGCATCTTTTCGGTTATGATCACATGAATGAGGAAGACGAAAAAACGATGTTCGATCTGCAGAAAAAGATCGTAGGAAAACTGTCATGAAGAAATTCCTTCCTGCTTTCCATGGCTTGAAACTTGCCATAAAAGACAAGGGTATACGCATCCAGTTTATCCTTGCTGTGATGGCGATCATTGGCGGTTTCATCATCCGTCTGGATCGCTATGAATGGCTGGCGTTTACGATCTGTATCGCGATGGTGATCAGCAGCGAGATCTTCAACAGCGCGATCGAGAAGCTCTGTAACCGCGTGAATGAAGCGGAAGATGAAAGGATCAAGGTGATCAAAGATCTCTCTTGTACGGCTGTTTTTATGGCTTGTGCGGGATCTTTGATCGTCTGTGTGATATGTGTTTTAAGGAGGTTGCAATGATGAGTCATGAAGAACTTGTAAAAGAAGCGTTTAAGGCCATGGAAAACGCCTATGCGCCTTATTCCAACTATCATGTCGGTGCCTGTGTCTTATGCAAAGACGGACGAACTTTCTACGGCGCCAATATCGAAAACGCGTCTTATGGCGCTACAAACTGCGGAGAACGCAGTGCCGTGTTCGGTGCCTATTCCTATGGCTACCGGAAAGATGATATCGAAGCGCTGGCAATCGTTTCCGATGGGGAAAAGGTAGGATCGCCTTGCGGGATCTGCCGTCAGGTATTATCGGAGCTTTTGAATCAGGATACGCCGATCATTCTTTCCAATGGCAGGGAAACGATCGTTAGAACGATTGCCGAACTTCTGCCGGAACAGTTTGGAGCGGATGATCTGATCTGATGAAATCCGGATTTATCGCGATCATCGGCAGACCCAACGCCGGCAAGTCGACGCTGATCAATGCCATCCTGGGTGAGAAGATCGCCATTACGACATACAAAGCGCAGACGACCAGGAATGCCATTCTTGGCATTTTGAATGACGATGACAGCCAGATCGTTTTCATCGATACACCGGGTATCCATAAGCCGGGAACGGCTTTAGGGACCTATATGAACAAGGAAGCGCTTGCCCAGGCAGCAGGCGTGGATATCGTCTATTATATCGTCGATGGAAACAAAGGACTTCAGAAAGAAGACAAAGAGATCCTGGAAAAGGTTTTCTCTTATGAAGTCCCGGTATTCCTTCTGATCAATAAGATCGATGAGATCTCTTCCGATCTTCTGATCGAACGGTTGAACTATGCCCAGAAGAATTATCCGTTTGCGGAATACATTCCGATCAGCGCCTTGAATCAGGAGAACCTGGATGAACTGTTACGAGTCAGCAAGTCTTATCTCAAAGACAGCGTCCAGTACTTTCCGAAAGACATGGTGACCGATCGCAATGTGGATTTCCGTATCGCGGAGATCATAAGAGAGAAAGTCATTCTCAATACCGAAGAAGAGATCCCGCATCTGGTTGCCTGCAAAGTGGATGAGATCAAGGAACTGACTTCCAAAGTCAAGATCGAAGCCAGCATCATCTGCAACAAGAAGACGCATAAGGCGATCATCATCGGAAGGAACGGAAGCATGTTGAAGAAGATCAACGATCAGGCTTCCCGGGATATCTCGAAACTCTTTGATGATAAGCGTATTATTCTATCTTTATATGTGAAGGTCGAAGAAGACTGGCTGAATTCCCAGAAACAGCTGTTCGATCTGGGATACTTCAACGGAGACCGGGATGAATGATAAAGTGAATGGCCTGGTCCTGTCGCTGAATGACTATCATGAGAATGATGTCATGATGAAGGTGCTGACCAGGGAATACGGGATCCTGTCTTTTGTCGGGAAAGCGGCCAAGAAGCTTAACAGCAAGAATCATTTCTTTCCGCTTTGTCTATATGAGTTCATCATCGACTACAAAGACAGTCATACGATGTATACCATTCACGGAAACAAGCTGCTCAAAGACTACTGGAGCGATTCTGCCTTTGATCTGTTGAACTTCAAGAATATCCTGCTGGAACTGACGATGAAGAACAGCGAGATTCCCACTTACGATGAACTTGTGTTTATTTTGGATCATATCGATGATCAGAACAAGTTTCTTCTCGGAAGCATGTATGTTTCTTATCTGATGAGAGAGTTCGGGGTGACACCGATGGTGGACCATTGCGTGATGTGCGACAATACGAAAGTGGTTGCCATTTCCAACCGCCATGGAGGTTTCCTGTGTCAGAACCATCTACAGGGAGAAGAGAATCTTCCGGTGGAACGTTTGAAACGTTTCCGTCTTCTGGCGAGAGCGGACCGCTCGAAATATGACCTGATCAAGGAGATCAGCATCGATCTGCAAGATTTCACGCTGCTGCTTGATTTCTTTTTAGCCAACAGCGATATGCAGCTGAAGACGTATCGTTTCTATAAAAACTTATATTAATGAAAAGAATTATTATTTTTATCCTATTATTAACGTTGTGTTCCTGTCAGAGAGAACTGCGTACCTATGATCCAGGCAATATCAATGTCTTGGATGACAAGGCGGAGCTCTTGCCTTTTGAGCTTCATTCCTATGGGTATCTTCTGGTCGATCTGGCGGATTTTGACATTCTTTACAAGCGGCATAACGATGAAAAGATCTATCCCGCTTCTTTGACCAAAGTCCTCACCATGGACACCGTATTGAGTCTGTTTGAAGATCTGGATGATACTTCGTTCGTTACCTATGAACAGGTCGAAGCGATGATACGGGAAGACGCTTCTCTGGCTTATATCCGAAGAGACTACGTATATACATTGAGAGATCTTCTCTATGCCCTGGTATTGCCATCGGGTGCCGATGCGGCAGTCGCATTGGAAAACTATTTCAAGATGCACGGGATGGACTTGGTACAGGAGATGAATAAGCATGCGCAAGAACTGGGCTGTACCTCTTCGCATTTCATGAATACCACCGGTCTGCACGATGACGCTCATTTCAGCAGCCTGGATGATCTGTATCTGATCGTCATGGATGCTTTGAGCTATGAAGAAGGCAGGAAAGTCCTGACCAGTCTTGAATATGAAATGGAAGACGGACAGATGATGTATTCGAGTGTAGGCAATGTCCTGAATCATGACACCCAGGTCCTCGGAGGCAAGACCGGATATACGCCGGAAGCGGGGCAGAATATCCTGGTGCTGTACCGTTATCACAATAAGCCGTATCTCTTGCTGACATGCGGAGCGCCGGGTTCTCTGGCGGAGCGCAAGTTCTATCATTACGAGGATACATTGGAAATATTTGGCAAGCTTTATTAAATGGATATATAATAGACAGGGGTGCCGCAAGGCTGAGATCATACCCATTGACCTGAACTAGGTAATGCTAGCGTAGGGAACGGCACCTTTTGGAGGTGTTTTTTTATGAAAAAACTGACGACGAAAACGGTAGCGATCATGGCATTGTACTGCGCGATGTTTGTGATACTGGATCGGATCAGCGATCTGCTGAATCTGTTTCAGATGCCTTCGGGAGGAAAACTGAATTTCGGGCCGATCGCATTGCTGATGTGTTCCTATCATCTCGGCTGGAAGAACGGACTTCTGGTCGGAATCATTTCGGTCTTCTTGCAGCTGGTGATCGGTTCGGTCGGTTTCTATGGGATCTGGAGTTTTCTTTTGGATTATCTGATCGCGTATGCCGCTTACGGTCTAGCACAGCTGTTTCCGAATTACAGCTATTTCTACAGCGGCGTGTTGATCACCAGCCTGATCCGTCTTCTGTCTTCGACCTTGTCAGGAACGCTCCTGTGGGAGACTCCTTTATGGAGTTCCTTGGTTTATAATGCTTCCTACATGGTTCCGACCACGGTCTGCGCGATCGTTGTCGTTCCGTTGCTGTGCGAACGCCTGAAACCGGTATGGAAACGGCTGGAAGCGGAATGAATTGAAATAGGAGTTTCATCCTTCCATAAAATATGGTAGGATAGTAGCATGCGCGAATTAAGAGTCGGGGACAGTGTATTTGTAGAATCATATAAGCATGACGGTTCGGTGCACCGGGTCTGGTCCAAGGCGCTGGTGATCGATGTCACAAAGGACTGCTATGTCGTGGTGACGGATCATACCTGGGTCGTGGAAGCGGATCAGCGCCGCTGGCTGACCAAGGAACCTGCCATCTGTTTCTACTATAAAAAGAAATGGTTCAATGTGATCTCCATGGTCAGAAGAAGCGGGATCTATTACTACTGCAATATCGCATCCCCAAGCATCTATGACGGCGAAGCGATCAAGAACATCGACTACGATCTGGATGTCAAAGTATTTCCGGATGGCGAATATCTGCTGCTGGATCAGAACGAGTTCAACTATCACTGCAATCTGATGCACTATTCCGACGAGATCAGAGACCGCTGTCTGCAAGCCCAGAACGAGCTGATCGCCATGGTGAAAGACAAGAAAGATCCGTTTAATTTCGCATATACGAACGACTATATCATGAAGTATTTTGAACTGCTTTATGACGAAAAAAACGACGAAGAAAAAAAGTGAAAAATTTTTAAAAAAAGTGTTGACACCATATTATGTTTCTGTTATTATAAGTAAGCACCACCAAATTGGAAGGCTTTAAAAAGCGCCAAAACGGAGTGCAGATTTGATCTTTGAAAACTAAATAAGAAGCAATTAAACAATAACGTCAATTCATTTAAAATCAA
>JAFYHQ010000011.1 GCA_017539105.1 Erysipelotrichaceae bacterium
ATCAGCTTCTTCAGTATGGCGATATCGTTCGTGTTCTCATATTCTTCGATGCATCTTTCATAGGTATCGTCCTTGTTGGAGATGTAGTCGTCATACATGCCCTTGATGGTGCGGTAGGTGTTGAAGATGAATTTCTGATAAGATGGAGAGCTCTTATCCAGACTCTTCATGCGGATATCGTACAGCTCTTTGATCGCCGTACTGACTTTGGAATCCGCATCCATGCCCTGAGACATGTAATAGCTGAACAGTTCATTGATATCCGACGATTTCGTATCCACCAGCAGCAGTCCGAGATACGCGTCGAAACAGTCTTCATCCAGTTCCAGCATCTCCAGGTAATACTCTTCCGCGTGCTTGAAATCTTTATTCTCAATGAATGAAGTGGCACAGATTTTTAAAACATCCAATCTCTGGCTGATGGATTCATCGTTCTTTTTATTGATTTTTGTGTCTGTGTTCTGCTTCTTCGTCATAAGTCACATGAAAAATATAAAAGGTTCTTTTATAAGAATATTATATATTATAAAAAGCTTCGGAATCATTCTTCCGAAGCTTTTATTTATTTTTTATTGGATTACGGGTTATTCGACACCGGTTACAGGGATAGCTACGACCGCTGTCGCAATCTTTTCCCACTGAGCGATCAGCGTGATCTTGGATTCAGGACCTAAAGACAGAAGCATTTCTCTGAATTCAGCCGGATCGGTGATGAGCTTGGTGTTGCCGTTGTAAGAATACACGAAACCAGTGAACTTGTAGCCGTCTCTGGTGAACTTGTTCTTTTCAGACATCATCGATTCATCTTCGTAAGTGAATGTCTGCATCGGCATATCGCCTGTGCCGCCATTCGGATCGTAATCGATATAGTACTTCCAAGGTTCCCACTGAGCATACATCGTAACGACGCCGCCGTCTTCCTTCGTCAGGTTCCGATACTCTTCGTTCTCGGTATATTCCTGACCGTCTCTGCCAGGCTCTGTATTCCAGCCTACCCAGTTGTAACCTTCACGGGTATACAGGTGAGTGGACAGATTGTAGTCCGTGTCATATTTACGATGATCGTCATCATCCATTTCGCCTTCGCCGCCGTTCGGATCATACTTGATGGTGTATTCGATCGGTTCCCACTGCGCATACAGGATGCCAATGGTATCGCCGTCTTCTTTGCCTTCGATGTCGTCGACCGTGACAGGATAGTTGTCAGGATCATTGAACGCTTTTCCGCTTCCATCCGGCTTGGTGTTCCAGCCAACGAACTTGTATCCGTCTGCGGAATACTGGTTGTCATTCAGCGTATTGTCGCCTAAGGTGACTGTCTGATCATCCATTTCGCCTTTAACGGAACCTTCACCGCCGGCATATTCTTCATTCGGTCTGTATTCGATCTTGTATTCGATCTTCTTCCACTGAGCTACGAATGTCTTATCGCCCTCTTCCCAAGGATCGATGCTGTCTTTCGGAGTGCCGTTTTCATCGGTCCAGCCCAGGAATTCATAACCAGGTCTCGTCGGATCTTCGATATCGATCGTGTTTCCGGTCGTGTGGTATGAAGTCGGGTTCTCTTTCGGATTGTTTGCGGCAGGGCCGTCTTCATCATTCAGTACGTATGTGACATCATAGTATTTCGCATAGAAGTAAGGAACTTCGATCGCGCCATCGGAGAATGTGGTAGTTTTGAAAGCGAAACTGCCGTTATCTGACGGGTTCAAACCAACCAGGAAGGTTGCTTCCAGGAAGTTGGAAGGGTTATCCATATAAGTCTTAGGATCGAGTTCGGTGCCATCATCATCGATACGATACAGACCGTTGCTCTTGACGAGATAATGTTTTGCAGCCAGTTTCTGTTCATCGTTGATATAAAGCAGTGCTCTTCCGCTTGTCGTGAAGTCATAGTTGGACTCATCCGGATCTTTGTAACCGACCAGGAATGATACAGGATATCCTTCACCGGAATTCGGATCCGTGATATCGATCTGCCAAGAGACTTTGACATTGTAGCCTTTCTTCCAGACAACCTTCACATGACCGTTGTTATCGATATACAGTCTGCAATAGCTTCCGGTTGCCGGCATATCGCTCTTGTCTAACAGTTTGACTGTGACCTGAACTGACAGCGGCGTGCCGAAATAATCCAGCTCTGCCGGATAGGTTGCCGTATATTCGGCACCAACTTCCATTTCAATACCATTGCCATCGCCAGGCTGCAGCGCAGAAACCGTGCCTGTATAACGCGGAATCGAGGTAATGATGTTCGTTGTGGTAAGTGTGAGCTCTTCCATATCGGTCTTGGAGATCTCCTTACCAACATCAGCCATCGTATTCCCTGCAGCATCGACATGTCTTGCTACGCTAGGAACAAGCATCATGACTGCGAGGATGATGGTTAGGATCTTAACAAGATTTACTCCCCATTTTTTGCACATAAAATACCCTCCAATACAAAAAGTGATTCTGAATCACAATAATTATACAACAGAAAATCGTGAAGTATCAAATATTTAACTATTTATTTTAATAAATATATTGAAAACACTATTTTTTGGGTGTTTTCAGGAGTTCCAGGATCTTGTCTGCGACTCGTTCGCTGGCTTTTCCGTCGTCGAAACAGCCTTTATCATCAAGGAACGCTTCCAGTTTTTCAAGATATTCCTTCTTGTTGAACGTTTCGATGCTGCGGATCAGCTCATCATTGGTCCTGCAGATCGCGAAAGGCGTTTCCGTGATCGGGTAGTAGAATCCGCGGTCTTTCTTCTGGTATTCGTCCAGATCGGTCGCGAACAGGAAGCCCGGTTTGCGGGAGAGGATGAAATCATAGATCCAGCTGGAGTAGTCGGTAATGGCGATATCCGTGATCGCTGCCAGTTCCTGCATATCCGGATATTCCGTGACATTGATGACCTGGGGATTTTTTGCCAGTCCCAGTTCTTTGGCACGCGGCTTCAGTGACGGATGCAAGCGCACAAAAAAGACCCAGTTGCCTTTGAAACGCTTCGTCAGAGCCTTCAGAACCTTGCTGTAATCGACGTTCAGATAAGAAAGGTCCTTTACCCAGTCCCGGAAGGTTGGCGCGTACATGACGATTTTTGTGTCTTCAGGAATATTGTATTCGGCACAGATCTTCTGTTTCAGTTCTTTCCGCTTGTCTTTGTAGTTATCGAAGAAGATATCGTTACGGGCATGGCCGTATTCCAGGATCGGCGTATCCGGCCAGTAGGTCGAACGCATCGAACCGTTTTCGAGCTTGCTGTTGGAAATAAGGAAGTCCGTCATCCTGGCTGTCTGTTCAAACGCAAAAATACGTACCAGGGAATCCTTGATGTCTTCTTTGCCCCATTTCTTCAGTCCCAGGGAACCGTGCCAGGTTTCCAGAAGATACTGCTGCTTCTTCAGAAAGACCGGGACATTGAGGAACAGCGAAGAATTCGTAATAACGACTTTCGCGGAATAGATCTCTTTGAAATAGTCATACTTGTTGAAAGGAACGACTTTGACTTTTTCCGGAAAGATGCTGGTAAGCGTGCGGGTGCCGCGCCATACTATGTGCACTTTTTCATTACGTTTCAGCAGTTCTTCGCAGATGTATTTGGGATTGCAGGTATAGGCGTTTTCCTGCGTATAGAAGAAGACTTTCCTGTCATCGATCTTGGTCGTGTACTTCAGGATCAAACGCGGAATGATGCTGAGGATCAGGTCGACGGTCGACCAGAATTTCTTCCAGACCTTCGGAAAGAGAACGGTAAACGTACCGCCCTCGACGATAAAGACCCAGATCTTCTTGAGTGTCCTGATTAAGAATCCCATCTTCAATCTCCTTGGAATATGTCTTTAAAGCCTGCTTTCAGGTCATACTGGGCGTTCCAGCCCAATGCTTCCAGCTTATGCGTATCAAGTATCAGTTTGACTGTTTTCAGCATCACTTTGTCTTTCGGCGCTTTCGAGAAGTCGAAGGTCAGGTTGATGTCTGCCATGTCTGCCAGTGTCTGGGCATATTCTTTCATGGTCACGACACAGTCCATGTTGCCGATATTGTAGGCTTCGCCTTTTTCTCCCAGCAAGGCGATGAACAGGAAACCGGAAATGCAGTCGTTCACGTAGCAGTAGGATCTGATCTGACTTCCTTCGCTGTACATGACGATATCTTCATGGTTCATTGCCTGTCTCAGGAAATAGACATCGGCACGGTTGTTGCTGTCGATGATGCTTCTGCCGTAGATGAAAGCGGGACGCGCGATCACGACGTCGGTGTCATACTCTTTTTCGTAGCACTTGCATAAAGTCTCCGAAGCACGCTTGCTTTCGGGGTAGCATGCACGGAAACGGAAATAATCGATCTGTCCCTGGTCTTCTTCTTTGAAGAGTTCCTTTTCATCGAAATTCTCGCCATAGACTTCCGAACTGGAAACGAATACCAGTCTTCCTCCGTTGTTTCTGACTTGTTCCAGCATGTTCATGGTTCCGATGAAATTGGCTTTCATGACTTCAACAGGATGCTCATTGAAAGCGGACGGGTTGGCAGAAGAAGCCAGATGGAAAATGTAGTCGTATTTCTTGCCGGTCTCTAACGGTTCCGATACATCCTGGATCAGCAGTTCGAAACAGTCTTTGTCCAGGAATCGGCTTAACCGTTTCAATGCGTTTTCTTTGTTGCGGCATAACGCATGCACATGCAGATCCAGATCCATTTCTTCGTTCAAAAGGATCAGTGTTTCACACAGATCCGAAGCGATCATGCCGTTTGCTCCGGTCACCAGGATATCGCTGCCTCTTAATTTCTCAAAAGGCAATTCCATATTTGTAAGCCATGTCAGATCAGTCATTGTTGATTTCCTCGCTTCTGATATCCAGAATTCCCTTGAACAAAGTGATATCTTCCTGTTTCGTCAGACGGATATTCAGTTCCGAACCCAAAGCGAAATGCATCGTTCCGCCTTTGGCGATCACCAGGGTATTGGTGGAACCGAATGTATCCATTTCCTCTTCGCTGGCCAGGCTGATCAGATCCCTGATGTCCTTGAGCTTGTAAGAATCCGGTGTCTGTATCCGATAGATGCGCCTGCGGTTGGTATAGACGCTGGAAGCGATGCCATCGTCCGAGATCATGACTTCATCGGTGCTTTGGATGGCTGCCACGGCATTGCCGAAGATCTTGCTTTTTTCCAATACATCCGTAATGATGTCTTCCGAAATCAGCGGACGGTTTGCGTCATGGATCAGGACCTGGTCGTTCTCGTCGTGGTCTTCCAGCAAGGCATCGACGCCGCATTTGATCGACCGCATCGAAGTCGATCCCCCTTTGACGATCTTATGGACCTTGGTGATGTTGTATTCTTTGATGTAGCTCCAAAGCTCATCGATCCATTCTTCGATACAGACGATGATGATTTCATCGATATCCGGATGTTTCTCAAACGCGCTGATCGTATAAATGATGATCGGAATATTGTTGACTCTGATAAACTGTTTCGGGATGCCCGCATTCATTCTTGTTCCGACGCCGCCGGCTTTAATCATTGCAATGTTCATTCTATAACCTTTCCTTCCTCGATCTGAAGATCGGCGAAATCATGTTCATAATTTCGACGCTTCGGTATCATATAATCCCCGTAATAATGATGCATGATCGCATCGTAGCCTTTCGGAGCGCAGTATTCTCCATCCTCGAAAGGCAGTAACGCTTTTTCATTATACCATTTACCTTCCAAGATTTCTTTCTTGCCTAAAGTGCCATGGAAGGAACTGATCATTTCACTGTGATCCATCGGATACTTCATCAGGATCTGATCCATTTTGGATAAAAGTTTCTTCTTATCCCAGTTCTTGCCAAGATCGGATCGAAAGATGAAGGCGATAAAGATCCTCTGCAGGAATCCCCGGTCTCTTCTGATGTTGATGGCGTTGTCTTTGTCGCTGATCTGCATCAGGTACTGGCAGATATGGTAGCGATAGTAGTGCCATTTCTGCAGCAGCTTATTCCTGGGCATGCCATCCAGAGGAAAGACATCGATCCATACGGGGATGCGTTTTTCTTTCTTTGTCCATTGCCGAAGCAGGGTCGCTTTCGTATCGACGACCTGCATCATCGGGGCATTGCTGCTTTCCTCATTCAGGGAATAGTGCCGGATCTGATAACGATCGCCGTTGAAACGATCTGCGATCTTCAGCAGTTTTTCATAATCCTCTCTGGGCATGGCAAGATCCACGTCGTCATCCCAGGGGATGAAGCCCTGATGCCGGATCGCTCCCAGCAGGGTTCCTCCGCACATATAATAAGTCAGACCGTTTTCATCACAGAATCTGGTGAAAGATTTCATGATCTCAAGACAGATCTGCTGCAGTTGTTTCAGCTGCGGATCATCGCTATACATTTTTCTTTCCTTTAAGCAGTTTTTTCAGTTTACGCGGAAGCCAGGTGATCAGACGGCCGATCTTGAAAGACAGGGAACCCCTGAGATCCCTGATCTCCTGACGCAATGAAGATACCGTTTTCTTCAGATCGGCGATTTCCGTCTTCATCCGGCTGATTTTCTCTTTATTGTTTTTTTCTTTTTCCTTCATGCTGCGGACTCTGGCGCTGGCTTTGTCTTCCCGCTGATACATCAGCCGGCTCATCCAACGCGAGTACTGTTCCGGACTGTCGTTGTACAGACGTTCGGCAGCTTCCCGATGGAAACCGATATAGTAGTAATCCTCCGGTACATCATAGCGGATATTCATCTTTTCCAGATTGCCGTCACGCAGAAATTCAAAACCTTTCTTGAATGCCTCCCAGTCAGCGGCATTGTTCAAGAGATAAATGACCGATTCAAGACTCCGGTTCGCAAAGCTGCGCTCCGGGAATCTTCCTTTTTCCTTCAGACTATCGGCGATATCCACCCAGGTCTGCAGCGATGTCAGCAATGCTTTGTCGGCGGTCGCGACCAGTCCTTCCATTTTCGATCTCCGATAGCACACCAGTTCTTCGTTGACGATCGTGACTCTGTCAGCCAGACAAAGCGCATTCTCCACAAAGAAAGCGTCGTTCGTGTTCCTGATCGGTTTGAACTGCAGCTGATGTTTCTCGATGAATTGTCTTCGGAACATCTTGTTCCAGGGAGCGTCACAGGTAAAGCTGATGATCCCATCGGGATCGGTTTCGATATTGAACGGGATCTGTTTCGGCATGTCTTTCTTTCTCAGATAGCGGCTTCCGCTGACTTCCAGTTCGATATCCTGATAATACTGTCTGCCTCCGCATACGCAAATATCCGCATCATCCGCTTCGCATTGCTTATACATCTTTTCCAAGGCCTCAGGCTTGAAATAATCATCCGCATCCCAGAATACCAGATACTTTCCTTTGGCTTCTTTCATGCCCGTATTGCGCGCTACGCCCGCATACTGATTCTGCTGCTTCAGAAGAAGGAACCTGCCGTCCTGATCCGCATATCTCTTAAGGATCATCGGACTGTCATCGGTCGAGCCGTCATCCACACAAATGATTTCGATCTCTTTCAATGTCTGATCCGCTACGCTATCAAGACACTGCTCCAGATAATTGGAAGCATTATATACCGGTATGATCACTGATACTTTGATCTCTTTGTTCATATTGCCACCTATGTTTCTTATGCCTTTTCTTCATGAAAAGCGCTCTTTTTCAACAGTTCGGGTTTCTTTTCCTTCAGGATATTCAAAGCGGCTTCGACCGCATAATCGTTCTTGTTTCTCAATACCTCTTCCAGACGCTTGATTTCTTTCGCCTTCTTCTTCTGCTGTTCCAGATCGACATTCTGCAGATAGCGTTCCGACATCATCTGTACATCCTCATAGCTCTGCGGCAGCTGCTTGTTGATGAGGAAATCTTCATACGCATTCACATAGAGGTCCACTTCATCACTGAAACAGATCTGCTCCCCGTGATCGAGCCACAGAACCTTGTTGCATAATTCCCTGATCTGCGCAGTCGTATGCGAGACCAGAATGCCCGTGACACCGCTGCTTAAGATCTCCCGCATCTTGTCTCCCGACTTCTTACGGAATGCGCCATCACCGACGCTTAAGACTTCATCAAGGATCAGGATATCCGGATTCACCAGACAGGCGATCGAAAAAGCCAGTCTGGAACGCATGCCTGAAGACAGCTGATTGAAAAGACGATCCTGGAATTTTTCCAGTTCCGCAAACGAAATGATCGATTCATACATCTCGTTCATGAATTCTCTGGTATAGCCAAGCATCGCGCCTCTGAGATAGGTATTCTCTTTGACTGTCAGGTCGCCATCGAAACCGGCCGTCAGTTCCAGCAAAGCCGCAATGCTTCCCTTGGTCTTGATCGTGCCTTCCGTCGGAATCATGACCCCGGAGATCGCTTTCAGCAGCGTCGATTTCCCTGCGCCATTGGAACCGATGATCCCCAGCATATCCCCTTTCTTGATCTTGAAAGTGATATTCTTGTCTGCCCAGAATTCCTGGACATGATAGTTTCCGGTCGCCTTGCGCATGACATATTCTTTAAAACCGATGTCTTTGAAATCACCGGTGATATATCTTATAGAAACGTTTTTACAATCGATTACGTTTGTCATGCTTCTCCTAGAGATAATAAAGGAACTGATGGTTGTAGCGTTTGTAGAACCAAGCGCCGATCGCCAGCGAAAGCATCGCATAGAACAGGCACAAGAGATGGAACTGCAGCGAAGGCACGCTGGTATTGATGACGATGCAACGGAAATAATGAATGAAACAGTACAAAGGATTGCACAGGAACAGACGCTGTACCGTTGCAGAGAATCCGTCGATACGATAGAAGACGGCGCTCAGGTAGTTGATCAGAGTCAGCAGTATCTCGTACAGATAACCCGTATCCTGGAAGAATACGAAGCATGCGCTCAAGATCAGTCCTACGCCGATATTGAAAATGGTCAGACAGATGATCGGATATATCAGCAGCACGAAGCGCCAGGTAAAAGTGATGTGATCGATGATGCACAGCAGAAAGAACACAGACAACGTCAACCCGAAATTGATGAGGCTGGAAACATTGTTGCTTAACAGGAACATGTATTTCGGGACATTGATCTTGGTGATGATCGCGCGGTTGGCTACCAGCGAACGCATGCCGCCTCTGGTCGATTCGCGGAAATAAGACATGACCAGGTTTCCGCAGAAGACATAGATTGTATAATGCGGGGTATTTCTGCCTAAAAGCTTGGTAAATACCAGAACCATGACCAGCAGGTTCAGCAAAGGAGACATGACGCTCCAGCCCATGCCTAAAACGGTCCGTTTATATTTTTCTTTAAAATCCCTGCTTACCAGTTCTTCAAACAGGAATCGATATTTCGAATATTTCTCAATCACTGTCATTATTATATAATTTTTTTGATTGTTCTCCTAAAACAGATTATTTCTTCCTGTTGGTTCTGGCGGTATCGTTGTCTTTTGCCAGGTGCAGATGAAACAGGATCCTCTTCAACGTATAGCCCAGACCATTCTGTTTCACGCTCTTCATGATACGTTTCATTTTCCTCAATAATCTGGCATACAACGTGTCCTTTTTCTTCTTTTGCGGAATGGCTTTATCATCTGCCGCATGGCCATTTACCACTTCGTCATAGATCTTCTTGTACCACTGATAAGTATCCGCCAGATAATAGTAATCCGGACCATGTTCCATGAAGTGAAAGAGCTTCTCTCCTTTATAAACCACCAGATGCTTGAGATACTCATGTACGATCCTGTCTTTTTTCACTGTATTCACATAGGATCTGCAGGAAAGCAATGCCTTGTTGATGAAACTCTGCTTATAAATGCCAAGATCTTCTCCGTGAATCGTTTTCAGCCTGTCATAAATCGTTTCATAAGCCCGCATGAAAGCATCCGGCTCATTGACGTTGTTTGCCTGCATATTGGTCTGCTGTCCGACCCGATGCGTGATCAAAGCTTCCCTTAATATCGCGATCTTCCGGGCTGTCGATAAGGCGCAGCATACGAACAAAGCGTCATTGGAACGAGCAACATCCTGGAACTGTATGTCGTTCCCGTGAATGAAAGATGTCCTGAACACCTTGTTCCATACCCAGTTCTGGAACGAGTTGAAGATATAGTCTGACATCTGCTGAGGCGTGACGACATCTTCGGCAGGACAGAATTCTTCCATGATGCCCAATTCCGAATAGCTGAGCATCTTTTTCTTTTCATGATAATAATTCACACCAAAGACCACGACATCGATTTCAGCATCGCTTGTTGCTTTCTTATATGTTTTCTCTAATGTATCGGATTCAAAATAATCATCCGCATCCAGAAAGGCCAGAAACTCTCCTTGAGCGATTTCAAGGCCTCTGTTACGTGCCACTCCGGCATTGGAATGTTCCTGCTCAAGAATGATAAACCGTTTATCTTCCTTCGCAAAACGCTCCAGGATCTCTTTCGAGTTATCCGTGGAACCGTCGTTGATACAGATGACCTCGATCTCCTGGAGA
>JAFYHQ010000012.1 GCA_017539105.1 Erysipelotrichaceae bacterium
CATCCCCCAGAGGCATGCTGGTACGGGAAGCTGCCATCGACAGCTTCTGCCCTTCGGCTGTCGAGAAGGTGTAAATCTTGGTTCCATCGGCCTGGGTCGTGACACCGACCGTCCAGATGATGTCTGCGCCTGGATTGGCGATCGTGCCATCATTGACCGTCACTGCGACACCACTGTTGTAGTAGCCACTGTAGATCTGGCTTAATGCAATGCTGTTAGCCAGATTGACGATCACGATCTGATCGCCATCTTCCAGATCGGACAGATCCGTGATCTGCTCATAAACCGAACCTGCCGGAGCCGGAGTAGAAGCTTTCTTGAATGTTGCCGAAATAATCAGATTGCTATGAACGGTAACGGTAGCCGTATTGTTGGTGACTGCGGTATCTACCCCGTTGACCAGCAGCTTATCCAGCTCATATCCTTCTTCCGGGGCAACGGTGATAACGACTTGTCCGCCATCCTGGACTTCGTTCTTATTGACAGAAACGCTGCCGTGTTCCGAAGGATTTACGGTAACCGTATAGGTTTCCGGAGTGACCGGTCCGCCTGAACCATGGACTCCGTAGAATGCGAATTTATACTGGCTGCTGCTATCTTCTTTATAGCCATATGTCGTGAAACCGGAGTAGTATTCCAGATACTGCTGGCTTCCGTTGCTGTGAACGGCATTGACATTCGGCACAAACCATGTGCCATCGCTCTGCTGCTGCAGCGTCCATAATGAATAATCGGTGGCCGTTGCCTGGAAACTGAGTGAACTGCCAGTTGCTCCGGAAGTGAGGAACCTTCCGTTTTCATCCTTGAACTGGTAATTCTCGTTGCTGTCAAGAACGACCGTAAGATATGCCATGGAAGCCGTCTGATTGAGCTTTCCATTCTCGACGGTTGCTGCAACACCCGCCAGTTTGCTGCCACTGGCAGTCGTCGTCAGAGCCATGCTGTCTTCCGGATAGTAGATGACCAGCTGACTTCCGTTTTCCGGAGCCGTAGTGAATTGATTCAATTGAGCGATGGCCGGTTCGGGTTCCGAACCGCTTGACTCCTTGATCGTCCAGAATTCCAGCGTCTGATTCTGAATATTGGAGTTGATCGACGTATAACATCTCCAGTTTGGCGTCGATGTATAGATGCCCAGATATCTGGTATTGCTTCCCGGATCGACTGCAGTCAGGTAATTGCTGGTGATGCTCCAGACATATCCGGTATTTGGCATGCTATTGACTCTGACGCCATTGTTATTATTGGTAACGTAGAGATAATTCGTACCGCTGCTGATGGTATATCCGTTTCCGCTTGAAGCAATGGTCCAGCCGAATGCTTCCTCGGTATCGTTGATCTGCAGAATGTTGCTGCTCTTGGTCGCGGTAACCGCACTCGGACCTGCCGATGATGACTTCGCAGTCGGAAGAGCATAAACCGTTCCATCAGAAGCGGTCATGGTGATCGCTACCGATTTGCCGCTTGCTGCCGCAGCCTGGATATCGCTGACTTTTTCCCACGTTGAAGATGATTCGGCTTTTGCCGCACTCATGGTCATTCCGCTGAATAACATCGTTACAGCCAGCAGCAATGTCATGATTCTGTTAAATGATGGCTTTTTCATGTACGCTCTCCTGTTCCTGACATATTTACGGTTTCCCCACATATAAAAAACACCGAAATTGTCTTATCGTTTTCATTATAGCATCTGCCATACTTATAAATAATTATTATTTATATATTTTAGGCAGAAAACCATCGTTTCCCGATGCGTTTCTATGAATCTTCGCTTTCACTTTTTTTCATTTGGCAATTTACTTATAATAAACATAGGATCAAGGGATAAAACATGCTTAATAAAATCAAAGAAAACAAGCTGACACTGATCGTCATGGCGATATGCTTCCTGCTGTTTCTGTTATGCGCATTATGGGTCAGGCCTGCAAAGGAAGAACAATCGGAAGCTTCCGATTATGCGGAGTATGAAAATGGCGTAGTGACTGCCATACTGTCGGATAACACGTACCAGGATGACTTTTCGGATGGCGGCTGGCGCGGGGAACAGATGCTGACGGTTCTGGTAAAAAGCGGCAGATACAAAGGTGAAACCCTGCTGGCATACAATTATGTCGGACCGATCTATTCCGTTCCGGTAAAAGTCAACGACGGTGTTACCCTGATCATTTCCACCTACAGCGATGGATCGCATCAGGCTTCCGTCTATGAGCTCAACAGGATCCCGGGCATCGTGATCATGATTGTTCTGTTTGCTTTGGCAACCGTTCTGATCGGCGGAAAAAACGGAGCGAAATCTCTGATCGGTCTCGTGTTTATCGCACTGTGTCTGTTTCTGATCCTTTTGCCGGGTCTGATGAAAGGCGCTCCGCCGGTTCTGATGACCTTCATCGTTTGCACATTCATCGCCGCATTCTCGCTGATGATCATGTCCGGTTTCAATACGAAAACGGTCTGTGCCTTTCTCGGAACGATCGCCGGTGTCGCCATGGGCTTGCTGTTTGCGTGGATCTTTCAGAAGATTCTCAGGATCGATGGCCTGCGTGAGGAGAATGTCGAGGGCCTGCTGCAGCTGAATCAGATGGGCTACAAGATCGGCTTACGCGGTCTGCTTTCCGCAGGCATCATCATCAGTTCTTTAGGTGCCGTCATGGATGTCACCATGGGCCTGGCTTCTTCCATCAGCGAACTTCACGATACCGATCCAGGTCTGACATTCAGACAGCTGTTTCTGTCAGGAATGAATATCGGCAAAGATATGGTGTCTACGATGACAGCGACCCTGATCATGGCTTTCCTGGGAAGCAGTTTCGTGCTGATCCTGTATCTGTATTCTTTGAGTCTTTCGAAATATCAGCTGCTTTCTTCCGCCTATCTTTCCCTGGAACTGATCTCATCGTTATCCAGCAGTTTCGGAGCCATCATGGCCGTGCCGATCACGACCTTCATATCGGCGAAAGCATTTTCCAGAAAATAAGACATCCGCATGGATGTCTTTTTAAATCTATTCTCTTTTCTGTAATCAGATGCTTATGAGTCTGATAAGCTTTAGGCAGATCTTAACACATCTACAATGAACGCTCTTGCTTCGTCTTCCGTCGCAAAGTTCGCAATAAACATGTAATCTGCCATCGTGCTGGAAAGCGCTTCATCGACCCTGCCTTCCTGTTTCATCTGTCCGGCATATTTCTCACGGACTTCATCATAAGACAAAGCGAAATCCAAGCCATCTCTTCTTGATGCGAAGGCACATACTTCATGACTCTGTCTTTCATATTCCGACTGATCGAAAGCGATCATGTCTGCCCAGATCTTGTAGACATCGACGCCATTCGCATAGTTCATCATCGTCGGAGCGATGCCCCCCGGAGGACGCATGTTGACTTCAAGCGCAACGATATCTCCTTCCTTGCCAAGATACTGGTCCTTTGTCAGACGGAAGAATTCCAGATGCACGAAACGGCTCCTGACACCAAACGCTTTGACGGTCCTTCTTCCTGCATCTAACAGATCTTCCGGAAGGTCCGCTCTTTCATATAAGCTGCAGTTGCCTTTCTGGGAAACCACTTCCATCAGATTGGCTACCGTCACATTGCCATTCTCAAAAATCGGTTCTCCTTTGGAATTGATGATCGCATCATAAGTCTGTACCTCGCCGGTGATATATTCTTCCATGATATAAGGAATATCAAATTTCGTTTCAAAGAAATCCTTCAGATCATCTTCGTTTTTGATCTTATGCGTATCGCTGGCACCAACTCCATTGTCCGGCTTTGCGACTACAGGATATCCAACTTCCTGAATGAACGCCTTGCAACCTTCCACATCATCGACCATATGATATCTGGCCACCGGAATCCCCGCTTTCTGATAGTTCGCTTTCATCCTGGACTTGTATTTCACATTATCCATATCCGCCAGATGAAGACCGCTTGCGATATTGAAATCATCCCTCAGCTTCGCATCCCGGATCAGCCAGTATTCATTATTTGTTTCCAGCCAGTCGATCCTTCCATATTTGTAGATAAAGAAAGCGACAGCCCTGTATACTTCGTCATAGTTCTCTAAAGAAGAAACTTTGTAATGCTCATTCAAAGAACCCTTCAAATCATCCGTGAGTTCGTCATATGGCGCATCTCCGATGCCCAGGGTATTGATTCCGTTCTGTTTAAGATGATAGATGAAATTCCAGTGGTTTTCCGGAAAGTTGGGAGACAGATAGATAAAGTTCTTCATGTTTAGTCCTCCAAAAGATAAGGCAGGAAATACGGTACCTGCTTATGCCACCAAGGCCAGTCGTGATTGACGTCGTAACCCCAGTAATCCACCCAGATGTTGATGCCAAGTTCATGGAACCGTTCATCGATGTATTGCGTGCTCCATGGCTCTTCCCAGGCACCCATGCCGACACAGACTACGGCCTTGTTATTGTTGTAGCGGGCAATGAACGGATGATCACTGGACATATTGCTGAGATAATCCGTGATGGAATTCTGATAGACGACTTCATCCATGTAATCGCCTAAGAAGAAAGAAGCATTATAGATGCCGCTCAAAGCCAGGCAGCGGTCGAACAGATCAGGAAAACGCAGATACAGGTTCAACGCATGGGTCGCACCCATGGAACAGCCAAAAGTCATGATACCAGGATAGCCGTCCCAGCCATTCTTGCCGTTGCAGTCCGAGCGGATGAACGGAACGACTTCTCTGGTGATATAGCTGATCCACGCTTCATGACGCCGTATCCTGTCATAAGGATTCGCATGATTCGCGCTCCAGGTTTCGATATCGATCGTATCGATCGCATAAACGATGCATCTGCCGCCCTCAATCCAGTCATGGAACGTATCGGTCATTCCGAAATTCTCAAAGTCGTAGCAATGTCCATCCTGGCAAGGAATAAACAGGATCGGCTTGCCCTGATGGCCATAGACTTTGATCGGCATGTTGCGGTTCAGATTCTCGCTGTAAAACTCATAGTAATCGACTTTCATAACAGACTCCTATAATTTATAAAACAGAATATCCATAAAGAACGGAATCGCCTTCTCCCAGGATTCCTCGTTATGTTTGCCTCCCGGTACGATGCGGCTTGTGAGCAGAACGTTCTTACTGATCAGAATTTCGGATACTTGCGAGAAATACTCGCGGGCATGTCCATAAGGAAGTTCCTTTTCTCCGTAATCCATATACACAACGGTATTCCTTTTGAATCTGGTCTTGCGAAGCATCTCTTTCACATCTTCGGGAGCAAACGAAAGTGACGGAGACAGGCTCGCTCCTCTGGAGAAGACATCATTGTATCTGCTGAGAGCATACAAGGTCATCAGACCGCCCATCGAGCTTCCGGAAATGAAGGTATGCTTACGATCGCTCAAGGTCGGATAATTGTCATCGATGTAAGGCTTCAATTCATTCACATACCAGTCCATCGTGATCTTGCCTCTTCCTTTGATGACGCCGAAATGGGAATCATAGAAATCAAATGGCGAGTATTCGGAAAGTCGTCCTCCGCATTTGTCTGTTTCTTTATGATGGTTGCATTCCACGCCAACCACGATCAGCGGAACCCGATTCTCATCCAGATAGTTTCCTAAACGCCAGGATCTTCCAAACGAAGCTTCTTCATCATCGAACAGATTATGTCCATCAAACATATACAAAACAGGGAACTGTCCCTCATAATCCGGTACATAGACATACACTTTGCGTTTTTCTTTGCCTGTCAGCTGTTTGATGCTGATTTTAAAAATCTCGATCATTCAAAGCTCCTTATTCACCTATTATAGCGTATTTTTCGTCATTTTTAGTGCACAGATGAGAAGGATTGAATGTATAATATTGCCATTTATCTGAATTTAAAAAAATATCCTAGAAACGATAAAGATAATGTTTCAATTATTACTCTCTATAAAAAAGCCTTCACCCTTTCAGGTATGAAGACCTTTATGATAGATCAGACAGTGATAACAGGATTCGTTATACTAATCCGGATATGCGTCCTTGTATCTCTTCAGGAATGTCACCACCATTCCTCTGACGCAGTTCTGTCCAACACCGAACTGTGTATTGCTGTTTACTCCTGTGGTGATGCCTGTGGAGTATGCCCACAGTACCGCATCGTAGAAGTAGTTTGTCTCCTTCACATCAGGGAAGTTCATGTCCCTAGGGGTGTATTCAGGAGCGTTACCGCTGTTGGCATAGACGGCAGTCC
>JAFYHQ010000003.1 GCA_017539105.1 Erysipelotrichaceae bacterium
ATGCGATGGATGAGAAACAGGCATCCGATATCGTGGTGCTTGATTTCCGTAATACTTCGCCGTTTATCGATTATTTCATCATAGCGGATGCACGTAATCAGAGAATGGCGCAGTCCATCATCGAAAATGTCGAAGAAAAAGTGCTGGAAGCGGGTTATCCTGTGAAACAGCGCTATGTCGAGAAAACAACAAAATGGCTTCTGATCGACCTGGAAACAGTGATATGCCATGTGTTTTATGATGGAGAAAGGGGACTCTATAATCTGGAGGGTCTATGGAAGGATCTGCCAACGGTACAAATGTAAAGAATTACACGATACTTGCGCAGTATTACGATGAACTGCTTCAGGATGAAGATTCTTTGAAACTGTGGCTGAAATTTATCGAAAGCGAACCTTTTCATAGCGTTCTGGAACTGGCTTCCGGTTCCGGTGTCATGGCAGGGATCCTGAAAAGGAAAGGATATCAGATCATTGCTTCCGATCTATCCGAAGAGATGAAAGAGGCTGCGAAAGGTAACTATGACGGTGAATATCTGATTCTCAATATGACAGATTACGATCTATCTCAGACTTTTGACCTGATCCTATGCATCTGCGACTCGATCAATTATCTTTATATGGAAGAACTGGATGATTTCTTTCGATGCGCATATAATCATCTGAATCAAAACGGACGGCTGATCTTCGATATGCATCATAAAGAACGGATCGAGGAATTCAAAGAACAGTACATCGAAGAAGGTTTTGTTGGTGGAATGCCATACCAGTGGACGATCGATTCCGATGACTATGACGATACGATCTGTGAGCATTTTACCTTTTATACGAAAGATGGTATGATACAGGAAAATCATCTTCAGCATGTTTTTGATCCGGAAGAAATCAGAAAAAAGATGGAAACTGATTTTGAAGTAGAAACCATAGAAGATTTCGTGGAAGATGAAAAAGTACTTGTAATAGGAAGAAAGAAATGATAGCGGTCATCTGTGCGATGAAAGAAGAACTGGATGCTCTTCTGGAAATGATGGAAAAGGTTAGCGTATCTGATCGTCAGACGCTTTTTTATCATGGCGTGAGATTGAATCATGCTTATTATTCAGGAATCATCGATGGAAAAGAAGTCATCGCTACCAGAAGCGGTGTCGGAACCGTTTATGCGACGATATCGACCGTCAATCTGATCAATGACATGCATCCTGACCTGATCATCAATCTGGGTGTTGCAGGATCTTTGAACAAAGATATCCATGTCAATGATATTGTGGTTGCTAATCGCGTCGCCCACTGGCGTATCGATGTCCCGGGATGGGAAAGGAGCATGAATTCGATCTATTGCAGTTTCCCATGTGACAGTACAGTCATCAGCATAGTGAAGCAGATGGATATAAATAATGTCAAAAGCGGCGCCATCGTTTCCGGAGATGAGTTCATCCGTTTCAAGAAACAGACCGACATCATAAAGAAAAACTTCCCGGAAGCTCTTGCCGGAGAAATGGAAGGCGCAGCCATCGCAAATACCTGTTATGCATACGGTGTGCCTTGTTCGATCATCCGTTCGATTTCCGATGAAACGCTGGTCAATGGGAATTATATGAATTTTGATTTCAATCTGGAAAACGCATGCAAAATAGCGGCAGAACTGTGCAAAGAAATCATTGTGAGGTACGGATATGAAGAAATGGTATAAAGAATCCTATTTCGATCGGCAGAACTGGATTCTGGAAAATTATGATCAGCTCAATCTCAGCACTGACGAGGCTTTATTTCTGCTTCTGATCGAACTGGCGAAAAAGAACCGCAATTCGATCACTTATGAATATCTGTCCAAGAAACTGAACAAAACGAATACGGAAGTCGATAAAATGATCGCCGATCTTGTTTCCAGGCACTATCTGAAGCTTTCCGCAAATGAAAAGGGACTCGTATTCGATTACGATGAAATCTTTGAATTTGATCCGAACCGATACGAAATCAGCGATGAAAAAGATCTTTATGACATCACTTCCGATGTCTTCAACAAGCCTTTATCGCTGACGGAACTGCAGAAGATGAATGATCTGCTGGAACAGTATGGAAAGGAACATTTCATCGAAGCGTTGCGTATCGCGGAAGCGCAAAGAAAACTATCGATGTCATATATCGAAGGAATTTTAAGAAATGAAAAAAAGTGAATATATCATTCAGGAACTGGAACGTCTTTATCCGGATGCGCATTGCGAGCTGAATCATCACAATGATTTTGAACTGCTGATCGCGGTCAGCCTTTCTGCACAGACTACGGATGAAAGAGTCAACAGCGTGACGCCGATATTGCTTGAAAAGTACCCGGATGCGTATGCGTTGGCGAAAGCGGATCTTTCAGATATCGAACAGATCATCAAACCTATCGGTCTGTATCGCAATAAAGCGAAAAATATCGTCTCTATCGCACAGGAACTGACGGATCGATATGAAGGTCAGGTACCAGATGATCGTCAGGCTTTGGAGGCTTTAAAAGGCGTAGGACGTAAAACAGCAAACATCATCCTGAACAATTGTTTTAATGAACCTGCCTTTGCGGTAGATACCCATGTCACCAGAGTCGCGAAACGGCTGCAGATCGCCAATGAAGAAGATGATGTCCTGGAAATCGAAAAAAAACTGATGGAATTCTTTCCCAGAGAGTACTGGGGAAAACTTCATCATCAGTTCATCTTCTTTGGAAGATATAAATGCAAAGCAATCAAACCGGATTGCGACGGCTGTCCATTCAAGAAATACTGTAATCACTTGGCGTGATACAGTTTTTTTGTCTGATAGACCGGATCCATCGTCAGATGCATACCCAGTTTCTTAAACACATTCACATCGACCTGCGAAAGAAGTACGGTAGAATGCACATCGCAGCCTTTCAGTTTATTCAATGATTTCAACGCTTTATCGCAGATGTCCGAAGTGATCGAATCGACTGCCAAAGCAATCAGCACTTCATCGGTATGCAATCTCGGATTATGGCCATGCAGATAAGTCGTTTTCAATTCCTGGATCGGCGTCAGGACTTTTTCGGAAAGCAGATGGATATCCGGAATCTCTCCGGCGATCTTTACCGCATTCAGCAATGCCGCGGCTGAAGCTCCCATGAGTTTTGATGTCTTGCCCGTGATGATCTGACCATCATATTCGATGGCAACTGCCGGTTCTTTGGTCTTTTTTGCCAGTTCGTTGGCTTTTACCGCAACCAGACGGTCTTCCTTGGTGACGCCGGCTTTATTCATGATGGTTTCGATCTTAAACAAGGCATCTTCCGTCAATGCATCTTTTCTGACTTCGATTTCCGTATCATAGTAACGGCGGATGATCTCGTCTCTTGCCGCTTTCTGGCAGACTTCATCATCGCTGATGCATTTACCAACCATATTGACACCCATATCGGTAGGGGATTTATAGATCTGTTTTCCCATGATACGGATCAGCAGATCATTCAGTACCGGGAATACTTCGACATCGCGGTTATAATTGATGGCGATCTTCTGGTAGGCTTCCAGATGGAACGGGTCGATCATATTGACATCGCTGAGATCGACGGTAGCAGCTTCATAAGCGAGGTTGACTGGATGATTCAATGGAAGATTCCAGATCGGGAAGGTCTCGAATTTCGCATATCCCGACTTTAAACCGCGCTTGTTATCGTGATACATCTGCGACAGACAGGTAGCCATCTTGCCGGAACCCGGACCCGGAGCGGTCACGACGATGATTTCTCTGGATGTTTCCAGATATTCATTCTTACCGAAACCATTATCCGAAAGGATCAGATCGATATTGTTCGGATAGTTTTCGATCGCATAGTGATATACGACCTTGATCCCTGATTTTTCCAGGCTTTTTCGGAGTTTGATGGCTTCATCCTGTTTATTGAAATGCGTGATGACGACACCTCCGATCTGCAGATCGACTGCGATAAAAGAATCGATCAGCCTGAGCAGATCCTGAGAATAGGTTATACCCAAGTCGGAACGCATCTTGTTTTTTTCGATATGATTCGCATTGATGACCAGCACCATTTCGACTTTGTCTTTCAGATTCAGAAGCATCTTGATCTTGGAATCGGGCTCAAAACCAGGCAAAACTCGCGATGCATGATTGTCGTCAAAGAGTTTTCCGCCGAATTCAAGATAGAGTTTATTGAATTTTGCTACTCTTTTCGCGATATTCTGTGACTGCAGACGGATGTATTTCTTGTTGTCGAAACCGATATTTTTCATATGTTTAGATTATATAACATAATTCCATAGAATTGAACGCATATTTGTGTGTATAATACATATGAGTTAGCCGTGACTAACTAATAGGGATATTGATATAATTTTCTTGGTAAAATAGTTGTTTTATTCTATTTATCGTGCGATTTAGGAGGAAAAATCATATGGCTCATTTACAGGCTGCAGCTGTAAAACAGATCGAAGAGATTTGCGACCGCTATAAGGATGAAACGACTCCGCTGATGATGATCCTTTCCGACATCCAGAAGGAATATGGCTATATTCCGCTGGAAGTGCAGGAACTGGTCAGTGAGAAAACCGGTATTTCGGTGGCGGAGATCTATGGCGTTGTCACTTTCTATTCGTTCTTTTCTTTAAAACCGAAAGGCAAAGTCGTTATCGGTTGCTGTTTAGGAACTGCTTGTTACGTCAAAGGTGCACAGCAGGTCATCGACAAGTTCTCGGAAATCCTTAAGATCAAACCGGGTGAGACTTCGGATGATGGCATGTTCACTTTGGACGCTTTAAGATGCATCGGTGCTTGCGGTATCGCTCCGGCTGTACAGATCAATGGTACGGTATATCCGAAGATGTCTGTCGATAAGGTAGCACCGCTGATCGAACAATATAAGGAGGCTACTGCCTGATGAGTGAAATGATTAAGACATTGGCTGATCTCGAAGAAAAGCAGGCCGTCTGTACCAAATGCATGGAGGACAAGTTCTCCGGCAAGGACAATAAGAGACACATCGTATTGTGCGGCGGTACCGGATGTCTTTCTTCTCATTCCGCAGAGATCAGAGAAAAATTCGCTGAAATCATCAAGAACGAAGGTCTGGATGACAAGGTAACGGTCAATCAGGTCGGCTGTTTCGGTTTCTGTTCTCAGGGTCCGTTTGTCAAGATCTATCCGGAAGATACTCTGTACAAGATGGTCAAGATGGAAGATGTCGAAGAGATCATTGAGAAGGATATCAAGAACAATGAAATCGTAGAAAGATTACTTTATGTCGATCCGCAGACCCAGGAAAAAGTAAAGAAACAGGATGACATCGAATTCTATAAGAAACAGATGCGTATCGCTTTACATGGCTGCGGTCAGATCGACCCGGAAGATATCAATGAAGCTTTAGGCGCAGGCGCATTTGTCGGTCTTGCAAAGGCTTTGAAGATGGATCGCAAGGATGTCATCAAAGAAGTCCTGGATTCAGGATTAAGAGGACGTGGCGGTGCAGGTTTCCCGACCGGACGTAAATGGTCGTTCGTACCGGATGTCGAAGGTCCGAAGTATCTGGTATGCAACGGCGATGAGGGCGACCCAGGCGCATTCATGGATCGTTCCATTCTGGAAGGCAATCCGTTCGCTGTCATCGAAGGTATGATGATCGGCGGTTATGCGATTGGCGCTCAGAACGGTTATTTCTATGTCAGAGCGGAATATCCGATCGCTGTTCATCGTTTAAGATTAGCCATTAAGGCAATGGAAGAAGTCGGTCTGTTAGGCGACAACATCCTTGGTACGAACTTCTCATTCCGTGTCCATATCCGTTTAGGTGCAGGCGCATTCGTCTGTGGCGAAGAGACTGCGTTGCTGAATTCGATTGAAGGCAAACGTGGCATGCCTAGACCGAGACCGCCATTCCCGGCTGTCAAAGGTCTGTGGGGCTGTCCGACTTGTGTAAACAACGTCGAAACACTGGCGACGGTTCCTTATATCTTGAGAGAAGGCGCTGCGAAATTCGCTCAGATCGGTACGGAAAAATCAAAGGGTACCAAAGTCTTCGCTTTAGGCGGCAAGATCAACAATGTCGGTCTGGTCGAAGTACCAATGGGTACGACCTTAAGAGAACTGATCTATGATGTCGGCGGCGGCATTCCGAATGGCAAGAAATTCAAGGCGATTCAGACCGGCGGTCCTTCCGGCGGATGTCTGACAGACAAGAACCTTGATACCCCGATCGATTACGATAATCTGATCGCTGCAGGTTCCATGATGGGTTCCGGCGGAGCGATCGTCATGGATGAAGACAACTGTATGGTCGATGTCGCGAAATTCTATATGGAATTCATCTGCGACGAGTCCTGCGGCAAATGTTCTCCATGCCGTATCGGTACCAAGAGAATGCTGGAAATCCTGACCAGGATCACGGAAGGCAATGGCACGATGGAAGACCTGGATGCCTTGAAAGAACTCGCTGACAATGTCAAGACGAACTCTTTGTGCGGTTTGGGCCAGACAGCTCCGAACCCGATCCTTTCCACGATGGCTTCCTTCATGGATGAATATATCGCACACATCCAGGATAAAAAGTGTCCTGCGCATGTCTGCAAGAACCTCATGTCTTACGTCATCGACAAAGACAAGTGCTTTGGCTGCAAGATGTGTCAGAAAGGCTGTCCTGCCGATGCGATCCATCCGATCGAACCTGAATATATCGCACCTGGTAAGAAATTACCTGCTATGTATATCGACACCAAGGCTTGTGTAAAGTGCGGCGCTTGTATCGCGACATGTAAGTTTGGCGCAATTTCTAAGGAATAGGAGGAAAGATCATGGAATTACTTAATATCAAAATCGAAGGCCAGGATTATCAGGTAGAAAAAGGCCTCACTATTCTCGAAGCTGCCAAGAAATGCGGTTACGATATCCCATCGTTATGCACATACAACCATGGAGAATGCTCGCTGGCTTCCTGCCGTGTCTGTCTGGTAGAAGCCCAGGAAGGCAATGGCCCTAAGAAACTGGTCGCATCCTGCGTCTATCCGGTTTCCGATGGAATGAGTGTTACGATCAGTTCTCCGAAAGCGACTGCCGCAAGAAGAACTTCTGTCGAACTGCTGCTTTCCAATCACAACCGCAACTGTCAGGAATGTGAAAAGAACGGTAAATGCGAACTCTTATATGTCGCACAGGTTACCGGCGCAAGAGAAAACATGTATGAGGGGGCGAAAACTCCTGTTACGGTAGATAAACTGACGCCTTCCATCATGAGAGATACTTCGAAATGTGTCCTTTGCGGACGCTGTATCGCAAGATGTGAAAAGGCTCATGGCTTATCCGTATTAGGTTTTGAAAGACGTGGCTTCAACACGATCGTCGGACCTGCGGAAAACAGATCCTTCGCGAATTCGCCGTGTATCCTTTGCGGACAGTGCACGACCGTATGTCCGACCGGCGCTTTGATGGAAGTCAGCGAAATCGATAAAGTCGACGAAGCATTCAAAGCCGGAAAACATGTCGTCGTACAGGTTGCTCCTGCCGTACGTGCCGCTTTAGGCGAAGAATTCGATATGAAGATCGGAACGCCTGTTACCGGCAAGATGATCGCTGCACTTAGAAGATTAGGCTTCGAAAGATGCTACGACGTCAACTTCGGTGCAGACCTGACGATCATGGAAGAAGGAACAGAACTTCTGCACAGACTGACCGAAGGCGGTACGCTGCCGATGCTGACATCATGCTCGCCTGGCTGGATCAACTACGCGGAATACTATTATGCAGATCTTCTGGATCATCTTTCCACCTGCAAGTCTCCTCACCAGATGCAAGGCGCGATCATAAAGTCCTACTGGTCACAACAGAAGGGCTATGATCCGAAGGATGTATTCGTTGTATCTGTCATGCCTTGCACGGCAAAAAAATTCGAAAAAGACCGTCCTGTCATGGAACACGATGGCATCAGAGATGTCGATGCGGTCCTGACGACAAGAGAACTTGCCAGAATGATCAAACGTTCCGGTATCAACTTCAACAAGCTTCCGGAAGAAGACTGGGATCAGGATATCATGGGTGAATACTCAGGCGCTGGCGTCATCTTCGGTGTTACCGGCGGTGTCATGGAAGCTGCTTTACGAACCGTTTATTTCAAGCTTACGGGTAAGGAATACGGAAAAATTGAATTCACCGAAATCAGAGGCAACGACGCAGGTATCAGAGAAGCTTCTCTCGATATCAATGGCACGACAGTCAATATCGCCATCGCTTCCGGTATGAGATCTGCAAAGGTATTGCTTGATCAGATCAGAGAAGGTACTTCCAAATATCATTTCATCGAGATCATGGGATGCCCGGGCGGATGCATCAACGGAGGCGGCCAGCCGTATGTTAAGCCATGCTTCCTGCCGAATGAGGATGATGATATTCTTGATACCTATAAGGCAAAACGTGCCAACGCATTATACAGTGAAGATGAGAAACAGGTCGTACGTCAGTCCCATAACAATACACAGATCCAGGAATTGTATGAGAAATTCTTAGGCGAACCGAATTCGCATCTGGCACACGAACTGCTCCATACCACCTACAACAAGGAACGCGAGCGTTTCGATTAAACTATCATAAAGACCTGTCATGAACAAAAGACCCTGACAGGTCTTTTTCTTTGTCTATCAGTATCTGTTATACTGAATAAGATGAATTATTATGAAGAAATGATCGGAAAGATCGAAGAATTATTAAAAGAAAAGAACTATGAATCAGCGGAAAAGATGATTTCCGATGAATTGTCTGTCGCATATGTTCCCAGAGACATTGAAAAGAAGCTTTATCATCTCAAGGAACAGATCATCAAAGATACATCTCCTCGTAAATTAAGCGATGAGGAATTGGAAGAGTATCTTTTTGAAGGCGATCCGGATCATCAGCTGCTTTCGGTCAATGAATTGAATGGAAAGAATCTGAGGCAGTATATCGATCTGTGCCAGAGGTATTTTGAAAGCGAGGGGTTCGCAAATGCGAAAGCGTTACTCATCGATTCTCTGATAAGACAGGAAATCAGTCATGTATTTCAATTCAAAAGAGGAGAGGATATCATATCCTTCAATCCTTGCACTTACGCCGTGATCGAGGATTCTGAGCCTTTTTTAGCCGCTTCAGCGCAGATTTCCATCGATTACATGAAAGAACCTTCCAAGCTTCAACTGGCCCGTCAGCTGCTTTATAAAGAGCTTATCATGGCTTTGCCGGATACTTATTCGGTTGAACAAGCGCTTGTGATTGAAAAGAACATCGTTGCCTACATAAACAATGCCTTTGATAGTGCTGAATAAGTGCTTAAAACAAGTGTAATTATAGAAAATAAATAGTAATAATGATAAAATAGTGCAGAATGGGAGAAAAGAAAATGTCTGAATATAAGAAAATAGAAAACGCAAAAGCTGAACTTACTTGCACATTGGAAGGCGAAGAATGGGAAAAGGCCAAAAAGACCGCATTCCGTAAACTTGCCAGCAAAGTCGAGATCAAAGGATTCCGTAAAGGACAGGCTCCTAAGAATCTGGTAAACAAATACATCAACAATCAGGAAGTGCTGCTGGATGCGGCTGAAAGCCTGGCGCAGAAAGCGATGGATGATGCGATCAAAGAGCACGAACTTACGCTGATCGACAGACCGGAACTGAAGATCGATGAAATGCTGGATGAAAAATGTGTCCTGACATTCTCATGTCCTGTACTTCCGGATGTGAAACTAGGTGATTACAAAGCTTTGAAATATGAAGTCGAAGACGTCAAAGTCGAAGACAAAGAAGTGAATGATGAAGTCGCCAGAAATCTGGATCGTAAAGCGGATCTTGAACTGAAAGATGAAGGCGAAGTCGAAGATGGCGATACCGTCGTGATCGATTTTGAAGGATTCCTTGATGATGTGCCTTTCGAAGGAGGTAAAGCGGATAACCATGAACTGCTTATCGGTTCGCATTCCTTCATTCCTGGTTTCGAGGACCAGCTGATCGGCATGAAAGCCGAAGAAGAAAAAGACATCAATGTCGTCTTCCCGGAAGACTACCATGCGGAGGAACTGAAAGGAAAACCTGCGCGTTTCCATGTCACGGTACATGAAATCAAGAAGAAAGTCCTTCCGGAATACAACGATGAATTCGTGAAAGAATTAAAGATCGATGATGTAGAAACGGTAGAAGCGTACGAAAACTACATCAGAAGCAATATCGAACAGCGTAAAAAGGATCAGGCAACGCAGGATGCGGAAAACAAGCTTATCGATGAATTGTCCGATATCGTTGAAGCGGAAATCCCTCAGGTCATGATCGATTCCGAACTGCAATCCATGATTCAGAACTACGAAACAAGACTGATGCAGCAGGGCATTTCCTTAAGCCAGTTCATGCAGCTGACCGGACAGACGATCGATGGTTTGAAAGAAACCATGAAAGAAGATGCCTTAAAGCGTGTGAAGATCAATCTTGGCTTGGCAGAAATCGTCAAGAAAGAAAAGATCGCAATCAGTCCGGAAGATGTCAATGCCGAATACGAAAGAATGGCTGATCTCTATGGACTGACGGTCGAGGAGCTGCACAATTATGTTCCTGAGGACACATTGCTGGATGACCTGAAGCTTCAGAAAGCTTTGGATCTTCTGAAAAATTCGAAATAAATAGAAGACGCTTTGCGTCTTTTCTAAAATAAAAGGAGGTATCTGATGAGCATTTATTCTTATCCTTTGCTTTGTACCAGGGGGGCGGTGATCTTCCCGATGCAGGATCTGGCTGTCGAAGTAGGCAGACAGGTTTCCATAGATGCGGTAAACTACAGCAACGCTTATAACAGCAATATCGTTCTGGTTTCACAGAAAGATCTCACGATCGATGTCCCGGGACCGGATGACGTCTATGATCATGGAACGATCTGCAGGATCAAAACTTCCAGGGAACGCGATGATCATCTGAAAGTGATCTTTTCAGGAATCACGCGCTGTCGTATCACGAAACATTTCATCAAGGATGATGTGAACTTCGTAGAAGTCGAAGAGATACAGGATACGGTTTCCAATGATAGCGAGATCGAAGAACTGACCAAACGTGCTTTGGCCGAATTCAACGCGATCGCGCAGAAATATAACCGTCCTGGTTTCCCGATCCGTCAGCTGAATGTTTTCGATGCGTCTCTGGCTTCGGTACTGGTTGATACTTTCGCACAGATTTATGTTCAGGATATCGGCATCAAACAGATGTTCCTGGAAGAAGCGAATGTCAATAACCGTCTGGAAATGATGCTGGAACATATCGTAAAAGAACGGAATATGGAGATGATCGAACAGGAGATCAACGAACGTGTCAAAGACAGCATCGAAGATTCACAAAGAGATTATTATCTCAGAGAAAAACTGAAGGCCATCAAAGACGAACTGGGCGGATCCGATGGAGGTTCCGATATCGATGATCTCCGCGAGATGGTCGAAAACAACCCTTATCCGGAAAATGTCAAAGAAAAAGCCAGAGAAGAATTCAAGCGATATGAGATGCTCCCTCCTACCACAGGTGAAACAGGAGTCATCCGTACTTATCTGGAATGGCTTCTGAATGTGCCATGGTATCAGAAATCGCAGGATAACGAAAATCTGGAAGAAGCTTCCAGAGTCCTGGATGAAGATCATTACGGACTCACGAAAGTCAAAGAAAGAATACTGGAATATCTGGCTGTGAAACAGATGACGAATTCCTTGAAATCGCCGATCATCTGTCTGGTCGGTCCTCCGGGAGTAGGTAAAACGTCTCTGGCAAAGTCTGTCGCAAGGGCATTGGACCGTAAGTTCGTGAAGATCTCCTTAGGCGGCGTACGCGATGAAGCGGAAATACGTGGCCATCGAAGGACATATTTAGGCGCATTGCCTGGCAGGATCATTCAAGGCATGAAGCGTGCCGGAACGCTGAATCCTGTTTTCCTGATCGATGAGATCGACAAGATGTCTTCTGATTATAAGGGCGATCCCTCCAGCGCGATGTTAGAAGTGCTCGATCCGGAACAGAATTCACAGTTTTCGGATCATTATCTGGAAGAACCGTATGATCTTTCCGATGTCTTATTCATCTGTACCGCAAACTACAGAGATAACATACCGGCTGCTTTGCTGGATCGTCTGGAAATCATTGAATTATCAAGCTATACAGAAATCGAGAAGCAGCATATCGCCAGAAATCATCTGATCAAGAAACAGCTGGATCTGAATGGCCTGAAAGAAAACCAGATGACTTTGGACGATGATATGATCCTGTATCTGATAAGGCACTATACCAGAGAAGCAGGTGTCAGGCAGCTGGAAAGAACGATCGGCACCTTATGCAGAAAATCCGTACTGATGATCCTGAAAGACAACAAGAAATCTGTCAGGATCACAAAAAAATTGATCAATACCTGGCTGGGCCATGAGATCTATGATTACGGAACGAAAGAAAAAAAGAACCAGGTCGGTGTCGTGACCGGTTTGGCTTATACTTCTTTTGGCGGAGATATCCTGCCTGTAGAAGTAAATTACTTCGAAGGAAAAGGCGCTCTGATCGTAACCGGACAGTTGGGCGATGTCATGCAAGAATCGACGAAAATAGCGTTGGACTTCATCAAAGCGAATGCGAAAAAATATAATATCCCGATTTCTTTCTTTGAGAATCATGATATCCATATCCATGTACCGGAAGGCGCTGTACCGAAAGACGGACCATCTGCTGGCGTAACGATCACGACTGCCATCGTATCTGCTCTGACCAATAAACCGGTCAAAAAAGATCTCGCAATGACAGGCGAAGTCACTTTAAGAGGAAATGTCTTGCCGATCGGCGGATTGAAAGAAAAATCGCTGGCAGCGCATCGAAGCGGAATCACTACCATCATCATTCCGAAAGGAAACATCAAAGATCTGGATGATATCCCGGATACCGTAAAAGAAGACGTTCAGTATATCCCTGTCGAAAAAGTCGACCAGGTCATCAACGAGGCGATCATCAGTGATTAGATTCCTTTGTTCCGCAAAAACAAAAAACAGTTTTCCTGTCACAGAACAGGAAATTGTTTTTGTGGGCCGAAGCAATGTCGGAAAATCTTCTTTACTGAATGCGTTATATCATCAGAAACTGGCTTATACAGGAAAAACTCCGGGTAAAACCAGAATGATCAATTTCTTTGATATTCATGGACAATATACTGCAGTAGATGTTCCGGGATACGGCTATGCAAGACGTTCCGATCAGGAACTGATCGAATTCGGTCTGATGATGGATGACTATTTCAGCAGGACAGATAAGATAAGACTGGTTGTGATGATCGTCGATTCCAGGATCGGTTTTACAGCCGATGACAAAGACATGTTGGATTATCTGAAGGAAAGCGGACTTCCTTATGTCATCGTTGCGAACAAGATTGACAAACTAAGCAACAATCAGCTGGCAAAGAATAAGAAAGAACTCTTCAACGATCAGGAAAACATCGTTTATGTGTCCTGTCTGAAGAAAACGAATATCGATTTTTTAGAAAAAACGATACGGTCCTATCTGGAAGTTGATTAAAACCTGTGATTCCTTTATAATTGAAAAGACGATGATAAGAAGGAAGTAAACCTGCTGGAAACATAGAGATATAAGGGTTGGTGGAACTTATACTGGGCATGTTGAAAATGTTGTCTTGGAGTCTGCTTCGGCACGTGTGACTTGCGTTAAAAGTTTGAGTTAGAAATTAAGGTGGTACCGCGCTTTTGCGCCCTTTGTGCCATCTTTTTATTTTAGGAGGATTGTTATGGATACCAAATATGATCACAAAGCGGTAGAAGAAGGAAAGTATCAGATGTGGCTGGATCGGCATTACTTCGAGTGCGGAGACATGTCGAAAATACCGTATTGCATCGTTATCCCTCCGCCAAATGTCACAGGAAAACTTCATCTCGGACATGCGATGGATAATACGATACAGGATCTTTTATCGCGTTATAACCGTTTGAAGGGATACGATGTCTTATGGGTACCAGGAATGGACCATGCGGGCATCGCTACCCAGGCGAAAGTCGATGAACGTCTGAAGCAGCAGGGGATTTCTCGTTACGATATAGGTCGTGAGAAATTCCTGGAACACGCCTGGAACTGGAAAGAGGAATATTCGAACTTTATCCGTTCGCAATGGGCGACATTGGGCAATTCTACCGATTATCGGAAAGAAAGATTCACTTTGGATGAAGGCCTTTCTCATGCGGTAAGCCAGGTATTTGTCACTTACTATAAGGAAGGCCTGATCTATCAGGGCCAGAGAGTCATCAACTGGGACCCAGAAGCGAAGACCGCTTTAAGCAATATCGAGGTCATCCACAAAGATGTCAAAGCCTTCATGTATTATCTAAGATATCATCTGGTAGATTCCGATGAAACATTCGAAGTCGCTACCACAAGACCGGAAACCATGTTTGGGGATGTCTGCATCGTTGTCAATCCGAATGATGATAAAGTGAATCATCTGATAGGCAAGAAATGTATCAATCCAGCCAACGGAAAGATCATTCCGATCATAGGCGATGAGTATATCGAAATCGGTTTCGGTACCGGTATCATGAAATGTACGCCGGCTCATGATCCAAATGACTATCAAATCGCGCTCAGACACGATTTGAATATGCCTATCTGCATGAATGAAGATGGAACGATGAATGAACTGTGCGGAGAATTCAACGGCTTAGATCGCTTTGAATGCCGCGAGAAGCTGCTTGAAAGATATAAACAGGACGGAACATTCATCATGGCGGAAGAAATCATACACTCTGTCGGACATTCCGAACGGACAGGAGTCATGGTAGAGCCATATCTGTCCAAACAGTGGTTCGTCAAGATGAAACCGCTGGCAGAAGAAGTGCTCAAAGCACAGGAAGATCCTGAAACCAAGATCAATTTCTATCCTCAGAGATTCGAAAAGACCTTTGCGCAATGGCTGGAAAACATCGAAGACTGGTGCATTTCCCGTCAGCTCTGGTGGGGACACCGCATTCCTGTCTGGTACCACAAAGAAACAGGAGAGATCTATTGCGAAGTCGATCCTCCGAAAGATATCGAGAATTATGTACAGGATGAAGATGTCCTGGATACCTGGTTCTCCAGCGCTTTGTGGCCTTTCTCCGTATTAGGATGGCCGGAAAAAACGGATGATCTTCAAAGATACTTCCCGACTTCCTGCATGGTTACAGGCTATGATATCATTTTCTTCTGGGTCGCAAGAATGGCATTCAGCGCACGGCATTTCCTCAACGATGTTCCATTCAAAGACTGTCTGATTCATGGTCTCATCCGTGATGAAAAAGGCAGAAAAATGTCAAAATCGTTAGGAAACGGCATCGATCCGATCGATCTGGTCAATGAGTATGGCGCAGATTCCTTGCGTCTGTTCCTGTCGACAAACTCTACTCCGGGTCTGGATATGAACTTTTCGACAGAAAAGATGGTTGCCAGCTGGAATTTCATCAACAAGCTCTGGAATGCCGCAAGATATGTCCTGATCAATCGTGATGAAGATTACAGGTATGAAAAACCGGAATCCTTTGATTCCGATATCGACAATTGGATCATCAGCAAGCTGAATGATACAATCACATCCGCTACGAACAACCTGGACAAATATGAACTTGCGATCGCAGGAAACGAGATCATGGATTTCGTCTGGAACGATTTCTGTTCAAGATATATCGAATTCACGAAATCTTCACTGAACAGCGACGATAAAACAGTTAAGCATCAGACATTGAACACGCTGATCTATGTCCTGGAAGCGATCCTGAAGTTCATGCATCCGTTCATTCCATTCGTGACGGAAGAGATCTATCAGAACATCCATGGCACGGATACATCGATCATGCTGGAAAGATGGCCTGAAATCAATCGCAATGTCGATTCCAGAAAAGCGAAAGACATCGATCATATCATCGAAATCATCGATACGACAAGAACTATACGTACCGAAAACAACATCAAACCTGGCAAGGAACTGCATATCCTGGTTGATGGACTGGATTTAACAGATGATATGAAAGCGATCCTTTCACGCATGACGAAACTGGTCATTTTACCTAAAAATGACAAGGAAACGATCGTACGTCCTGCTTCTTTTGGAAAGATCATTTATATCATGGATGAAATCATCGATAAAGAAGCGGAACTTGCCAAGCTCAATGAAGAACTGACCAAGTATCAGTCCGAAATCGAACGATCGACAAGAATGTTGAACAATCCTGGTTTTGTCAATAAAGCAAAACCGGAGAAAGTCGAAGAAGAGAAAGAAAAACTCCAGAAATATCAGAACTATTATGATACTTTGCTGGAGAAGAAAAAGGAGCTGGAAAAATGAAACTGAAGAAAACAGCTGCAATCGTCGGCGGAACGGCTGGAGCTTCCTATCTGACTTATCAGGCGATTTCTGATCACATGTTCAAAAGAGCTTTCAATAAAAAGAAAGACCGCGATATTCCTGTCGATGAGAAAGTGCAGACCTGGCTGGATCTGTCGGTTCGAAAAACAATAAATCGTGTTTCTTTTGATGGCCTGAAACTCTATGGAGAAGATATCCATAATCACGATAGCAACCGTTACATGATCTTCGTGCATGGCATCTGGGGAGATAAGCGTTTCAGTTATCCGAGAGCATATGAATTCGATAAACTAGGGTATAATGTGCTTGTCATCGATCAGCGCGCTGCAGGGAATTCAGAAGGTAAGTATTATACTTACGGATTCAAGGAATCCATGGATCTCAGTTTATGGATCGATTATCTGGTGAATACCTATCCCGGAGTGCAGATCTGCCTCTATGGCGTTTCCATGGGCGCTGCGACTGTGATGCTGAGTACACGCAACGGACTGCCAGAAAACGTGAAATGCATCGTTGAAGACTGCGGTTTCTCTTCCATGGAGGAACAGTTTGATTGCGTACTTCGGGAAGACTACAATCTTTTCTTCACCAAAGCCATCCTGAAAATGTTGGATGATCGGATGGGGAATGAATTCGGTTTCCATTTCAAAGATGTCGTAGTGAAAGAAGTACTGGATGGCAACGAGATCCCGATCCTGTTCATTCACGGAGAAGAAGATAAATTCGTTCCATTCGAGATGTCTCTGAGGCTTTACAATCATAATAAGGGCCCGAAAAAATACTATCCAGTTTCCGGATTGGCACATACGGAAGCGAATCAGGATCCCGATTATTATAAAAACGTCGATGAATTCATAAAAACCTATCTCTGATAATTGCAAATCATTTGTGATTTCACTATAATTGTCATTGTAATGCAAGCAGGACATGATCCTATGGTTCCCGTTTCAAGAGAGAATGCGGATGGTGCAAGCATTCAGCGGCCCGTATGATTACCGCCTGACAGTTTCCATTTAATCATGGACGTAGCTCGCGTTAAGAGAACAAGTGATAAATTAAGGTGGTACCGCGTTTTTACGCCCTTGGTAGCACCTTTTTCATTTAGGAGGAATCATGATCAACATTAAAGAAAACCCTGAACTGAATGTCTTAAACCATTCCTGCGCCCATCTTCTGGCACAGGCAGTTTCGCATCTCTATCCGCATGCCAAATTCTGGGTAGGTCCGGTCATCGAAGAAGGATTCTACTACGATATCGATTTAGGCGATGACATCATCAATGACGAAGCGATCGAAAAACTGGAAAAAGAAATGAAAAAGATCGCGAAAGATGGCAAACGTATCGTACGGCATGAGCTGACAAGAGAAGAAGCGCTGGAAATGTTTAAGGATGATGAATACAAGCTGGATCTGATCAGCCATATGGACGATGATCAGGTCATTTCCTGCTACACGCAGGGGGACTTTACCGATCTGTGCAGAGGACCTCATGTGGAATCCGTCAAAGAGATCAAGCATTTCAAGCTCATCAAATATTCCGGTGCATACTGGAAAAACGATGCAGACAATAAAATGCTGCAGAGGATCTATGGCGTTGCTTTCTATGACGAAGCGGATCTGGAAGCCTATCTGCAAGAGCTGGAAGAAGCCAAGCAGCGGGATCACCGCAAGATCGGCAAGGAACAGGAACTGTTCATGACACATCAGCTGGTAGGCCAAGGCATGCCGATGTGGCTGCCGAATGGTGCGATCATCCGTAAGGAACTGGAAAACTACATCTATGCCAAAGAACGCGCTTTGGGATATGAGCACGTCTATACGCCATGCGTCGGTACGGTCGATCTTTATAAGACTTCCGGACACTGGGATCATTATCAGGAAAACATGTTCCCGATGATGAAAGTCGAAAACGAAGAATTCGTATTGCGTCCTATGAACTGTCCGCATCATATGCTGATCTACAAGAACAAGCTGCATTCCTACCGCGATCTGCCGGTAAGGATCGGCGAATTCGCTACGGATTTCCGTTATGAAGCATCCGGTGCAGTAAAAGGTCTGGAACGAGTACGCTGCATGTGTCAGAATGACGCGCATCTGTTCGTTACTCCGGAACAGATCGGCGATGAATTCAAGAAAGTCGTCACTCTGATCCTCGATGTGTATCGCGATTTCGGTATCACAAACTATAAGTTCCGTCTGTCATTAAGGGATCCTGAAGATCATAAGAAGTATTTCGATGACGATGAGATGTGGAACAGTGCTGAAGCAAAACTCAGAGAAGTGTTGAATGACTTGGGTGTCGAATACTTCGAAGCGATCGGAGAAGCAGCATTCTATGGCCCGAAACTGGATGTCGAGGTCAAGCCGGCCATCGGTCCGGAAATCACGCTATCTACCTGTCAGCTGGATTTCCTGCTTCCGAGACGTTTCGAACTGCATTATATCGATTCCAACGGCGAGAAACAGACGCCAGTCGTCTTGCATCGTGCAATTTTCGGTACCTTCGATCGTTTCACCGCATATATCATCGAAGAAACCAAAGGCGCATTCCCGTTGTGGCTTTCACCGAAACAGGTCGTCATCATTCCGGTTCATTATGACAGACATCTGGATTATGCCTACGAACTTCAGGATAAACTGAGAGAACTCGGTGTCAGAGTCCATGTGGATGGCAGAAACGAAAAGCTTGGCTATCGTATCCGTGAAGCCCAGATGTCCAAGATCCCATATGAAATCGTCGTAGGCGATCAGGAAGTCGAAAACGGAACAGTCAATGTCAGACATTACGGTATCGAAGGCTCCGAATCTATGACGGTTCAGGAACTCCTGGATAAAATCGATAAAGAAATCAAAGAAAGAAAATCTGTGGCCTAGCCACAGATTTCTTTCATTTTAGCGATTGCTTCTTCGATCGTCAGTTCTTGATTGTTTTCGTCTTTTCTTCCTTTGAATTCGACGATTCCTTCGCTTGCTTTCTTGCCGACGGTGATACGATATGGGATACCGATCAGTTCCGCATCATTGAATTTCACTCCCGGACGTTCATCCCGGTCATCCAGCATCGCTTCAATTCCCATTGAATTGAGTTTTGCATATAAATCTTCCGCAATCTGATTCTGAAGCTCGTCTTTGGTCGACATAATCAGAATGATCGCTTTATATGGAGCGATATTGACAGGCCAGATGATGCCTTTTTCATCGTGATTCTGTTCAACGACGGCAGCCATCGTTCTTCCTAAACCGATGCCATAGGAACCCATCCAGACATCCTGAAGCTTGTTTTCTTCATCGGTAAACTGCAGATCCATAGCTTTAGAATACTTCGTCCCCAGCTTGAATGTATTGCCTACTTCAATACCCTTGGTGAATTTCAATGGACGGCCGCAGATAGGACAGACATCGCCATCCATGGCATTGACGATATCGCCGGATAGATCATAAGAAATATCCGATACATTGACATTCATATAATGATATCCTTTCTGATTCGCTCCGCACACGAAGTCAGCCATTCCCAATACCTCGTTATCCACGATGACTTTGCAGTTCAATCCCAAAGGACCGCAATATCCTGGAACCGCATTGCTGGTGGCAATCAGTTCATCATCTGCAAACGCGATCTCTTTCGCTCCCATCAGTTTCAGTACCTTGGTTTCATTCAATTCGCGTTTTCCATTCACAAAGAATGCGACGAGTTCATCATCGACCCTCATAAGCAGACATTTCACAGTATCTTCGATATTCATTTTAAGGAATGCTGCAACATCTTCGATAGATTCGCAATCCGGCGTTTCTATCAGTGTCTTTTCCGGACCCGAAGGAGTCTTATCCGTCTTTTTCATAACGACCGGCGTGATTTCCATATTGGAAGAAAAACCGCAGTCGTCACAATAGATCAGCGTATCTTCGCCGATGTCGCTGATCGCCTGGAATTCTTCTGAAAGCAGACCTCCCATGATTCCGGTATCCGCTTTCACGATCTTGTAGTTGATGCCGATCTCATCGAAAGAATTCTTATAAGCATCAAACATCTTCTGATATGCGATATCCAGTCCTTTTTCGTCCACATCGAAGGAATAGGCATCTTTCATGACAAATTCTTTGACACGGACCAATCCGAAACGGGCACGCGGTTCATCGCGGTATTTCGTTTGGAACTGATAGAGATTGAAAGGAAGATCCTTATAGGATCTTATCTTTGATTTTGCCGCATAGGCAAACAATTCTTCATGTGTAGGGCCTAAAACGAAGTCTTTTGCGTTTCTGTCTTTCAGCTTGAAAATGGAAGGACCGAAACCCGCCAGTCTTCCGGAATCTTCATAGTATTCACTGGCAATCAAAGCCGGCATCTTGACTTCCATCGCTCCGGAAGCATTCATATGTTTACGGATGATATTCTCGATATTGTTCTGGACTTTCAGCCCCAGAGGCAGAAACATATAGATTCCTGCGGAAGTCTTCTTGATGAATCCTGCTTTTACCAGCAGATTGCCGCTTGCGGAATCTTCATCTTTGACATCTTCTCTTATCGTGAAAAAGAAACTGTTTTTTAATTTCATAGTCTTACTCCAATCTTACCCATTATATAACACTATCGGTATTTCTCTAAATTCTTGAAATGCATTTTAGCCACGTTTTTAAGCTCATTTTTGCCGTATTTTGAAACGAACAGTTCAATATCTTTATCGATCGTTTCCGTGTCGGAGGATCCTCTGTGGAAGCTCATATGATATCTTTGAGATATCTGATCCATATATTCCAGAAAAGCATATCTAGAAATGATGGAACCGACGGCAACCGCAGGATATTTCTCTTCCGCCTTCGTCTCAAAGATCAGATCGCGATAGATCCTCGGTTCATCCATAAGATAGCTGAAATAGTTCTCGATCGAACAGAACTGATCCACGTATGCCAGTTTCGGAATATCATAGCCTTTATCGATCAGATTCAGATAGGCTTTATTATGCATCTTTGCCTTGATGGCATTGAGATTGTTGGTTTCATGGACATTGTTGTAGGTCTTGTTATCTAGAATGAGAAGGGAATGCTTGAATCGTTGCATCAGTTCAGGACCGATTTTCCTGATATAGTCATCATTCAGTGCTTTCGAATCTGTGATATTCATCTTCGTAATATAGTTGTAATCCTCAGCTTCTACGATCGCTGCACAGACGCAGACAGGGCCGAATACATCTCCGTTACCCACTTCATCCGAACCTGCCTGACGAACCGGCTTGCTGTCGATAAATGCTTGCGCATAAAAAAAGGCATCGTTCCCCTGAAAAACGACTTTCTTCGAATGATAGATGCTGATGGTCAGGTCTTCTTTCTTAATGAACGTATCGATATACTCGTTCGGACTCTTCTGTATATATTCTTTGAATGTTTCTTTCAGCTTATCGATCTTCTCATCATCCAGTTTGATAGAAAAAGTACTCATACAACTAGTATAGCATTTGGTTCTCATTTATAAATGATGTAAAATAAGAAATATGATCATACCACAGAATCTTTTTATCTTTATTACCCTGTTTATCATTGCCTTGTATATCGTGATGATCATCATCGGATATACCAAGGGTTTTCTTTATGAACTGATCTCGCTGGTCTATACGGCTTTTTCCGTTCTGGTTGCCTGGTTTCTTTCACCGGTTCTGGCAAAACTGTTTCCTTTGATCAATACGGAAAAACTCGGCCAGTACAAGATCATGATCGATCTGTTCCATCTGGAAGAAATACTGAATATCGTCGCATATTTCGTGATCATCTTCCTGGTTATGAAGATATTCTATATTTTCATATCGATGCTGGTGAAATCGCTGAATAAGCTACCGGTAGTCGGGAAACTGAATAAAATCTTAGGTGCTTTCTCTGGTGTCATAAATGCCACCCTGATCACGCTGGCGATATCGATGCTGTTTACGCTGCCGATCTTCAAGAATGGCGATGCCGTTCGTGAACAGACCATTCTTAAATACATCAACAGTTTCACCGCTTCGGCATACAGTTTCGTCATGGAAAAGATCGCCACCGATCAGCTGAAGATCGATCTTAAAGATCTTAAAGTCGACGAACTGCGTGAACAGTTCAAGGAGTGGATCTTACAATTCAATCATGAATGATTACAGGAATCTGAATCTGAATGCGATCAAGAATCAATTAAAAGACTTTGCTAATATCGATGAAGCAAAGGCTTTTATTGATGAAGAAATGGTGGATTTCAATCCGCTTGTGATCCGCAAAAAAACCCATGAGACAAAAGAAGCGATCAAGATCCTGAATGATGGAAACAATGTGAGTTTCGATGGAATCATCAATGTTTCCGATATCCTGACGAAAGCAGAGAAACAGATCATGCTGACGGGCATGGAACTGAAGAGCTGCGCGGTTTTCCATAATCACTGCAACCGCATCAAGAAACAGTTTCAGTCTTTCGATGAAGATCTTTCGATCCGCGACTATTCCGATGGGATCTATCTGGCTCCATCGATTTTTGAAGAGATCGATGATCTGATCGAAGTATCCGGCGAAGTCAAAGAAGATGCGACGCCTGTGCTGAAACAGATCAACAAAGATCTGCAGAAAGTCGAGAATGATCTTTACAGCAAGGCTTACCAGTTCATGGATCGGAATGGAGCAAGCCTTCAGGAAAAGTCAATCATCGTCAGAAATGACAGACTCACTTTTCTGGTGAAAAGCAATGACAAGAACAAATTCAAGGGTTATACCTATGGAACCAGTTCCAGCGGTCTGGCTTATTATATCGAACCGCAGTCGTTTATAGAACTGAACAATCAGAAAATCAGTCTTCTGCAAGACAAGGAAGATGAGATCGCCAGGATCCTGGTTTCTTTGTCATATAAAGTCGCTTCCGTTTCGCAGGAGTATCAGGCGAATTTCAATTCTCTGGTACAGCTTTGCGTCATATTTGCGAAAGCCAGATACGGCCAGGTCCATAATGCGATCATTCCTGTTCTTTCCGATGATCCGTATTTTGATTTCAAAGATCTTTGTCATCCTCTGATCGATGAAAACAAAGTCGTTTCGAATTCCTACCGTATCTATGAGCCTTATCACGGAATCGTCATTTCCGGTTCGAATACAGGCGGTAAAACCGTCTCTTTAAAAGCGATCGGATTAAGCATCGTCATGACCTACCTGGGTATTCCGATCATTGCGAGCGAAGCAAAAATCCCTTTGTATGATCATATTTTTGTCGATATCGATGACAACCAGTCGATCGAAAATTCCTTATCGACATTCTCTGCGCATATCACCAATATCAACGATATCCTCAATCAGGCCGATGATACTTCGCTGATCCTGATCGATGAACTGATATCCGGCACCGATCCGAAACAGGCACAGGCCATTTCTTTGTCGATCCTGGATAAGATCAAGGCATTAGGTTCCATTTTCGTCATCACGACTCATTTCGATGACATCAAGAAGTATTCCTATGAAGACGAAAACATCATGCTGTCTTCTGTCGGATTCAATATGGAAACGCTGGCGCCGACTTATCATTACTATGAAAATTCCGTAGGTTCTTCCAACGCGCTGGAAATCGCTTCCAGATATATCGATGATCCCGAACTGATTCAAAGGGCCTATGATTATCTGAAACTGAATCAGACGAAACAGGATATGCTTCTGGATGAATTGTCTCAGCGTATCGATGAAACCAATCAGCTGAAAGAGGAACTGACTTCTTTAGAAAAAGAACTGAAAGATAAAAACCAGGTATATCAGGACAAAATCAAAGAATTCGAAAAAGAAAAGTCTGTGTTAAAAGAAAAATACATGCAGGAACTGCGTGATTATATCGAAGAAGTCAAAGAAAAAGCCCAGGATAAGCTTGACAGCATCCATGACATGAAAACGGAAGTCGTCGACGAAATCGACGAACTGGTCGAAGAACCTGCAAAAGAGGAACCTGTCGTCTTCCAGGTAGGGGATAATGTACGCATTTCCGATAATGAACAGGTTGGCACCATTCTATCGATCAATAACGATACTGTTTCCATCGATATCCGTGGCATTACCGTTAAAACGAAAATCGATCGTTTGACACTGATGCCGAAAACGACAAAAAAGAAAGCGAAAGTCGAATCAAAGCATTACAGCAGGGTACCTATGGAGATCAATGTCGTAGGAGAACGGGTCGAGGATGCATTAGATATCGTAGAGGAATATCTGGATAAAGCGAATGCGGCGAAAATGTCGCAGGTCAAGGTGATTCACGGGATCGGAACAGGCGCGTTGCGCAATGCGCTTCGTACCAGGATGAAATCATTAAGCTATATCAAATCTTTCAAAGACGGAGACTACCATGACGGAGGAAGCGCCGTGACAATGGTAGAGTTCAAGAAATGACGCTGAAAGAGAAACTGCAGACGCTTCCGAAAAAACCGGGTTGTTATCTGCACAAGGATAAAGATGGGAATGTGATCTATGTCGGTAAGGCGATCAATCTTTTTAATCGCGTCAATTCTTATTTCAAAGGAGCGCATGACTATAAGACAACGAAACTCGTAAGCAATATCGCGGATTTCGACTATATCGTCACCAAATCAGAGAAAGAAGCGCTGATCCTGGAATACAACCTGATCAAAGAATATGATCCGAAATACAATATCGTCTTCAAAGATGACAAATCTTATCCCTATATCCTGTTGCACGACTGCATGGAACCATATCTTACCGTAGTAAGACTGAATAAAAAGAACCGGTACAAAGGAAAGATCTACGGTCCGTTCCCCGATGTCGGAGCTGCCCGTAATATGACGGAAATGATCAATAAGCTTTATCCTACCAGAAAATGCAAGAATCTGGGAAGCGATTTCTGTCTCTACTATCATCTGAATGAATGTCTGGGATACTGCCGGAACAGAATCGATCCTACGATCTGCGAGGATATGAAAAACAAGATCATCGATTATCTCAACGGAAATACTTCCGAAATCATCCGCGATCTGAAGCAGCAGATGGCTGATGCCACCGAAAAACTGGAATATGAGAAAGCCGCATACTGCAGGGATCTGATCGCCGATATCAAAGAAACCAGCCAGAAGCAGGATGTACAGAAGAACTATAAAGAAACTTTCGATGTCGTGAATTATTACGTCGAAGACGGATATATCGCGATCACGATCCTTTTCATCAAGAAAGGAAGACTGCTTTATCATGACAAGTTCATGGATTATCTGGTAGGGGATGTCGAGAATTTCGTCAGTTCCTATATCTACCATTTCTATGAGATCAATGAGAAACCGAAAAAACTCTATGTTCCGAAAGAACTCCTGCCTTATCTGGAAGACGTTTACGATGTCGCCACTGTAAACAGGGGATATAAGTATCAGCTGCTCAAACAGGCTCAGACTAATTCTTATGAAGAACTGAAACAGAACCGAAATATCATCACCCGTTCCGATGAATACCATGAACTGCTGGATGAAGAATTCGAACGGATCTTCCATAAAAAGATCTCGCATATCGAACTCTTCGATAACTCCCATACCGGCGGAAAAGATACCGTAGGAGCCATGGTCGTATTCAAAGATTTCAAGCCATCCAAGAGTGATTACCGTCTCTACAAGCTGGAAGATTCCGCGGACGATCTCTCTTCCATGAAAGAAATGCTGTACCGCCGATATTTCCGCGTTTTGAAAGATGATTTGAAACGCCCGGATCTTCTGATCGTCGATGGCGGCAGAATTCAGATCGATATCGCGAAAGAGATTATTTCTTCCTTTGGCATGGATATCATGATCTGCGGTTTAGGAAAGGATGATCATCATAATACATCCTATCTTATGAACAGCGACTATGAGATCATCGACATCGATAAAGGTTCGAACCTCTTCTTCTTTCTTACCAACATGCAGGATGAAGTGCATCGTTTTGCGATCACATATCACAAGAAACTGCGATCCAGATCCGTTTACAAGTCTCCACTTGATAACATCAAAGGCTTGGGACCGAAAAGCAGAAACAAACTGCTAAGAAAATACAAATCCATATCCAACATAAAAACATTATCACTGGAAGAACTGAAAACAGTCCTCAATGATAATGTCGCAGAAGCGTTGTATAATAAACTCAGAGAAGAAAATGCTGCTTAATATTTCGGATTACCTATCACTGTTGGTTCTGATCTTGTTTTCCCTGATTGCTTTCAGGTTCTTTCTGGTGTTCGTATTCAACCGTCAGATCGAAACGCAGCAGTTAAGCAAGATTCAGCTGATCCGCGATTATCTCAACAATGATGAAGAATGATCAGTAAATGATCTCAAGACCGATCTTTCTTTTTACCAGATCCAGTTTTGTGTCAGCGATTGCTGACGCTTTTTTTGCGCCTAAGGCAAGGACTTCTTCGATCTTGTGGGAATCCATGATCTCACGGTAATTGTTCTGGATCTTTTCCATTTCCGCGCAAACGACATCGGCAACATATCCTTTCAGTACGCCATATCCCTGGCCATGGAATTCATCCGCGATCTCCTGCATCGGACGTCCAGTCAGTGCGGAAGCGATCTCGATCAGGTTGTAAAGGCCGGGCTGATTGATTTTATCCAGTTTTATATCGGCAAAAGAATCTGTTACCGCAGACATGATCTTCTTTCTGACTGTCTTTAAATCATCCAGAAGATAGATGCAGCCTTTATTCGTTTCATCGGATTTGGACATCTTCTTCGAAGGATCCTGCAGGGACATGATACGCGCTCCGACTTTCGCCACCAGCGGTTCCGGTACGGTAAACATCTCGCCATACTTGTTGTTCATGCGCTGTGCCAGGTCTCTGGTCAGTTCGACATGCTGCTTCTGGTCTTCGCCGACCGGTACGTAATTGGCGTCATAAAGCAAGATATCGGCAGCCATCAGGCAAGGGTAGGTATATAATCCGGCTGTCATATTCTTTTCGCCTTTTGCTGATTTGTCCTTGAACTGCGTCATCCGGTTCAGTTCCCCTAGATACGTGTTGCAAGCCATGATATAGCCCAGTTCCGCATGCGCATGCACATCAGTCTGTAAGAAGATCGTAGATTTTACCGGATCCAATCCGCATGCAAGGTATAATGCGATCGCATCCGTCAGATTCCTGCTTAATTCTTTAGGCTCCTGATATTCCGTGATGCAATGAAGATTCGCAATGAAAACGATCATCTCGTAATCATCCTGATAAGCGACGAAATTCTTTAATGCGCCGATATAATTGCCTAATGTAAGCTGTCCTGTGGGTTTGATTCCCGATAACATTCTTTTCATGCTATTTCCTCCAAAAGAAAAAGGTGAACCAAAGGGCGTCGAAACGCGGTACCACCTTCATTTATCACTCTGATGCTTAACGCGCATCCTACGTGAACGACTATCGCCATTCATTCCATGGGTCCCAATTCATCCATAAGGTTCCGATCATTTACACCAGCCATGATCTCTCTGTAAGGAAGCGTTTACAGATTACTTTTCCCATAAATATATTATCTTATTGGACCATCATTTTCAATTATTAGTGTATAATGAAACATATGATAGTAGTATACACATCTCCCGGTTGTGCTTCCTGCCGGAAAGTAAAGAATTACCTCAAAGACAATCATCTGGAATTCATCGAGAAGAATATATTCAATACGCTTCTGAATAAAGATGAGATCAAATATCTGCTTTCCCGTACCGAAAACGGAACCGACGACATCATTTCCAAAAGATCGAAGATCATCCAGGAAAGCAATATCGATATCGAATCGATGTCCGTCAACGATCTTTGCGACTTTATCGTTCAGAATCCTTCGATCCTGAAGCGTCCGATCATCATTGATAACCGGAATATGCAGATCGGTTATGACGAAGAAGAGATCGAACTCTTTAAGAAACTGCGCAGTATCGCAAAATGCGAAGCGAAATGTTCGCATTATGTCAGCTGCGGCGAAGTCAGAAAGGAATGTGCTTGAGGGTTTTAGTCGGATTATCAGGCGGCGTCGACAGCGCCGTTGCCGCATATCTATTGAAACAGGCAGGTCACGAAGTAACCTGCTGTTTTATGCGTAACTGGGATTCCGTGCTGAATAACGATACCTTGGGCAATGATACTTTAAATAACGATATCTGTCCTCAGGAAGAGGACTACAACGATGCCAAAAGAGTGGCGGAACAGCTCGGACTGCCTTTGTTAAGGAGTGACTACATCCAGGAATACTGGGATCAGGTATTCAAGGTATTTATCGATGAATATGCTAAAGGCAGGACACCGAATCCCGATATTTTATGCAACAAATACATCAAATTCGATCATTTTCTTGATTTTGCGAAGAAAAACGGATTCGAAAAGATCGCTACCGGACATTATTTCAAGAGCATGGAACTGGAAGACGGTTTCCATTACTATAAGGCGTTCGATCTGAACAAGGATCAGTCCTATTTCCTGGCTCAAGTCAAGAAAGAAGCATTGGATATGACACTGTTTCCTTTAAGCGATCTTCTGAAAAGCGATGTGCGCAGGATCGCAGAAGAGCTGCAGCTGGATGTCGCGGAAAAAAAAGATTCGACCGGCATCTGTTTCATCGGAGAACGTCATTTCCGTGAATTCTTAAGCAACTATATTCCGATGAAAGAAGGCAAGATCATCGATATCGATACGCTGGAAGAAATAGGGACGCACCAGGGAGTCTATTACTATACGATCGGCCAGCGCAAGGGCTTTGGCGTTGGAGGCAACAGGGGACCTTATTACTGCGTAGGAAAGGATGTAAGAAACAATGTCCTGTATCTGACATCGATCAAAAATGATCATTATCTCGATTCCGATTCTGCACTGATCACCGATATCAACTGGATCGGACAAACCAAGGAAGAAGATGAGATACAATGCAAATTCAGGTACCGGCAGAATGACAATGAAGTTCATCTTAAAAAACTGGATGACCATACGGCGATCCTTTCTTATCCTCAGAAAGTAAAGGCAGTTACCCCGGGACAGCAGGCTGTCTTTTATCGCAATGGCGAGCTTCTTGGAGGGGGAACGATCGAAAAGACCTATCTTGATGGCCAGGATGTCACGGAAGCTTTATATCAAAGAGTCAGTCATGGAAGATAATATCGTCGAATTGATCGAAGGTGAATTCGTTCACACCATCTATAAATCAGACAGCTACATGGTATCCCGTTTTGATGCAGGAGATGAGATCATCACCGTTACGGGACTTTCTTTTGATTATGAGAAAACGCAGAAATATCTCTTGAGCGGAACGTTTGTCGATCATCCCAAATACGGCAGACAGTTCTCGGTCGCCACGATCGAACGACTGCTTCCAAGCAATGAAAAAGAAGTGGTTTCCTTTTTATCATCCAAAGCCTTTCCCGGAATCGGCAAAAAAGCGGCACAGAAGATCTATGATCATTTCGGCGACGATACACTGAAGATACTGAAAGAAGACCCGGAAAGGATCCATGAACTAGATCTTTCCTTGAAACAGCAGATCTCTTTATCGGAGGGACTGCAGTCTTTAGACGATCCGGAAAATGATACGTTGTTTTATCTGGTATCCAATGGCTTCAACAACAATGATGCCCATAAGATATTCGATCGTTTCAAGTACGATTGCAAAGAAATCGCTGCCGATAATCCGTTCCGCTTCTATAACGAAATCTATGCGATCAGCTTTGAAACCGTCAAGAAATTCGCATCCAAGATCGATTTTCCTGACAGCGAAATCAAATACAAAGAAGCATTTCTGCTGTATATGCTGAACGAATACACGTTCAATACAGGAAATATCTATGTTTCCCATGATGAACTTAACGATCATCTAAACTATTACGGGGGCATGAATGACCTGGATGACATCATTCAGATGGCGCTGTCACATGAATACATTTTTGTAGAAGACGATCATATCTATCTGATGCAGGATTATTCCGATGAGCTGTTTATCGCACATTACTTGAATACGCTGCAGAATGACTTCCATATCGATCAGAACAAGATCCAGGAAGCCATATCCGATCTGGAAACGGAATATGGCATCACTTATGACGAACAGCAGAAGAATGCGATCGCCAATTTCCTGATCAACGAATTTTCCATCATTACCGGCGGACCGGGCACTGGGAAAACGACCATCATCAAATCGATGGCCAAGATCTTCCAGACCTATCTGCCTTACAACAATCTCATTGTCGTTGCCCCGACCGGAAGGGCAGCAAAACGGATCAACGAGATATGCAATGTTGAATCGAAAACGATCCATTCCTTGCTGCGCTGGGACAAAGAAAACAATGTATTCGTGTTCAACGAAGAAAATCCGATCATGTATGACGCCATCATCATCGACGAGTTCTCCATGGTAGACAATTCATTATTCGCATCGTTATTGCGGGCATCCGCTCAAGTCAAGAAGATCTGCATCATCGGCGACAACGACCAGCTTCCGTCCATACGTCCGGGCGATCTTCTCGATGATATCGTCAGATCCGGACTGTTTCCGGTCACGGCCCTGACATCCAACTACCGTCAGAGCGAGGGTAATGAAATCATCACTCTGGCAAACGATATCATTCATAACGATGTCGATCTGAACCGTTTCCATCAGGATATCCATTTCTATGACCCAAAAACAAGGAATCTCTCTTTGATCGATCTGATCGACGAAGATCTGAACAATGGCTATACCTTGGATGACATACAGATCCTTACCCCGATGTACAAAGGCGAATGGGGGATCGATAATCTGAATCTGATCATGCAGGATCGTTACAATCCTTCCGGGATAGGAAAGAACGAGAAAAGCGTAGGCAAATATCTCTTCCGCGAAGGAGATAAGATCCTTCAACTGAAAAACCGACCGAACGACGATGTCTATAACGGCGATATCGGAACGCTGCTGGAAATCAATGAAGAAGAGAAGTACTTCCTTATCGATTTCTCCGGTACCTTCGTATTCTATGGTTTCGATGATCTTCAGGATATCTCGCTGGCCTATGCGATGTCCGTGCATAAAGCGCAGGGTTCCGAATATCAAATTGTATATTTTGTCATAAACAGGTATAATTTACACATGTTGAGCAAAAAGCTCATCTATACGGCGATCTCCAGAGCCAGAATGAAACTGGACATCATCGGTGAACAGACGCTTCTTCTGCAGGGATTGTCCCGTATCTTAAACAAAAGAAAAACGACTCTATTAAGGAGACTGGAAAATGCGTAATACAAAAAAAGCTACCGCTATCACATTATTCGGAGCGATCATCGTGATCCTGCAGCTGCTATCGACTTTCATCAATTTCGGTTCTTTTCCGATCACTCTTACTTTGATACCGATCATCGTAGGCGGAGCCATCTTCGGCCCTGCCGCAGGTTTGCTTCTGGGCCTGATCTTCGGGATCATCGTCGCTTTGATGGTCGTTGTCGGAGCAGATCCTAGCGGTGCGACTCTTTTCAGCATGAAGCCTGTCGTTACAGTCGTTGCCTGCCTGGTGAAAGGCGCTCTGGCCGGATTTGTCAGTTCCATCGTCTATCATTCGTTAAAAAAGAAAAACGAGAAAATCGCGATCATTCTGGCTTCTGCGATCGCGCCGATCGTCAATACGGGAACCTTGTATCTGTTCCTGATCTATTTCTTCGGAGCGGAATTCACGATGATGATCGCAGCCTTCATGAGTCTCAATTTCTTCCTGGAACTTGTAACAAACGTTCTGCTGGCTCCTGGATTGCTGTCTCTGATTCACAAGGGACAGGAAACCTATTAGTATTCGAAAGAAAATTGTGTTAATATAGGTGGGAAGATAAGTAGCTTATCCGTACTGTTGAAGAGAGTATCTGTCCGGTGAAAAGATATACAGGAACGATAAGTGAAGCTACTTCCTTGTTCTGAAGCAATGTTCAGCGTATGATCCGCGTTAAGGATTCGAGTGCACATTTATGTGAACTAAGGTGGTACCGCGTTCTGACGTCCTTAGAGGACGTTTTATTTTGTTTAAGGAGGAAACGCATATGAAGAATCTTACAGGCAACGAAGTCAGAAAAATGTTTCTTGACTTTTTCCGTTCGAAAGATCACATGATCGAACCGGGAGCTTCTCTGATCCCGATCAATGATCCCACGCTTCTGTGGATCAATTCCGGTGTTGCCGCATTGAAGAAATATCTGGATGGCAGAGAAAAACCGAAATCCAACCGCATCGCCAATGCTCAGAAATGCATCCGTACCAATGATATCGAGAACGTCGGAAAGACCTCGAGGCATCACACGTTCTTTGAGATGCTGGGAAACTGGTCGATCGGCGATTATTTCAAAGAAGAATCACTGAAGATGTCCTGGGAGTTTCTGACCTCTCCCCAATGGATCGGGTTCGATCCGGAACGGATCTATGTCACCGTTTATCCGGATGATAACGAATCTTATGATATCTGGACCAAAGAAATCGGCTTGAATCCGAATCATATCTTAAAATCCTATGACAACTACTGGCAGATCGGCGAAGGACCATGCGGTCCGGATTCGGAGATCTATTATGACAGGGGAGATAAATATGATCCGGAAGGAATCGGTGAGAAACTGTTTTTCGAGGAAATGGAGAATGACCGTTATGTGGAACTCTGGAATAACGTTTTCTCGCAATACGATGCCAAAGAAGGCGTAGACCGGAAAGATTTCAAGGAACTTCCTCAGAAAAACATCGATACCGGCATGGGACTGGAACGTCTTGTCTGCATGATACAAGATGGCGAGACTAATTTCGATACGGATCTGTTCCTTCCTTATATCCATAAAACGGAAGAATTCGCCAAGAAAAAGTATTCCGAAGACAAAATGGCATACCGTGTCATTGCCGACCATATCCGTACCTGCGTGTTCGCTTTGGCTGATGGCGCTACGTTCTCCAACGAAGGAAGAGGCTATGTCTTAAGAAGAGTTTTGCGCAGAGCGATGCGTTATGGCAGGAATATCGGTATCACCAAGCCTTTCCTGTATGAGATCGTCGATGTCGTCTGCGAGAATATGAAAGAATTCTACCCGTATCTGATGGATAAGAAAGACTTTGTAAAGAAGCTCATTCTGAAGGAAGAAGAATCTTTCCTTACAACATTAGCCAATGGCGAGAAACTCCTCGAAGAAGAGCTTAAAAATGCGTCTGATGGCATTTTAGCCGGCGAAGTAATCTTCAAATTGTATGATACCTATGGCTTCCCAAAAGAAATGACCATCGAATCTGCGGAAGAAAAAGGAATCCGATGCGATATCGAAGGATTCAACGAAAGCATGGAGAAACAGCGTACCATGGCCAGAAACGCCAGAGATGTGGAAGAATCCATGCACAATCAGTCTGAAGATCTCCTGAATTTCAATGACGCATTCGTATTTACAGGCTACGAAACGATGACAGATACGGCAAAAGTCACGGGACTGTTTATCGATGGTAAAGCAGTGGATTCCATTGATACGGAAGGGGATGTGATCTTCGATCGTTCCTGCTTCTATGCGGAATCCGGAGGACAGTGCGCCGATACCGGAAAGATCTTCAATGACCAGGTCGAAGCGCAAGTCACGGATGTCAAGAAAGCTCCGAACGGACAATTCATGCATCATGTGAAAGTCGATAAAAGTGCCATCGCAAAAGGTATGGAACTGAATCTTGAAATCAACCGGAATGATCGGAAACTGATCAAAGCGAACCATTCCTCCGTACATCTGCTGCAGGCCGCTTTACGTAAGGTGTTAGGCGATCATATCGCTCAGGCAGGTTCTTATGTATGCAAAGACTATGCTAGATTCGATTTCTCACACTATGAGAAAGTCAGCGATCAGCAGCTGGCCGAAATCGAAAAACTGGTGAATGAATACATCATCGAAGAGCTTCCTGTCGTAACGGATGTCTTATCCATCGAGGAAGCCAAGAAGACAGGAGCGATCGCATTATTCGATGAAAAATACGGAGACACCGTCAGAGTCGTATCGATGGGTGATATTTCCAAAGAATTCTGCGGAGGCACGCATGTGCAGAACACTTCTCAGTTGGGTTCGTTCAAGATCCTTTCGGAAGAATCTATCGGTTCCGGTATCCGCCGAATCGAGTCAGTCACCAAGATGAAAGCATATGAAGCATCTCAAGAGAATCATCGTAAACTGGAAGATCTCATGAACCTGCTGAAACTCAAAAACAGCGACATGATCAAAGACAGGATCATTCAGATGAAAAACGAGAATGATACTTTGAATCAGGAACTGAATGCCTTAAAGACGAGACTCATCAATGAAGAAGCAGATATTCTGATCAGCAAAGCCAAGGATAATGGAAAGTTTAAGTATCTGTTACTGACGCTGAAAGATTACTCCAACGATCTCAAAGAATATGCGACCAGCATCCGTAACAAGCTGGATGGCGGATTCGTATTCGTCGTGAATGAAAAAGGTGAAAAATCATCGATCATCGCTTGTGCAGGACCGAAAGCAATCGAGAACGGAATCGTATGTGGAAAGATCATTTCAGCAATCGCTTCCATGCATAACGGCAAGGGCGGTGGCAAACCGGATCTGGCCCAAGGAGGCATCGACAGCACGGATTCTGATGTCGTGCTGAAGGAAGTCGAAAAACTCATTGCAGGCTAAAAAAGGAATGATATAATAATGCCAGGAGGTGTTTTTATGGGTGATCATAATAATTCCAGAACGATGCTTTTTACTTCGGAAGATATCAAAAGAGAGAACCTCAAACAGCTTTTGAAAGAAGTTTCCGAAGCTTTACAGGAACGTGGCTACAATGCGGTCAACCAGATCTCCGGCTATCTGATCAGCAATGATCCGGCTTACATTTCATCTCATAAGAATGCCCGCAACAATATCCAGCAAGTCGAGCGTTATGAGATCATCGAAGAACTTGTAAGATACTATCTGGAAAGCGAATAAAATGTATTTGAACACGATCTGATGATTGAAACGAAACAACTCCCTCATGGGGAGTCTTTCGTATCTTTATGAGAGGTAAGACTATGAGAGAAGATTCAATATTCATCGTAGATGATGATGGCAATGAAATCGAGTTGAAGATCTATTTCACATTCGATTTGAACGAAAAACAGTATGCCATTCTTCATGAGATCGATCATGAAGATGATTTATATCCTTTCATCTATGATGAGGAAGGAAACATCTATCCGGTGGAAGATCCTGAAGAACTGGATCTGATTCAAGAGGTGTTGGACGCTTATGAAGAAGAGAAATAAGATCGTTATCGCGATTCTCGTGATTCTTTTTATCATTATCGGAATGATTGCCGGTTCGATCATTTATGTGAAATCTTGTCTGAAGCCGACAAAAGCGTTCCTGAATGGCGAAATCTGTGGCGAGATCGACAGCCCCTGCGAAGTGACTGCCTTCATCGTCGATGAAGGAGCTTATGGAAAGACGACCATCGATAAACTGGCAGAAACCGGCATCATCAAAGACGCGGATATCGTCTATTACTACAATCGCATCATGACCGGCTACAGTTTTTCTGCCGGCTATTTCGAGATTCCGCATCGGATCACTCAAGAAGACGGAACCGTACGCGATGTCACTTTGGATGAGATCATGGCATTCTTGTCCGATCCGAAAAACGCCCATCAGGATACGGTAACCATTACCTTCAATGAAGGGGACTTCCTGAGGAATTTCGCTTACCAGATCGCGCAAAACACGATCGTACAGGAAGATGAATTGCTGGAATACTGGAACGATGAAAACGCGATCCGCGGCTATATGAATGAATATCCGTTCCTGACCGAAGAAATGTTTGATCCGAATGTGAAATATTATCTGGAAGGGTATCTCTTCCCGGATACCTATGAATTCTTTGAATTCACGAATCCGGATGAAATCACCAGAAAATTCCTGGATCGTACTTTGGAGATCTATGAGAAGCATAAACAGGAGTTCGATGATTCCGATCTGACGATCCATGAGATCTTTACGCTGGCTTCCATCGTTCAGCTGGAAACGGGAGACGCGGAAGATTCCGACAAAGTCGCAGGCGTTTTCATCAACCGTCTGGAACTGCCGGAAATCCTGGGCTCTACCGTTACAGCCTGCTACGCATTCGATCTGACCAAAGATGAATGTTTCGAAATTGGCGATACGCTCGATTATACCCATCAGTATGATCCTTATAACACATATACGGTACAGGGATTCCCTCCGGGGCCGATCTGCAACCCGAATGAAATCGCGATCAGAGCCGCTTTGCATCCGGATACTTCCGATGGCTATTTCTTCTTCTGTGCGAATATGTGCGATGGTGGAACGGTATTTGCCCGTACCGCTGCGGAACATCAATACAATATCGAACATTACTATCTGGCTTGTTCGGACTGACATATAAGGAGATCATCTATGAAACTGGAGAAACCTATCGTTATCGGCATTGCGGGAGGAACCTGTTCCGGCAAATCATCGATCGCCAAGATCCTGGTTGAGGATCTCGACAACAAAACGATCACGATCATCAAGGAAGACGACTACTACAAGGATCAGAGCCATCTTCCGATGGAGGAAAGAGTCAAGACCAACTACGACCATCCGCTGGCTTTCGATTTCGATCTGATGAAGCAACATCTTCATGATCTGATCGATCGCAAAACGATCGAAAAACCGACTTACGACTATACCGTGCATAACCGTTCCACGGTAACGGAAATCATTCATCCGAGCGATATCATCATCATCGAAGGACTGTTTGCGCTGTATAACGAAGAAATAAGAAGTCTGGAAGATATCAAGATCTTTGTGGATACGGCTGCTGATGAGCGTTTTATCCGCCGTCTGCAGCGCGATGTCATCGAACGTGCGCGTACCGTGGAATCGATCACCAATCAGTATCTGACTACCGTCAAGCCGATGCACGACCAGTTCATCGAACCGACCAAACAATATGCCGATGTGATCATTCCGCAAGGAAAAACGAATACGGTTGCGATCGATCTTCTGAAAACGAAGATCAATAGTATTATCCAAGAAAAAATGCTATAATTTACGGGCTGGAGGATTGTTATGGAAGACATTTTCTATATGACTGAAGAAGGCTTGAATGAACTCAAGCGTGAATATGATGAACTGATCCATGTGACCCGTGAAGAGGTCAAAGAAGAACTGAAAGCGGCCAGAGCGCAAGGCGACTTATCCGAAAACGCCGACTATGATGCCGCCAGAAACAGACAGGCCCAGGTCGAAGCCAGGATCGCCGAACTGGATTATCAGATCAAGAACGCGCAGATCATTCAGGACAAGAAGAAAGACAATATCGTCAGGATCGGTTCCACCGTGGAAATCAAAGAGCTTGATACCAATGATGTCCATACCTACAGGATCGTCGGTTCTGTCGAAGCAGATCCTTTGAACGGTCTGCTGTCGAATGTGACTCCGCTTGCGGAAGCAATCATCGATCATAAGATCAATGATGTCTGCGAAGTCAAAGTCGATTCGCCTTATCAGGTCAAGATCTTAAAAATCAATTAGGAAAATAACATTCTGAAGTGAATAATGAGTAGGGAAACCTGCTCATTTTTTATGTTTAAAATCATTATCATCTGTTTTCTGATCCTATCGATCGCATGTTCCTACGATTATCTGCAGACCTGCCTGAAACAGCGACAGCCTCTGTCTTTTCATCCTGATCCGAAAACACTGCTAATCCAAAAGAAAGAGATCATCCTCAATGAACAGAAAGACTTCGATTTTAATGATTATTTTAGCGTTCTGGCTTTCCAAGAATACTCTTGCAGCTACGAATTCACTGATGATACAGTCGTCATCACGTTAGATGGCAATGCTTACGAATATCCTTACCGCATCCGGGAAAAAGAAAAAGAAATCGTCGAAGTGACCGTCTATAAAGAGGTCTATCACGAAAACCCGGAACCTGCGGCCATTCCATCGGCAGTATCCAGCCAGATGAATCTAAA
>JAFYHQ010000013.1 GCA_017539105.1 Erysipelotrichaceae bacterium
CAAGGAATTCACGATCACTTACCTGGTGGACGGTGAGACCTACAAGGAATACACCGCTGCCTACGATACGGAAACTCCTGTCCCGGCAGATCCGACAAGCACCGATACGAACTATACCTTCAAGGCATGGACTCCGGAAGTCGCTGAAAAGGTAACGGGCGATGCGACCTATACCGCAACGTGGAAGGGCATCATCAAGCGTGTCGTCTACTCCGACGGCATGGGCGATATCCTGGCCTCCTACGATGTGGAATACGGTTCAGATACTCCTGCTTACACAGGCACGCTGCCTACAAGAGAAGGCTACCGCCTGGATGAAGAGAATCTGTGGACTCCGGCAGTAGAAGATACTGTCACGAAGAACATCGTCTACTCGCTCAACTGGATCAAGCAGCTGACTGTCACGTTCGATCCGAACAACGGCGATGCGGCTACAAGCCTGACCGTCGATGAAGGCTCGAAGCTGACGAAGCCGACGCCGGATCCTGAACTGGAAGGCCACAGCTTCTTAGGCTGGTTCGACGGCAACAACCAGTTCGACTTCGACAACGACACCGTCACGGAAGACCTGACGCTGAAGGCGAAGTACGACATCGATACGTTCACTGTTACCTATGTGGTGGATGGTGAGACGTATGAGACGGAAACCGTCGAATATGGCGAGAAGGCTACGAAGCCTGCAGATCCTGAAAAGGAAGGCTGCACATTCGCTGGATGGTACGATGGCGAAAACGAATACGACTTCGATACCGAGGTCAAGGATGATCTGACGCTGACGGCGAAGTTCAGTACCAATGAATACACCGTAACATTCGATGCGGACGGCGGTACTCCGGAACCTGAAGCACAGACTGTCAAGCATGGTGAAAAGGCTGTGAAGCCTGAAACCGATCCTGCAAAGGAAGGCTACACATTCTTAGGCTGGTACGATGGCGCAAATGAATACGACTTCGATACCGAGGTCAAGGATGATTTGACGCTGACTGCGAAGTATGAAGTCATTAAGCTTACTGTCACGTTCGTTGTGGATGGTGAGACTTATGATACGCAGACAGTTGAATATGGTCAGAAAGCGGAAGAGCCGGAAGCACCTGAAAAAGAAGGTTATGCATTCGCTGGATGGTACGATGGTGAAGATGAGTATGACTTCGATACAGAGGTCAAGGAAGATCTGACGCTGACTGCGAAATGGACTGTTGTCTACGGCATCGATATGCCTGAATCGCTGACTGTCGTTGCGGAGAGTTCAGTGGATCTTGAGGCTAAGGTCGTTTCGGAAGAACCGACGGATAAGGTCATCAAGTATGAATCTTCTGATCCTTCGATCGCTACGGTCGATGAGAATGGCGTCGTGACCGGTGTCAAGGTCGGCAGAGTCGTCATTACGGCTTACCTCGAGGATGACGAGAACATCTCGGCAACCTGCAACGTTAGAGTGCTGTTCAAGGATGTCACGGAACCGATCAAGTACTACTTCGATCCGGTCTACTGGGCAGTCGACAACGGCGTCACTACCGGTACTTCTCCGACACTGTTCTCGCCTGATGCAGGCTGTACAAGAGGACAGGTCGTCACGTTCCTGTGGAGACTGCTGGGCTCACCTGAACCTCAGTCAACGAACCCGTTCAACGATGTCAACGAAAGCAACTACTTCTACAAGGCTGTCGTATGGGCATCCGAGACAGGCGTCACGACAGGTACTTCTCCGACGACGTTCGAACCGAACAAGACCTGTACGAGAGAGCAGATCGTCACCTTCCTGTGGAGAGCTGCGAAGCTGAGCGGCGATCCGGCTTACACTCCGAAGGACATGTCGTTCTCGGATGTCAAGGAAGGCAAGTACTTCTATGAAGCGGTAAGATGGGCATACTCTACGGATATCACTACCGGCGTTTCTGTCGACAGATTCGGCGTAGGCGATACCTGTATCAGAGCGATGGTCGTCACCTTCCTGAAGAGATACAACGATGCATACGGATCATAATCGATGATCGGTATGAATTGAAAAATCTCGATAACTGGAATCAAGGACACACAGAAAACTGTGTGTCCTTTTCTAGTCATGGGCATATCTTATGAGGTATCATTAAAGTAGCTTATGCAATAGAATATGCGAGGAAACATTATGTCGGACAGCGTTGCTAAAAAGAATAGAAGCATCTATTACTGGGAAGTGAGATCTAATTTCGGCGATCTGCTGAATGAGTATTTCAGCAAAGAGCTGTTTGAGGATGACTATGTATTAGAAATGTTTGATAAATGCGATCTGCTTGCGGTAGGAAGCATTTTAGAAAGAGTTCTTGATCATGCGAAGCTGGGCGCGGATGACAGGAAGATCCGGGAAAGCGCCAATTATGAAGATGCTGTCCATATCTGGGGATCCGGCTTGCTGTATGAATGCGACCCGAAGATTAATAAGTTTACACGTAAGCCGATCATTCATGCGTTAAGAGGAAGACTGACAAAACAGGCAGTTGAAACAATATTGAAAGAGCCGGTTCATTGCGTATTGGCCGATCCGGGACTGCTTGTTCCGTTGCTGGTAAAAGGTTCAGAAGAAAAGAAATATGAGATAGGTATCGTTCCGCATTATCGAGAAAAAAACAATGAGTTTTTTCAGTGTCTGCCGGAGCATTATCAGAATACGGTCGTAATCGATGTCCAGCAGGATGTGGAAACCGTTCTGAGACAGATCTCAGAGTGCCGATACATCATTTCCAGCAGCCTGCATGGGATCATTGCCGCAGATGCGTATGGGATACCGAACTGCTGGTGCATCGCTTCCGATCAGGTGTTTGGCGGTGGCTATAAGTTCCATGACTACTTTTCTTCCTTCGGCAGCGATCGGGAAGTCATAGACCTGCGTACAGGTTCTATTCCGAAACTGGATGAGGATTTCTGTTTAAGCTATCAGGATTATTGCCAGGTTCAGGCGAAGCAGATCGCTTTGCTGAATGCTTTTCCATTCGCATTGAAAGAGCGTTTCGGGCACCGTAAGACCGAAGAAGACAGATTCAGGGAAGCCGGATCATTTCCGGTGAAAAAGACCGCAGATCGCTTTAATACATTGATTCAGGCGAAAAACGGTTCTGAACCGCTGGTTTCTGCCATCGTGCCTGTCTATAATACGGCACAGTATCTCGACCAGTGTCTGGAAAGCGTTGAAAAGCAGACTTTGAAAGAGATAGAAATCATCTGTGTCGATGACGGGAGTACAGACGATTCTTTGGATGTTTTGCTTAGGCATGCCTTAAAAGATGAACGGATCACAATCGTTACTCAGGAAAACTGCGGACAATCCGCAGCAAGAAATCTGGGAATCGATCTGGCAAGAGGCAAGTATCTTTATTATCTTGACAGCGATGATTTTATCGATACGGATGGTCTGGAATGCCTATATCATTTTGCCGAGAAGAATCATTTAGAGACTGTATTCTTTGATGGCCGGATATTAAGAGAAGGCGATGAAGAAAACAACATAACGCATCGAAGCGATGACTACTATATCAGAAAACACGAATATCCCGAATTAACGGATGGAAGAACCTTGTTTAAGATGATGAGGGACAATAAGGAATATCGTGTACAGCCTGCCATGCTGTTCAGCTTAAGAAGCTTCATTACCGGTCATCAGATCTGTTTCGTTTATGGAATCATCCACGAGGATGAAGAGTATATGTACAAACTCTTGCTGCACTGTGAACGCGCAGGGTATCTGAACAGACAGTTCTATCATCGCCGTATACGCAGCAATTCAACAATGACCAACACTTTCCGTTTTGCGAATGCATACGGTTATTACAAGTGTTTTAATGTGATGAATGCAGATCTGTCTGCTGCAGGCACCGGCCCGGAATATGAGCCGTTTGCCGAACATTTAAGCGGAATGCTGCGGCTTGCCAAAGACCGATATAGAAAACTGAATAAACAGGAAAAAGAAAAGTATAAAAAACTGCCGTCAGGCGATAAAAAGCTTTTTGAAATGATGATAGCGAAAGACAGCGACGAGATACAGAGCTTATCCATTGATTTGCAGTCGCTGCGTTCTTCCGTATCATATAGAGTGGGGCGGGTTATGACATATCTGCCGCGGAAGATCAAAGCGGCGATCGCTCTGTGGAAGAAAACCAGAAAGCAAAAAAGATAGCGGATGGATGAAAAGATGAGTAGAAAGAAAACAAACAGTATCAAGATATCGGTCATTATTCCGGTATATAATGCGGGAGCATTCCTGGATGAGTGCCTGTCTTCCGTAAGCAGGCAGACTCTCCAGGAGATCGAGGTCATCTGTATCAACGACGGTTCCACGGATAACTCGAAAGAGATCCTGGAGCGTTTTGCGAAGGAAGATAAACGGTTTATCATTCTTGAGCAGGAACATTCCAATGCCGGAGTGGCACGTAACAG
>JAFYHQ010000014.1 GCA_017539105.1 Erysipelotrichaceae bacterium
AAACAAGAAGCCGTATGGCTTCTTTTTCATGTTTCCTGTTATTATCAGTATTATCGGCTTATTATTTCTTACTCGCAATACCGTTCCCAGAAGTCTTCCGCTTCTGTCCATGAATCAAAATCATCCTCATACTCGGAATAGAGTTCATCTTCATCTCCGCAGGCACAGTAGATCTCGATCATCTCCTTCAGGCTTTCCTCGGCCTGCTTTTCCTGTTCCCTGTTTTCCCACTGATGATAGACTTCATAATAATCCCTGTCTCTTTGATATTCTTCATAAGGAACGATATCGATGTTTTTATAAGATTCCTCAAATAGACGCCAAAGCGTTTCATTGTACCGTTCCCCCCAAGTCGTATCCGTATTCTTCGCAGTCGATTTATAGACCAGAACGGGACCGTCTTCCGTTCTCTGATACCAGGAATACTCGAAGTAGATATCCTCCCCCTTGATGTAGCAGGACATATCGGAATACTTACCGAGAATGAAATAGTCCTCATAGTAGCCTGAGCTGTTTTCATACACGAACATGTCTATCTGATCGTTTTCTTGAGGCATGACGTATTCCCGGATCAGTTCCCTATCGCCATCGCGATAGTCTTCATAGCCTTCCGACAGCTCGCAGGCCGCCTGGGACTTGACCTTGTAGCTCCGGTTCTTGTCGTAAGAGTATTCACAGCGGTATACCTCTTTGCCGCTGCTTTTCAGATTCCAGGTCAGGACATAATCGGCCGGTCCTTCCCCTTCGATCAGATAGGAACAGTATTCCAGTTCGGACAGGGCCAGTTTATTTCTCAGCTCGGATTCGGTGTAATAGTTCGAATTCCGGAAGCTCAGGGACAAAGGATCGTTCTTGAAAGAGGAAGGACTGTTTTCTTCCTTATTAGGCTTGTTTTCGATTGGATTAGGTTTTACCGTCTCCTTCTTGGAAGAAGAACTCTCCTTCCCTGCACATGAAACAAGAACGAGGAAAAGCAGGATGAACAATATCGTTCTCATCGCCTTCTCTCTCATCGTCGTTTCCGTTCTATTCTTCTTCATTCCGTTTCCTTATCGTTTCTTGTAGATCGTTTTATCTTCATCGAGCAGACTCTTTCTGCTTCTGCCTGTCTTGTGATGATTCCTGTCGTAGTAGTTCACGGAACCGTCATCCCACAGGCTCTTTCGGGAATAGCCTGTTTTTTCATTAGAATCATCGTAGTAATCGGTACGGTCTTCGTTCCACAGACTTCTTCTGGATGTTCCAACCTTCTTCCCATTTTCATCATAATAGACTGTTTTGTCGTCGTTCCATAGGCTTTTTCGGGAGGAACCGATCTTCCTGCCATTTTTATCGTAGTAGTTCGTGACATCGTCATTCCAGAAACTCTTACGGGAATATTTTACTTCTTTATCAAAAAACATTTCTTTTTTCCTTTCATTCCAGGTATCTGACAACAGTTTCTGCAAGTTCGTAGGAGCTGATTTTGTCGATTTCCGATAACTGCATCCCCTGTTCCAGAAAATAAGCCAGGAAGGCTCCGGAAAGGCTGTAGAGGGAAATGGAAGAATAGTCTTCTCCGCCAATGAAGCGTTCGCTGCATTCATCAGCGATCCTGCTGATTTCCTTAACAAATCCTCCATAGGCATATTCCGGGATATCAAGATCCGTAGATCCCAGGATCTGATCCAGACAGTAGATCACATAGAGATTGCGGATATTGTTTCCGTCAGGAATGCTGCCTTCCAGATCGGAATGGGTCAGTTCTTTGTAAAAATCATCATTCTGTTTTGGTATCGTTCCAATAAAGTACCTCCTTTATATAGGACAAACATAATCAGAAACGATTTTGTACTTCATTTCAGGTTCTATATCTTTGAATACAGACCAGCGTAATTTCTGACCTTCAATCGTATTATTTCCTATCTTGAATTCCAAAGGAAAAATACTTTCATAATCTGCGTCTATCATCATGCTGTCTTTTGCATGTTTGGTATCATTCTCATCCAGATCGTGAATGAACATCAGATATGTTACTTGTTCAATTACTTCGAGAGGATTTGTTAAACCACCTGCAGCGAGGTTATCCCACATATTGTCAATTCTGTTTTTTATTTCCCCAGTTACCATTTTGTACTCCAATCCGAATGTCAAATAATAATATGTTAATTCTAATTGTTCCTGAAAACATCAATGGCTTTTCCGTCTTTGGTTCGCCATTCGTTCCACCCGTTTGCAGGTCCATTTATTATGAAACATGCTGCCATACTGGGAGAATTAAACTCTACATCTTCTTGAAGAACATTGTTTATCACATTTGCTTTGTTTCGTTCCTTCTCTATTCTTTCAACATTTCCTTCACCTTTTAATGGACACAAAACAGATCCCTTAAGTACAGTACACTTACCATCTTGAACGGTCATAGTGCCTTTAACAGTCTGATTGTTCCATCTTTTAATTCTTCTCTCAAGATAATATGTGCCTTCAGGTATCAGATATACATCTCTCTTAGCAGATGCTTCATCAAATACTTCATCTTTCGAGATGTTTTCCGGATATATCTGTTTACCTTCAAATGAAGATAATAACTGCACCGCAAGATTGACATCCAACGCAAAAAGCTCCGTATTCTCTAAACGGCTTTTTGAAAATATATCATCCAATAATTGCTCTTTTTCATCATAGTCATCAACTTCAATTGCAAAATGTCTCTTTAAGCCGACAACATTTGAATAGCCATTTCTTTCCAAGTTATACATTCTTTGTTCATAGTTTTCTTTACCTGTTTTCCCGATTTTAATCAATCCAGGTACTACCGTTGTCATGATGTAGATAATTCCTTTTGCCATTTTATCCCCTTGTCTAATACTTATATGAAAACATCAAAATATGAAAAGTATTCTTTATAATATTATAACTAAAAATCACTGTCTTAATTCATCAGCGGATTCTAGCGTCGTCGAATTGTCTCAAAGTGCAGAATACTCTGAAAAATAATAAAATGCATGAATGATGGAAGAATCATCCATCATCGAACAAAACTGATTATCCCCGCCGATTCATTTCATCAAGCACAATCCGGTTCTATCGGATTCATCATTTTTTTAACCTGTTTTGCCAGACCCTGATCCGAAAAAACGATGTAGATATTCAAAGGATAATCCCTGTTCTCTTCCACCCATTTCATGACGGAATCAATAAAAATGCATGCTGCATTCATGATTGGAAAAGCCGGATCTTCTTCCGTGATCATGGGAATTGTGATCGATTTACATTTATTTTCTCTGGCTGTATCCAATATTCTGTGATATGTATCGCCAAGCAGCTTTTCTTCATCATGCGATCCATCCTGCCATTTCGGCGTTACCACATGAATGATCAGTTTGCATAACCTGTATCCGGTTGTTGTGACCACAGATCCTTCCGGACAGATACCAAACTCTTTACGGTCTTCTTTCAGTTTCATTTCCTCGCCGGTTGCTTTAAAGATCGATCTGCTCAGTTCTGTCGCCGGATATAGATTCTTATTTGTCGGATTTACAATTGCATCTGAACGTTTGCTGAAAACGTTTTTCTGAACGGTTACCGATGTTTTCTTTTCTGTCTTGACTGTCTCGTTATCTGATGTATTCCGGCTTTTCTTTTTCGTCGTCTTTTTTGTTTTCTTCTCTTCTTTGATGACCTTTTCTGTAGCTGCAAGACTTGCCTCAGGATCATAATTGTTTACGATAAGATTCCTGGCCCATTCCGTGACTCTTTCATCTTCCGACACCACGAATTCCTGTCCGATCCGAACCGACTGAAAATATCCTTCCGGTTTGAAACAGTCTTTGCTGTGGCAGGAGATGTTCACTTCTTTGAAGAATTCAGGCAACTGCCATCTTGATCTGGTCTCGCCTTCTTTCGTCAGGACAACATCTTTGGAATATCTTAAGCAGCCTGCTCCAGGCAGACCGGTATCAACGCCATTTATAACAAGATGCTCGCTTGCTTCATATATCGTATTATTAGCCATTCCATAAGCATGAGGATGCCAGTAATAATTACTGCATTCTTTTCCTTTGACGATCTTTCCGATCTGAAGATAACCCCAGATGATATGAAGATCCTTTTCTTTTGCTATGTATTTCAACTGACCGTTCTTCTCTTCCGTCTTCCCGAACCATCCAAAGAACAGGAACAGGTCTCCTTTTTCCACTCCCTGATTCTCAAGATGCTGCTGAGCGGTATCTGCCTGTCCAAAAGCCGGGACCCAATCATCAGGATAAACCAGACGGTTGTTCTTTCTGATGTCGGGATCAAGATGGCACAATAAACCACTGAAAGATCTTCTTGGGCATAATTCTTCCATGATCGATCTGTAGCTTCTTCCTTTGTATGACAGGTCTCCTAAAGAAATGTCATCATAAGATGGTATAGGCATGGACAGCAAGGTTCCATCTGGCAATACAGGCGATGGGACATTGCCGTTTGCCCAGTCGAATCCTTTTCTTGAAATGATGATTTTCATACTCGAATCCTCACATTCTATTTTACAACATGCTTGATATAATATAAATTTCCATATGATTTCATGAAATCAAAGATCTTCAGTCCGACATTCTTGTAAGGAGGGTATCGATAGAATATCGGACTGATCTGATCATTTATTTATGCCTCATACTCGCTTTCCAGCATCTGTTCCGTCTCTTCGATCAGCTGCTTGTATTTTCTGATATCCGCATCGACAAAACGGTTCTCATGCAGTCTTTCATACAGGATACCGATTCCCACATGAAGGTGCTTCAGACCTTGGAGAATATCCTCTTTGTTTGCGCTCTCCACCAGCTGCTTCCCGATCCGGTAATGGATATCTCCCAGACACTGATGTTCCCTTCTGTCTTCCTCATTGACGCAATCCAGAGCCTTGCAGTAAAGATGCATCATCTTGATATCCGACTTCTTCACATAGGAGCCATCCCTGTACATATCCCCCAGCATATACAGGCATTCCGGGTCATTGAACAGGAACGCTCCTTCCGCGAATATCTCATACGCCTTCTTCAGGTCTTTTTTCTTCCCGTAATAGTAGCAGCACCCCAGATTCCCCCATGCCATCTTCACTCCCATCTCGCAGGCGATCTCATAGTAGTGGATCGCCATATCCACATCTTCCTCGAAGTATCTTCCGCAGTAGTACATGGAACCGAGATTGTTTGCGGCGATGCCATACCCTTTACTGATCAGGATCTCATACGCTTCCGCGACTTTCTTCAGTTCTTTCCTGGAAGATCGGGCATCGTCATATGCGAATGCCCAATCCATCATGCCATCGTAATCGTTATTGATTAAGAACTGCTCATACTCCTGTGTCATACCGTTTCATTCTCCTTCTTTTTCCTCTGATATTCTTTATATCTTTCCTTGTTTGCCTGATACCATTCCTTCATATACTCGGGATGTTTCTCTCTCCATTTCTTGCCATAGGCAAGGTTCTCTTCTCTGCGTTTATCTATATACTTCTTATGCATCTCCTTATGTTTTTCCGTGTTATACAGTTCCGGCTTATCAAGGATATGCGCATAAGCTGCAGAAATATTCATGACTGTTCCAATCTCCCGATAGGTCAGGCCCTGTTCGCGAAGCTGTTTCACTTTCTGAATCTGCTCCGCTTTCTTCGTGGCGGGCTTTGCCGTGTCAATCTTCATGAGTACGCTTAGCATTTCTTCCGGAAGGAAGTTCTTTCCTTCGTTTATGATATCTTCAGGAATCCCATAGTATGCTTCCGCCATGGCTCCGGCAATCGCTCCCAGGGTATCCGTATCCCCTCCCAGAGAGACCGCATTCCTGACCACGTCCTCATAAGAAATCCCTTCAAAGAACGAAGTCAGCGCTTTCGGCAGCGAATCCTGGCACGACTCGACATGTTCGTGTCTTGCTCTCAGTTCTTCCATCGTTTCGGACAAATCATAGCCGAATTCCTTGAGGACATAATCTCTTATCCCTTCCTTCTCTTCTCCTGCTCTGGCAAGGTAGATGACGGCTGCCGCGCATTCCGCACCTTTGACACCTTCCGGATGGTTATGCGAGATTTCTGCCGACCATCTGGCAGCCTCTCTTGTCCTCTCCAGGGAATCGTACAGCCATCCTACAGAAGAAACTCTCATCGCGGAACCGTTGCCCCAGGAATTGTAAGGCTGCGGATTCTCCGCATGAATCCAGTGAATGAATCTTGCGCCATAACCCGCATAAGGATACTTCCTGCCCCATTTCTGCATGGAACGGATAAGGCTCTCCTTGACGGTCTTCTCATCCGCATCCTTACCTGCATGAATCAGGCCTTCCATAATCGCCACGGTCATCACCGTGTCATCCGTGAAGTCATCTTCTTTGGTAAAGAGGGTGAACTCTTTGGTCCTTCCTCCTCTATCAAATTCAAATCTGCTACCGATAATATCTCCTAATACAGCTCCAAACATATCTTTTCCTCCTTCCTTAGTTCAACCATTCCCTGTCTTCCTGAAACAGTTCTTCATCCGTACCGTCATAATAGCCATCGAACAGAACCTGTTCTACCAGTCCGATAAACAGATTCAGATGGGAAACCAGTTCCTGCGAGTTCTTATCTCCCAGCATGTCCTGGTACGTGTGCAGACAATAGGTACAGACTTTTTCATAATCCTTGAGACGGATGCCTCTGTAGTCCGTTTCATCCTTATCGATGTAATAACGGATGTTCAGATATCTGCCTTCTCCGTAATGCATCGTCTTGCGTACGAGTTTGACTGCTCTTGTGATGCTCTTAACTGTTGTTTTCATGTGTTCTCCTCCTTTCAACAGATCTCAGCGGATGGATCTCATGATCCATACCGGAACCAGAAATGGCAGCAGCAGCATACAGATACAAAACCGAAACATTATCCTAAAATACCAGACGCATATCCTGTACATCGCTATGGCTATTAAACCAAATATGAGTAACATTTTTTACGCCTCCCTTTCCATTCTTCTGATGACCTTTTCCAGAAGAATATCCATCTTTTTCAGACAGTACTCAATCATATCGCATACCATCAGCATCATTCTTTTTCTCAGCATATTCATTCCTCCTTCGTTCTGTTTACGAGTTCATGATACAGGAGCGTCAAGCATTTTTTGTCTCACTTGATGAGACATTTTAGTATAATGGAAATGAGGTAGAAAAATGGCTATTAATTATGTTAGAGCGGATATCACGACCCTGAAAGTAGATGCGATCGTCAATACGGCGAATCCTCTTCCCGTCATAGGAGGCGGTACGGATTCTTCGATCTATGAAGCGGCAGGAAAAGAAAGGCTGCTGAAAGAACGCAAGAAGATCGGCAGCATCGATGTGGGCGATGCCAAGTCGACGTCAGGTTTCGATCTATGCAGGATCATCATTCATACGGTAGGACCCAGATGGAACGGCGGAAACGAGAACGAATCCGAGCTTCTCAGAAGCTGCTACAAGAAATCATTGGAACTGGCAAAGGTTGAACAATGCAGGTCGATCGCTTTTCCTTTGATTTCGACCGGTATCTACGGCTTTCCGAAAGAGGAAGCCCTGAATATCGCGACCAGCGAGATCAATGCATTCCTGATGAAACACAATATGGATGTGACGCTGTGCATCTTCGATGAGGATTCCTTTGCCCTGTCAGGCAAGATCGCCAGCATCATCAAAGAGATGGTCGACAAAGAAGAAGCGCATAAGAAGCTGAAGCAGGAATATGGAGTTTACTATGACACGGTCATGGATCGTTCCCGACGGGCGAAACTCTTAGATACGCAGAAGAAACCGTCAAGGAACTATCACTACCGTTTTTCAGACAATGATGCAAGTTTCGTAGATATGGTGAACTATTACGTCAGGATACTGGATGAAAAGCCGTCCGAGATCTACAAACGCGCATGGCTTCCCAGAAGAACGTTTTCCAGGATCATATGCGGAAACTACTCACCAAAAAAAGACACGGTATTTGCCCTGTGTCTTGCGTTAAAACTCAGCGTGGAACAGACCGTGGATCTGCTGTCCAGGAACTCGATGGCTTTCAATCCATCGGATCCTTTTGATGAGTTCATCTATTACTGCGTCTTAAGAAAGGAATATGACCTGAAAGAGATCAACAAAGGATTGTCTGCCAAGGGCATAGAAAAACGATTCGAGAATAAGAAGGATGTTTTTTAAACTGTTCCGATTCAGTATGAATGTTACAGTCTGTGTTTCATGTCTCCCGTTTCGGAATCGATCACATCGAAACTGACGCCGATCCGGTCATGGAGTTCTTTTATCAATGGATTCATCGTGTTACCTCTTCTGTCTTAATTATAACGGCATCCCTGTTTCGTTTACTGCGAGCAGGGATTAAAATAAAATAGAAAAGCTCAAGATGAGCTTTACGATATTCCTTCAGTCGATATGTCCGACCACCTGATAGGATCTCTCCGTGTACTGCATGATCTCGATCTTGTTTCCATCCGGATCATGGATCCACATCTGCCAAGTCTCCGAAGGGCCTTTGGAAGGTTTGCTATCCGGGACGATTCCATTCTCTTCCAGGGCCCTTTTTGTTTCGAAGATATCATCGACTGTCAGGGAAAAATGGGAGTAGCCGAGCCTGCTGTTCCAAGCCACGTCGTTCGTCTGACCTTCTTTGGCAGGAAACAGCTCAATGAACTGTCCCGGAGTCAGTTCGATGTACACGTTGAAAATGTCTTCCGGATCGTTTTCGGCCAAGGTGGCCATCTGCGGACGGTCGGTTCTGCCTTTGTAAGACTTGTTGCGGACGAGTACTTTCTGTTTCAGGCCTAGCTTATGGCAGTAGAAATCGATCATTTCTTCCATATGATCGGTATAAAAAGAGATATGCATCAATGCGTTGAATTTCATTTCTTTTCCTCAGGACAGTTTTCTCTTATGAATTCTTCTTTTATCGAAATACTGTCTTATTTCAATCCGTTCTGCAACGCTTCCCTGACTTTCAGATCCCAGAAATCCCACTCGTGGCCATAGCCGGGAACGATCTCCAGCGTTGCATCGTAATCCAGCTCTTTCAGATATTCATAGAACGCTTTCGTTCTCTCTAACAGAAAATCCTGATCGCCGGTCGTAAAGATAAATCTGGCTTTCGGTTTTCCATCCTTGACATTCTTCTTCGCCATGAAATAAGCGTCCTCGATCGTGCCTTTGCGTTTCCTGGCAAGTTCAGCGGAATCGGAATGGAATACGTTCCTGTCTTCTCCGAACCAGGAACTTGATGTGCTTCTGGTCTTGCTGGTGATTTTCGACGGCGCTCCCGACATGCACAGGACACGGGAAAAGACTTCCGGATACGCAAGAGAAATCATTGCACTTCCATGCGCCCCCATGCTTAAACCGCCGATATAGGTATCTTCATATCTGTCAGAGATCGGAAACAGAAATCTGGCAACCTGCAGCAGTTCTTCCGCGATAAAAGTCCGATATTTTGCTCCAGGCTCGTAATCATAGTAGAAACTGTTTTCACCGGATGGCATCAGTACGGCGATCCTGTTTTCTTCCGCGTAGCGAAGGATGTTCGAGAAACGCAGATAATCGTTGCAGTCGCCGGAAAAGCCATGCAGGAGGACCAGCACTTTAAAACGCTGGGCCGGATCATAGAACGTATCGATGCCGTTATCTTCCGACAACGGCTGATTGGCATAAGTAGGAATGATCACATTGAGATCTGTCTGTCTTCCCAATGCCCTGCTAAGGAAATTCAGTTTCATTTGTGCCATAGGAATACCCCCTTGCTTATATGGATGCCGTATCCGTTTACTCTTCTATCTTCCGTTTGAAGATGCACACAAGGCTTCTCGAAGAACCGTAGCTCTGGTTTGCGGATGTGCAGCTTACCAGTTCCCATCCGTCATCGCCCATGAGATTGAGCTCGTTTTCCAACGGATCGATCTCCACTTTCCCGCCAAAGAAACCTGTCGTATCATAAACGACAACTTTATACTCGAATCTTTCCATATCAGTCTCCTTTCTGGTTTTATTTCGTCTGTGAATCTGTTTTTATTCTTCCCGCCTGATATAAACCGAAACATACCAGCCAAGTAAAGAGAAGGAATAACGGCAGAACGATAATGGCTGACTTCAGTCCCAGCACGAAGAACCCGTACCAGTCATATCCCGGCTGGATCACGCCATTCTCGATGTGTGTCAGCACTTCGACGACATAATAGATCGCATACAGCAGTGTTGGCAGTGTTGCTAAGGTGACATCTCTCTTGACCAGTACATCATTCTTTTCGAAACAGATCCATGTGATGATGGCTGCCAACGGATTCAGCAGATGCAGGAACAGATTCGCATTCTCAAACAGCGCGAAATAACCGAAATACCTGCCCATTGTAGGTTCCAGAAAGAAGACCGTCACCAGCATCGTTACAGTAACCGCTGCTGTCCCTGACAGTTTCAGAAGATAGATGAATGGAGATACTTCTTCCTTCTTTCCCTTAAGGACGCGATACAGCTCCAAAACGGCGATAAAGGATACGATCCCCAGATAGATATTGGAATCGATCGTAAAATACTTCAGGACCCTCCATCCCCCTCCTGAGAGAACCCCCTTGCTCATGCCTGACATCATCCAGGTAACTGCAAAAACTTCCAGAAGTGTCAAAATAATATTAGCAATAAATGCTCCCCTATGTTTCTTGTCGTCTTTCATTTTGTTTATGCCACAGCACTCTCTGATAGTTTCTTTTCAAGGAACGCAATTGTTTCTTTCGTTGCCTGAATATCGGGATGATCTTCCGGGAGAGTCTTCATTTGCTTTTTAAGTATCTCTTCATACAGTTTCATAGACTCTTCATATTCTCCTAGTTTCTTATAGGTGAATGCCAGACCACGCTTAGCATATAAAACGATCCGATGTTCATCCGAGGATAATTCTTTGCTTTTTTCAAGAGTCTCCTTGTACATTTGCAAGGCATCGTCGTACCGGCCTAAATTGTAATATGTTGCAGCAATATTATTCATGTATCTTAAGACGTCCTCATCAACATTGGAATTGACTGTCTGTTGTATATCAAGCAGCTTATAGTATAATTCCAATGCAAATTCATAATGGCCCATTTTGTTACTTGTAAATGCAAGTGTGCTCATAGTTGCCAAAATATCTGAATGATTCTCAGGAAGAATTTCCATTTGATTTTCGAGAAGTATTGTATAATGCTCTATCTCTTTTGTTGTCTCGTTCATTGTTTATTTATGAGTCAATTATACCATTTCTGAGGGTTGTCATCTGTTCCTGGACATTGAATTGGAGAATTGCGTTCTTTTATAATGAAACTGACGGAAGAGATCAAACATCCATGGAGGGAACTTATGAGCAAGAGACTGATCAGTATGCCTTACAGCGAGATAGAAAAACTGAACTCAAGAGGTTTATTGGAGGCGATCGCCTTAGGCGAAGGAAGGACGCTTGCGGCCGAGTGCGTCTGTTCCGTGACGCCGCTGCTTTCGGATGTCAGCAATGCGGAGGTGGTCAGTTCTTTGTCTGCCGATTTCGTAGTCCTGAACATGTTTGATGTGGAAGAGCCTTACGCGGCAGGGTTGCCTGCCTGCGAGAAGAAGGATACGATCCGGATGCTGAAGAAACTGATCGGCCGTCCTGTCAGTATCAATCTGGAACCGGTGGAAGTCGGCCTGGGAAGCGAAAACTTGTGGGCGATGACCAAAGGCCGCATGGCGACGGCGGAAAATGCCCTGAAAGCCAAAGAGATGGGCGTCGATATGATCACCATCACGGGCAATCCCGGAAACAACGTGACGAATGAAGCGATCGTTTCTTCGATCAGGGAGATCAGAAACGTTTTGGGAGATTCCATTATCCTGATCACCGGCAAGATGCATGCTTCAGGCAACATCACGGAAGCGGGTGAAAAGATCATCGACAAGAATATGATCAAAGAATTCATCGAGGCAGGCGCGGATATCATCATGGTGCCTGCGGTAGGAACGATTCCCGGGCTTACCTTGGACATTATCCATGAATTGATAAGTTATATTCATTCTTATGGAAAACTCGCGATGACAGCCATAGGAACGTCTCAGGAAGGCTCCGATACAGAGACGATCAGGCGTATCGCTTTCAACTGCAAGGAAGCAGGCGCGGATATCCATCATATCGGAGATTCCGGCTATGTAGGAATGGCTTTACCAGAAAACATCCTGGCTTATTCGATCGCGATCCGGGGTGTGAGACATACGTATCACAAGATCGGACAATCCATCAACAGATAAGATAAAAAAGTTCCCCAGGAACTTTTTTATTTATATATTTTTCTTCTATGACCGACATCGATAGCAACGATCACCAGTTCGGTCTCTCTGATTTCAACAATCAGCCTATAATCGCCGATCCTGTATCGCCAGTAATTGCCCAGTTTTCCTGTTAATCTTTTTCCGGAGAAATAAGGATCTGTCGTATCCAGCAGATGCGTTTCGATCCATTTGGTGATGCGTTTTCTGACCTGTTTATCGAGTTTCTTGATACTGTTGAGATACTGCTTTGAATAGACTACTTCATACATCTTCATCGTCCAATCCGATCTCTTTAAGCATTTCTTCGTGAGAATAGAGTTTCAGCGAGCCATCTTTTTTATTCTTTTCATATCTGGCCACCGCTATCATGTCATAATCATCTTCCAACTTCTCCATTGCGAGTCTTTTGATGATGGTTGAAAGGCTTCCTTTATATAAAACGGTACCTGCTTCAAAGAATTCTTTTTCTTCATCATTCAGTCTGATCGTCACTGTTTTGCCCATGTTGATTCCTCCGAACACATTTGTGTTCACTAACATGATATAACTATAGAGAGCATTTTTCAATAAGACTTTTTGATAGAGAATATAAAAAACAAACAATCTCTATTACACAAAATGGGTAGTTCAGTCATAAGAAAAGCGGGTCTTGGCTCGCTAATCATTCAATGAATTCATTATTATTTCTATCGTTTCTTTGATCTGCTGCTCCATAGAGATGTTTGCCTGTCCATCTCCCTTCTGGAAGCCATAAGAACCGAACTGGGAGTGATTTCCACCCTCGATGATATGTTCCTCATAGTCCGAAGAAGCAAGCTCTCTGCCCTTCTCCAGAGCCTCCCGGTTGATGACGCCATCCTCGGATCCGACGATGACGATCTCTTTGATTGAATCAGGCATCTGCTTGTTCGTATAGGAAGCAAAAAGGATGAGACCGTCGAAGTCTTCTGCGTGTTTCTGCAGATACAGACTGCCTACCACGCCTCCCAAGGAATGGCCTCCGATGAACCACCGGTCATAATCGTATTCCTTCATGACTTTGTCTGCGCCATTCATGTTGAAGAACGCGATATCGAACGGTGAATCGACCACAAAGATATCGATGCCTTTCGATGATAGTTCATGCAGAAGCGGCGCATAAGCCGTTTCTTCCACCTTCGCTCCCGGATAAAAGATCAGCGCTTTCTCTGCAGACGGCCCATCAAAAAACCAGCCATAATCCGTTTCTTCGATGTTAACCTCATCGGAAAGCAAGGCCTGTTTCGCTGTTTCATCTGCTTTATAGTTATCGGATACATAGGCAAAGAATCCTATCGCCAATAAAACAGGAACCAGAACAAGAAGAATAAGCCATTTCTTTTTTCTATGCATCATCAGATTTACTATATCACATCATTCATCAATTGGCTTCTTTGTTGAGACTTGAACTCAAATTCACGGATTCAAAGTCCGTTGTCCTAGCCGTTAGACGACAAAGAAGATGGTAACCCGGGTGGGATTCGAACCCACAAACTACTGTTTCTAAGACAGCATGCTATTCCTGTTCGCGTACCGGGCTATTGGCATCCCGACTTCGATTCGAACGAAGATCCACAGTTTTGGAGACTGTCATTCTGCCATTGAACTATCAGGATATCTGGAGGTTCCGGTGAGATTCGGACTCACGGTCATGGTGTTGCAAACCATTGCCTTCCCACTTGGCTACGGAATCATCTTGGCGGTCTATACGGGTAACGCTCCCGTTATCTCTGCGTTGACAGCGCAGCAAGTTTACTTATCCTCCAATAGACCGTATTGGTAATGCCACCGGGACTCGAACCCGGATTGCAAGATTGAAAATCTTGTGACCTGACCTTTAGTCGATGGCATCATTTGGTAGAAGCTGATGGACTTGAACCAGTCAACTGACGATTATAAGTCGCCTGTTTTTCCTTTAAACTAAGCTTCTTTCGCCCTGAGGCCTGACTCCCAGAACGATCAGGCCTCATTTCTCTTTCACGACGATCTCCTCGATCGTCGTATTGAATAACTCGGATAAAACGACGATATTATCCAAGGTCGGCATAGACTCGCCCCGCTGCCATTTGAAGATGGCCTGCGGCGTATTGAAGCCCATGGTCTCCTGTATCTGTTTTATCGAGATCCCTTTCTCTTTGCGCAAACGGGTGATATTGTTTCCTGTTGCGATCATATTGATTCTCGTTGTCGTGCACATATTGTTTTCCTTTCAAATAAAAACCGCTTACTTATTACATTTCTGCATCAGCAAGCGGTTACCGTTATCCAAGAAAACAGGATGGTTCTATGATCTGAACCTCGAACACTCTGATGCAGAAAGTATATCAAAAACCTGGTCACACAGTGAGTCTATGACCAATTGTTCCTCAAGATACAAGCTAAACCAACTGTTCTTTGACATGTTTGCTTTCATCGTGTTTTTCTCCTTTACGCATATAATATAACAGATATTCTCAAAGAATGTAAGTATACCTGTAGTATATGTCAGTCTTCATAGAAATCCGAAAGGACGTAACGGTACAGGAAGGTAACGGTCTGTCCTCTGGATACATTTCCGGATGGTCCGAATTCCGTGGCGGAGATGCCTGTCGTGATGCCGTTTTCAAATGCCCAGCTTACCGAAGAATAATAGTAAGAGCTTTCGCTGACATCTTCGAAAGAAGAAGGCGTTACCGGTTCCGGCTTGCCTGCGGCTCTCCAAAGGAAGGTCACGCACATGGCACGGGTGCAGGTATTGTTGATGCCGAACCTGCCGGTCCCATCGTTCAAGCCGGTCGTGATGCCCTGTTCATAAGCCCAGTTGACGGCTTTGCTGTAGAACTTGTTGGCTTGCGTATCGGTGAAATAAGCATCGTATGCGGTTTTCTTCGGTTCCGGTTCACCCATCGTACGCCAGAGGAAGGTAACGATCTCGGCTCTTGTACAGTTAGGTTCCGGCTCGAATTTCGTATCCGTCTTGCCGGTCGTGATGCCATAGTCATAAGCCCAGTGTACGGCATCGTAATAGAATTTGCCTTTCTTGACATCGGAGAAGACTCTGGCGTTGCCGACGCTGGCGGTGCTGTCATAAGATTTCTTGCTGTTGACCAGCGTGTTGTCTCGCAAAGTGACCGTCGCATATGCACCCACTTTCAGATCCTGGGCACCGGAATTCGGGGCATTCAGATAGTTGTCGCGGATGCATGCGGACGCCTTCTTGCTGGAGGATTCTCCTTTGATTTCCAATGCGTGCGTGCTGGAAGATTTCTTATTGTTGACGGTATTGCCATCGATCATGCAATTCTGCGAACTGATCACCCGGATCGCGATGCCTGCGCAGTTGCTGACGGTATTCTTTTTGATCAAAGAACCGTTGCTGTTTTCAATCACCAGGCCATGGCTTCCCGCGTTGGAAATCGTATTGCCTACGACTTTGGCAGGAGAATTGTTGATGGTGACTGCCGTGTAGTTTGAAACGGTCTTATCAAAGGTACAGTTCTTGATCTTGATGCTGCCGGTATCCGTGACATAGACCGATCGTCCTGCGGTTGCCGTTACGGAACAGCCGATCAGCGATACATTCTTCGCTTTCATGATCCGGTATGCCGCTTCCGCAGAAGTGCCTACTTTGGTATTTTCTATCGTTGCGCTGCATCCTTCATCGATCATGATGCCGAATTTCGCAGCTTCGGTAATGGTGACGCCATCTGCCGTCAAAGAAGATTTCGTCCTGACACGGATCCCGTTCTCTGTCGACTTTTTGATCTGCGAATTGCGAATCGTCAGCTTGCTGTTGTCATACACATAGACTCCATGGGAAGGCGATTTGTTGATGGTCAGTCCCGAAATCGTGGCTTGCGCATTGTTAATGTAGACGCCGAACGTGCCGGTATCCTTCTGGCCCGGATTGCTGATGGTTCCGCCTTGTATGGTAACTTTCGAACCTTTGTAAATGCCGACGCCGGATAAGGAGGCGTTAGTGATCGTAATATCATTGAATACGGCTTTCGTATTTTCCGGAAACTGGATGCCGTTATATTTATAGTCATGAGGATCAGTGATGCTGCAGCTGTTGTGTTCGGCAGTCATGTCGGTATCCGTAAAGGAACCGAAACTGGCGGCATTGGTGATCGTGTTGTTGCTGATCACGAGGCCATCGAAACCGTTGCTGTAGAAAACATAAGACCAGATATCCGTAAACGTATTGTCGGTGATAACGATATTGGTCGTACGATCGCTGACCGCGGGGTGATGGTTTCCTACACCGACGAAGACATTGTTGAAGGTACAGTTGCTTACGGTGACATTCTTGGTTGCCGTATTGTCGAAAGGACGGGCCCGGTCGGAATTCTCGCCTGCCGCGTTGCAGAAGTCCATATGGACCGCTTCCAGGGAGGAATAGCGTTTGATATCTCCAGGCGAATAGTCGCCCCAGTAGTCGCCGGCAGTGCCTGTGCATTGAACCGCATCCAGGAAAGTCACATGATCGATCAGCGCATTGTTGACGCCGCTGATATTGATGAAATGATCCGTACAGTGTTCTACCGTCAGATTCTTGATCGTGATATTCTGCGCGTGACGGAAAGAAAAGACCGTTCCGCTGCTGCTGCAGTTCGCTGTTCCCCGATCCCAGGTTCCGCCGATGATCGTCACGTCATGCGCCTGACTGTAGCCGCCATGGCTGCAGGATGTGCCGGAACAGATATTGCTGCCTGAACTCACGTGTGCGCCATACAGCATCGGCGTTGCACTGGTATAAGTCGCAATGATGGTCGCATTTTCATCGGCTTCCACGGTCGTATCGGAGAATATCGGCACATTATTGCCCAGATAGTAGGTTCCGGCCGGGATCGTAACGACCAGTGTCCCTTCGGTATTCAGCGCTTCGCTCAATGCCCGGTTGAATGCTGGCGTATCATCGGCAGTATCCGAGCCGTTTGCGCCATAGTCCGTAACGGAAACCGTTCTCGTCTCAGTTTCTCCTTCCGCGATGACGTTTTGAGCAAACGAAAACAGGAATAGTAGTGCTGCCAGTAGCGTGATCTTTATCTTCATTTTTCTTCCCCTTAATATTAAATTCAATTATATTGTATTTTAAAACACAGGTTTTTTTCCATATAAGACAATAAAAAACGTTCATGAAGCGATCCATGAACGTCTGATGATACAAAAATTGCGATCCTATTTCAGCAGGAATTCGATTCCTTTTTCCGCTGCCGGGATCCAGAATGACCAGTTATGGATGCCAGGCGCTTCATAGAATTCAAAGTCGGCTCCTGCTTCCTTAAAGAAGTTCGCCAGATCACGGTTGTTTGCGATACCGAAATCTTCCGTTCCGCAGGCCATGAAGATCCTTGGATTTTCGATTCCCTTCTCTTTGTTCTGATTGAACTGCCATTCCGCGTTGATATCGCTTTCCGGAGCCTTCTCGAGATCGCCGAACTGTTCGATGTAGTATTCCAGATTGGCCATCCGGTTCGGCTGGAAGTTTTCTTTCATGGCAGGAAGCTGTTTCGCAATGGCTGCCGAGGAAAGACCCATGCATGCCCCGAAGGTCTCCGGGAACATGAGTGCCGTATGCATCGCGCCGAAACCGCCCATGGAGTTGCCTCCGATGAAAGTATCTTCCCTATTCATCGCAAGCCCATACGTTTCACGCAGGAATCTGACCAGATCGGAACCTACGAAGGTCGCATACTTGTGCCCTGTCGCTTCCCGATCCAGGAAGAAACTGACACCGCCCGTAGGCATAGCGATCGCCAGATTGTATTTCATCGACCACTCATTGACAGGCGTATGCTGCATCCAGTCGTCGCAGTCCCCGTTGAAGCCATGAAGCAGGATCAGAGTCTTGGCAGGACGCTGATAATACGGGTTGTCTTTCATGAACATTCCCGCATTCTTAGGCGGCAGATACAGATGGAATTCTCCGTTGCGGACCAATCCCATGGAAAAGAATTTAACGTACATATATGACATAATGTGATCCTCCTGATGATTGTTCAGTTTCATTATAGGATCTGAAGAATTATCGTGATACTAAAAAAGTGTCCTGTTGTTTCAAGATTCAATGATGAAGCTTCAGGGACACTGGAATCATTGTTTTGAAATTCGTAACCAGAGATCTAAATCTACTCTTCTATGATTCCTATATTCTTTGATGTACAGAGATAGACATCCTGATACACTTTTGTGATCGTTCCTTCCTGCGCCATAATAACACCCGACGTGAAATCGACTGTTCTTTGTCTATCTTCCGGAGTCATCTTTTCCATGATCAGAAGCACCGCTTTTCCTTGTTTGATGTCTTTGCATAACTGTTCAACCTGGGCCAGACAATAAGGTTTTGATACAACAATGAAAGCATCGATTCCTTCAAGAGAGTCTTTTCTTTGATAATCCTTCTGATAGTTGTCTTTGTCTTTTGACTGCTTGACACCGGGATCGGGTTCTGTCAGCCAGCCTTTCAGTTTTTCAATAATGTCCATACAATTTCTCTATCTTATCGTATTTATAAAAAATCTGTTCAGTTCTTCCCAATTGCACGTTTCTTTCTTCAGTGATCGGACTTTGTCATTTAAGCGGATCAGTTCTTTCTCAATATAATCGTTCAGGACCATAATCTTCTCCGATGTGCCTAATTCCGATGTATTCTTTTTCGCTTCCAAAAGCTTGTTTATTTCGCTACTGACTTGTTCATCCGTTACCATCTCCATCAGTTCCTCAAACAGCATTGGCGGATTGGTTCGATACTTCAAAACGTATTGTGTTGCCAGGATCGGTCGCAGGACATAGAAGTATTTCTTAAGTTTGACGGATTCTTTTGTCAGATAGTCTTCATAGTTCTTTTCTGCCATGTGCAGATAGTGATGGGCTCCTTTGATTGTCATGAAATAAGGCTTAATGAATTCTTTGAATTCTTCCAGGAAAGGAGTTTCTTTATAAATGATTGGGGAATAAGCCCATTCAAAAATCACGGGATTTGAAGCATGTACGAGCTTCAGTGTCTTATCAAGATCCCATCCGCTGATATCATAAACATCGTTCAATTCCCATTCGATGACATCCCGGATCCCTTCCAGTTTCAGGTAATCGTTAATTTCGTTGCGTCTGTATACGAAGCGGACATCATAGTCGCTGTCAGGAGATGCGAAGCCCCAGGCTCGGGAACCGGATTCCACAGCAAAAAGAACGGTGACATTCTCTGCCTTTTCAATTTCGCATAGTTTTTCTTTGATCCTTGTTTCAATATCTGATCCGGTCATAAATGTTCCTCATCTATTATTATAAATCCTGTCTCAAACCCATATGGCGCAGATATGAAACGACATCGTCTCTGTATCTCTCATATTCTTCTATACGATTTACAGACAAAACATAATTGATCCTACCTAGAAGACTGCGCAGATATTCCATTTCCGATTTATCGCATCCTGTTTTCCGTATATGATTCTTTAATCCATATTTCCTGATATAGTGCATCTCCTGCCGGATCTTCTTTCGATAATCGATCGACACATTCGGCTTGTCATTTACGACGATACCGGTGATCTTTTTTCTTTGTCCGTTATGAAGTATCTTTGTTTTTCTGCCGTTAATAAATAAGCCGTATTGTTTCAGCTCAAGTTTCACTTTCCTGATGATATCGATCGGATCCCAATTCTCAAAATCACCGGAAAAAGTCATGTCATCACAATATCTGGTATAGATAATATTCCTTTGCCTGCACCATTCGCCGATCCTGTTATCGAAATCATAAAGCAGGATGTTGGAGATCGCCGGAGAAGTTGGAGCGCCCTGGGGAAGGGATTCATTATACATGCATAAAAGAGACAAAAGAATCCGGTTGCTTTCAGAAAACAGTTCCTTTCTGAATACTTTTTCTTTGACCAACGGATAAGTAACATGATCAAAGAATTGCCTGATATCCAGTTTGATCACAGTATCGTTCCTTAAATGAGGCGCTGCATTTCCTAAAGGAGAGTCTCCTGCGGAATACGCTTTTGAATAAACAGAAACCGGCATTCTGGAAAGAATGACATCGTTGATCTGATTTTGGACTTTCACGAGAATAAAATCAGGTACGCTTAAAACCCGATCCCCTCCATTGGATTTCTTTATGATCCTGGAATGGTAATGCGCATTGATGTTGTTGCTCAATCCATAAAGCGTCTTAGCGTGAACGTTAAGATCCTTTTCAAGCGTTTCCAGTTCAAAGTATGTATGTTTCATAATTGCTTATGTGTTTTATTAAAGAAGCAGAACAAGACTTGAGAATAGGGGTTTCGAGGGTGTAGTAGTGAGGTACATGGAGTGAGTTCGTGAACGAACGGAGTGTACAAACCTACATCCGAGACAACCCATTTGCGAAGCAAGAATACTGTGTGTTCATTTCCCGGCAACGAATCGCTGACGGTACGGCGGGATCAAACCTACGCCGATCATGGCTGATGTTCTGCTTGTTTCTATTATATTATCAGTATCAGCTGATAATAACTGAAATGATTCCTTTATGATTCATCTTATGATTTCCGCAATGATCCTCGCTTCTTCCATCAGAATAAAACGGATCGCGCATTCCGTTTCTTCTTCGATCCTGTCGTAGATTCTTCCTGCGGAATATGTCCCTCTGGCGACAGAATACACGGAATTTGCCACATATCCCACTTTTGTCTTGTTTTCCTTATATACAATAATCGCTTCATCATCATAGATGTTGTTCCGGTCTTTCCTCAGGATCAGTTTATCCCCGGGTTTCAGAAAAGATGTGCGTTCGAAATCACTCAGATGATTGATCGTAATATAAATGCTGTTACCTTCCATATGCAAAACCTCACTTTAGCTGATTCCATGATAATCTTTCAGCAATACCAAAAATATGCCTTCTTATAAAAACACATCATTTCCCTGTTGTTACAAAAAACATGCCACCCATGGTATGATTAATATAGCAAAAGAGGTATCTTTCATGGCTGAAAAGAAACATTCCAATCTGCTGATGCTGGAAATACTCAGAAAGTATTCCGATGAGAATCATATCTTATCCACAAAAGAGCTCCAGAGGCTCTTAGAAGCCAGCTACGGCATCGTTTTAGAGAGAAGAACCATTTATTCCAATCTGGAAATACTGCGTCAGGCGGGCTACAAAATAAGCGATGTCGCAGACAACGGAAAAGGCTATTTCCTGGAAGAACGGCAGTTCGACAAGGGAGAAGTGCTGCTTCTGTGCAATGCCATTCACGCTTCCCATTTCATCTCGCAGAAACAGTCAAAGAAACTGATCGATACCCTTCTGGAGACCCAAAGCAGATACGATGCCAAAGAGTTCACGGACAAGGTATACATGCCTAACCCGCAGAAGACTTCGAACAAGGAACTCATGTACAATGTCGAAATCGTATCCGAAGCCATCCGGGAAAACAAGACCCTGCAGTTCATGTACCTCAGATACGGAAGCGATAAGAAACTCGAACCGCGAAGAGAAGAACCCTACATCGTCGAACCGCGATACATCGTCTATTCCGATTCGAGAGCATACATGATCTCGACCAGTCCGAGGCATGAAGGATTTACCCATTACAGACTGGATAAAATGTCCAACGCAATCGTGCTGGAAGAAAAGTCGAGACCATTGCCGAAATCCATGGATGCCTATGACTATGCCAGAAACAAGCTCTTCATGTATTCCGGGGAAATGGAAACGGTATCTTTCCGTTGCCACGAGAAAATCATGGATCAGATGATCGACATCTTCGGTCCTGAAGTCAATACTTTTTCCTATGGCAGCGAATACTTCATTCTCAATGTCAAGACCAGCCATACCGGAGCGCTGTATCTGGCACAGCAGTTCATGGAATATATCGAATTATTAGAACCGCAGTCTTTGAGAGAAGAGTTCAAGAAACATCTCAAGGACGCAGTCAGAAAGTATCAGTAAAAAAGAATCGTCATCAGACGATTCTTTTTTCATAAAGCAATGTTTTTTTATTTTATTCAGGTTTAACCTTCTTGTCTTCTCCAAGATTGAAGTCGATCCTTTCAAGGACATTCATCTGTTCCTCAGGATGTTCAAGCAGACGCTTGGACTGATTCAGGATCGCATCCTCGACCAGGTTTCTTGCCAGACGGCCATTGCCACTGTTCGGGTCTCCCTGAGCCTGAATGATCGTGAAGTAATCCTGCAACGGTCTCAAGGCATCTTCGGCAATAACATAGTCCTTGCTCTTGGCGATCGATTTCGCGATCAGCATCAGCTCTTCTCCCGTGTAGTCATCGAATTCGATGATATTTGCGAAACGGGATTTCAGACCGCTGTTGGCTTCCAAGAATTCCTGCATCTCTTTGGTATATCCTGCCAGAATGACGATCAGGTCGTCACGGTGGTCTTCCATCATCTTGACCAGCGTATCGATCGCTTCCAGGCCAAAGGAATCATCCTTGCCTCTGTATAAGGAATACGCTTCATCGATAAACAGCACGCCGCCCAACGCCGACTGAATGACCGACATCGTCAATGGCGCGGTATGGCCCACATACTTGCCGACCAGATCCGCTCTGGTGACTTCTACAAGCTGTCCCTGTTTCAGGATGCCGCAGGCTTTCATCATTCTTGAAACGATTCTCGCGATCGTCGTCTTGCCTGTGCCCGGATTGCCGGTAAAGATCATATGCTTGGAGATCTCATTGGTCTTGAGACCCTTCTGCTTACGGATCTGATTGATCTTCAAGAGATTCTCCAAAGATAAGAGATAGTTCTTGACATAATCCAGTCCGACGATCTCATCAAGTTCTTTCTGGATCTCTTCACGTTCGGCTTTGCTGTCATCGACCACATCCAGATCGACAACCTGCTCGTTGAAACTTGCTTTCAATGTTTCATCGTATCTCAGATGGATATCCGTGATATCATCGTTCTTTAACGCGATATCGACCAGTTCGTTATAGATCTTGGATACCGTCGGGGTGATGGAATCCTTGCCGTCATTCGGCTCATAGATGCTCATCAGATACTTGTTGACGCTTGGGTCGACGGTGAGATTCATTTCCAGCTGGCTCTTGCAGCGCAGGATCAGAGAATCGATTAGCTGCACGATGATACGGATCAGCGAATCTTCATCCAGTTTCTTGGTCTGGACCTTGTCATCGATCTTGTCGATGAAAGACTTGCCGAAGATATCCATCATCTTGGTCGGATTCTTTTCAGAAACGAAGACCAGGATTTTGTCGTTGCCGCTGAGATGGTCGATCACATCGCCGGATAAGGTATTGGTCGATTCGATCAGCTGATTGTTCTTGAACGTATAACGCTTGTTCAGGATGCAGGTGCCGTTCAGGACCAGTTCCGTCAGCATTCTATTGAAAATCGGCGAAGCTTCTTCGAAGTTCTCGACCAGAATGATCGGATTCTTTCCGGTCAGTGCGACATACAGGTCCTGCAGGAATAATATTTCCTGTGAACTGGACTGGTATCTGGACATGTCCAGTATGAAGACTTCGTTGGATACGGTGAGTCCGTACTTTTTGAGAAGCTGCCCCATGGTCGTGACCATCTGGTAGCGTCCCGTACCGTTGGAACCGTAAAGGATGATGCTGTTACGGATCTTCTTGGGATCGCTGCCTACGACATACGGTCTCCGGAAAGCCATCGTAAACTCTTTGCAGGCTTCATCCTGACCGATGATCTCATTGGACAGATCATTGTAGATATCATTGAACACTTCCTTGGAAGCCTTGCCTAAAACGACCGTATCCGGAGTCTCGATCGTGATATTGAAATCCTTCTCGATATCGGACTTCAGTTTCTTGAGATCCTCATCGGAATAGCGATAGGAACCCAGCATCTCTTCGATATCTTTCTGATTCTGCTGCAATATCCTGTTCAGTTCGCTCTCGGTATCTTTCAGCACATCTACGGAATCATTGTAGATATTAGAAAAACTTCTCCTTCTGGAGAAAGTTTCATTAAGCAGTTTTTCTTTTTCTTCTTGTCTGTTCATACTATAAGTTCTTCGTAATCTCCTTGTTGAGTTTACCCATCAGCAGTTCCTTGGACTTCTTCAAAGCATTGTATACATACAGCAAGCCATCGTAGTAGCCCTTCTCATACAGATGCGTCCGGGAAGTGTATCTTGTGATCTCGTCGTTGACTCTGCCTTCGACGACATAAAGATCCTTGGCATTCTCATAGGCATCCTTGAAGTATTTCTCCAAAGCGGTCTTATGACCCTCGATATAGTTGTTGACATCGATGGTACCGTAAGAGACATGCTCGACGATCCCCTTGAATGCTTCGAAACGGGTATCATAAGGGCCGATATTCTCAGGCAGGCCCGGTTTGCTTACCTTCTTGACTTCATTGGTATTCGCATAGCGCGGCGTTTCCTGCTGCACCGTTGATACTTCTTCATTCTTCAAAGAATCCAGGCTGCTGAAAACATCATCGACATTACGCAGCTGCTGTTTCTCGACTTCTTTCACGAGTTCGAACATATCGATCTGATTATCCGCCATGATCAATCCTCCTTATTGAATGGAGTTTCCACGTATCCATCCTGTTTCAGCAGAGACTGCAATGTATTGATATCCGCATTGAGATTCATGTAATCCGCTTCATGCAGAGAATTGTAGATGATCTTCAACGCTTCGTTGATCAGCTTGATCGTCTTGACCAGCTGGGTCTCGCATTTCTTGAATTCATCGCCCTTGACCGGGGAATCAGAAAGACGCTTGTAGTCGGTCAGAATACCCTCCAGAATCGGCAGGTAGTATTCATAGAGCTTATTCAGTTTCGGATCGACCGTACCGTCTTCGCGGTCGACGACATCGATCTGTTTCAGAAGATCGCAGGTCTGATACAGGCCGTTGGTGACTTCTTCGTTGTTCAGATCCTTGTTCAGGCTGTTGATCTTATCGATAAATTCCTCTGCCTGAGAGAAAGAATCCTTCTTCTTTTCTTCCTTTTTGTCCTTCTTGGTCTCTTCTTTCTTCTTCTTGCCGTTTTCCGTCAGGTTCTTGAGATCTTTCTTCGTAACCTTGCCTAAGGCTTCAATGATCTTCTCATAAGCCCCCGGATACGTTTTCTTCAGTTCGGAAAGCTGGCAGATCTTCTCATCCTTGTAGCAGACATAGAGATTATCTACCGTGCTGTACGTACCTGATTTCGTGCACAAAGATACATCATCGAACAATACGAAAGAAACATTGTTCTTGTAGTAATCGCCGAATACTTTATCAATGCTGTTGAGCTTCGAATTACGGACATTGCTTTGCGTATATGTTGTGTTCCTTACATTCCTTCTCTGCTGCATGTTGCCGACCCCGAACAGATTCTGGAACAGTTTCGCAAAACCGAAGCCGACCAGTCCGAATACGATCAGCGGCATGAAATAATAAAGCAAGTCGATTCCGTAATCGATCAGGTCGAACATCATGATAAATAAGATAAAACCGAATATACCTAATCCACCGCGTCTTCTTCTCATAGCACTAATAATTATATCATCATAGAGTAATAAAAGTGTGCTAAATTTATACTAAAATAGGTATAGTTCTTTTTATTTCCGTTATAATATTAAATAAGGAGGTATTGGATATGAGTAAATTTGAAGATACTGTAAAAGAAATGGAATCTCAGGTCAAGGAACTGGAAGATGATCTGGCTGGAGAGATCGATAAGCTCGATGAGGAAGGCAAAGAAAAGGCAAAAGCTTTGGTTCTGAGAACGGAAGAAGCGATCAAAACGTCTATTGAAAAAGTCAGGACCGTCATCACCAATGTCAAGGAAGATGAGAAACTTGATGAATTCTTAGATAAAGTAAAAGCAAAATCGATGGAAGCCGTTGATTTTACCAGAGAAAAGGTTCAGGAACTGACAAAGAAGAAGGAAGAACCGGAGAAGACGCTGGATGAAGCAAGCAATGATATCATGTCTACTTTCGAGAATATCAAGGAATCGGAAGCTTTGAAGAAAACGGCTGAATTCCTGAGTGAAATCAACAGGAAGATCAATGAATTCTTCGAGAGACCGGATGTCAAGGAAGCGATCGACAAGGCAAAGATCAAGACAGTGAATATCGCTGAAAAAGGTGTGGAAGGCTTGAAGAAAGTCCTGAATACCGAAGAGATCGAACAGGCAAAGAAAGCTGTCGAAGAAGTAGCTGAAGAAGTCGTCGAAGAACCGAAAGAATAATAGAGATTTCAGTTCAAAGGGCCCGCAGATGCGGACCCTTTTTTTGTTTCTGTATAGATGATGATTATAGTTTCGTCAGTTTTCCGTCTCTAAGCAAGACTCTCTGGTCGGACATGGAACTGACCGAATCGGAGTGCGTGACCACGATGATGGTCTTGCCATATTCGTGGGCGAGATCCTTGAAGATGTTGATGATCTCCTTTTCTGTCGCGGTATCCAGGTTGCCGGTCGGCTCATCCGCGAAGATGAGATTCACGTTGCTGGCAAGCGATCGGGCGATGGCCACACGCTGCTGCTCTCCGCCGGAGAGCTGGTTGACCAGACGGTCAGCCTTGCTCGCGACGATGCCGAAGCGTTCCAAGAGGTTGTAGGCGACATTCTTTCTATCCTTAGGCAGTTCGTTATCTGTCTCGGACATCGCCAGGAGAACGTTCTCCAAGGCGGTCAGATAAGAGATCAGGTTGAACTGCTGGAAGACGATCGAGATATCGTTTCTTCTGTATTTGTGCAGACCGATCTCTTTGATATCCTTCCCCTCAAACAGGATCCTGCCGCTTTTCGGCGTATCCAGTCCCGCTACCAGCGAAAGCAGCGTGGTCTTGCCGGAACCGGAAGGACCGAGGATCGTATAGAACTGCTTCTCTTCGAAACTGTAAGATAGATCCTGGAGGATCTGGCGTTCGTAGCCGCCATCGATATAGGAATAATTCAGGTTTTCTAATTCTAAGATTGCTGACATAATGACCTCCTAGTTCTGATTCATCAGGATCTTCTTCGGATTGTAGCGCATGATCATGAACGATGGAATGATGACCGAGATGAAGACGATGCCCAGACCCAGCACATAGATCTCGGCAATGATCAGCGGAGAGATCTTCACTTCATATTCGCTGACCAGGTCATCCAGCGTGATATCCGTAGAATAGTCCGTACTCCATGGATCGAAGCCATTGCTGTAGTAGTAATAATAGTTGTTTTCTTCCACGATCTCGCTGGAGGCGATCTGATATTCCAGTACTTTATTTCCTAAAGTTTTCGCAATCAGGCTGCCGGATACGATGGACAACGTAAAGCCGATGATGGCTACGATGGCCAGTTCGATGAAGAACTGTCCGATGACCTTCAGCTTGCTGGCGCCGACGGACAACAGGACACCGATCTCATATTCCCTTGTCTTCAGTGTCAGTGCCGTAACCAGCGTAATGATTACGATTGCATTGATCAGTACCAGCCAGACGATGAAGTTCGCATAGATGCTTAAGGTATCCAGCGGCTTCGCCAGCTTGTTGAATTCCTCGTTGTTCGCATCCAGGGAAGTGAACTGCGACAGAGAATCCTGATGGTCTTCGACGAATCTGTCGACATTCATCGGATCATCCAGCAGCAGCGTCACATTCTCGATATAGAGATTGTCTTCCATGTTCTCCATGCTCGGACGCTTGTCTTCACTGTAGTAGCTTTCTTCCGGATACATCCTGGCGAAGTAGTCGAACTGTTTCTGCGACAGCGCAAGCTGCGCCATATATTCGGATGTGGAAGGCATGAAAATCATGTTGTCAGGGTTCTCATAAGGATAGATATAATCGAAATTCGGCGCATCCGGTGTGATCGGATTATTGTGGGAGAAAATGCCGATGACTTCAAAACCGGATTCCAGTTCTTCTTCCGCGATCTCATACTGTTCCAGCCAGTTCGAATAATAGCTGACCGCCAGAGTGATCGTATCGCCGACGCTGATGCCGTTTAAAGCCGCCAGATTCTCGGAAACAAGACAGACCATGTCCGCATTGTCGATCTCTTGCTGCGTATAGAAACGCCCGCTGACGATCTGATAATCGCCGTCTTCGAATTCGATCATGCTCGGGAACATGTTTCCTTTGATCAGGAAATATGGCTCCTTATAGGTCTCGCACTGCTGCACGTTGTTCTCATCGTACCAGCAGGACTGGCCGTTCTCGCCCATGTTTTCTTCCACCTGATTGTTCAGATGAACGAAATCCAGCGTATTGTCTTTATCGCTGTACCACATGTTGGTATTGACCGCATTGGCCGTCCTGACCCGTTCGTCCTGAAGCAGCACAGCGACATCCGCCAGTTTCACACGGGGATAGTTCTCATAGAACCTGTTGATTTCATCTTCATCCGTCAGCTGCATGACATAGTCATTGACTTTGTTGTAGTCGATCTTATAGGATACGACTGCCCGCATCTTCTGTCTGGTCAGGATCTTTGCGCTTTCGGATGCGTTCGATACACCTAAGCCGATGATGACCAGATTGCCGATCAGGAAAAAGGTCAGAATCAACAGAATCGATTTCGACGGTTTTCTTGTAACGTTCCGGATTGCCCGTTTGATAAAATTCATGCTTGACCTCCTTAAGGTTTCATGCTGAGATCATTGATATAGACATACAGGATGATATCCTGCGGCAGATAAGTGCCTGCCTTGATCGTAAGATTGTCCCAGCGCTGCGCATAGATGACATAGCCGTTCGGACGGCTCGCATCATAGCTGTATTTGATTTCATAGGTGACTTCATTATCGATGCACAACTGACGTGCCTGTTCCTCGGTGACGTTGTTTCCTTTGGCCAGATCGACCCAGGTCACTTCGCCATCCTTCAGCAATACGTTTCTTCCCTTGGAAACGACCACATGCAAGGTTCCTCCTACTTCGACCTCCATGTCATGGCGGATGATCGCCTTGGCAGGTACGGTATCGGAGAACTCGAAGGTACGTTCGATCGTGATATTCGCGCCAAGTTCATTCTGCTTATCCTTCCAGTCATGCAGACCGCCATAGTCATGATAAGTCTGGCCGACGTAACTGCTTGGCAGTTCGACGATATTGCCTAAGGAGATCTTCAGTTCGATATAGTCGTTATCGCCCAACAGGCTCTTGGCAGCGACATTTTGTGAGATGACCACGCCCTTGGCATAATCGGAATAATACTCTTCGCGATAGACGCGGATGCCCGGATTTTCAGAGATCCAGGAATCCAGCTGATGTTCGTCCCATCCGACCATATTCGGCATGAATACGGCTTTCCCTTTGGATACAACGACTTCCAGTGTATCGCCCTCGTTGATCGTTCTGCCGGATGGGATGGACTGGGAAACGATATAGCCGGCATCGATCTTATCGGAATAGACTTCGGTCTTGACCAGGTTGATCTTGTGTGCCTTGGCCCAGCTTTCCGCAGACTCATAGATCTTCTTTTCGAAGTCTTCGACCGTGACTTTTCCGGCCGGAGCCGAACCCTTGGAAACGTTGATCTTCAAAGTGGAACCTCTGGTAAACGTATCCTCGTCGCAGCCCGTGAACTGATAGTCGATGACTTCATCTTCCGCGACCGTATCGGAATACGCGGTAATCAGACGGGTCTTGCTTAATTTATTCTTCGTGATCCATTCCTGGATGGAATCCTTATCCATGCTGTAGAAATCAGGAACCTTGATCTTTTCCTCAGGATCGGGACCCAGCGACAGATCAAAATTCAGTTTGACATCCTTGCGCACTTTCTTTCCTGCAGGAATGCTTTGGGTCAGGATGGTTCCTTCCTCGGTATCGAAGTCATATGATTCCTGGAAAATGATCCCGGATGGTTCGATTCCCTGCTGCTTCACCCAAGCTCCGACATCCGACTTGGTCTTGCCCTCGAAGTCCGGCATGACGATCTTCGGCGCCAGGAACAGGAAATATGCCAATACGCCCAGAAGCAATGCCGCCACTAATAATATAATGAGCAGCTTCCAGTTGACAGGTTTCCTTTCCTTGGTGACAGGGATCCGTTTTTCTTCTTCAAAACTGGCTGGTTTTCCGCTGTTGGAAAACTGATCCAGAAAGTTTTTTTCCTCAGGCATCGTTCCATCCTCCTTTGCCTATCATTCCTATTATAAGTCAAGAGGAACAAAAGTTCCTCTTAAATATCTACTAATATTTCTTTAATCATCGGTCACAATTAATGATCTTTTTGTTTACAGCCAAAAAAAGCAAGCCTGAGCTTGCGTATATGGGACAGATATCAACGATATCTGTAATCAGGAGAAATGTACGATGCCATCATAGCCATGTACCTCCTTTACATCCATTGTATCACATCAGCCGTCGATCAGAGCGATCATTATGTCGTTCACGTTGGTTCCGGTCGGACCGGTCCGGATGAGCGCGTCGATCGCTTCGAAAGCATGATAGGAATCGTTCTCTTCCAGCATTCTTTTACAGTCGATGCCTTTTTCAATGAAACGTTCATAGGTCCGTCCATCGGCATAGGCTCCCGCCGCGTCTGTGGGACCATCTGTGCCATCCGAGCCCAGCGACAGGATCAGGACATTTTCCATCCCTTTCAGGTGTTCTACCTGGGAAAGAACCAGCTCCTGATTCCTTCCGCCCAAACCATGGCCTTTCACATGCACCACGGTCTCTCCTGTCATGATCAGGGCGATCTTGCCTTGATCCTGATGTTTCCTGATTTCTTCGAAAAGATAATCGCCTGCAAGACGTGCTTCCATCGCGATATGATCGCTTAACAGGATCGGAACATAACCGAGCTCCTGCGCGATTCCGCTGGCTTTTTGTGCCAGCAGTTTCACGGAACCAACGATCGAAACATCCTTTTCGTCGACTGTGATGTTTTCACTTTCTTTGATAATACGAAAGGCTTGATCAGAAAGTTCCAGGCCATATTTGTTTATGATTGCCAGCGCTTCTTCTTTGGTGGAACGATCCTGAACGGTTGGTCCCGAACCGATGCTGTCAAGACGGTCTCCCAGGACATCGCTGAGGATCAGGGAATACACTCTGGCAGGCTGACAGAGCTGGTAGAATCTGCCTCCTTTGACTTTGGATAAGCGCTTGCGTATCGTATTGATCTCATTGATATCCAGGCCTTTTCTTAACATCTGTTCATTGAGGTCCTGCAGTTCTTTCAAAGGAATCAGCGGCTCCTCGAACAAAGCGCTGGCTCCTCCCGATAAAAGAAACAGTACGTTGTCATCTTCTTTCAAATCAGAGCACATTTTTATGATCTCTTGTGTCGCTTGTATTCCGTTTTCATCCGTAATCGGATGACCTGCCTCGTAACACACAATATTCGGCAAGGAACCTGTATTATGACCGTACTTGCTTAAAACGATACCCTTTTGGACTGCCAGCAGTTCGCAAGCCGCTTCCGCCATCGCAAAAGCCGCCTTGCCCACCGCGACCAGATAGATATCGCCATCCATCTTCAATTCCGATAAAACACTCTTTACGCTCTGCTTCGGCAGCGACGCTTCGATCGCTCCCAGACAGATTTTCAACGCATCACTCAACATAGATCTCGATCCGGCTCAATTCATCCTGATCCGCATTCAGAATATCCCCATGCAGGATCACCACATTCAGTTTCTGATCCACCTGTCTGGTGATCAGACAGGCATAGCCATTCCGTTCGATGTATTCTCCATCAAACGCCTTGCAGTTGTCTTTGACGCTGCCGCTCAGTTCGATATCATCCAGCTTGTATGTGCCCATGCCCGTATTTGAAAGATACAGATCAAGACCGACAACAACCGCATCATCGGGACTGATCGTTTCATCGATCGGATTGCGGATATCGATATCCGCAAAATAGTTGCCCCAGAAAGTCGTTTCAATGTCTTTCACCGTTTCCTGCGGCTGCAGCTCTTCCGGCAGATCCGCCTCGAAAACGAGCTTCAGATAATTCACATCATCATAGCCCACAGCCAGCGAATAATCATCAAAAGCCAAAACAAAATAGTCTTCCCTTTCGGGACGACATGAACACAATAATAAACAGAATAAAACCAACAGCAGTTTCTTCATTTCAATATCGTTTTCGAAGCGATGATATCGCTGTCAAGACCTAGAACATCAGGAACGATCACATCGCCATAATGGATGGGAGCTTTGACTTTTGTATCTTTCAATGCCTTGATGATCTCGAACTGCAGATCTCTGGGAATCGGCTTCGAGGTAATGACCGGAAGACGGCGATAATCTTCAGATAAGATCGGTACCGTCGTGGTCAGGGTACGCAAAGGATTGGTCATCTCATTGGTCGCATATGTAACGCCTCTCGGGCAGGCATTGCCTTCGACTCTGATCTGATCCCCTTCTTTTTCAACGATCAGATGACATCCTCTCGGACAGTTGATACAAACCAGTTTCATGAAAGGACCTCCCAGAACAGATCGCCTTTGAGTTCCTGCAGTTCTTCTTTTTTCAGTTTCACTTTCTGCATCTCGCTAGGAACGATGCCTGTTTTCTTGATTTTCTTGTCGATGCCATTGCCATAGATATGAATATAAGAATCTTTGAATACCCGGTTGACCCGGAACATGAATTCATGATCATCATTCGTACGGAAGGATTGCGGGATCACATAAGAAATGCCATCGACCGTCTTATTGAGATGCAATGGAGCATCCTCTGTTTCATTCAGGATATAGGCAGCAGCGGCTCTTCCTGCTTTCTCTCCTTCAATGGAGACATAATCCACAAGATCATGGACATGCAACGCATTACCGCAGGCAAAGATGCCTTCGATCGAAGTCATATAGGTATCATCGACAATCGGGCCTTTGGTCTTCGGATCGATCCGGACGCCGCAGGCTTCCAGCAGGGTATTGTCCGGAATCAGGCCGACGCTTAGCAGCAGACAGTCGCAGGGGATCTCCTGTTCGGAGCCCGGGATCTTCTGCAGTTTTTCGTCGACTTCAACAAGGATGATCTTTTCCAGACGCGAGGTTCCTTTGACGGCTTCCACGGTATGGGAAAGATACAGAGGAATATTAAAATCTTCCAGACACTGCTTGATGTTTCTGGCTAGGCCGTTGGAATACGGCTGCAGTTCCGCGACACCAATGACTTTGGCGCCTTCCAGAGTCATTCTTCGCGCCATGATCAATCCGATATCGCCGCTGCCCAGGATGAAAACCTTCTTGCCGACAAGATAGCCGGATTTGTTCAGATATTTCTGTGCCGTTCCTGCGGTATAGATCCCTTCGCAGCGGTCTCCTTTCAGACCGATCGCTCCGGCAGGACGTTCCCTGCATCCTGCCGCAAAAATAACGGCTTTCGCTTCATATTCGATCTCTCCTTGCGGAGATAATACGGTCACGATATGGTTCTCGATCTTTAATACGGAACTTTCATAAAGGAAACAGATGGAATCCTTATCTTTCAGATATTCATAGTATCTCTCCGCATAGGCAGGCCCGGAAAGTTCTTCATTGAACGTATGCAGACCGAAACCATTATGGATACACTGCTGCAGGATGCCTCCATATTCTTTTTCCCGTTCGATGACCAGGATATCCTTTATGCCTGCTTCATAGGCTCCCCGTGCGGCAGCCATGCCGGCAGATCCCGCGCCGATGATGATCAGATCATACCTATCCATCACAATTCCTCCTTTGAGGCGGCTGCCACGACCTCGGACCCGTCTTTATCCAAAAGGATGTCCCGGATGTCGAGATTCAATTCTTCTGCCAGGATCGCAGTCACTTCTGGCTCGCAGAAACCGCCTTGGCATCTGCCCATGCCCGGACGGCATCTTCTCTTGACGCCTTTGATGGTACGCGCTCCGCACCGACGATGGATCACGTCTTTGATCTGGCCTTTGCTGATCTTCTCGCAGCGACAGATGATACGTCCGAAATCCGGATCTTTCCTGATCAGGGCGTTGAGTTCTTCGATCGGCATCTTGCTGATATCGATAAACGCTTTGCGGCGTTCGTAGTTTTCTTTTCTTTCCGCATGGAACTTTGGAAGGATGATCTGTTCTGTAACGTCTTTGGCGATCGCAGGTGCCGCGGTCAGTCCCGGAGATTCGATGCCGGCGATATGGATGAATCCTTCGATCTGATCGTCTTCCTGAATATAGAAATCATTGAGATCGATATGCGGTCTCAGTCCTGCGAACGTATGGATCATCCGATGATATGGGATATCCTTGACGGTCTTGGTGATTTCGTTGCGGACATATTCCAGGCCCGCTCCTGTCGTGGAGTTGTCATCGACGTTGACGCTGACCTCGCTGTCCGGTCCCAGCATGACGTTCCCATGAGTCGTCGGTACTGCAAGCACACCTTTGCCTTTGATGCTTGGAACGGGATAGATGACATGAGAAACGAACTGTCCGTCCAGATGATCCAGCACGAAATACTCTCCCTTGCGGGCTTCCACGTGATAAGGAGATTCTCTCAGCATATCGGTGATATCATCACAATGGACACCTGCGCAGTTGACCAGGACTTTTGTTTCGATTTCATCGTTGATAATGAAATCCGCTTCTTTCCGGATCTGTTTCACTTCATAACCCAGACGCAGTTCGACACCATTGAGCATCGCTTCTTCCATCGCAGCGATCGCTACCTCGAAAGGCATGACGATCCCTGTCGTCGGCAAAGACAATGCCCGCAAAACTTCATCGCTCAGATGCGGTTCCTGCTTTCTTGCCGTTTCGCCATCCAGGATCTCGTAAGGAACGTTACGCTCATCGCACTGCCGTATCAGCTTATCCAGCGTCTCCAGTTCTTCCTCGCTGACTGCCACGACAAAAGCGCCTACCGGCTGATACTCCACCCGCAGTTCTTTGCACAGGTCGGGATACATCCTGTTTCCTAAAAGATTATACTTGCATTTCAGCGTTCCGGGCTTGGGATCGTGTCCGGAATGGATCATGGCGCTGTTGGCTCCCGTGGCGCCCATGGCAACGTCATTTTCCTTTTCCAAAACCAGCACGTTCAAATGATACTTGCTTAATTCGTGTGCCAGCAATGTTCCGGTGATCCCTGCTCCGATGATTGTGATATCGTACATCATCTTTATTATAAGATAGAACGGTTCGTTTTGATAAACAAAACGTTTGTGGATTTGAATGATTTAGCGCTTATCGTATTGCCGATAGACTTCCCCTCTGGCTCCGGCCAAAAGAACATTTACGACGACGATATGTTGCTTAACGATACAGTAGATGACGCGATAATCCTTCTGCAGCTTCATTCTGATCCATTGCCTGCTGCCCGACATCTTTCGGATATCGATTCCTTCTCTTTGACCGCGACAATAATATGCATGGATATCGTCTTCGAATTCATTTCTGAGATCTTCATGCTTACTGAAAAAGGATTTGGCTTTCTTTGCGTAATTGAATTGCAGAATATCACAGTTTCCGTGTTCTCGTTTCAACAATCTTCAAATCCTCCTCATCCAATGAGTTCAATTCGTTCAGGATCTCTTCTTCCTCATTCTTGTCCATGACAGGAGTTTCTTCCATCATCTTCTGAACCATATACCACGGATCCTTTTTCATGCGTGAGATTGCCAAATCGATCCCTTCCCGGATGATTTGCGAATAATCGATATGGAATATTTCTCCCAGGTCTTTCAAATCGTTATACTGGGTTTCATCAAGTCTTAAGGAAATCTGTTTCATTCTGATTCCTCCTTGTATATACAGTATATCATACATTTACATCATATGCATGAACCTTATGGCCCGTTCCATAGCAGGATGATCAGAAATCCCCCGCAGATACAGGGTCCAAAAGGGATCATCCGTTTCTGCTTTCTCAGATAAAACAGCGACAGCAGCAGACCGAAGATGCAGGCAAACAGCAATGCTAAAAGATCATGAAACAGATCGAAATAGATTCCCAGCGAGAAGACCAGCTTGAGATCGCCATCGCCCATGCACTCCTGATGCAGGAGATGATTCATCAGGAAACGCAGAAGAAACAGCGGCAAGGCAACGCAAAGGCCATTTGCGGCACTGAAGCAGATCTCTTTCATCGAAGTAGAAATGAAAAGTCTTCCGATCAAAAGAAACACCTGAAACAGATCCGGAATGGTATAGGAGCGGAAATCAAAAAAACTTATGCCCAGCATCATCAGCAGGAGATACAACGTCATACCTCCATTATGGATGCGCACATAAGTTTTTTCTTCTCAATGTTTTTTCAGATATTGTTCAGTTTATTTTCAGTTCTCTTCCTTCAACAGACGAAGGCCTTCCTTGAGATATTCTGCCGGACTCTCATAGACATAAGTATTCAGTTTCGGCAAGATCTTGTTGATATCGGAAGCCTTGTATCCCAGTTCCTTGAGACCCAGTACGGCATCATCGATGTAGGAATTCTTCAAAGTGACTGCTTCCATTTCGAATGGCTTGATCGCTTTGAAATTGTAAGCCGTAGACATGTTGATGCGGTTCTCAAACTTCAACAGGAAGCCATAAAGATCATCCAGCTTGCTCAAATCGGTCTTCTCGAAAACATCTCTCATGTATTTGACGGAATACAGATACAGATCGATTGGATCGCCATCGCTGTTTCTGGTCGTGGTGAAGCCCGATAAGACGATCTCATCGATATAAGAAGAAAGATTGAAATAGTTTGCGCTCAGAAAGACGCCAAGCGACATTGCCATGCGGGCATATTCTTCTTTCAGCTGAGCTGCGGTCTTTTTCTTGTTGACCAGCTTGCCATTGATGGTCGAAGGATAGGTATCGTCCAGTTCTTCGATCTCCGGAAGATCCAGGTCCACATAGAGAACATTATCCTCCAGTTCATAATTTACCCTGACTTCATAAGCCAGTTCCAGATTGTTCATGAAGGTACTGACCAGATTCTCGACGATATCTTCATCGCCCATGGCACTGTACTGATAGATCTCTTTGCTGGCCTCGGACTGGAGTTTTTCGATATTGGCTTTAAACTCTTTCTTGGTCAGGACATTATCGGTATACTTGTGCAGATTGATGATCTCTTCTTTTTCTTTTTCATATTCCTGGAGGATATCTTCGACACTTGTCAGTTCATTGTCTTCCACGGTTTCTACCGGTTTTACGGCATCATCCGCTTTGACATAATTCTTCTTCTTGGTACTCTTCTTTTTCTTCGAATTGCTGCTCAGAAAACCGGAACCGATCCGCTTGCGGTAAGAGATACCTGTACCTGTGATGCCAGCCAAAGCCGGAGACAGGTTGAGATAGGTCCCTCTGTTGCCGAAACTGACGGAAGCGCCTTTCTTTCCGACATTCAGACTGATCCCTTGACGCGAAATATTCAGGCGCAGGTATTTTCCTATTTTGATTGATTTATTGAATCTTAATCCCATGGCTGTTCCCCTCTGTTTCTATTATACAAAAAGATCATGTCTTATTCATCTGCCAGCAAGCTTATGAAGCCTTCGGCCATACGAAGGTAAGGATCCGTAAAATGATTGCCGGGATTGAATTCCAGCGTACAGTCAAAGCCTTTCTGCTTATAGTGTTCATAAAGCTCCGTGATGCTGTCCCTTACCGTTGCCATGACAGGATTGCGTGTCTTGTGTTCCTTGTCTCCCAAAGACAGATAGATCTTTTGTGCATGGATCGTATTCTGCCTGGCATAATCCAGGAAACCGGGAAACCACACGGAGGGAGAGACTGCGGCAATGCCTGTAAATAATTCTGCCTGATACGCCTGCAACAGCGTGAATAAACCAGCCAAAGAATAACCGCCAAGATACAGCGTTCTATTCTGTCCAATGAATCCAGAAAGCTCCTGTTGCAGTTCTGTCAGCGTCTTCTCTGCTCCGTTTCCGAACGCATCTTTCCCGAAAACCGCAGGCGCTTCCCATGGGGAGAGTTCTTCGTTCCAGTCATCGATCATTACCCCCAGCAACAGATATTTTTTGTCCGGAACCTTTTCCCTGATACAGGCATATTCCTGTTCCATAAAGGATAGCTCGTAATCCGAGATCAGCTGAACCAGTACGATATCCGCATTCTCATTTCCATAACGATATGTTTTCATCTTAATGTCATTCTAGCATTTTCTTTTTCCACAGATTCTCTTTTTCTTTTCATTTATCTTTTTTATAATGAAACTATGAAAAAACTGTTGAAGCTCATTCTTATCGTTCTTATCGGTCTGGGTCTGTTTTATTTCTATGAGAACTACCTGAATCACGATATCATCGAATCTCCCGTGGAACAGGCCAGGATCAGCGAGGATGGACAATACACGTCAAAGGATGATGTCGCTTTGTATATTTTTACGTATGGGAAACTTCCTTCCAATTTTCTCACCAAGACGGAAGCGAAAAAGAAAGGCTGGGATCCCGACAAAGGCAATCTGAACAAGGTCTGTCCGGGCTGCAGCATCGGCGGAGACCGTTTCTCGAATTATGAAGGTCATCTTCCCGAGAAAGAAGGAAGAAAGTATTACGAATGCGATATCGATTACAAGGGTGGATCACGGAATGCGAAGAGAATCGTCTATTCCAATGATGGTCTGGTCTATTATACCGAGGACCATTACAATACGTTTGAACTGTTGTATGGAGAACCATGATGAATATCATTACGTTTTTAATGAGTCAGCTCAATGAGGGGCATGAAGATCTGATCAGAGGCATCTGGGAAGATGGAGATCTTTCAATGATCGAAAATACCGTGATAGAGATCGTTCTCGATGAGATTCCGGATGAGGAAAGCGGTGAGATCCTGAAACGTCTGAATGCGCTATCGGAAGAAAAAGAGAGCGTGGAACTGGAGTTCTATTATCCGGAAGAGAGCGTGGAAGATGTGGCTGTTCTGGATATCAAGAGACTGAATGAAGAGAAACATGCATATCTGAAAGAACTGTTCCATTTCCCGGAGTATTACGGAGAGAATCTGGATTCTTTGTATGAGTGCCTGAGCGAAGCGAATGACAGGAAGATCGTCGTGACCAATCTTGGCGCGATCGATGATTTTTCTTTGAAGGTTCTGAATGTCATGGAAGATGTGGCAGAGGAGTATCATAATATTTCTTTGAATTATGACTATGATGAACTGCTGGATGAGGAAGAATAAGGAGGATTTCTATGTCAAAAGTACTGATCGCTGTAGATATGCAGAATGATTTCGTGGATGCCGCTTTGGGAACGAAAGAAGCGGTCGCCATCGTACCTGCGGTCTGCGAAGAAATACAGAAAGATTACGATCTGGTGATCGCTACCCGCGATACCCATCAGGAGGATTACCTGGATACGAATGAAGGAAAACATCTTCCTGTTGTACATTGCGTCCAGGATACGCAAGGATGGATGCTGAATGAAGACATTGAAAAGGCTTTGAAGGAAAGAACTTCGTTCCAGATCATCAATAAACCGACTTTCGGCAGTGAAGAGCTTGTTCAGGTCTTAAAAGATTACGATGAAGAAGAACCGATCGAAAGCATTACCCTGATCGGTCTGTGTACGGATATCTGTGTCGTGACGAATGCCCTGCTGATCAAGACGGCTTTCCCGGAAATCCCGGTCATGGTCAAGGCAGACTGCTGCGCGGGCGTGACTCCTGAAACGCATGAAGCCGCATTGAAAACGATGCAGATGTGTCAGATTGAAATCATTTAGGATCAGATCATATGAATGAAAGCATTTTTGCGAATGGCCTCTATTATTTCCTGATCAGTTCTGCCGTGACTGTTCTTTTTGCGTCAATCACCGATCGCATCTTTAAGAGATTAACGAACCGTTTCAATAAGAAATATGAAGACAAAATCACGACCAACCAGTATCTCTACCAGACGATACGTGCGCTGGTCTGGATGGTTGCGATCATCGTGATCATCCGACAGATCGAGCCGTTAAGCAGTCTCGGGGATACGATCCTTGGCGCTACCAGCATCATTGCCGTCGCGGTAGGCATTGCCGCACAGGCTACTTTCGGAAACTATATCGCCGGTTTCTTCCTGGCTGTCCATCAGCCTTTCAAAGTCGGAGATATCATTTCCATCAAGGAAAAAGACCTCTCAGGAACGGTCCAGGAGATCACCTTCCGTCATACCGTTCTGCTGACGCAGGAACAGACCGAGATCATCATTCCGAATACGGTCATGAATTCCGCGATCATCGAAGATATGTCCAATGGAAACTATTCCAAGGCGATCGAACTGAAAGTTGCAGGCGATACCGATCTCGAGAAGCTGCAGAAGATCATCAAGAAAGTTCTTGACCAGGAAGAACTGGTCAATCATGAGAAAGAAGCGAAACTGGTTGTGAAGGATCTGACGGTCAACGGTTATCTCATCAGTTTTCCGGTCTATACCGATAGCCTGAAGGATTATGTCGATGCACGTAATCATCTGCTGCCGAAACTTTCGGAAGCGTTGAATAAAAACAAGATCGGTCTACGCTAAACCGATCCAAGGATTTCCTTACAGATAAAAGATAGCCCAGCTATCTTTTTATTACTCTTGCTTTTCTTTGAAGCCGTTGATCAGATAAGAGATGCCATTGAACAGATTGAAGAACGAACCCACATAGCTCTGTATCGACCAGTTGAAGGCCGTCCACAAAAGACAGGCAATCCCAAACGAGATCTTTACCCTTCTGACACCTGCCTTCTCATCGAGTACCGCAAGAGTCTGAATGATATTCGCGATGATCGGCAGATAACCCAGATAGCCGTTGCGATTCACTATCGTACCAAACACGACAGAAAAGAGGATCAGACCGTAAGTGATCCATCTGGAAGCGATCCCTTTCATTGACAGACAGTTCCGGATGACGCAGACGATATTCGTTATGATCGCGCTGTAGCCTTTCAGAAGATAACTCGCTATGCTTATGATCAGCATAAAAATATTCTGAAAAAACAGAACCTGATTCTTTTTCTTTCTGGTGGATGCATAGAACGAGACCAGCTGGGCGATCAGCGTCAGCAGATTCGCAAGCAATACAATGTCCATATGTTTCTAATGTAACACAGATTCGGCTTAAGAACGCAAATGAGGCACTGATAATCTGCTATGATTATGTTATGAGTGAAATCAGGATCATACCGATCGGATCGGGTTCGACGGGAAACTGTTTCTATATCGAAATCGGCGGATATCGTTTTCTGATCGATATGGGGATCGGCTACAAGAAGGTCAGGGATGCATTAACGATGCATGATTGCTGTCTGGAAGAGGTCGACGGGATTTTCGTGACGCATGGGCATTATGACCATGTGAAGGCAGCCATACCCATAAGCAATCATGTGCGTTGCAAAGTCTACGCGAACAAGAGCGTGATGTACAGCATCCGTGAATGCAAGGCAGAAAGAATGGTCCTGAATATGTATGAAGATATCGGACTGTTTCCCGGTCTGACAGTCAGGATGTTCAAGGTGCCGCATGATTTCGCTTATACCTGCGGATATACGTTTGCTGCAGCAGATCGCAAGATCGCTTATGTGACCGATTGCGGAAGAATGAATGACAGGATCCTGCAGGAACTGGCTGGTGCGGATGTGACGATCATCGAATCCAATCATGATGTGGAAATGCTGAAGAACGGGCCATATCCCAGACAGCTGCAGGCCAGGATACGCTCGGAAGCGGGACATCTGTCGAATGACGAATGTGCCGAAGCGATTGCCTTTCTCAAAGAAAAAGGGACAAGCCATTTTCTGCTTGCCCACTTGTCTTTACAGAATAATACACCGGAAATCGCTTTCGAAACGGTCCGTAAGAGGATCAGCGATCCGGATATCGATCTCTATGTCTGTCCTGCGGAAGGAAATAATCTTCTGATCTACTGATCATTCACAGATACGGGAAATAAACGCATCGATCTGCGCTTCTTCCATGCCTGCGTTTAAAAGATAATTGCGGGCATAAATAGACAGATCCGCAGTCTTGTAATCGACATTGTCATCGTTTACCAGAAACTTCACCATGGCTTCGATATTCTGCTCGAGAATGACCTGATACTTGTCAGGTTCTTTTTCTTTGGTGATGTCGTAATAGTTGGCATACGTCAGCATATAGTCGTCAGCAATTCCCTGATAGCTTGCCCCGCACAACGCTTCCACCAGCATGCATACGAAGCCCGTACGGTCTTTTCCTTCCGTGCAATGGATCAGGTAAGGACCTTCGATCGTTTCCAGCATGATCAGTCCCTGCGCGATTTTTTCCGCAAATACATCAGAAAGATAATTCATGCTCAAAGCGATCGGAAAGACTTTTCCGTTTTCATATAACGACAGGAAATAAGGAGACTGGAAATCTTCTTTTTCGATATATCCTTCGATCTTGTCTTCATCATCCGACAGATTCAGGATCCCGTTTATCTTGGCATTGCTGATGAGCGCATCCACATAGTGTGCCCGCTGATGCGAATTGTCGCAAGGAGATGCCGAACGATACAGACTGTTTTCTTTGATGTTTCCCACCCGGATATTGCGGAAGTTCGCAAAGACCGTATCACTCTCGTAACGTTCCCGTTCATCGTAGTAGTGGATATCCCGCGCTCCCTGGATGGCCAGGTATTTCGCCTTTTCGCGCAGACGGACGGTTGCCGTGCAGTGTTCATCCAAAGCGGCCTGCAGCCAGAGATTGTTGGCGGTAGAAGCATAGAGCTTGCCGGTTTCCCACAGGTCATCGCCATAGTTGATGGCAGCCTTGATGTAGTCGTAACCCGGATAGCCTACCAGAAGCGGTTCCCCTGCCTGGACATAATAGCCGTTGTAGTAAGGGATGTCTTCCAGCCGATAACCGTTGGAAAATTCCACATCCACGCTGTCTCCGAAAGCGAAACCCAGTTCATTGAAATCATCGATCGTGATTTCGATATAGACGCCGCCGAATTCCGTCTCATGAATGGTCGGATAGTCTTCGATCGCAAGCGTATGGTCGACCGGTTCTTCTTTCGGCGTACATCCCGTGCAGATCAGGATCGCCATCAGTATCATCAGTATCTTTTTCATTTCATAACCTCTGTCTAATATCTATTCTATCCTTTTCCAGTTCCAGCAGTTTCCTTTTACGTTCCAGACCTCCCGCATAACCTGTCAGAGATCCATCGCTTCCGATCACTCTGTGACATGGAACGATGATGGAGATTGGATTATGGCTTACCGCATTGCCGATCGCCTGGCAGGACATTTTTCCTTTCTCATCGATCTTCTGCGCGATTTGCCGATAAGTTGTAGTCTGTCCGTAAGGGATCTCAAGCAGAAGCTGCCAGACTTTCTGTTGAAACAAAGTCCCTCGCAAAGCAAGCTTCGGTGTAAAAGACGGGATCTGTCCCTGAAAATAGAGATCCAGCCAATGTATCGTTTCTTCAAATACCGGAAGCTTTTCTTCCTTGTGTTCTTTCTTCAGGACATCCCCAAAATGTTTCTGGCCATCAAACCAGAGTCCGATCAGCACCTCGCCATCGGAAGCCAGAGTGATGTCTCCGAAAGGAGACCGGTAATGACATGTATAGTCCATGCGAAAAGGATTACGATCAGTCCTCCAAAGCTCTGCACTGTTTCAAAAGATCAATGATCGGCAGATGCTGAGGGCAGGCTCCCTCGCACTGACCGCATTCCAGACAGTCGCTCGCTTTGCCTTTTCCCTGCGTGACGATCGTGTATTCCCTCTTGGTCCTGAATTCCGGAGAGCCTTTCTTACGGTTCTCGACCGTAAAGATGTCAGGGATCGGGATCGACATCGGACAGCCCTTGGTACAGTAACGGCAGCCCGTGCACGGTATCATCTGATCGGCATTCAGCGCTTCCTGCGCTTTCATGATCAGTTCCTGCTCGTGTTCATTGAGCGGAACGAAATCTTTCATGAAACTGAGATTGTCCTTCATCTGATCGAGATTGCTCATACCGCTTAAAACGATCAGGATGCCTTCCTGAGAAGCGACGAAACGGATGCCCCAGGAAGCGTAGGAAGCGTCTTTGTTTTCACTGTCGAAGATCGCTTTGACGCTGTCGATCGGATCCGCCAGGATGCCTCCCTTGACCGGCTCCATGACCGTCACCAGTTTGCCATGGCTGCGGCAGATTTCCAGATTCTTCTTTGAATTGACACCCGGATTCTCCCAGTCCGCATAGTTGATCTGCAGCTGTACGAAATCCACATCCGGATGTTTGCTTAAGAGTTCTTCCAGTAGTTCCGGATCGCCATGGAAAGAGAAGCCATAGTGCCGGATCAGTCCTTTTTCCTTCTGTTCCTTCACAAAATCCCAGATATGATACTCATCATATTTCTGATAATTGGAACGCTGCAAGGCATGCAGCAGATAGTAATCGAAATATCCTGCCTGCGTCCGTTCCAGGCTGGTATAGAATTCCTGTTTGGCTGTTTCTTCGTCTTTGACGTCATTGGAACACATCAGCTTCGTTGCCAGGGTAAAGGAATCGCGCGGATGTCTCTTGATCAGCGCATCGCGTATGGCTTCCTCGGAACCCGGATACATGAATGCCGTATCGAAATAGGTGCCTCCCGCTTCCAGGAAAAGATCCGCCATTTCTGCCGTCTGTGCCACATCGATGCTGCCATCTTCCAGCTTCGGCAGTCTCATCAGACCGAAGCCTAGTTTCATCTTGTTTTTGTCGCTATAATTATCCATCTTGTACTGCTCCTTTTTCTTTATGATAATACAGTTTCTCTTTTTCTATTTCTTAAATGCCTGAGGACCCTCTCCCTGATCTCACCGTTTCTGATCCATCGGCGTATCGTCGCCAGACCTTCTTCATTCTTCCTGCATGGCATCCATAATCTGAGATATCCGTTTTCTCCGTATTTCTCGCTGATGTGTTGAAGGATGCGTAAACAGGATTCTTCGTCCGATTCTTCCGGATGCCTGTTTAGCGCATATGAAACAGATCTATCGATAACCGTCTCCGGATCGACATCCCGATCCGCTTCCGCAATGATGCATCCGTAAATAGAACGCGGTTTCTCCTTGCGCGAAGCGCGATGATCTTCGATCGCTTCTTTCATCATCTGTTTCTGTTCCTTCGTGAACCAGCGGTCCAGTTTCCTGTCTTCCTGGAGCCATTTTCCGGAAGTCAGTTCATGATCCTCGCGTCCGTAGCGGATCCCGATATCATGGTAGGCCGCGATGCAGTAAACCATGGATGCATCGACATCGAGATCTTCGATCAGATCATTGCTGTTTTGGATGACCTTGCGGATATGTGCGATGCCATGTCCATCTTCATAATCCCTGTAACAAGGCAGGATTTCTTCTTCGATATAGCGTTTCAGTTCTTCCTCAACCAGAAGAAACCGGTTCCTTCGGATCAGATCCGGACGCTTCTGTTTCGTCAGTTCCAGCGCCTGTTCCTGACGCCATTTACGGATCGCTTCATGATTTCCTGACAGCAGGACTTCCGGGACTTTATCGCCATTGAGATCGGCAGGCTTCGTATACTGAGGATACTCCAGCAGGCCCGTTTCAAAAGACTCTTCTTCCGTGCTCTCTTTCTTCATCGATCCGTCCACCAGACGCAGGATCGCTTCCGTGACTGCCATAGCAGGCAGTTCTCCGCCGGTCAGGATGTAATCGCCGATCGAGATCAGTTCATCCGCATGCTTATAGATCCGTGCATCCATTCCTTCATAATGGCCGCAGATCAGGATGAGTTCCTCTTCTTTTGAGAGACGATGCGCATCTTCCTGATCGAATGGCTTGCCGATCGGGGTCAGGATGATCGTGTGCGTCTGATCGCTTCTATGGGCATTCAATGCATCCAGGATCGGCTGACAGCGCATCACCATGCCGGGGCCTCCGCCATAGGGAGAATCATCGACTTTACGGAAACTTCTCTCTGCATAATTGCGGATATCGACAATATCAAGATCCAAAAGACCCGAAGCCATGCTTCGGGAAATCAGGGGCGTATGAAGAAAAGAGTCAAACTGTTCGGGACAGATGCTTAAGATACGGATCTTCATCATTGATAAATCAGTTTTGTCGGGAAAAGGAACAGATATGGCGCAGTCAGGATTGCCATGAACAGAGCGGACCGTTTGGCTTGCACATCATCGAGACCGGCTTTCTTCAAGATCCAAAGATCGCCGAAATAGATGACGACTGCGGAAAGCGCGATTGCGATGACAATGATCAGAAAAGCAAGAACGTTATTGAACGGATCGTAACAGATCGCATTGACGAGATCGTTATTCCCTTCCGTCAGCATGATGACGGCAAACAGGAATGCCGAACCGATGAAGTCCGCAAGGAAACCCATCAGACAGATCTTCCAGGTATGTTTCCTGCGGAACGGTTTGCGTATCGATTCATCCTTCAGCGAGAACGACAGTACGAAAGTATCCATCAGATAATTGGCAGGAATCAGAAGGATAAACAGAAACGGGTACCATATCAGCATCCAGATAGGAAACAGGACATTATAGTATTTTGTGATATTTGTTTTTTTCTCTCTCATGACACTATTATGACACGAGAAGGATGCATTACGCATCCTTGTCTGTTCAAAGATAGTCTCTGATGCATTCCCATTGGCCGATCAGCCGTTCCAGGTTCCAGGCGGCATTTGCCGGGCTTGTGGAAGGCAGAACGATCGCTTTTCTCTGATAGAGATCTTGGGCATAGCGTTCATACATTTTCTCTGCCGTTTTTCCATTGACGAAGATCTGTTTTATCTCTGCTTTCTCAAGGATCACACTGAGGTCGTTGATCCTGACGTCTTCGATCGATGCATCGGAAGAACCTCTGATCCTGCATTCCCCGATCACATCCCAGACGGCGATATGATTGCTTAACAGGAAGGTTTTCTTTTCTTCGATGCTTTGAGGAAGCGGTTCATCCATAACGGCAGAAAGAACGGCCCAGAAACGGTTACGGGGATGGCCATAGAAAAAGCCGGCTTCCCTTGATTTCACGGAAGGAAAACTGCCCAGGATGAGGATCCTGGCGTTTTCATCGTAAACCGGTGGAATGGGATGTCGGACTTTTTCTTCCTGATACATATCAGAACTGTTTCTCTTTGATGATCTTTTCACAGATCTTAACGGAAATAAACGTAGATACGATCGCAAAGACGACAATGATTCCTATGATCAATGCGAAAGGTGTCTGTTCGATCCCTGAAACGAATTTCGCTCCGAAGGAAGGGAACAGTTTCGATCCTACGAAGCCTGCGACGCCGCACAAAGCAGAAAGCAGATACAGGTAGATACGCGATTTCTCGCTGCCGTATTTGAGTCTTAACGGGATCGTGACATCGCAGACGACGATGATGATCAGCAGCAACGCCAGCAGCATGGATGGCAGCTCTTCCAGAAGATTCTGTTTATCGTATACACCCATGGCTGTCATGATCCCGCAGATGACCAGCGACATCAGCAGGAAGACGACGGTAGACCCCAGAATGAAGAGATACTTTTCGATCACATAGCTTTTCCTATTGATCGGCAGGCTGAAGAGGAACGCATAGCCATGGTCCGCTTCATCATAAGAGATCGTACCCAGAGCCAGCAAACAGCCAAGCATGCCGATATAGAAGATCAGCGATGCCGGTTCAAAAGTCAGTGACATTGCGATACCGATCGCAAAAATCATCAGAAGAGTCTTGCTCTGATTCTTAAGAATCAGGAAATCTTTCATGAACAAGCCTTTCATTTTATTCACCTCTCAGCATCAGTTCGATCAGTTCGTCGATGCCGCTTCTTTCTATGACCAGTTTCGGATAATTATTCATATAGAATTCCCTCTGGTCGCTCAGACAACGATAACCGAAGGCTTCTTTCTTGACCTTCAGCAGATATTTCTTATCCAGTTTTTCATACTCTTCTTCAGAGACTTTGATGATCGCATAATCGCTTAAGAGACGATCCGTTTCTTCATGAAGAATGATCTTTCCGTCATGGATCATATAGAAGTCATCACAAAGCGTTTCCAGATCGGTAGAGATATGAGAACTGATCAGGGCTGCACGTTCCTCGTCTTCTGCCATGTATTCCCGGATCATGGCCAGGATATCGTCTCTTGCGAGGACATCCAGACCGACGGTCGGTTCATCCAGAAGAAGGATCTTAGCCTTATGAGACAGTGCAAGAAGCACATTCAGCTTGGCTTTCATGCCGGTAGACAGTTCCTTGATCTTCTTGTGCGTATCCAGCCGGAACTGTGCGCACTTGTTTCTGAAGTCCGTTTCATCGAATGCTTCATAGAAGCACTTCATGATCTTGATCACATCTTCGATCGTGATATAGGAAGAAAACTGCGATTCTGCCAGTACCACGCCGATATCCTGCTTGTCTTTTTCCGTGATCTCTTTCAGATCTTTCCCAAACAGTTCGATATTTCCGCTATCCGGATAGCACAGCTGCAGTATCGTCTTGAACAGCGTGCTCTTGCCTGCCCCATTCTGACCGATCAGGCCGGTGATCCTTCCGGCAGGTACTTCCAGATCGCATGACAGTTCAAAACCCGGATAAGTCTTTTTCAGTTCTTTTACCTTCAACATTTATTTATCCTCCAGGATCAGATCCAGAAGTTGAATGATCTCTTCATCTTCCAAACCGTATGATCTCGCTTTCTGTACTATGAGTTCCATTTCTTCTTCGATCAGACGATAGCGCTGTTCTGCCATCATTTCGGGATCGGCATCTTTGACGTAGCTGCCCTTTCCATGTACGGTAGCGATATAGCCTTCCTCTTCCAGAAGGTCGTAGGCTTTCTTGACAGTCAATGCGGATATCTTCAGTTCCGCAGCCAGAGCTCTTACCGAAGGCAGATTGTCTCCGTTTTTCAATTCCTTGCTGATGACCATCTTTTTGATCTGATCCATGATCTGTTCATAGATCGGGACCATCGATGAAGTGTTGATAATGATTCTCATAGTCATTCCTCGATTTCTGCAGTATTCGATATAAACACTATATAACAGTTTATAACAGATGTCAACAGTTTATAACAGTTTGATGATAAAAAGAGCGGGTACACCGCTCTTATAAAACCGAAATATTATAATGTTGGGATTATTTATCTTTTCTCAAGACCAGTTCTCCTGCTTTTTCACTGATATATTTTCCATCTTTCAAAACAGACTTGCCATTGATATAGACATGGACGATGCCTTCCGGCTTGAAGTCAGGAATGCTTTCATCGACCTTAAGATGATCCAGATCAAGAATGGTAAGATCGGCCTTGTATCCCGCTTTGAGATAGCCTCGTTCCGTAATATGATAACGATCCACAGTCGCTCCGGTCATTTTCCGGACGATCTTCTCGATCGGGATGTTGTAGCGTTTCGCCAGGATAAAGAACTGCGGGAAGGTCTGGAAGGCAGCGATATTCTGCAAGCCTTTGTCTTCGACCCAGGCATCCGTCATAAAGACGGACAATTCATCTTCCATCAGACGATGTACGATCTCATCGTTGTAGTATTTGCCCAGATAGATGCTTCCCTGACGGTTGGAGAGTTCCACCAGTTTGAGATACATATCCAAAGGAGACAGTCCTTCTTCTTGCGCTGCTGCCAGTACGGTCTTGCCTTCATATTCGCGGTGTTCCTCAGAGATATATGCCACGACCATATCATCCCAGTCGATGCCTAGTACCTTACGATACATCAGGATCGTCAGCGAAAGCTTGAAACGATTGATCGGTTTCGCAGCTTCTTCTTTGGATAGAGCCGCATACCATTCCGGGAAGACCAGGGTGATAACCGAAGCTCCATAATGGAACACATAGTTGTCGAATGCGATCTCATAGCCTTCTTTTCTTGTCTCATGGAATTTCTTCAGCATGACATCAAGCAGTTTCCAGCTTCTTGCTCCGGTAAAGATGAGATGGCTGTACTCCATGCGACAGCCGGACTCTTTCATGATATCGATGACTTCATCCAGACCCATCTCCAGATGAGATTTCTTGGTAAAGAGCGGATAGTCCGCAGAAACGATGGAACAGGCTCTCGGGTGAACGGTCACGATGCCATCATAGGAAGCGATCGTCTTAGCGAACGCATAGAGTTCCTCCGGCTTGCTGTAACGGTTCGGCTCATACATGAATCCGAACGAACCGCCCAACGCTCCTCCTTCCATGGCTTCTCTTACATGAGCGAGTTCTTCTTCAATCTGTTTGGAAGTGTATGGTGTCGGATCGTATCCGGTCATGCCTGCGCGCACGGAACCATTGCCAACCAGCGGAGCCATATTGACATACAGATTGCCTTTGGCACGTTTCTTGAAATCCGCAAAGCTTCCCGGATGCAAAGACTGGAAAAGTCCTCCGCCGATCTTGTCCTGATATGGGGTGTCTTTATCCATGCCAAAAGGCGAAAAGCTGCAGTTGCCTGTGATCTGCGTCGTAATGCCCTGTTCGATAAAAGGCTTGTAGAACTTCTCGGCATCTTCCCTATCATAGAAGAAATCGTTATGCGAGTGGGCATCGATCAGTCCCGGACAGATGCTTAAGCCGCTGATGTCGATGGCTTTGTCGGCTTTTTCTTTGACCTCTCCGACGGCAATGATCTTGTCGTCTTCAATCAGCACATCCCCCTGATACGGCTTATCGCCGGTTCCGTCGTAAATCGTTCCGTTTTTAAATAATGTCTTCATTGCAGATTCTCCTTAATAGATCTTCTTTATTTCGTTTTTGATTCCATATTTCTTCTTGAACGAATCAAGATCGCTGTTGTTTCTTATCAGCATCACTTCCGTGAAATGCCCTGTCTTCAAGTCTCTGAAACCTGCGACCTGTTCTCCCGTACAGATGCTGGCACGGATGACAGGTTCGACGGCTGTTTCATCATAATGCTGCGTTTCTTTCTTTTTTCTACAGAACATCTTCTTTCCTCCTGATCATCCGTATTACTGCGACAGGCGAACCCAGTTTTTTTATCACTTCTTTCCCATCGGAATGGAAACCCTGATGTTCGTAAAAGCGGATGGCTTTTTCATTGTCTTTCAGGACCCAGACCGCGATCGCAGAGCGATCCTTCAGTTCTTCCATGGCTGCTTCCATCAGACGGCTGCCTATGCCCTGTCCGTAATATTCTTCCAAGACATAGATCGCATAGACCTCTCCGGTATCGGACAGATCCTCATCACGGCAGTCTCCGTAGCTCACGAAAGCGATGATCCTGTCATGGTCTTTCGCGATCAGAAGATTGTCAGGAAACGCAAAAGCGATCTCTTCGCATTTTTCCAGAGTCAGTTTCGTAAGATAAGACGGATCTACGATATCCGGATAGGCTTCGTGCCAGGACTTCCAATGCACATAGGCTTTTCCTTTGATTTCTTCTTCCGTTTCCGCTTTCTTGATGATGATATCCATGGTTTTTTCCTTAACAGTATTATCTATGAAAACGAAAGAAAAAGCCATGTTTCCATGGCTTCTTATTGATAGATATGTTTATTCTCCGCTGATGGCGATTCCTTTGAACAAAATGCTCGGACAAGCGATTTTCTCTGTCTTCCATTCCAGATCGTTTCCTACTTCCTGAGCATCTTTCATCAGTTCCAGGAAATTGGCTGCTGCCGTGATCAGCGTAACGCTCTTATCTCTCTTGCCGTCTTTGACATAGTAGCCGCTGCATTGCAGAGAGAAATTGGTGCTGGCCATATTGATACCCGCATGCAGACCCTGGAAGCCTTCGATGACCAGCCCCTCGTTCATGTCCTGAAGCAGTTCATCGAATGACTTTTCTCCCGGAACGATGCAGCAGTTGTACGGACGCACGCCAACCGGAGAATCATAGCCTTGCTTAAAGCCATTTCCTGTGCTTTCCATATGCATGCGCATTGCGGAGCTTGTGCTGTGCAGCATCATCTTGAATACCCCATGATCGACCAGAGTCTTTCTGGAAGTCGGATATCCTTCATCATCATAATTGCTGATGACCAGAGCATCGGTATTCTTCGGATCATCGATGACGCTGATCTTGTCGGCGAAGATCTTTTCGTTGAGTTTATCTTTTAACGGAGAGATCCCTTTGCCGATCAGATCGCCCGAGAAGATCCCTGAGAATGCCGTAAACAGCGAGGTCATGGCATCCTTTTCGATGATCACAGGATAGGTCCCGCTAGGAATGCTGGAGGCATGAAGCTTGTTCAATGCCTTGTCTGCCGCTTTCTTGACGAAAGCATCCGTATCGAAATCATTCACATCATACAATAGTTCGATATTGAAAGAGTTCTTGATCTCATCGCCTTCTTTGACTGCCACGCCGGCAATGACCGCCTGCACGCTGGAATCATCCTTGACATGCATCTTTCGGGAATTGCTGATTTCCCGGATCGATGCCTGTTCCGTATAGAAAAGATCCGTCACCTGGAAGACGCGTTCATCATAGGCATAGAACTTGTCTTCGATTTCTTTGAAGGCCTTATCAATCGAGGCGGCATCCGGTCTGATGAAGCGGTTTTCTTTCGTGACTTGCTCTGTCGCCATCGGTTCCAGGATGACACCGCTATCGGAGGATGTCGTGGCTTGGGCCTGTTCGATCATCGTATCGATGAGTTTTTCCATATTCTCATCCGAAGCATCTTCCGTAGAAATCGAAGCCATCTTGCCCTGATACAATCCGCGCAATGCCGTTCCCAAGACATGAGATTTCACATAACTCTCCATCTCACGCTGATAGTAAGTGATATTCTTTTCTTCCAGATTGTTCTGGTAGATCTCAAAGCTGTCGAAGCCTTTGCTTAAGGCATGATCGATCCATTTCTGCTTATTCATTTGCTGTACCTCCGACAATGATAGAACTTACTTTGATCGGCGGCTGGCCGACATCGGTCGGGATCGAACCGCTCATGGATCCGCACATTCCCTGGCCTCTCTTAACGGTCTTGCCGACTTTCTCGATATTGAACAGGATCTCATTTCCTTTGCCGATCAAAGAAGCTCCCTTGACCGGATAAGTGATCTTTCCATTCTCGATCATATAGCCTTCCAGTACCGCGAAGTTGAATTCTCCGGTCTGCGGATTGACGCTGCCACCGCCCATTTTCGCAGCATAGAGACCTTTTTCGATTCCTTCGAACAGTTCTTCGAATTCGCTGTTTCCTTCGCAGATAAACGTATTGGACATTCTGGATGTCGGTTCATACATATAAGATTCTCTTCTTGAACTGGATGTTGATTCTTCATGCATGCGTCTGCCATTGAGACGGTCGATCATATAAGATGTCAGAATGCCATCCTTGATCAGGACTCTCTTCTTCTGGAAGTTCCCTTCATCATCGATATTCTGAGAACCCCAGGCATTCGGGATCGTGCCATCATCGACGGCACTTACGACATCGCTGGCGATCTTCTGGCCATACTTTCCGGAGAAGACGCTCTGATTCTTGGCAACGGAAGTCGCTTCCAAGGCATGTCCGCAGGCTTCATGGAATATGACGCCGCCAAAACCGCTGTCGATGACCACCGGCATCTTCCCGCTCGGACAGTCTTTCGCCACAAGATTCACCAAAGCGACTCTTGCTGCTTCCTTGCCGATTTCTTCCGGCTTGACCGTTTCAAAGAATTCCAGACCCATTCCTCCGCCCGGTGTTTCTCTGCCGCTCTGGAAGTTGTTTCCTTCCTGGCTGTATGCCGTGACCATCATTCTGGTCCTCACTCTTGTATCGGAAATCAGCTTGCCCTCGCTGTTGGAAATCTGCACCTCCTGACGGACATTCAATAACGTTCCATCGACTTTGACGATCCTTTCATCGGCTGCTTTCGCCGCATCGTTGGCTCTTTTCAGCAGATCCGTCTTATCAGCCAGAGATACTTCGTCAAAATTGATCTTCACCGGATGTCTGTTTTCATATTCAACTCTTTCCAGAGCAACCTGCGATCCTTTTTCTTCTTTCCCTAACGCATCTCTTAAATCATCGATCAGATCGATCAACGTCTTGTCATCCGTCTCATTGGCATAGCCATAGACAGCCTGCAAGCCCTTGTACAAACGAATCCCGACACCGAAAGTATTCTTCGTAAAGATATTTTCGACGCTGCCGTTTAGCATATTGATGGTTTCACTCAGTTCTTTTTCTTCATAGATTTCCGCAAAATCCGCATGGGAATCCATGCATCTGCTGAGATATTCTTCCAGTTTCTTTTTCTCCAGCATAAAAATCCTCCCATTGTTTATACTATCCAATTATGACCGATACTGTAAAGAAAAGCGATCACTCCGGACAGTTCTCTTTCAGCCATTCCAGCAGCGACTCCGCTTTCGGACTGTAGCAACCTGCTTCATCGGCGTTCCTGATTTCTTCTAACGTTCGATTCAGAAGCTCATTATAAGTATACGTATTCATGACCTGTCCGCAGTCGGCACAGTAATACTCGATTTTGTCTCCTGCCATACGGTAATCGATCTCTCCATGTCCCTCGCGGGGATTTTTCTTCCCGCAGATCGTACATACCCCGCATTTGTACTGATGGCCGTAGCTTCTTAGCTTTCCGCATTTCACGCAAGTACAAGCGCCTTGAAAATCATGCAGGGAACTATCTTTTACTTTGCGGATCTTTCCGCATTTCACGCATCTGCATCCATCCCATTTATGTACCAGACAATCCATTTCGTTCCTCCATCGTATCCATTCATCAGTATCTTTCTAATCATATAGTATCATCTCCATGATACTGATCATTCAATTTCTATCCCGCAGATGATTTCCTAAAGGTGTGACGTCGCATTATCACAAAACGATACAAAAAACCTCTCTGAGAGGTTTTCTTCGTTTAAATCTGATACTGTATCGATCAGTCGTATTTCCACATATCCCCTGCAGGGAAGAAGGAAATCGGCAGATCATCATCGCCGACAACGGGTCTGAGCCATTCTTCTGCTAGAGCCATGCCTGCTTCTTCCTGAACGAAATGACCCGGCACGATCATAGCTTTCGCCTTGCCCAGATCCGCCGCATCACGGATGTATAACGGCAGTGTCCAGTCGACCGTCTCACCCGGAATGACGACGTCATAGTTCCAGCTGGCAGCGACCTGGGCGTTATTGCTCCAGTTGCTGTCTGCCCCCGGAAGAAGATGGCCACAGAAACCGACGGTCGAGACGATGGCATCCGGATCTCCAATGTAACGGATATGTTCAAGACCCATTGTTTTCTTCACATGAGTGATAAGATCACCAAGACGGGTCGGCGGAAGAACGACTTCCCAGCCTCTTTCCTGAGGTTTGAGATAATCCAGCCAACCCAGATTTTTCATCATGTAATGGAAAATGCCATCCGGACGATGCATATGGATATGGTCATGGTCGCGATAGACGGTGATCCCGTTGTCCAGGAGAAGAGCCAGTTTTTCTTCGTATACGTCATTCCCTTCCAGCCACTCGCATTCATCGTCATAACCGCTGAAGAAAGTCGGTTCGTGTACGAAGATGAAGTTTGCGCCTATCTCGATGGCTTTCCGGATGATCGGAACAGTCGGAGCAATGGAGATCAGGATGCCCGTACATTCACGATTCGGGTCTGCTCCAACGATGACATCGCAGGTTCGGCGGTCGCCGATGTCCGGGTGATAGGCAAGAATCTTGTCGATGATTTCTTGAATAGTCATTGATTTTCTCCTTTTCATTAATGATCTTTTTGTCTTGTACTTAATCCTATTTTACTATACGATGACCGACTATGAAAACCGACCGAATTGTATTACAGTCGGTAAAAATGTCAAATCAGGAAAATCGAATAGTATGAAACAAGCAAGGTATTGTTAATCAGTGGATTATTAATATGAGAAATAGTGATTTAAGTTTAGGGAGTATAAATCACAACATAAGTAGTGAATCTATATATAAATATGTATTAATCCTTAAACCTATTTAAAACTATTCTTTAATTTAAAACTATTCTTTTAATTTTAATTAACAATACAGATACACATTAATGAGCAATAACAAATCTATAGAAAGTATAATTTAATTATGAATAAGGGCAAACAATCATTAAAAGAATGGTGCATAAAAAACAACTGTAATCTATTGGATGAATGGGATTATGAAAAGAATGCTGTTGATCCGAATGAGATAGGATTTAAAAGTCACTATAAAGCAAATTGGAAGTGTTCAAAAGGACATGAATGGATTACAAGTGTTTCTACAAGAGTTGCAGGAAACCGAAAATGTCCCTACTGCACTCACCAAAAAGTTATTAAAGGAGAGACCGATCTTGAAACGGTCAATCCTAAATTATCTAAAGAGTGGGATTATGAAAAGAACGGAGATTTAAAACCATCAGATGTTTTCCCTGGCAGCAAGAAAAAAGTATGGTGGATTTGTGAAAAAAACCATAGTTGGAACGCACAAATAAAAAGTCGTAACTATGGAATAGGTTGTCCTTATTGTTCTGGTAAAAAGGTATTAAAAGGTTTTAACGATTTGGAGACCGTATTTCCGGAAATCGCAAAAGAATGGGATTATGAATATAACGGAAATCTTAAACCATCAGATGTTACTTTTGGAAGTGGAAAGAAAGTCGGATGGATATGTCCAAACAAACATCATTATAAATCCGTTATTTGTAACAGAACCAAGAATCGTGGGTGCCCAATCTGTGCGAGATCATTAAGGACATCTTTCCCTGAACAATCAATTTTTTATTATGTTAAACTATATTTTCCTGATTCAATCAGTGGTTATAGAGATATTTTCCAAAATACCATGGAACTTGATGTTTTTATCCCTTCATTAAATATTGGCATTGAATATGATGGGAAAACATATCATAACAAAGACAATATTAAAATTAGAGACCAGAAAAAATACAAGATATGTAAAGAAAACGGGATACTGTTAATAAGAATCATTGAATCTCTTGATAGACGTAATTTTTTAGTCAATTGTGATTATAAAATAGAAATACCCGATGCAAGGTCTGAGTTTCTTAACTATGCAATCAACAATCTAATATATAAATTATTATCAATAGATAATTCAAAGACCAGGAATTCAAACGCAAGAAAACTGATTGGAAAAGATGAGAATCCTATAAATGTTGATCGTGATAGAAGAAAAATAGAAAGTCTATTAGGAAAAAGAAAAATAAACTTATTAACTGAATATCCAGAAATTGCGAATGAATGGGATTATAAGAAAAACTATCCTTTAATACCTGAAAACTTTTCACCTCATTCCAATAGGAAAGTAGGTTGGGTATGCCAAAAATGCCAGAATCATTGGGATGCAAGTATTGGGGACCGCACACGAAAAAATAGTACGGGATGCCCAGTTTGTAATAAACATAGACATAAAAAGGTTGTTTGTATAGAAACAGGCAAGGTATATGATAGTTCAATTGTTGCAAGTCAAGAAATAAATGGAATACCAAATATGATAAATGAAGTGTGTCGTGGGAATAAAAAAACATATAAAGGTTTCCATTGGAAATATGTTGAATAGTCAACTTTTAAAATATGAATAACTGATTATCTATTAATTTAGTTTAAATTCTAGAAGGAAATAGGACCGAATCAGAAACGTTTCGTTCCTTTTTAATATTTCAATAAACCATATTGAAATATACCCTAGATAAAACAAAATCACCCCTAAGGGTGACTTGAATTTAATTCTGGTGCCAACTACAGGAATTATGATGCCATGTGGGCATCATAGAAACGAACCCGTAACCTACTGATTTTCGGCTCTTTTGAAGGATTGAGCCATTACTTTTTTTGAGAAATCTTCTCAAAATCTTCTCACAGATAACAAAGAAAAATAAAAGAAAGGAAATCATGCCAAAAGAGGACAAATCATCAACTTTCAACAACTTTTTATCATTTTATATCGTCATAGATACTCTTTATATACAACTTATAATCTTCTGCTAATTCTTTCGGTTCTAATATCTTCACTTTTGAACCAAAACCGGCAAGCCAAGAGTAAAACTGATTGCTTACCATTACTTTTGCGATTAACGTAAAATGGTTTTCATCGTATCTCTGGATGTTTTCTTTGCCAAACCTATCAATAACCGTATATAGCAAATCATTTGTAAAAAGCAATTTAACAAGCATTCTGTCGCCAATCCACATATTGAAGGTTTCTTTGAAGAAATCATTAAAGTTAATCATTCTGTATTCTTCAAATCCTTCTCTTTCTTCTTCAACTTCAAAGGTCTTTTCCATACGGTCAATTCTGTATGGGATGATACTTTGAAAATAGGAGTTATAAGCTAAAAGGTAGTAATTGCTTTCACTCATCAATATCTGGTAAGGGGAGACGACATACTCTTTGCCTTGCCTTCTGCTGACTTTTTCAATTTTTCCTTTGTCGTTGAAAGTGTAATTCTTATATACAAAAGATAATTTATGATTATGTTCTATCGCATCGTTGATGCTTCCCAGAAGTAAAAGAATATCGGTGTCTGTCTTTGTTCTGCCAAGCGTATAGACATTGATATCTAAAAGTTTTTCTTTTTCGTGGATACTTCTTAATGACGCGACTTTTTCTTTCAGTTCATTTGATTTTTTGTGTGATATGCCTTTTGATGAATTGATTGCCTCAATCAAAAGTTGTATATCTTCATACTCAAACGGTCTTTGAATTATCTTCCATCCGCGATTGTAGTATTCATCGCTTTTATCAATGACATATCCAAAATCATTGTCATTCTCTTCTTGGATTTGAAAAAACGTATCAAGTTGGTGAATATCTCTTAATACAGAGCGATATTCCGGCGGGTCAGTTTCAATATCGCTGATGCGTTCAAGTATATCATCTGTAGTTAATGGGTGTTTATCATCCGTTTCTTCTATCAGTATTTTTGCGACTAATAGAGATTTGAACTTTTGATTTTCTTTTTTTGGCATCCGTAAAAATTATAACATATATAAGAAAAGCCCTCAGTGGGCTATCTGTTTCATATTATTATCGTACTAATAATAGGATTTCTTCACTTTCTCCTTAAATTACTTCTGAATACACTTTATCTTTTTAGGACATTTTGCATCAGCTGGAATATGCCATGGTGAACCTTTTTTATCTTGCGTAGCATTAGGAATTAAACCACGAGCACACCACTTTCTAATTGTTTCTTGAGTGTACCCCCATTTTTCTGATGCTACTTTTGTTCCAATATCAGCCATATTATTTTAAATCTAACAATTCTTTCTTTTTTCTCTCAAATTCTTCTTGTGTTATAACACCTTCTTTACACAAATCCGATAATTCTTTTATTTCTTTTGTATAGTCGGTTTTTTTCTTGTTAAAGAATTTCTGCACATTAAACTTTTTTCCTTCTAAGAAAAGAATGTACATTGAGAAAAGCGGCAATAAAATTAAGAGATATCCAACAAGTGTCATTCTGTATGTAGCAACTGTTTTAGGATATACATCCTTATAAAAAATTGAGAATAAAAACGGAATTATAATGAATACAAGATTAAGAATCCCGCTTATTTTTTTGATAATATCTTTTTTAAGGAAAACACCAAGAAGATAGAATGCAAAAATGATAATTAAAATACCAGGGATTATTAAATCAATGTAATCGTATAATCCAGGTACTTGAAGCATTATAAGCCATAATATATTAAACTTATCGTTTATGTCTTGGCCAAGCACCCCAGTGTCAATATATTTCAGTATTCTATGAACAGCCAGTTTTTGTTTTGAATCAATAATAAGAATAATTAATTCCAGAACAAACAACGAGATAATTAAAATATTTCTTTTTTTCATTTTAGTCCACCTTTTGGAAACGAACGGTTGCACCAGTTGTCCAATCACTAGAAGAAGAATATGTTAGATAAAACGTTAATTGAACTTCTCCATCCTTTGCATAAATATTTGTATTTAAGCATTTAAATCCGCTAAAAATCTGGTCTGCAGGGCCATTTCCAGAACCCCACGTTATTATAGTATTGTATTGATTTCCTTTGCCTTTGAAATTCCCTGTATAGGATGAACCATTTAAATGGACATCTACTATTTTTGCTTTTTCAATTACTACATAAAACTCATCGTTTACTAGAGAATCCCATTTATAGGTGGTTTCTCCTCTTTTCCACGTTTGAAAACCATTGACAACATATTTTCCGTTGATATTATTTGGGTCGCTTGAACAGCCTGTAATGCTTAATAAAACGGAAAAGATTATCAACGCTAGGAATAGTATTCTAATATTTCGTTTTCTTTTCATTTATCCCTCCATAAATAGCATCTTATTTTAATAATAGCGGATTTTCCGCTAAATCACAATAGTGCAAAGTCCGCTAAAATACAATCAATGTAAGGTACTTAAAATGCTTTACAAACGAATTAGGGAATTGCGTGAGGATAATGATTTAACACAGAAACAGATGGGCGAAATTCTTTCTTGTAGTCAAAGAGTTTATAGTAATTATGAAAGAGGAGAACTTGATATTCCTACTGATATTTTGATTAAACTCGCAGATTATCATGAAGTGTCCGTTGATTATCTGCTAGAAAGAACAAATAATAAGAAAACATACAAATAAAGGCTTCTATCATCCGAATGATAGAAGCCCGTTTTTATTTATTGTTCCAGTAGAGAAAGATATTTATATATTGTTTTTCTTGAACGCTCACATAATCGCGATAAATCGGTGATGTTGAGAGAACCATTTTTATATGCGGGGTAATGCTTATAGAAGATTACCGGTATATCGTCTTTTGTGGTTCTTGGTCTGCCAATCGGTGAGCCCTTTGCCTTTGCGTTTGCCATTCCTGATTTGACACGCTCGCGTATGATGTTGAGTTCTAATTCAGCAAATACACCACTCATCATAATAAATGCGTTTGTCATTGGGTCTAAACTTCCAGACCGACAATCAACTGTTATGCTTCCTATGATATCAAGGCAGATTTTCTTTTGTTTAACAGCATCAATGATTTCGCACAATTTCTTTGTGCTTCTGGCAAGTCGTGATACTTCAAGAGTGAATATCGTATCTCCTTCTTTGACTGTTTCCAATAGAAGAGATAATTGCGGTTTGACGGAGCTGTCGCCGTGTTCGTATTCAAATCGTATATCTTGTGCTCCCGCATCCTTCAATTCTCTTATTTGCCTGTTGATATCTTGCTTATCTTCGTTGGTGCTGGCTCTGGCATAACCATAAATCATTCTATGTTCTCCCTTCTGGAGAGGGGCTTTATGCCCCTCGTCCTAAATTAGTGGCTGATGGTAAATCTTTTGCTTGAAACTTCCTTTGTGAAGTTCTTGTAGAGGGCTTCGCCCATCTCAACTTTGAACCTCTTGGTATCAAATCTTGATGATAGGACATCAACGTAGCGGATGATATAATCGCCAACGGTCAGTTCTTCAACGTCCCTGATTGTCATTTCTTCTTTGATGCTGTCCTTGATTGCTTCCGCTTCTGCTTTGAGTTCTTCAATCATTGCTTCCAAGTCATTCAATTCTTCAATTCTGTGAGTTAATGTAATCTGTGTCATTTCTTTCTCCTTCTTGGTTATCTAACCTCTTTAACTGTCTTCATTATACACCAAAAATGGTGTAATCGTCAATACTTTTTACACAGTTTTTGGTGTAATTTTATCATTTGATGTTACACCAAATTAGGTGTATCATATTAGTGAATGAGGTATAGATATATATGATTAAATATGACAAGCTTTTTGAACGGTTGAAAGCATACGGTTATAACACCAACAGGATAAGAAAAGAACACATTATTGGTGAAAGCACACTTACTGCTATCAGGCAAGGCAAGGGCGGTTTGTCTCACAAAAACATTGACAGGTTATGTGAGTTGTTAGAGTGTCAGCCAAACGACATAATGGAATACGTGAAAGAAGACAAGGCGAACTGATGCCTTGTTTTATACGGTTTTCGTATAACTGGCATTTTCAGTGAAAAAATGCTTTTCGTGTTTCTATTTCAATTTCGGCACCTGACGGTGCTGTGTCGGCTCTGACGGTGTGCCGAAACCAAATGCTAACGGAAACATTTTCTTACAATAAAAAAATCGCACACAGAAGGGCTTAAACTGCCAAAATCTGTGTGCGATATTCGTATAGGGTTTTTGGAAACAACCGCTTATCTTTTCTTGTTGGAAAACATATCATCAATTATCTTGCCGATAGATTGCCCTAATGCTTTGCCAAAGCGTTCGCCAAGTTTGGTGGCTCAATGTTTCTTATGACTTGCTCTCTTGTGATTTACATTGTAAGAGCCAATTTCGTTGATGCTGTTAAAGATATCATAAGCGCTTTCTTCTATCATTTCGCTAACATCTTCTTCTACTCAACGCACGATATCTGTTTGTATCTCGTTGAGTGCTTGCGTTGATGCTTCAATCAGTGTCTTTTCTAACGCTTGCTTGTTAAATATATAACGGTCTCGCTTCGGTTCTATTCTCAATGGGTAGCCGAGGTCATCCAATCGGTGAATATAACTGTCTATCAGTTCTTCGCGTGAAGTTATGTATTCGTATTTGATTGTTCCGTTGCCTGATTGCCCCAATTGCTTTTTGAGGTTGTGTTGATGATGTGCCATTTTATCGCTGACGTTCATTTCTGTAAAACTCCTTGATATATACATCTAATTTGTATCGGCTCTCATAGCCAAGTTTTGTGACTCCTGATAGTCAATTATAAAAAGACGTTTCCTTGATGCCGATTGCGGATGCGATATCTTTGTATCTTACATCGCTGCCTCATTTAAGAAACCGGCATTCTCCTCTTAATCTTTCTTGTTCTTCTTTAATAGGTGGTAAGCACATAATTATTTCTCCTTTCTGTGCGGGGGTGAGTTTCAGGACAACACAACAAAGTCGTTGATAATTGCTCGTTGGTGCTCCAAACTGCTTCCCAAAGTATTTTTTATTGATTATGAAGTATTAGAAGACAAACTCTTCTGCTGGATGAAAAGAGAGGGGCTCAACGTTGTCGTTGAGGCACTCTCCTTTATTTATCTTTGTATTGTTCGTTATATTGTTTCTATGCTGATTTTCGCACGTCTCTTGTTCGGTTTCCGTATAAGAAGGTGTGCGAATATCGTATAGTTCTTTGGCTGATGGTGTGCGGTTTTCGCACCCCTGATATATGCTCTTCTGGTGGATGACGTTTTCATCAAAATCTATGAAACCTTTTTCTTTGAGCTCTCGTAGCCCATCGTGAAAGGTTGTTCTTTTGATGCCCCATTTGTGTTTGGCATCAGCAGGTGATATGTCCCACAAGATGCCGTCTTTATTCTTCAAAAGATAGCATCACACTTTGAAACCCGAGCCGTTTAATACCGAGCAGGCATAAGCCATTTCTTCTTCGCCATAAATAAGATAGATGCCTGATATCTTCTTATCTATTCTTACTGTTCTTTGATTTTGATACATAGCCATTGCGTTCAAACCTCACTATCTTATTAACTTCTCTTCTTAATTCTTCACTGTCTTCAAAATAGAAGACGTGAAACTCTGGCTTATTTTTGTTTCTGCCTGTGCCGATACATTTATAACCTCGGCTTTCAAGTTCTTTCGCCAATCACAAGGCGCATATTGTGTAGTTTGTATTTTGATACATTTTTCTTACTCCTTTCAAATTATCTACATAATAATTTTCCTCATATTTTTTATGAAACACAAATTATACGCATTAAAGAAAAAAGCCCAATCAGTATTTCTTTTTTCTACTGGTCGGGCGTTATGTAAAGAGAAGTATTGTCATTATTCTATGCCGTGTATATTGGCTCCTGATGAGGCGCAATCCACATTTGAAAGAGTTTGCCATTAGATAGTTCAACGGTGATTGTGTGCTTACAGAACGGTTGCTTGCGTGCTGTTTCCATCAGCAGTTCTTGTGCTTTGAAGATTGCTTCAATATCATTTGATGCTTTTGTTTTGATAATTGTTCTTGTTTTCATATTTTTAATCCTTTCATTAACTTAATTTAGTGGGAAACTTGCCGGCTGATTTCTTGGCTTCAAATACAGGGGCGTTGTTTGCCAAATCAGCAGTGCGGATGCGTTCAAGAGTATCAAATGGTGATTTGTAATCTGGAACCTCCGAGATGAACCACTCTTTCGCAAACTGATAGCGGTGTCTGCTGTCAGGAACAACGAGAACCTTGTTATTGAACTCATCAAGTAATTCTTTGCCATTTGGAAGCATTGATAATACGTGTCTCATATAATCGTAAGTCAAACCTTTTGAACGTCTGGAAGAGGTGATTTTTCTACCGCTTTCTTCACAAATCTCAATCTGTGGGAAATCGTTCTGAACCTGTAAAATCAGTTTGTATTCTTGTGAGCCGATTGCTTCTGCTCTCTGAGCGAACTTGTGATTTACAATCATCCGATTGTTAGCCCAATCAAGCCGATAACCGAGCCTTACGTTTTCTCTTACTGCCATTATGCGATAGCCTCACTTTCAACTACTTCATTGCTGTCATATAATCCAGCATCAATATCTTTCTGTAATAAGTTCATATCGTTATCATAAGCGTTTTCAATGAACCATTTCTTTACGTACTGATAAGGGCTTGAAGTAATTAAGGATAACTTCCTCTGATATTCAAACTGTCCTAATAATACTTCGGCATTTGGGAGCAGGGAGAGATGATTTTCCATCTTCTTGTAAGTCAGGTGTCTGTTATTGACTTTTCTGTTAGCGTTTTTCTTATTTGTTCTTGAAACCAATCTTACGACTTCTGGATTTTCAGCTTTGAACTTTTTCCAGAGATGATACTCGGTTGTGCCGTAAGTTAATGCTTTGTTTAAGAATGCTCTTGAAACGATAGCTTCTTCCTGATTTAATGCGTTGATTTTGATTGTGTTTGTCATAATTTTTTACCTCTACTTTCTTTCTATATTTTTAATGTTTTATGACTGTGTAGGTTTTTTTCTTTTCTGTTTCACCTTACACTTATATAATACCTTTATTAGAAAAAGTCGGTTGTCTATAAATATACAGTTGATTTATAATGAAAGAAAGTTGATGGTTTGTTCTTTGAAATAGGTATGAGCGGTAAATAATGTGTCAATTCATAAAGACAAAAAAAGAAATACTTGGTATGTAAAATACAACAACAAAACCAAGAGGGGCTTTACTTCAAAGAAGGAAGCGCAGAACTATGAAATGTTATTAAAATCAGGAAAAGGGCAACCGCAAACAAAGATACAAGAATACGAGTTCTCATTTATTGCTGATGACTTCTTAAAATACAAGAAAAATGATATTGAGTATTCCTCATATTCTCTTTACGAGGGAATTGTGAATAATACCATCAAGCCTTATTTTGAAAACAAGATAATCAACAGCATCAAAGAACTTGACTGTAAAGGATTTAGGGATGCTGTTTCACTACTGGATTGTTCGGCAAGAAGGAAAAATAAGATACTTCAACTTTGTAAAAATATCTTTCAGTATGCTACGGATTATTATGAGTTATCTTCTAATCCCTCATTAGTGATGAAACCATTTAATTACAAAATGGAAGAAAAGATAAGCAGTAAAAAGAAAGAATTGTGCATTTGGAATAACGATGATTTCAACAAGTTTATTAATTGCGTTCTTGATGAAGATTACAAAGCACTGTTTCTTGTTTTATATCTAACAGGTTTAAGGTTGGGTGAAGCATTGGCGCTGACATACAATGATATTGATGAATACAGTTTATCAATCACCAAATCCCAAACAAAGATAACTGAAAATGGTACTTACGAAATTAAAGCACCGAAAAACGTTTCAAGTATCAGGGATGTATCAATCAACAAATCTTTATATTTCTACCTTCTGGCAAGAAAAAAGGAGGAGATGAATAAACCTGATTTTATGTCCTCTTGGTTTGTATTCGGCGGAAAAGACCCACTACCTCGCACCAGCATTGAACGCGTCAAAAACAAAGCAGTCAAAGAAGCCGGTGTGAAGAAGATACGGCTTCACGATTTCAGGCATTCGCACGCTTCAAATCTTATTGGTGAAGGAATGGATATTGTGGCAGTATCAAAACGATTAGGCCATAGCAATATTGAAATGACATTGAACTGTTATACGCATTTGTTGAAGAAAAACGATGATGATTTGACGGAGTATTTAGAAAAATCTTCTCACAACCTTCTCACAAAAAGTTGAATAATGATGAAAAGTTGTTAAGAATTGTTGATTTGAATTAAACCGTAATGTTTCAAAAAGCCTTATTTTAAAGCATAATCTTATATTATAAGGTAAAATAAAACACCGTTCTTGACGGCGTTTTCTTTTTAACTGGTGCCAACTACAGGAATCGAACCCGTAACCTACTGATTACAAATCAGTTGCTCTACCTATTGCGCTAAGTTGGCAGATCCCAATGGTGGAGACTACAGGGCTCGAACCTGTGACCCCCTGCTTGTAAGGCAGGTGCTCTCCCAACTGAGCTAAGTCTCCAAGGATTGCTTACTAATTCTATCATGGTGATATCTTATTAGTCAAACAAAATCCGTATTCGCATTTACGGAAGATTCTGTATATATTTTTGGCTGGTCTCATCTTTTAATAACTGATATGTTATGATTAAGTGGTACAGATAAGGAGGATCTTATGAATATTGAAGAGAAACTGCTTCAGACGATCAGCGAAACGGTAAAAGGCTTGTATTCGATCGATCCTGAAGAAGGTATGGTCATGATCGAAATACCGAAAGACAACAATAATGGCGATTATTCGACCAATATTGCCATGCGTCTTACCAAGGTCCTCAGACGTCGTCCGCAAGAGATCGCTCAGGAGATGAAAACGGAGCTTGAGAAGCGTTTGGATGATATACAGAAAATCGAGATTGCGGGACCGGGTTTCATCAACTTCTGGTTCAATAAAGATGCGATTGCCAATGTGATCAATACGGTGCTGGAAAGAGGCGCGGAATACGGTCATTCCAATGCCGGAAAAGGACTGAAAGTCCTGGAAGAATATGTTAGCGCCAACCCGACCGGTCCGTTGCATTGCGGCCATGCGCGTGGCGCCTGCTGGGGAGATTCCTGCGTCAGGATCATGAATGCGGCAGGATATGATGCCACCAGGGAATACTATATCAATGATGCCGGTGCACAGATGATGAATCTGGGCAAATCGCTGCTTGGCAGATACAGGGAGCTGTTCGGCTTGGATTTCACGCTTCCGGAAGATGGCTACCATGGACCGGATGTGATCGAGATCGCGAAAGAGATCAAAGAGAAATATGGCGATAAGTTCCTGAAGATGGAAGAAGAGGAAGCCGTACTGGAACTCAAGGAAATCGGGAAAGAGTTGGAACTGGCGCGGATCAGAAAAGATCTGGAGTATTATGGCTGTGAATTTGATTCCTGGATTTCCGAGCAGTGGATCACGGATCAGGGGATGGTCGACAAAGCGATCGAGAAGATGCAGTCGATGGGACTGCTCTATGAGAAAGATGGAGCGATCTGGTTTGAAGCGACCAGATATGGCGATGACAAGGACAGGGTCCTGAAGAAATCGGATGGCTACTATACCTATATGACACCGGATATCGCCAATCATATCTACAAGTATGAGCGCGGCTATGAACTGCTGGTGAATATCTGGGGTGCCGATCATCATGGCTATATTCCAAGAATGAAGGCCGCCATGGAAGCGCTGGGCTATCCAAGAGAGAATTTGCAGGTCGATCTGTGTCAGATGGTAAGGATGATCGAGAATGGCAAAGAAGTGAAAATGTCCAAGCGTACCGGGAATGCGATCACGTTAAGGGAACTGATCGATGATATCGGGGTGGATTGCGCAAGATATTTCTTCCTGTCCAAAGCATTGGATACCCATCTGGATTTTGATCTCACTTTGGCTAGAACGAAGTCCAATGACAATCCTGTCTATTATGCGCAGTACGCATATGCAAGGATCTGTTCCGTATTGAAACAGGCAGAGAAACCTTTCACGAAACAGAAAAGCTATACATTGCTGAATCATCCGAAGGAAGTGGATCTGATGAAGCATATCAATACCTTTACCGATGTCGTTGCGGATGCCGCGGAGACCAGAAGCCCGAACAAGATCTGCAACTATATCCAGAAGCTTGCGACGTACTTCCATTCGTTCTATGGCGCCTGCAAGATCAATGATCCGAAGAACCCGGAACTGACGAATGAACGTCTGGCGCTATCGGAAGCCACCAGGATCACGCTGGCGAATGCCTTGTATCTTCTGGGTGTCAGCGCGCCGGAAGTCATGGCAAAGGATTAACACAAAACCAAAAGAAAACTATAAGCAATGCTTATAGTTTTTTCATGTTATCAGGTATCCCACTATGCGCGGATGATCGTTCCGGTCCTGCCCTGAAGCGCATCCTTCGCCTTCTCCAGGGAAGTGATCAGCGTACGTCCGCCTGTCTTCTTTACGAATTCCATGCAGGCTTCGACTTTCGGAAGCATGCTTCCGGTGCCGAACTGTCCTTCCTTCATATAGTTTTCCGCTTCTTCAAGCGTCAGTTCATCCAGATCGATCTGCTTCTCTGTTCCATAGTTCAGAGAAACCTTTTCGACATTCGTCAGGATGATCAGCATGTCTGCGCCGACATCCAGTGCCAGCCTGGTACAGGCACGGTCTTTGTCGATGACGGCAGCGATGCCTTCATAGCGTCCATCCTTCTTTATCACAGGAATGCCTCCCCCGCCGACTGTAATGACGATGGTATCCTGCGCCACGAGCTTCCTGACAGCTTCCAGTTCAACGATCGCCAGCGGAATGGGTGAAGCGACGATACGGCGGTATCCTTTCGGGAATTCCTTGAACGTGTATCCCGTCTTGCGAGCGATTTCCTGTGCTTCTTCATTGCTGTAATAGGAACCGATCGGCTTGGTCGGATCCTGGAAAGCACTATCGTTTTCATCGACCTCGATCTGCGTTACGATCGTGGCGACATCTTTCGGGATATTCCTTTCTCTCAGTTCATTCTGCAGTGCCTGCTGCAGGTGATAGCCGATATAGCTTTGCGTGATAGCGACACATTCCGTAAACGGCATTGCCGGGGTCATTCCCTGCTGCTCCGACGTATCGAACGCAAGATTCACCATGCCTACCTGCGGGCCATTGCCATGTCCCACAACGACATCATAGCCTTCTTCCACCAGATCGGCGATGGTCGAAGCTGTCTTTTTTACCAGTTCAAGCTGCTCCTTGGGAGTGCTGCCTAACGCATTTCCTCCCAGAGCGATCACAAGTCTTTTTCCCATATTATTTCAACGTCGCATACATGACGGCTTTGATCGTATGCATCCTGTTCTCTGCTTCATCAAATACCTTGGACTGTTTCGATTCGAATACTTCATCAGCAACTTCCATTTCCGTTACACCGAATTTCTTGGCGATCTCTGCGCCGATCGTGGTATTCGTATCATGGAAGGAAGGAAGACAATGCATGAAGATGGCATGTTCATCGGCATTTGCCATGACTTCCTTGGTCACGCGGTAAGGTTCCAAGAGACCGATCCTCTCGGTCCATACTTCATCCGGCTCTCCCATGGAAACCCAGATATCGGTATACACAACATGCGCTCCCTTGCTTCCTTCTTTGACGTCATCCGTCAGCGTTACCGTCGAACCATTCTCTTTCGCAATCTTCTTGCAGGTCTCTACCAGCTCCTCATCCGGCATCTGTTTTGCCGGTCCGCAGGCTACGAAATCGATCCCCAGCTTCGCACAAACCACCATCAGCGAATTGGCGACATTATTCCTGGCATCCCCCATGAATACCAGCTTCTTGCCTCGCATATCCCCGAAATTCTCTTCCGCAGTCATGATATCCGCCAGCATCTGCGTCGGATGGAACTGCGTCGTCAGACCGTTCCATACCGGAACGCCTGATTTTTCTGCCAGTTCTTCTACGATCGACTGATCGAAACCTCTGTACTCGATACCGTCATACATTCTTCCCAATACTCTTGCGGTATCTTCCAGGGATTCCTTCTTGCCCATCTGCGAGGAACCCGGATCCAGATAGGTGACACCCATGCCCAGGTCTCTTCCGGCAACCTCGAAGGAACAGCGCGTTCTGGTCGATGTCTTTTCAAACAACAGAACGATCTGTTTCCCCTTCAGATAATCATGAGGAACGCCATTCCGTTTCAGATTCTTAAATTCTTTCGCTAAATCAATAAGATAACGGATCTCCTCCGGAGTAAAATCCAACAGTTTCAAAAAACTGCGTCCGCTTAAGTTAATACCCATTCATCTATCCTCCTTATTCGAATGTTCAGTCTTCTCTGATCAGAGGCATGGACATACATCTCGGTCCGCCGCGGCCTCTGGATAATTCCGCGCTGGGAATCGTAATGACATTCAGCCCCTGATCACGCAGAATCGCGTTGGTGATGTCATTCCGTTCGTAGCACACGATCGTACCCGGAGCGATGCATAACGTATTCGAGCCGTCATTCCACTGTTCCCTGGCAGCGGCGATCATGTCATCGCCTCCGCAGTTGATCAGTTTCACATCTTCGACTCCGGTATATTTCTCGAGGATATGTTCAAGGGTATCCTCAAGACGTTTGATATCGAGATCATCCGGATTGTGGTCTGCCTTGTGAGGAGGTTTAATCTCAAATACCTCCAACGGACCGATGATAGCAGGATGTACCGTGTATTTATCTTCATCGATCCTGGTGAATACCGTATCCAGATGCATGAATGCACGGGAAGACGGGATCTTGAAGGCCAGTACGGTGCGGATCTTGCAGCCAGGATCATTGAACAGATTCCTCGATACCGTTTCGATCGCATCCGGTGACGTTCTCTGGGAAATGCCGATCGCAAGAACGGTGTCTGTCAGGTTGAAGACATCTCCTCCTTCGATACTTGCGTGCAGATCGCGGTCATAGTAGCGTTTCACCATGCCGGCAAAATCCGGATGGTAACGGAAAATGTAGTCGGCATAGATCGTTTCCCTTCTTCTGGTCGGATATCTCATTCTGTTCAGGAAGATACCCTCGCCGACCGAAGCGAACGGATCTCTCTGGAAATAAAGGTTCGGCATCGGATCAACGATCAGGTCATCTTCCGGCGCTACCCTGTCCTGCAAAGAATATTTCTTGGCGCTTTCGCCGATTTCTTTCAATGTGATCCCTTCCATCGTCTTCAGTACCAGTTCTTTGCCATGGAAGTTCTCCACCATATACCTGTAAAGCTTATCCTGCCATCTTTTGGTACGGATATCGCCTTCTTCCAGCCACTGATACAGAAACGGTTCTACCAGCTTGGGATTCTGTTCCAGTATTTCCGTCATCAGATCTTCCAGATAGACGACTTCAACGCCATGATCTCTTAATGACTGGGCAAAGGCGTCATGTTCTTCCTGAGCGACTTTCAGGAAAGGAATATCATCGAACAGCAGTTCCTGCAGGCGATCCGGCGTGATGCTGAGCAGTTCTTTTCCCGGCCGATGAAGCAGAACTTTTTTGAGCGGTTTTATTTCACTGGTGACGTGAATGCCTTTCATAAATCTCCCTTCTGTTATGATAAGACGGATACTGCATAAGCAAATGATATCCATCGTTTGTTTACACTATCATTGTATCAACTTCGGCTCATATAGTCAGTTCAAAACGATAAGATTTCCTTAAAAAAGAACGTTTTTCCTATTCAAGAATGAATCGCGTTTCTAAGAAAGCGAACCGATTCAAATGATCAATTCTCTTTAAATATTTGAAATAATTCGGAAATAGTGCTATTGTGATAGAGCGATGTGCCTATAGCTCAACTGGATAGAGTGTTTGGCTACGAACCAAAAGGTTGCGAGTTCAAGTCTTGCTAGGCACGCCATGGAATAGGAACTATCTCTTAAGGAGATAGTTTTTTATGCCTATCCTTTCTGAATATAAGAGACATGTTACAATGATAAAGAAAAACGGAGGTTTGTTATGTTCGCACAAATCAATGATCAGAATCTATATTATGAAGTCAAAGGCGAAGGAAGACCGCTGCTGATGATTCATGGCAATACCGAGGATCATACGATCTTCAATGAAGCGGCAGAAGTACTGAAGGAACACTTTACGGTTTATCTTCTGGATTCCAGGGGACATGGCCAAAGCGGAAAAGTCAAAGAGATCCATTATGAACAGATGGCGGATGATGTCGCAGAATTCCTGAAACAGCTGGATCTGCATGATGCGGTCTATTACGGTTTTTCCGATGGAGGCATCATCGGACTGCTTCTGGCAAGCAGGACGGATCGGGTCAGTCAGATGATCCTCAGCGGTACGAATATTACTCCGGATGGAGTCGTTCCCTGGCTGAGAAAACTGGTCAAGGTGCTCTATTTCTTTAGCAGAGATCCAAGGATGAAGATGGTTCTGGAAGAACCGCATATCAGCCCTGAAGAACTTCAAGCCATCAAAATTAAAACAACTGTTGTCGCAGGTGAAAAGGATGCGGTTACTTACGAAGAGACCAAAATCATCGCCGACAACATTCCGGATGCCAAGCTGATCATCATTCCGGGAGCGGGGCATGGAAGCTATATCGTTCATAAGGCGGAGATCGCGGATCTGATCCTTGAGGAAACAAAATAAAGAATGAGTAGAAACGTTTTTGAATATGTGATACTGAAGGACAAGCCTGAACTCAAAGAGATTGCGGCAGAATGGTTCCATGCCAAGTGGGACGTATCCAAAGAAGCTTATCTGGAATGCATGAATGATTATCTTGAGGATAAAACGCCAAATGGCTGGTATCTGTGCCTGAAAGACGATAAGATCATCGGCGGTCTGGGAGTCATCGATAATGATTTCCATGACCGGAAAGATCTGACTCCTAATGTCTGTGCGGTCTATGTGGAAGAAGAGTATCGCGGACAAGGCATTGCGGGACAGCTGCTGGATCTCGCTGTTGAAGATATGCGTAGAAAAGGCATCAGTCCGTTGTATCTTCTTACCGATCATATCGGTTTCTATGAACGTTACGGATGGGAATTTTGCTGTATGGCACAGGGTGAAGGCGAAGACAAGCCAGCCAGGATCTATATCCATCATTGAGGAAAAGGAATGCTGATAAAGATTGGAAAATACAGCTGTTCCGAAGTATGGGATGGCGTTTTCTATAAGACACTATCTGATTATCCGAAAATCAGCGACTGGGAGATCCAGTCCGTTTTGGATTTCATCCGTTACGAAGAAAAAAACGGAAGGACCTGTCAGATCGAAGCTCCGGACAGCATTCTTGGATCCATTGAAAAGTATCGTAATCATGATCATCAACGTATCGCTCCTACGAACCTGATACAGGAATGTACAGCATGTCCCATCGATAAAGGATGCAAAACCGATCTGGTCTGTCATACCTCTCCTTTGGAGAATGCGCTACAGATCCTCGATTGCGGAAGTCTGCTTTCTCCGGTCAAAACACGGAACATGACAGCTGCAGAACTGCAGAAAGAAGCACGCAACGCCGCAAACGATCCTGCAGACTACTTCGACTGCATCATGTTCAGCTGGGGCAACTGTCAGGCGGGAGACCGGCTGGTCATGGAGCGGAAGCTGGGACGTTTTCCCGAAGAGAAGGAACTGGGCCCGGGATTCACTCCGGGAGTGCGTTTTTTCTTTCGCTATGATGAACTGATCAAACATCCCGATGTGATATTCGATGGCGTTCTTCCTTTAAGAATCAGAAATAAAGTCATCCTGAAAGATTGGGTCCATGCCATCATCGTTCCTGTCGTATATCGCAATAAACTGGAACCACATCTGTCCGAAGAACTTCGAAACAAAGTCCATTATCTCGATCATGAAGGAATGAACATCTGGGAATGGTCCCATTTCATCTATTCCTATCTTCAGGAATCATAAAAGTTGAATCTGATGAATAAATCCAAACGAAAAGCACAGTTCGATCTGTGCTTTTATCATCTTTTCAGTAATCTGTTATTATGCTTTCTTTTTGTTCAGTTTATTCCTGATCGCACCGAGGACATCGGTCTTTTCCGTCGTTCCATCTTTGATCCCGGCAATGAAATTCCAATGCAGTTTCACCGCCAGCAATCCAAGGATCAGCGACATGATAGCGACTTCATAGTCTTTCAATACGAACATGATGATTGCAAATACCAGTGGCGGAACCGGACCGGCCAGATTCAAATACTGTGTCAGAAGCACTACGATCGCCCCTGCGAGATCCGAAACCGCACCCCAGAGGAAACTGTATATCACGATCATGATACAGGTCGTAGCGACACCTTTGCCGCCCTTGAATTTACGCCAGAATGGGAAACAGTGACCGATCGTCGCACCGAATCCCGCAAAGAACATGATACTCCTATCTGCTTCCGGAAAGAGATAACGTGCCAGAAACATGGCGATCAGGCACTTGGAAACATCGCCGATCACGGTGAGCAGTCCGGGGACGAACCCAAGATGGATCATCATGTTGGCCATGCCCGGATTTCCTTCTCCTATTTCTGAGGCACCTTTTCCTGTGTATTTTTTGGCGACAAGTTCAGCGGTCAGAAAACAGCCTAAGAAATAACCAATAACACAGCTGATCAGTTTTTCTTTCATACTAATTCCCCCCCAAAATCTATTTATTTCGCGACATCCCAGAGCATCTCGCTGATGGTCGGATGAGGATGTACGACTTCTGCAAATTGGCTTATTGTCATCTTCTTCTGAACGGCGATCGCCAGTTCCGCGATCAGTTCCGTTGCATGCATACAGACAAGCTGTCCGCCGATGATCGTTTCATTTTCATCGACGATTAGTTTTACGAATCCGCTTTCGCTGTTTTCGATCAGGCTCTTTCCGTTGGCGCCGGTAAGATACTTTCTGGTGGCATAACTGATGCCTGCATCCTTTGCCTGCTGCTCGGAGATCCCTACCGCGGCGATTTCCGGTTCGGTATAGATCCCGCTTGGAATGACGCTCGGGTCATGAGACGGCTCTTTCCCTAAAAGAAGATCCACCACATTCTCGCCTTGAGCTTCCGCTACATGTGCCAGCTGTATATTTCCGGAACGGGCATCACCGATCACATAGATATTCGGAATGTTTGTCCTTCCGTTTTCATCCGCTACGATACCGCGGTTGATTTCCAGACCGGCATCTTCAAGCAGAGATACATTCGCTTTGCGACCGGTCACGATCAGAACCTGTCTGGCAGATATGCACTGTTCCTCGCCTTTCTTGTCTGTATACGTAACCTGTTTCATCTGATCTTCCGAAGAGATCTTCCTGACTTGCGCGGAACAGATGACTTCGATTTCTTTTTTCTTAAAGAACATTGCCAGTCTTTGTCCGAGTTCCTTATCCAGATTCGGCAAGAGATGGTCGAACATCTCGATGATCGTGATCTTGCAGCCGAGACTGCTTAAAGCATCGGCGATCTCGACCCCGATAACGCCGCCGCCGATAATCACGAGACTTTCCGGCAATGGATGATTTCCTTCCAATATGTCATCGGAAGTGATGCAGAATTCGATTCCTTCGATCGGAGGTTTTGCGACAACGGAACCGGTTGCCAGAATGATATTTTCCGCTTCATATTCATTTCCTTCACAGGAAACATGATGGGCATTCAATAGTTTTGCTTCACCGAAAACGATTTCGACTTTATTCTTCTGAAGAGACTTCTGTATGCCTTCTCTTAAGGTATCCGTCACTTCGTTCTTGCGTTTCAGAATATCCGCATAGACATAACCGATAGAACTGCAATGGATCCCATAGATTTCGGCTTCCTTCATTTTCTTGAACGTTTCAGCGGAAGAAATCAGAGATTTCATCGGAATGCATCCGCGGTTGAGACAGGTCCCGCCCAGTTTGTTCCTTTCAAACAGAATGGTTTTCAGACCTGAAGCGGCTGCTTTGTTGGCAGCGGTATAACCGCCCGGTCCTCCGCCGATGATCGCTACATCATAGTTCATAATTCATCCTCCGATAATAAAGAAATGATATCATCTTCTATCTGATTTGTGGGAATTATTTCGCTGATTCTTTTCCCCGGCATCGTTTTCAGCAAGGATTCGATGCTGTCGGTATCCAGGGAATCCGTATAGATTTCCGGATCGGTGATCACATCGTCCTGCAGATCATAATGAAGCTGTATCGTACCCCAGGGGAAACGCGCTTCTTTCCGGTATGTGTGTTCCTTGCGGACACCGTAGCGCCAGACATCGTTCGCAAACTTCTCTTCCAGCAGAGCGATCTCATCGGAATCCAAGGTTCCTTCTTTCAGTTCCTTTACAGGCAGGTTATATACTCTGCCGAATGCTCTGATCAGGGAATCTTCCAGTTCTTCCACCGTCAGGTCTTTTCTGATATCCCGAAGATTGATCACTCTCGACCGGACTGAATCGACTCCCTTATCCTGCAGTTTCAGCATGGATACATGCAGGTATCTGGAAAGATCGTCTGCATTCACATCCAGCATCAATGTCCCGTGATGGAAACAGCGGTCCTTGTGCCTGTAGTAGGCATGACCGGAAAACTTCCGTCCCTCGATCAGCAGGTCGTTGCGTCCGTTGCGTTCTGCGGAAAAGCCCAGGTCTTTCATCGCTTGCAGGATCACTTCCGTCTGTGTAGCAACATCATAGTTTTTCTTATGAGCCAGAAAAGTAAAATTCAGATTCCCGTCATCATGGTAAACGGCTCCCCCGCCGGAAAGCCTGCGGGCCAGATGGCCAAAATCCCGTTCCAACGCTTCGATATTGCATTCATTATATGCATTCTGGTTCTTGCCGATCACGACAGTTCGCTCATTCTGCCACAGATATAAAATGACCTCATGATCAGACACATGATCAAGTAAAAATTCTTCCAGAGCCTGGTTGTGATATGGGACTCTGGAAGAAGAAATTATCATATATGCTTCAGTCAGCATTCTTTCTGATAACGCAGGATCGGATTACGGGCAGCTTCCGTTTCGTTCGGTCTGCCTATCGGCTGATCATGCGGAGCAGAATGCAGATATTCCGGATCTTCATGCGCGAGTTCATAGAGCTTCGTATAGACAGCGATGGCGTTGTCGATGACCTCTTTGCTTTCGGTTTCGGTCGGCTCAAACATCAGCGCTTCATGAACGATCAGCGGGAAATACATTGTCGGAGGATGGACGCCATAGTCCAGAGAGGCTTTGGCGATGTCCATCGCGGAAACACCTGTCTCTTTCTTCAGCCCTTCCAGACATAAGACGAACTCATGCATACAGGTCCTTTCGTAGGCGACATCGTAGCACTTCTTGAGGGCGTTCATCATATAGTTGGCATTCAGTACGGCTTTGCCGCTGGATGCGATGATGCCTTCCCTTCCTAAGGTCAGGATATAAGTCAACGCTTTCACGATGACCAGGAAGTTTCCGTAATAGCTTCTGACTCTTCCTAAGGAATGTTCCGCATTATGGAGCACATATCTGTCCCCTTCCTTTTTGACTGTTTCCATCGGCAGATATTCCTTCAGGAACTCTTTGCATCCAACCGGACCGCTGCCCGGACCACCGCCGCCATGAGGAGTGCCAAACGTCTTGTGCAGATTCAGGTGGATACAGTCGAAGCCCATATCGCCTGGTCTGACTCTGCCCATGATCGCATTCAGGTTGGCGCCATCGTAATAGCACAAGCCTCCCGCTTCATGGATGATCTTGGTAATCTCTAATATATTCGGGTCAAATAAACCTAAGGTATTCGGATTCGTCAGCATCAGTCCTGCCGTATCCTTGCCTACAACTTTCCGTAATTCATCCAAATCGACGCCTCCGTCCGCATTGGAAGGAACGTTGATGACCTTGAAACCAGCCATGACGGCGCTTGCCGGATTGGTGCCATGCGCGGAATCCGGAACGATGATGTTGACTCTTTCCTCATCATGACGGGCCTGATGGTACCTTCTGATAAGCAATAATCCTGTGTATTCGCCATGGGCGCCTGCCGCAGGCTGCAGACTCATGCCATCCATGCCTGTGATCTCACATAACAGTTCCTGGGTACGGTACAGCACTTCCAGAGACCCCTGGATGCTGTCTTCGCCCTGCAACGGATGGACATCGGTAAAGTCACGCAAGGATGCCATTTCTTCATCGATACGCGGGTTGTATTTCATCGTACAGGAACCTAACGGATAGAATCCGTCATTGACACCGAACGTCTGTTTGCACAGTTCGGTATAATGTCTGCTCAGATCGACTTCGCTCAATTCAGGAAGACCCGGTTTTTCTTTACGAAGATACTTGTCTTCCAGTTCATAGCTCCTGACATCGCAATCAGGAATCAGATCCAGTTTCTTGTTTTCTGAGCTCAATTCAAATAACAGTTTCATCAGATCACCTCCCGGATCGCTTTGATCAGATGATCGATCTCTTCTTTGTCATTCAGTTCGGTCGCACACCAAAGGATCTTGTCATCTTTGATTAGACCGATCAGGATCCCTTTCTCTTTCAGTTTCTTCTCCAATACGACAGGATCGATCGGAGAATCAGTCAGGAACTCGTGGAAGAACGGTTCCTCATTGACCGCTTTGAAACCGATGGAAGCCAGGGATTCTTTCAGATAATGCGCATGATCGTAGCAGTTCTTTGCGACTTTGTGCAATCCTTCCGGACCGACTGCCGCCAGATAGACCGATGCGGTCATCGCACACAATGCTTCGTTGGAACAGATGTTGCTGGAAGCTTTCTCACGGCGGATGTGCTGTTCACGGGCCTGCAGGGTCAGAACGAAACATCTTCTTCCTTCGTGATCCGTAGTCTGTCCGACGATACGTCCGGGGAGCTTTCTTGTGAGTTCCTTTGTCGTAGCCATGAAACCCAGATAAGGTCCGCCAAAGGAAAGAGGCATACCCAAAGGCTGTCCCTCGCCTACCGCGATATCGACACCAAGTTCACCCGGAGACTTCAGAAGTCCCAGGGAAATCGGATTGACGCTCTCGATCACTTTGATCTTCTTTTCATGAGCGATACTGACGATCTCTTCGACATCTTCGATGATGCCGTAATAGTTCGGACTCTGTACCAGCACGCATGCGGTGTTCTCATTGATGAGATCTGCCAGTTTCGTTGCATCTGTCTTATAGAGATCATCCGTTACCGTGATTCTGACATTACGTGATTCACCATAGGTTCTGATGACTTCCAGAACGCGCGGATCGATCGTATTGGAAACCAACGCTTCTGTCTTGTTCTTATCGATCGTCATGAACACGGCTTCCGCAGCAGCGACCGCGCCATCATAAACGGATGCATTCGAAACATCCAGTCCGGTCAGTTCGCAGATCTGCGTCTGATATTCGAAAATGGACTGCAGCACGCCCTGAGAGATCTCTGCCTGATACGGGGTATAGGCAGTCAGGAATTCTTCCTTGGTAACGATTCCCTTGACGATCGCAGGAATGTAGTGGCGGTAAGCACCTGCTCCGCGGAACAAAGAATCATAGACTTTATTCTGAGCAGCGATCTTCTTCATCGCTGAAGCGACTGCCATTTCCGGTTTCCCCTCAGGGATATGCAGTTCTTTCAGACGGACATTGGAAGGCACATCCTCATAGAGCGCATCGATCGACTCCTTGCCGATCGATTGCAGCATCTCTTTCTGGATGGAAACTGTATCAGGGATATAATTGCCCATGATCAGCCTTCCTGTTCGCAGTGTTCAGCGTAAGCCGCGGCATCCAGCAGTTCTTCGAATTCCGTCACATCGGCGACTTTGATCAGCCATGCAGCATACGGATCTTCATTGACCAGAGCCGGATTATCAACGACTTCTTCGTTGACTTCAACGACTTTGCCTGTAACCGGTGAATACACATCGCTGACTGCCTTGACGGATTCGATATCTCCCAAGGATTCTCCTGCCGTTACTTCATCATCGACAGCTGGCAGATTCACGAATACGACATCGCCTAAAGCGTCCTGCGCAAAATCGGTCAGACCGACGACATAGACGCCGTCTTCTTCTTTCAGCCACTCATGGGTTTTCGCATATTTCAATTCTTCGGGATTTTTAAACATTTTTTCTTCCTCCTTCAACAATGTTTATTTCTTCGTATAGAAAGGCAAAGGTACGACCTTCGCTTTCAGTCTTCTGCCGCGGACATCGACTTCGACGACCGTATCCAACGCGCTGTATTTTACCGGAATGAGTGCCATCGCGATCGATGTCTGAAGCAACGGCGAATAAGTGCCGCTGGTCGTATGACCGATCAGTTCATCGTTGAGATAGATATCCTGGTGTTCTCTCAATACACCCTTGTCAATGATCTCGAGACCGACTCTTGTCAGCATCTCCTGACCGCGTTCTTTTATTCTCAGCAGAGCTTCTTTGCCTATGAATTCTTCTTTGTCAGGTTTGATCGCAAAATCCAGTGCCGCTTCGATCGGCGAGATGGTCTCGCTCAGTTCATGTCCATACAAAGGCATTGCCGCCTCCAGACGCAAAGTATCACGCGCTCCCAGTCCGCAAGGGATCAGGCCATATTTCTCACCTTTCTCAAGGAGAAGTCTCCACAGTTTTACGATATTCTCGTTTGCAGTATAAATCTCATAGCCATTCTCTCCGGTATAGCCTGTAAATGAAATCATGCAGTCCATCCCTTCGATCTCGACATGTTCGATGGCGGTGTAATACTTCTGCGGAATGCTTTCTTCCGGCAGCAGTTCCAGCATCACTTCTTTCGCTCTGGGGCCCTGCAAAGCCACCTGTGCGACGGAATCCGAGATATCCTCGATCACAGTACCTTCCAGGATATTCTCCTTCATGTGAGCGAAATCCTTGTGTCTGTTCGAGGCATTGACCACGACATAGTAGTAGTCTTCCGCAAACTTGTAGACAAGAAGGTCATCGACCGTTCCCCCGTCTGCATAGCACATCGGTGAATAACGGACTTTGCCTAAAGACATCTTGCTGTAATCATTCGTTAAAAGATGATTCAGGCTCTGTGTCGCGGTTTCTCCCTTAAACGTGATTTCTCCCATATGTGAGACATCAAAAAGCCCGCAGGCCTGACGCACGGCAAGATGCTCCTTGATGACACTCTCATACTGAACCGGCAGAAGATAGCCGGCAAAAGGAACGATCTTGCCTTTCAATGAAACATGTTCATCATAAAGCGGTGTTTTTAATTCCATAGCCCTACCCTTTCCATATAAAAAACTATCGTTTGTATTGAATTATCTGAAAGATGTAATACATGATTACTTTCATCATCCGACTACTATCATTTTAACATATCCGTTCCTTATAAGAATATGCAGAAACAGGTTTCCTGAAAAACTTTTAGGAATTTTCTGATTTCCTGTGAATAATGTATAGGAGGAAAAAATGAACATCCTGAACAAAAGAGATACGACAAACATCCTGTGTCTGCTGATCAGCGTGATCTCGCTTCTGATCAGCCTTTCTCTGACCATCCTGGTCGATGAACTGGAACAGACGCAGCTTCTGGCAAATATCATCGCATTATGGTGATTTCTGTACCGATCCGCATATCCCTTGTCTTTTACGGACCATGATAAATTCTTTGTTCATACACTATTGCTACCATTCGCGGACGACACAGATTCATACAAAAAAACTGATGGCTTCTGCCATCAGTTTTGTTCTATCTGTTTGCTTCGATGTATTCGTCTACGGCTTCTTCCAGGATATTGAACGGAAGCGGGCCGTTCTTCAGCAATGATTCATGATAAGCGACATAATCGAATCTGTCTCCCAAAAGGCCTTTCGCTTTATCGCAGAGCGTCATGAACGAAGAAGCGCCTAAGCCATAGGTACAGTAGACGCCAGGCATCTCGATCAGGAACTCCATCGCCTGTTTCGCATCGTTTTTATCAAAGCTCATCAGCAGCGATTCTTTCTCGAAATAGTCGGCGATATCCTGCGCCGTATAGCCATAATAATTCGTCATCAGATCCATCAGAGAATAATAGAAGAAATACCACGCATCTTCGATGAATAATCCCATGGCTGCATAGTCATTGTCGACACCGCTGAAACGATAAGCGTAATACTGCGCATCGACCGCCCAGCCTTCGGTATAACCGCCGAAACCGATGACGCTGCGAAAATTGTGCGGATCGGTACGATGATAGTAGACATGCTGGTAAAGATGTCCCGGGAAACCCTCGTGCGAAAGCGTGCCATAGGTTTCGAAACCGCCGATCATATTGTTCGGATTGGTGCGGATGATATTCTGGTTGGAATTGTCGATCGGAGATGGCCAGTAATATGCGATTGCGGTAGCCGGCGCCGTATCGGGATCCAGTTCCTGGATATCGTATTCGACATCGCCCAGATCAGGATAGTAGACATTCAGATGGGTACGCAGATATTCCAGACAGTCGCGGTTGACCAGTTCCAGATTTTCATTCAGCCCGTTCATCGCTTCCTGCAGAATGGAATAGGCAGTCTCGTCATAGAAACAGCTCACATAAGTCGCTTCCAGCATGGAGATGTTGTCTTTCAGTTCCTGGAACACATCGTCGATCGGCTGGTTGTTGCTGGCGACAAGATAATAGGTCAGTTCCGCATAATCCTTGTTCAGCTTGTATAACGCATAGTTTTCGGTCTTCTCTTTGCCACGATACTTTTCGACTTCCTTGCTGACTTTCTCATAGGCAGGAAGCACTTCATTCAGAACGATTTCACGGTTCTTCTGTCTGTAGCTTTCTTTTTGCGAATCGGAAAGGAAACCGAGATCTTCCATTCTTTCATCGAACGTCGTGATCAGGGCGTTGTCTTCTTTCTTATTCAGCATGCCTTCGCAGGTATCCTCGGTATAGTCGATCCAAGGATCGATCATGCCCAGGCCATCCTTGCTTTGTTTCTCCGTGTATTTCAAAGCATCATCGAAGTAACGGTCCACATCCGCAAGACAAGTCATGTAGTCTTCCACAGATTCTTCATCATAGAAAGTATAATCCGTAAAATTGCTGATCAGATTCTCTGCCAGGTTGGAACCGGATGAGAACAGGAAATTGTAAGGATAATATGCATAGCTTGCCAAAGTCTCATAAAGAGAATATTCCAGCGCTTCGTAATCGTACTGCTGACGGTAAGACAGCGTATCATAGTCGAAACTCTGAAGCTCTTCAAGCTGACTTTCCATGTAGTTGAAATCCTCCTGAGGGAATCCATAACTGATCTCGCCAAGATCGACCGGAGGCTTTTCGATCCCATATTTCCGATAATCGACGACACTGAAATGCATCGTCATAAAATCCGATCCCATTCCTTCGGTGAATACTTTATCCAGGAAGGCATCGAAGTCTTTGTTGTCTTGACGGCTTGTCATATCTTTCGGACGCGTTTCATAATTGCGTATCTTTGCCAGATACTTCGGTCCATTTTCATTGATTACGATTTTTTTACTTGTACAAGATACCAGCAATAATCCCAGTATCAGCAGTGTCAACAATTTCTTCATATCCGCACCTCTGAAAATATTATAATATAAATGTATGCTGACCGATAATATGAACTTGAGACAGATGATCGACTTTCAGCCCAACGAAGAAGACATGGCTCTGCTGGATCTGGATGTCGTCGTCTATGCCAAAGCATCGATCGTTTCCTTGACAAAACAGGATAACTATGACTTTATCCGTTTTCTGTTTACCGAACAGGATTTCAATATCTTCTTTAAAGAATATGAAAAGACCGTTTTCTATGATTTCGATGGAACCCGTATCCATGGAGAGAAATTCGTAACGGTCTTTGAACTGTATTCGCTCTATAATTTTACGAATACTTCCGAGTATCTGAAGGAAGTACTGGGAACATATACCCACGAAGCCGACGTGATCATCGACTTGTATACGCATGATGACGAAGCCTATCGCTTATCCAATCTGGAAGGCATCGTCAAACTGGAAAAGATGGGAGATATCCGGCTTTAAGAATATTCTTCTTTTTTCTTTTTTCTTAAGGAAGGATGGCTTCCCAGGATCTTTTTGATCCCGTAAGGATGTTTAAAGGCGATTTCCAGGATTCCGGATTCTTCTTTCAAAACGACGCCTTCTCCGAATGTATCATGAATGACGATATCTCCATTCCTGTACCTGTTGTCGACAGGTTTTTCTTTTCTTCGTTCGATGATGATATCATCGTCAAAGATCAGGGAATGTCTTTCTTTCGGTTTTTCATCGATATGGTCGATATATGCATCATCGATTTCGCTGATGAATCTGGATTGGATCTTGGAAGACTGGATGACATAGGAAAAGCTGTTGGATTCCGTCAGATAGAGCAGTTTCTTGGCTCTTGTGTAGGCCACATAGGCAAGACGCCGTTCTTCTTCGAGACCTTTCTGTCCTTCCGCAAGCGTCCGTTCCGAAGGAAAGATCCCTTCGGATAAGCCAATCACAAAGACGACTTCGAATTCCAGACCTTTTGCGGAATGAATCGTACACAGACTTACGACATCGTCGACCTCCATGGAAGCGCGGTCGGTATACAATGCGATCATCTGCAGATAGTCATCCAGGGTGGATTCGGGATAATCTTCGGAATACTGCTTGATGTCATCGAGCAGGGATTTGACGTTCTCCAGACGTTCCGTCTCCCCTTCGTTCTCCAGCATCATCCGGTAACCCGAATCGTCCAATACTTCCTGCAGAAGAAGCTCCAGATCGATCTCATTCATATCGTTCTTCCACTTTTCGACCATTTTCACGAAACCGTTCAGGACTTCCTTGCTTTTCGGATACAACCCTTCTTTGATCACATCATACATGCTCAGGTTACGCTCGTTTGCGATCGCCTGGATCGCGTCGATCGTCTTGGTTCCGATGCTTCGTCTCGGCGTATTGATGATACGGATAAAGGCCAGATCGTCGTTTCTGGTGATCATTCTTAAATAGGCCAGGATATCTTTGACTTCTTTGCGTTCATAGAATCGCAGTCCGCCATAGATCACATAATGGACCCGATTGTCGATCAGCACTTTTTCGATTTCTCTGGAAAGATAGTTTGCCCGATATAGGACAGCCATATCCCGGTAGTTGTAGCCATCGTCATGCAGTTTCATAATCTGGTTGACCACATAGTTGGCTTCCGAAATCTCGCTGTTGCAGCTCTTATGGATGATCTTGGCGCCATCGCCGTTCTTGGAGTAGAGTCTCTTTTCGACTCTGGCGAGATTATTCTTGATGACGCTGTTTGCTCCCGAAAGGATATTGTTGGTGGAACGGTAATTCTGATCGAGAATGATGGTCTTGGTGTCGGGGTAATCCTTGTCCATATTGACGATGATATTGATATCCGCTCCTCGCCAGGTGAAGATCGTCTGATCGGGATCGCCGACCACATAAAGATTGTCATGACAGGCCGCCAGCTGCCGGATCAGAAGATACTGTTCCTTATCCACATCCTGGAATTCATCCACATGGATGTAATGAAAACGGGAGGACCATTTCTCTTTGATATTCGGGAATTTCTTGAACAGTCTGGTCGTAAACAGGATCAGGTCATCGAAGTCCAGGGCATACATGTCTTTGAGACGTTTGTCGTAGTATTCATAGACTTTTGCCTTATTCACGATTCTCGGTTCCCCATAGCTGAATGTCATTGCCTGTACGGGGTCGATGTGCTGGTACTTCATATCGGCAATGTAATCAAGACAGGTTCCGTAAGGGTAATCGGACTTGCTGATGCCGATCTGTTTATACGCTTCTTTTAATACCTGCTTCTGGTCATCCGCATCGATGACCGTAAAGTTCTTCGGATAATTTAATGCCACGATATCTTCCGAAAGAATGCGCATGCATAAAGAGTGTATCGTTGAGATATGACATCCTGTTCCGTCATCGCCCAGCATGTCGTTGATCCTGTTTTTCATTTCCCGGGCTGCTTTGTTGGTAAAAGTGATCGCCAGGATATGATAGGGTCTCACATTCTTCTTCTCGATCAGATAAGCGATGCGCATGGTTAAAACCCGGGTCTTGCCTGAGCCTGCGCCGGCAATGATCCGGATGTGATTGGCGTCGTCGATGACGGCTTGTTTCTGGTTTTCGTTGAGATCGGAATATCGGATCATCTTAATACTTGCGTGTTTTCGCTAAATAATAGTTCTTATAGTTTTTATCATCCGTGACATCTTTGACAACTCTGATGTAATCAGGAAGAACGACAGATTCCTGTCCGTTGTCCGCAACTGCCAGGATGCCTTTCGTCTTGTCGAAATCATAGACATCGAGCTTATAGAACAGATCATCGATGATAAAAGAATAACGCATCTTGTCGGTCATTTCGATGCTGTGATCGATCTGACGCTGATAGTCGCTGTACTGTCTCTGAGTCAGTACCCGGTCGGTCTTGATCCGTTCATGGGTGGACAGATAATTGGCTTCGGAATAGGTATAGAGCACATCATCGCCGATGTGTCTTTCTCTGATCCTCTTCTCGTAGCCATCGTCGCTTAAGAGATAGTACTGGATGATATGGGCATCGGAATAATTGGCTTCCTGCGCGACACGAGCCAGCAGATCCTCGTCCACTTCGATGAGATACTTGTGATACTTCTCGATCGGATAGGCATCGCCGAGATATTCGAAGACCGACTGTATCGCTTTCAGCATCTTGACTTCAAAGATATCCTCGTTGCCGATGATGACCCGGTTCGGATGATCCTTCCAGGCTTCCAGAGCAAGATCGTCCGCTCTTCTGGCTTCTTCGATCGTCTCGTATCTCGCGGTATTGTTCGCAAAAGTATAAGCCTCTTCCTTGCCCTTGGCGCTTGTTACGAGGTGGACGACCATATCGTAGCGGCCGTTGATCTCTTCCGGTTTCATGTCGAATTCCTTAAGGATCTCACGGAACGCTTCTTCGCCGACATAAGACATGTCATCAAAAAGACCCCGGTCGATGAACACGATCACCTTGTCTCCGCTCATTTCCTGCGCCGCTTTCAGACAAAGTTCTTCTTTCTTCAGCTGCAAAGCGATACAGTACTTCTGGAATTCATACATCCCCAGTGTCGCCGGAGAGATGCCTCCGGAAATCAGATCGGTCGCAGACTCGTTATCGACAATCACCCGATAGCCGCGTTCCGCAAAAATCTGTCTCGCTTTTGAAGTAAATGTCGTCTTCCCGGAACAAGGTCCGCCTGTAAATACGATGCGTTTAATCGATTTCATACATCATCCTCAACTTTTGATTTAACTTGCTGTAAATATTGTCCACGAACCACTTTTCCGTGGATCGTTCCAACGCTTCATCCAATGAGAACCAGGCCACACTGGCGTTCTCGTCTTCTTTTATTATCAGTTCATCCCGTTCATCTGCCTGCAGAAGATAGGTCACATTCAGATGCATATGGGTCGGCACATAGATGCCTTTCCGGTAATGGGAATCGACGGATAGCACTTCCAAAGAGAAGATCTCTTCGCTGAGAGCTTTCACGTGTTCTATTCCGGATTCTTCCTTCACTTCTTTCAAAGCCACGCGCAGGCAGTCCTCATCCCCATCGCAGTGACCTCCCAGCCAGGACCAGGAATCATAGATCCTGTGGTATGCCATCAGGACTTTACTGAAATCCTGATTGACCACCCAGGCGGATGCCGTCATATGCGCGATCTCGTTCTCGCGGAAGAAGGCATTCTCATAGGTATCCAGAAAGGAAAGAATGTTTCTTTGATCCTTCTCTTCCTGGATATTGAAAGGCTTGTAATGGCTGATCTGATCATAGATATTCACATACTTATTTTACACCAAGCATGTTAAAATTTAGTTATGATTATAAGCGACTCATTGAAAGGCTATGAACTGCTGGATGCCGGCGATAAGATGAAGCTGGAAAACTGGAATGGCATCCTTCTGGCTCGCCCCGATCCGATGGCTTTGTGGCCCAAAAACAAGCCGGAACTATGGGAGAAAGCGGATGCGTATTATGTCCGTTCTTCGAGCGGCGGAGGCCACTGGGAGTACCGGAAACAGTTCAAGAACGCCTGGAATATCAGTTATAAAGATCTCCTGTTCAAGGTCTCTCCGACCAATTTCAAGCATACCGGTCTGTTCCCGGAACAGAGCGCGAACTGGGATCTGATCTATGATCGCATATCGAAACGGCCGGGATGCAAGGTCCTGAATCTTTTTGCGTATACGGGAGCGGCGACCATGGTGGCAGCGAAGGCCGGCGCAGAAGAAGTCGTGCATCTGGATGCTTCCAAGGGGATCAACGACTGGGCCAAGGAGAATATGAAACTGTCCCATCTGGAAGACAAGACGATACGGTTCATCGTCGATGATGCCTTGAAATTCACTGCCAGAGAAATAAGAAGAGGGAGAAAATATGATGCCATCATCATGGATCCTCCTTCCTATGGAAGAGGCCCGGACAATGAACTGTTCAAGTTTGAAGACAAGATCAATCCGCTGATTGAAAATGCGCTGCAGCTGTTCAGCGACGAACCTTTGTTCTTTATCATAAATACTTATACGACCGGTTATTCCGCGACCGTCATGCATAATACGTTGAGAACGAATCTGGAGCAGCATGGTCTCAAAGGAGTGGTACAGGCCGATGAGATCGGCATTCCGATCAAAGATTCCGATCTGGTTCTGCCATGCGGACAGACGACAAGATGGCTGCCATGAAAGTGCTCTATGAAGACAACCACCTCTTAGTGGTAGAAAAGCCTGTCAATATTCCGATGCAGGCGGACAGTTCGAAAGATGAAGATCTTTTAAGCATGGCCAAGAGCTATATCAAAGAGAAATACAACAAGCCAGGCGAGGTCTATCTGGGTCTGGTACATCGTCTGGATCGTCCCGTAGGCGGCGTGTGCGTTTTTGCACGTACTTCCAAGGCGGCCGGACGTTTAAGCAGACAGGTCCAGGATCATACCTTCAAAAAGACTTATCTTGCGGTCGTCGAAGATCATGGCTTGAAGGATCAGGATCATTTCGAAGACTGTCTTCTCAAAGATGAACGGCGCAATATCGTCAGGATCGACCCCAAAGGAAAACTTGCTTCCCTGGATTATGAGGTACTGAAAAGAAAAGATGATCTGGCTCTGGTGAAAGTATATCTTCATACCGGAAGATCCCATCAGATACGGGTACAGTTCGCGAGCCGCAATCATCCGTTGTGGGGCGATCAGAAATACAACAAAAACGCGATCCCGAACAGACAGATCGCATTATGGTCCTATGAATTGAGTTTCCATCACCCTGTTACGGACGAAGTCATGGTATTCAACAGTCCGATCGACCGTTATCCTTTCAGCATCTAGTTGTTCTTTTTGTAAGCCAAAGATTCATCACTCAAGAAAAGCTGCAAAGCTTTTTTAAAATTATCGACATTTTCAATCTCGGAATAACATCCCGTGAATACGCCTTCATCCGCAAAGATCGCGGTCGGATAGCTGACCAGTCCGAATTTCAGAAGATCCGCAGGTACTCTGGCAAGACTGGAAACGACCGGAGCATCGAAGCTTACGTCCATATGTCTTAAGGCCGCACTGGAAGATTCCAGTCCTTCCATCAGGATGACCACATAGTCATAGTTTTCATCGCTGTGAATCAGTTCATTGATGAATTCCACTTCCTCCGTTTCGCTGTTATCCCTGAGATAGGTATAGATAAAGACGGTTTTCTTCTCCTGATAAGAAGTGAAGTCTTTCACTTCGTCGATATACGTGGAGTTACTGTTTGCGCCATATTTCTTATAATCGATCGCTTTGCCAATCATCGACAGCGTCAGTTCCCTGGTCTTGCCGTCATGATCAAGCTCGGATAGTTTCTTACGATTCTCTTCGCTTAGCGATGCTTCGACATCGTCCATGCTGCGATTGATGCTTAAAAGATCTTCCCCTTTCTCTGTCACGAGCTCGGAACGTCTGATCTTATCGACAAAACCGATCTCATAGACCGCAGGCAGCGTTTCCATTTCCATCTCTCCCGCATTGACGAAACTGACTTTGCCCTGATCGTAAGCGATCAGCGTCGGATAGACCTTCACATGCAGGGTGTCAGTAATATACTTACGGAAATCATCATCGCGGGAAATGACAGTGAGCTTCTCCGGAATCTCCAGATCCTGTTGAGCATACAGGCTGATGATTTCTTCCTTTGTTCCTACATTGAAATACTGTACGAATGCGGCATCCTCATATTCCAGTATCTCGTTGACATAAGACAACTGATTCTGGCAATGGCCGCAGTTCACGGAAACGATTTCCAGCCATACTTTTTCGTGTTCATCGAAACGGAACGGATTGCCATTGATATCAGTCAGCGTTCCATCATAGGCATCCTGAAACAGCATCTGGAACTGGTAATTCTGATAGTAGGAGCCATTGTTTGCTTCCTGTAGCCGGTCCTGCAGCTTTGCGTCGATTTCATCAAAAAGCAATACATCTTTCATCGCTTCGATGTATTCTTTATCGTCAGGTTCTATTGTTTCCGTTTTCGTACAGGATAAGCACAAAAGCAGAATAAGTAGCAGCAGTTTCTTGAACATCTATTTCAGCAAAGCCAGTATGGCTTCTTTATTGTTTTCCATATCCGCATAGCCCAGATCATACAAGGCTTCCAGTTCCTCTTTCGAACCGCCAAGTCTTGTGACCTTAGAATGTTTCGAAGGATAGACATAGATCGCTTTCTTCTCTTCGACCAGTCCTTTAATCATATCGATCTGTTTCTGGTAATTCAGATGACGGATCTTGTAGTCATAAGAGATATTTTCGCACTGGGGATAAGTACGTTTCATTACCTGTACCACGAAATCCTTGGCAGGTTTGCGGACAAAGTCGCCCGGTTTGGTGGTGATGATCAGATAATTCTCGCAGTCGTCATTGACTGCTTCTTCGATCGGAATCATATCGGTGATCCCGCCATCCAGAAGATGTCTGCCATGGCTTTCAAATACTTTGCCTAAAATAGGCAGTGAAGTTGAAGCCTTCAGTTCCTGCATCGTGATCTCCTGTACGGGCAGATATTCGGTCTTTCCGTCTTCCAGGACATAGACGCCGATCTTGGCGTCTGTCTTGACGTCTTTCAAAGGAGAAATATCGTAGCTTAATTCCTTCGACATGATGACATCGAACAGGAACTCGTAATCCACGATGTGTCCGCATCTTAGCAATGGCTTCAGACCGACGATACGCTTATCGGTAATGCCGTTGGTTGAAAAATACTTCAGATTCTCTTTGGAACCCATCAGATAGGTCGACAGATAAACGGCTCCGGTCGAAATGCCGTAAGCATTATCAAAAGAGATTCCATTATCGATCAGCCATGACAAGGCTCCGGCGGTATATGCGCCACGCAGGCCTCCGCCTTCCAGTACCAGTGCTGTTTTCTTTTTCATGTTTTCATTTTATTCCTTAATATAACGGGAATCAATCATCAGTCGGCAATGATGATCGCGATCATGACCAGCACGCAGCCGAAGATCTCTCTTACGGTCATCGCCTGATGCAGCAAAAGCCAGCCAAACAGTGCGGCAAACACGGATTCAAAACTCATCAGAAGCGATGCCACGCCGGGATCGAGATCCTTCTGATAGACCGTCTGTACCGTCATGGCGAAAGCCCCTGCCACAAAGACGATATACAGAATGGACAGCCAGGAGACAGGAGACAATGCCGGAAAAGGCCTCTCACGGCACAATGCCACGACTGCCGCCATGATTGCAACCGTAGTCTGAGAGACCAAGCTTAAGACCAATCCATCGCTGTGTTCCACAAACTCATCGATCATAATGATCTGAACCGCAAAACAGACCGCGCAAAGCAGCAGATAGATATCCCCGATACTGAAACGGAAATCCTCCGTGATGCAAAGGAAATAAAGACCGGTCAGAGCGATCAGGATCGCCAGGATCATCTTGCGGGAGATCTTCTTGCCCCGCAAAAGCTGAATCACCGGTACGAACACGATATACAGGACCGTAAGAAAACCTGCTTTGGCAGTTCCCGAGAGTTCGATGCCCTTCTGCTGAAGCGCGCAGCCGGCAAAACAGAAACAGCCGATCAGAAGACCTTCCAGAATCGCTTTTCCGGTGAAACGGCGTTTCATGATCATGATCAGAGGCAATAAGAAAATACCGCCGATGCCTTTAAAGAAAACGATCGTATACGTTCCCAGATCAGCGGCAGAAATGCTTTGAATGCTGTAACCCAAGCCCCACATCATGGTGGCAATCATCAGCATGAAGGAGGCAAACAGTTCTTTACGACGCATCACAGGTAAAAAAGATAGCCTGAGCTATCTTTTTTATTTCTTGATCATGCGGTACAGGCATACGACGATGCAGGAACCGACAACAGATGAGATCAGATATCCTAATGTGCTGCTTGCCGTGAAGCCGATCAGTCCGAAGACCAATCCACCGACGAAACCGCCGACGACACCTAACAGGACATAGACATACCAAGGTCCGCTTGCCTTCATCAGAAGACTTGCAACGTATCCGATCAGACCGCTTGTAACTAAACCGAGAATCAGATCCATAGTAACACCTCCAATTTACATAAATAGATTATATAACACTTTTATTCACATTAAAAGGCAGAAGCGACGACAGCGATATATAAGCCCAAAAGGAAAGTCAGGCCATTGGCAATCAGCGTATAGAAGAAGGTCTTCAGCTTCCTGTGTCCCTTGAAGTTGATCAGATAGACCGCCAGCTCGATGATGAATACCGCCAGTTCCATGGCCGGATAGACAAAGACCCATACCAGCAGTCCCGAATAATAATCCAGCAGAAGCATGATTCCGTTCAGCAGGAACTGCGTCAGGATATTCGTGAAGACGATCGTCTTCAGTTCTTTCTTTTTGCGGTAGCCAAACAGCAAAGCCAGTACGACTTCGATGACGATGGTTGCGACCATGCGGATCAGGAAGCTGATCACATAGCGGGTGATGTGATAATCCTCGACGACATTCAGTTCAGAACCGCTCAGATCGATCTTGTAGTAGCTATCGAACGCTTCCCGTTCGATGACATCGCTGACCCGCAAAGTGTCGCCATCATAGACGGCGATATGGAACTGTTCCGGAGGATAATAGCCCCATTTGAATTCATCATCTTCCGAGCATTCGCTGACAAAATCGCAGAAGTACAAGCCGGTTGCCTGCGCATACTCGTAGAACGCGACATAAGCCGGACGCACATCGACTTCCTGGCTGTCGATCAATTCCGCTGTGACAGCGCTCCAGGGACCCGTAAACTCTTCCGTGCCAAGCAGGGTCACGTAATACGGATGATCCGGAGCATTTTCAAAAGAAATATTGACCGAAGGCTTTGGACCCATATCGGCAGAAACCGGACGGCAAGTCAGGCTAAGAAACAGGATCGTAAATAGAATAAATAGTTTTTTCATGACTGGAACCGATAGATGATCGCCATCAGGAAGCTTCCCATCAGATAAGCCAGGGAACAGGCGATGACATAATACAGAACCTGAGCAGGCAATACTTTGCCTTTTTTCAGGAAACGGTTGAAATCCAAAGCGCTCAAACCGTAAAGACTCAGTACGAAACAGACCAGATAGACCAATACTCTCAGATAGAAATCAAGCATAGACAGATTTTCCCCTGACATAGACATCCTTGATGTTGAGATCGTCATCCATGATCACGATATCCGCGTATTTTCCTTTTTCTAGCGTTCCGAAACGTTTGTCCAGACCATAGAAACGGAACGCGTTCAGACTGGAATACAACAAGAGATCCGTATATTTCGCTCCCAGACGATATAAGACTTTCATCTCATCGTTGATGGATACGACGCTTCCGGCAAAATGACCGTCATCGGTCATGAAGACCGTACCTTTCTTGAAACATTTCTTGGACATGAATTCATATTCCCCGTCCGGAAGATTTCTGGCTATGCTGGAATCCGTTACCAGCATGATCAGATTCCTGTCGATATTGTTGAGGACCAGCTTCAGGACATTCTCCTTGACATGATTCCCATCGGTGATCAGTTCGACCTGCCATTTGTTCATGAACGCACAGTTGACCAGCGTGATATCCCTGTGATGCAGACCACGCATCGCGTTGAACAGATGCGTAAAGCCGTCCACGTTTTCATCCAGGTCTTCATAGACCGCGTCGCTGTGTCCGCACATGACTTTGATTCCATGTTCATGCAGAAGACGGCCGATTTCTTTCGCACCTTCCAGTTCATAGGCGATCGTCATCTGCCTGATCCTTGAACTGAGAGACAGGAATTCTTCCACAAGTCCGACATCGGGTTTCAGGAAACCGTGTCCGTTGCCTACGCCGATATGTTTCAGGCTCATGAAAGGACCTTCCACATGGAATCCTTCAAAACGGGCATAGTTCCCTTTTTCCTCTTCAAAACGGGACAGCTGTCTTATGAAATCCTGAGAATTCAGATCATAAGACAAGGAAGCCAGATAACTGGTCGTGCCATCCAAGGCAAATTCATGAGATATCTTATCCATATCTTCCTGATCGGCATCATCAAAGCTCATGCCATTGATCCCATGCGTATGGGTATCGAAAAACCCGGGCATGACAAGCAGACCATGAAGATCTATCGTTTCAACATCTTCCATTTCCGGAAGATGACCGCTTTGCGGATAGACATCGCTGATCGTTTCGCCATCGACCAGCAAAGAGCCGTCGATGAACTCGCGGTTGCCATCGATGACAAGATGCGCATGTTTCAGCAGGAGTTTCATCACTTTGCTCCTAAAGCGTTGATCAGCCCAGGCAGAAGCTGTTTCTTTCTTGATACCAGTCCTTCTACGAAACCATCCTTATTGATGCTGAACGTCTCCTTTACGACACGTTTTCTTGCGCCGGCAGAAAGGACATAAGAACCGGAACCATTCGGGTTCGTCAGCATGATGGCCATCAGATCATAACCGCCTGTCTTGCAAGAATCTTCCATGTATCGGCTGAGATCATTCTTCAATGCATCATATTCTTCTTTCGATTTGCATACCGCCTGTGACAATCCGACTTTGTTTCCTTCGATATTGAATTCTTTGAAATCGTTGTATACGATCTCGATCTGCCGCTTGTTCAATAACGATTCGCTGTGTTCGATCATGCCCTTCGACAGCTGCTCCGCAGTGACTCCGGATATCTTTTCCAGTTTCTTCGCTGTTTCGATATCGACAGAAGTCGTTGTCGGTGATTTGAAATTCATCGTATCTGAAATGATTGCTCCTAACAGGATGCCTGCCAGATTTTTATTCATCTTCTTTTCGTCATCAAAGAACTTGTTGGCAACAATGGTCGCTGTCGCTCCTACCGGCATGGTTGTGATATTGATCGGATTATCCGATTCGAAGCCGCCGAAACGGTGATGATCCACGATCTCGGTAACGACACCTTCATCGATATCATCAATGGCCTGTTTCTTTTCGTTATGATCAACCAGAATAAACTGTTTACGCTGATAATTGAACAGATGGTAACGGGAAATCGCGCCTACGACTTTTCCTTCGTTATCTAGTACCGGATAGGATCTGTGACGGGATTTGGTGATCTTCTTGCTGGCTTCATCAACGGTATCGTTGATATTGAAGTAATCGATCTTTTCCTTCGGGATCATGATCTGTTCGATGGTCGGAGTCTGATAGATCAGACGGGTAATGAATAATGGCGTGAGTTCCGTCGTCACGATGGTCGCTTCCGCGTCTCTGGCTATCGACAGGATCTGTCTTGAAATCGGCGAAGAAGTGCAAACCACCAGCATCGTCGCTCCCAGTTCCAGGCAGTACTGCAGCTTGTCGTCTTCGTTTCTTAACAGAACGATACTGTCATCTTCTACGTTGGATTTCAGGCTTGGGAACATATGCATCTTTCCGGAGAGTTTATGCGTTCCTCTGAGTACCAACGTGCCATTCAAAGTCTTGACGATGTCATCGATTTCGATCGTCTTGATGATCGAAGCAAGCTCTTCGTCGGTCTTGGTCCACATATAGGTCAGATCATCCAAAGTGACGATTCCTTCCAGATGTTTCTTCTTGTTGACAACGATCAGACCTCTGTTCTTCAGCTTGATGACTTTATCCAACGCTTCTTTCATCGTCATTTCTTTATAAGCAAGTGCCGCTTTATCCATTTCGATTTCTTTCAGAATTGATTTTGCCGTATAAAGACGTTCCGGATCATCGAAACCGAAACGTTCCAGAAGATATTCCGTTTCCGCGCTGACCGAACCGACACGGGATGCGATCGCATTGACTCCATACAGTTTCTTATATTCGGCATAAGCGATTGCCGACACGATAGCATCTGTATCGGGATTCTTGTGTCCTACGACATATACGGGTTGTTTCTTCATTGCAGTACCTCCATGATTTCACTGATACCGAGCTGTCCTTCTCTAAGTACCTTTATTTCTTCTTCACTGACATCGATGATGGTGCTGGCGGTATCGGCCAGGGCGTCTTCACAGACGATTCCATCGATCTTTCCTTTGAGACAGTCATAAACGTCTTTCCATTGACGCAGGGATGGTTCTCCGCTGATGTTTGCGCTGGTCACCATCAGGGGCTTGCCGATGGTGGCGATCAGATCCAGGATGAAAGAATCTTCCGGAACACGGATGCCGATCGTAGGAAAACCGTTGGTGACATAATCAGGCAGTTCTTCTTTCTTCTTAAAAACGACCGTCAGAGCACCCGGAGTGAATCGTTCTATGATCTTGCGCGCATCCTCATTCACTTGAGCATATTCTTCGATCATCGTCAGGCTGTCGCACATCATCGGCAGAGGTTTATTGAAACTTCTGCCTTTGGCTTCATAGATCTTTGTCATGGCTTTCTCATCCATCATGCAGCCCAAGCCAAAAACGGTATCCGTAGGAAAAGCCAAAATCCCCCCTGCAATCAATATCTTGATTATTTTATCTTTATCCATCTTTGTAAGTCGGATGGTTTTCATGTGTCTATTATATCGTAAATATCCAGGAAACAAAAATGAATCACGATCAGACCCAAGGGATCTTCCATGATTCATCCGTGAAAGAAATCAGCGCAAGATCGCGATTACCGCCATCAGCATCCTTCTGTCGAGATAGCCATCAATCACATATGCCCATGTTCCATTCGCATAATTGATCCTGTTTCCATCGATCTTATAGATCCAGTGTCCGGATGCATCGGATACATATGTTCCATCAAACCGATAGAGCCACTGGCCATTTGCGTAATTGATGCGGTCTCCGTCGATACGATACTGCCATTTGCCATAGGCATCGCACACATAATCGCCATCGACTCTGTACAGCCATCCGCCATAGGCATCATTGATGCGATCTCCGTCGATACGAAGATACCACGTGCCATCGCTTCGATTGATTCTAGTCATGTTCTATCGTTTCACCTCCCGCAGGCCATGTTCAAGCACCCATGCGGAACTGTAGAAATAAAGGGTTGCCAGTATGCCTGCCATCGAATGACCGAACGCGGTCGCACAATAGAGGATATGCACATCATAGAACAGTTTCAGTCCGATCGTCACAAACAGGATCTTGCAGATGCACTGACCGAAAATCGCGATATACATCGGATAACGAACATTCCCTGCTCCGCGGCACGCTCCGTTATAGATATGAGAATAATTGATGAAGAAGATCCCGAACAACGCAAACCTGACCATGTTCGTGCCATAATAGACCGCTTCCTGGTTATCGCTGAAACGGGATACCAGCATAGGAGCCAGGATCCAGATGATCGCAATCGACAGGACTGTAAAGATCGTCGCGATACGCGCGCTCTCCCTGATCGATTCCCGGACTCTGTCATACTTCTTGGCACCCAGATTCTGCGCTACCAGAGACATGGTCGCATTGGACACGGAAACGGAAAACAGCTGGGCCCAGTTGGCAACCTTTTCGCCTACCCCGATTCCCGCAATGACCGGATATGGGAATTCATTGACTCTGGACTGAACCAGGATGGATCCGATCGCAATCAGCATGTTCTGGAATCCTGCCGGAATACCCAGTCTGCAGATCTCAAGAATGGTCTGAAAACTGAATTCGATGTTCCTGAAATCAAAATCCACTCCCTCATACGTCAGCATCAGCCGCAATGCCAGAGCATCCATCGTAAACTGAGAAACGATGGTTGCGATCGCCATTCCGATCACGTTGAGATGGAACACTCTGACAAGCAGAACGCCTAAGGCGATATTGATGATGGAACTGATGACGGAATAGTACAGCTGGTGTTTCGTATCGCCGAAACTGCGCAGGATGAAGAAACACATCTGATAGGTCAGCACCGCGGTATTGCCTAAAAAATAGACTCTGAGATATTCATAGGCATCCTTGTAGATATCGCCGGTAATGTTGCAGATCTTCATCAGGAATGGCAGAAACAGCTCGGACAGCACCGTAATGATGATGCCGCCGACAATGCCAAATACGATCGCGGTATCCAAAGTCTTTTTCAGATTATGGGAATCTTTCGCTCCATAGTATTTCGCGATCAGGATCCCCGCTCCCATACCCAAGCCATAGAAAGCATAATTGAAGGCGTTGCACAGCCAGGTCGTGGCACTGACAGCACTCAAGGCTTTCAAGGAAACATAATTGCCCACGATCAAAGAATTGGTAATGTTATACAGCTCCGTAAAAATCATCGATATGAAAATCGGCCACGAGAAGCTGAATATCAGTCGCGGAATATTTCCTTCAGTCAGTGATGTCAGTTTGGTTTTTGCCATTACAGGTTCCTTATCCGATAAAAGTATTTCTCTACCAGTTTATCATTATGATCGGCACAGTTTTCATCCATAAACGCCAGATGCCCGTTGTAGTAGACATCAGGTTCAAAGCCCCGCTGTACCAGCAGCTCAACCATTTGCGTCAGGATCGCGTTCTGCAGATAGATATTGGGAATGGTAGAAGTCGAACCGACTTTCATCTGAAAGTTCTCAATTTCCACAGCCGCATCCCCGATCAGGGAACAGTTGTCCAGCACGATATCTGCGACATCTTTCAGTTTGACGCCATCCTTGTGTTTCGTTTTAAGATAATCGGAGTATTCCACCGCGGTGATTGCGATCACGGGGATCCCTTTTTCTTTTGCCCGGATCGCCGCATCCACAGGCGCGATATTGTTTCCGGAATTGGAGACGATGATCATGCAGTCATTGTCAGTGATGCGGTGATAATCGACGATCAGAGAACCGATCCCGTAGGTGTTTTCAACGAAATAGGATTTCGTGATCTCCTGGTTGCCTGTCGCGGATGGTTCCAGCAAAGCGCAGTAGTTTGCCGGAGTCGCCGCCCGCCAGAATGCGTCATCCACCACCAGATGGGAATGACCCGTACCGAAGCCATAGATGATGCCGCCCTTCTCTGTCGTGTCTGCCAGAATGGCCGCAGCCTTCATGATATTGTCCTGCTGCGTCGTTTTTACTTTCTCTACGACTTCATTCAATATTTCAAAATACTTTTCCCAAGCGTTCATATTTTCCTCGTTAATAACTGTTCCAATCGAATACGATACTGTTTGTCTGATCCTTGTTGTACATCAGATCATAATATGCCTGCTGGCAGTCTTTCGGATCGATGATCCTTGTGATCATCTTTGTGACATCGATATCGTTCTTTAACAGATCGCAGGCGATCCGGAAATTGCGTAGCATATTGTCATTGCTTCCCGGCACCGGTGCAACATTGACCGTCTTGTTGAACGCGCCGATGACCCGGATGTCTTTCATGTGGATATTCGACAACAACGGCATAAGATCCGTCTCATAGCTCTGTCTGGGAGAGCCTAAAAGAAGAACCTGTCCGTAACTGTGTACGGCAGCCACGGTATTGACGATCACATTTGCCAGACCAGTCACATCCACACAGATATCGATTCCTTCCGGATACTGTTCCTTCAATGCTTGGAGCTGATCCTTGTCACTGATGACGTATTCCACGCCCATAGTCTTAGCCAGCTGACAGCGGTTTTCCACAATATCCAGACCGACGACATCACAGCCCATCTTCTTATACAGCAATGCCGTCAGGATGCCGATATTCCCTAAACCGAAGACCGCCACGCGATCGCCCAGTTTCACTTCCGTCAGATTGACACCCTGTATTGCAACCAATAACAGATTGATTGCCGTGGCACGGATCGGATCGAGATCTTCCGGAAGCCTGAGGATCATCGGACCCTGAACATCATTCCCATTCTGCCAGCGTACCATTGAAGCATGCGGCGCATTTACGAAGACCCGTTCTCCGACATTTGCATCGATATCTTTTCCTTTGGAAATGATCTTCCCCACCATGCAGTAACCAGGCTTCACGGGATACTTGAATCCCTGTTTCAAAGCAAACGCTCTGGACAGTTCCGTTCCTGCGGAAATCATCGAATACTCCGCCTTGATGACGGCTTCGTTATCCTTCAGATCCTTCGTATCGATCTCTTCGCTGTTGAGATGGGATTCCCCGATCCCTGTCAGTTCCACATAATCACTCTTCATGTTTTTCTCCATAGATCGTGACATCGAGTCCCGTATCTCTGATGTAGATTTCTTCCTTGTATTTTGAAACGAGATAACTCACATAGATATCGCCCGCGCATCCGCCGATATTGGTCACCTGCAGCAGAATCAAAGGCCAGTACAGTGTCTCATGAAACAGGATCAGCAGCACCGTAAAGAACAGCGTCCACAGCACAAGCGGAGCCAACGCGATCGCGATATATGCCTTGGCGCTGAAATAATCCTTCTTGCTTCCTGCGTAGGCATAAAGTCCGGTAAAGCCATATTTCACTTCCTGACCGCCTAAATGTTTCATTACAATGCCATGGGTCAGTTCATGCAGGATCATATATACGATCAAAGCGACAAAAGTCAGGATACTGACGGTCAGATCGATGATGATCAGATCCAAATCAAACGGCTTTATGATAAAAGCGATCGCAAAGAGCACGATATATAAAACGACAGCCAAAACGTTCACGACAAGCAGTGTTTTCTTATCGCTCTGCAGATTCAGCTGTCTGATTTCTTTGAATCCATCCGGTAATTCCGTTATACAAGACATACGCATCTCCTTACTATATACATAATCTTTTATGATCTACATTCATCTTAACATATGTTTTCATCATATAATTATGTCATGACCAACAATGTAATCATCGAAGTATGCATCGGGAACATCACTGATGCCTTGACTGCAAGCAGGTATCCGATCGATCGGATCGAATTGAATAGCGCTTTGGAACTGGGAGGACTGTCTCCTTCTCTGGAAACGATCAGGACCCTGAAGGAAAAGACAGAAGTTCCTCTCTGCTGCATGTGCAGACCCCGGGGCGGGGATTTCTGTTACGATGAACTGGAATATGAAACGATGCTGAAAGATGCCCGGAACATGCTGGAAACAGGCGCAGATGGGATCGTATTCGGTTTCCTGACAAAAGACAAAGAAATCGACATCGGACGCACGAAAACAATGAGCGAGCTGATTCATTCCTATCGCAAGGAAGCGATCTTTCATAAAGCCTTCGATGAGCTGGAAGATCTTGACAAAGGAGCCCAGATCCTGATCGGCTGTCAGATCGATCGGATCCTGACAAGCGGGAAATGCGTCTATCCCGAGATCCTGGAAGGATGCAGAAGGATCGCAGAACTGAATCAGAAATACCGCGGCACGATACAGTTTCTCCCGGGCGGAGGCGTCCGTATCGAAAACGTGCAGGATGTCTTGCGTATCAGCCAAAGCGGACAGGTACATATGACTTCCAAGAAACAGTCCGATGGCGGTTATATCTGTTTCGATGAAGAACAGTTTCAGAGGATCCTGAAAGAAATCGAGTCTTTATAATATACGTCATAAGTAATCTATAATAATACTGTGAAGATCAAGATGAAAAAGCTGAGTGCCTATCGTAAGTTAAAGCTGATCGCTTTGCTGATTTTTGTGTCTGTTTCGGGATATCAGCTGATGAATCTGACGATCCATATGAATGATTATGAGATCATTCAGGCTGCATATACGAAGAAATACGAAGTCGTCTATCTCTATGACATGGATGGCGATACCGCGGTATTTGCCTTGGATGGCAAAGAAGTGACCTGCCGTTTTCTGGCTGTCGACTGTCCGGAACACGGCGATGAAGGCTATGACGATTCCTGCAGTTTTACAAAAAAACAGTTAAGCAATGCCCGTAAGATCGTGCTGGAACTGGACCCTCATTCCGAGGAATATGACAGGTATGACCGTCTGCTTGCCTGGGTCTGGGTCGATGATGAACTGCTGCAGGCAAAACTGATACGCTATGGCCATGCAAGCATCAGCTATCTGTTTGGGAATTATCTTTATACCGATCAGCTGTATCGGATCGAGAAAAAAGCGAAAAAAGATCAGTAAACTGTGACCTTTGATCAATTGATTACGAGTAGATGTGTGGAAGGAGGAAAAGATGGAGGATCTGAAAATCATAGAACTATATTGGAACAGGGATGAAGAAGCCATCAGGGAAACGCAGAACAAGTATGGAAACTACTGTTACTCGATCGCCTACAATATCCTCTATAACAATGAAGATGCCCAGGAGATCGTCAACGATACCTGCAAAGCGACCTGGGATGCCATTCCCCCTGCACATCCGCAGAATCTGAGTACCTTTATCGGCAAGATCACAAGAAATCTGTCCATCAACCGGTTGCGTTATCTGAAAGCGGATAAACGCGGCGGCGGAGAAGTCGCCTTATCGTTTGATGAACTGGAAGGATGTATCGCCGATACGGAATTTGTTCATGAGGATCAGGATAACAGCGAATTGACGGAAAGCATCGACCGTTTCCTGGCAACCTTGAAAAAGGAACAGAGACAGATGTTCGTATGCCGTTACTGGTATTTTGATCCTGTCGAAGAGATCGCTGTACGGTTCAACTGCAGCGACAGCAAAGTCAAGATGAGTCTCAAACGGACAAGAGAAAAACTGAAAGCTCATCTCATCAAGGAAGGAGTAATCAATGAAAACAAATAAACTGATCGATGCCATCGGCAATATCGATGATCATTATGTAGAGGAAGCACACAAGACAAAGGAACGCAGTCGTTTTGCGATCAGCTGGCCGACAGTCCGAAAGGTCGCGGTAGCTTTTGGCTGTTTCCTTCTGGCAGTGACACTGCTGCCGAATATGTTCTCACATGCAAATAGCGCAGATAAAAGCGACAGCGGCGGAGGAACGTATTATGACAATTCGATGTATTACGAGGGAATGAACAGCGGCACATCGAGCTATAAGCCTTCTTATGATGCTCCAAGCGCTATGGTCAGCGATGAAGAAGCCTCATATATGGCGGAACCGGGAGACAGCAGCTACAGCAACAATTACAGTAACACGAATAATGGCACAAATTCTGAACCGGATCTCGTTACCTCGGACAAGAAGATGATCGTCAGCGCCAACATGTCTGCGGAGACCCAGGATCTCGATGCGACCATCGCAAACCTGACTTCTCAGGTTTCTGCATACGAGGGATACATCCAGAGGTCCTCGACCTACACCAGGGGAAGCACCAGAGTCTATGAAGCGACTTACCGCATTCCTGCCGCAAAGTATCAGGCTTTCCTTGAATCCATCCAGGATGCAGGCAACGTATTGAACTACTTCGAAGAAACCGAAGATATCACCAATACCTACACCGATATCGAAGCCCGTCTGAATACCTTGAAAGCGCAGGAAGAAAGAGTCATGGAACTCTACAAGCAGGCCGAATCGATCGAAGATCTGATGAATATCGAAGAAAGACTCTCAGACCTGCGTTACCAGATCGAATACTACGAAGCGCAGATCCGCAATTATGATCTCCTGGTAGCATATTCCACTTTATCGATTTCTGTCAGCGAAACGAAAGTCTACACTCCGACAAGCACCAGCTTCCTGACCAGACTGGGGAATGCCTTCCGTAATGGCTGGCAGAACTGCCTGGATAATGTCGGCGACTTCCTGATCGATGTCGTATACAATATCTGGACCATCCTGTTCCTGGCGGTACTGGGATTTGTCGGATACAGAGTATACAGACATATCAGAAACAAGAGAAACGGTTAAACCATCATTCACATAACCGAAACAAAAGAGCCTCACGGCTCTTTTAATATCGGATCATTTCATCGATCTGGTCTTCATTCACGATGATCAGTCTGTCTTTCACCACGGTAAGCTTTATTTCTTTCTCTTCTGTTTCATAGATCGCATACCAGGAAGAATCCAGATCATTCAGATTCTCATGAACGATCTTTTTCAGACTGTAATCCTCCCCCATATAAGACAGACCATCCTCGAAATAATACATATTCAGATAAGTGCCATTCTCTTTATTATCCCAGAATCCCCGAAGCAGTTCCTGTATCTCTTCCTCCGTGTTGTCGATCTCTTTTCCGGTATAGATCCTGCTGCTTTCATCATCGGTATCCGTCAACAGATAGGTTTCGATCAGTCTGCTTTCGTCTTTGTTTGAGGTGACATCATCTCTCAGTTTCTGCAGGATCGGATATCCTTCTTTCGGGATCTTATCGTCATAACTGATGGTAAAACTCGTCTGCTTGTATCCTCCGATCGCGGAGTTGTCATAAAGCAGATAGACATAGCTGCTGGACGCATCCAGCGCGATCATTTCTTCATCGAACGGAAGATCTTCCCAGGCAGGAAGATTGTATTCCCGGATATACTCGCTCATCCTGTCCATGATCGTTTCATCCGCTACGGAATACTTGTTTACCCGGATCGGCAGGGACCGGTCTGCAGTGATCTCTTCGACATAGACCGGAACGCCATTCTCCAGTCTGATATAACGTTTCTGATGCGTATCTTCCATGCCGCCCATGGTGTTGAATGACACTTCCAGAAGACGGTCATATTCTTTTTCGATTTTCTGCAAGTCGGCTACTGTGATCTCTTTTTCTTTCTTATCAAAAAGCTTCCGTCCAAACATGACGATTCCTCCTGTGATGAACAGACATAATAAGATGATGATGCCCTTCTTCACAATTTACAGCTGCGCAACGCCTTTGCAGTAAGTCTGATGGATACGGTAATCATCTTCCAGAACGACGATATCCGCATCGAAACCGGTCAGGATACGGCCCTTATGATCATCCATGCCGACATAACGCATTGGATTGATCGTACAGGAATCGATTGCATATTCAAACGGAACCAAGGCTTTCTCTACGAGGATACGCAAGCCGTCGTTGATCTTCAACGTCGAACCGGCAAGCTGTTTCCTGCCTGTCGAAATATGTGCCGAACCATCCGGATAGATCTCGATATCCTGACCGCCGAAATCGAAATGCGTTCCCGGTTCGAAACCCTTGCACATGAGAGCATCCGAGATCATGATCCCATATCCCTGTTTCTCGCGGAAGAAGATATTCAAAGCAGCCAGCGTGGAATGATTGCCATCGCAGATGCATTCCGCATAAGTGTCATGGAAACGGAACGCCGCGCCTACTGCGCCATTCTCTCTGTGATTCAGACCTGTCATGCCATTGTAGGTATGCGTGAAACCTTTCGCCCCGTTGGCGATCGCCATCAGCGCCGTTTCATAATCCGTATCGGAATGTCCCAAAGAAACGCATACGTCTGTTTCCGCGCAGTATTTCGTTAACGTGAAATCTTCATCGTGTTCCGGCGCAAGCGTGATGATCTTGATCAGATTGTCGCAGGCATCCTGATATTCTTTGAATTCTTCGATCGTGCCTTTGACGATATATTCTTCCGGCTGGGCGCCTTTGTATTTGACATCCAGATAAGGTCCCTCGAAATGGATGCCCAGTATTTCCGCACCTTCCGGATTCTCTTTCTTGACTTCGTTGACTTCCGCTACGGCTTTCTTCAAGGTATCATGTCCCTGCGTCAGGGTCGTCGGGAAAACGCCGCAGACGCCCTCCAGAGGCAGATCCTTGAGCCATTTCTTCAAGCCATCCTTTCCTCCTGCCGTCGTATCATAGCCATGGTAGCCATGCGTATGGATATCATAGAAACCCGGAACGATCCTGAGATCGCCATAATCCTTGTCAACCTCTTTTGTTCCATATGGATAGATTCCCTTTATTACACCATCTTCAATTTCAACCTGTGCCTGGGAAAAAGTGCTGGCCAGATATACTCTCTTGCTTTGAATGATCATATTCTTCACCTCTAGTTTTATCATAGCACAAGAATCAGTGTATAATTTAGTTATGCCTAAGAATAACATTAAACCGAAAGACCTCGTCGGTCTATTCATTTATCAGGACCCGAAAAAAGGAACGATCTGGTATGATTTCATAACGAAACGGACATTCGTGATCACCAGTAGCGATGTCAAGACCTATATGATCTATACTTCGATGTTTTCTGTCTGCATCCTTGCCGCATTCGCATGCATGTCGATCTTTTCTTTGAACTACGTGGATACTCTGATCGTGTTTGTCGTACTGATGCTTCTGTCGATGATCTTATTCAGGATCTTCTATTTCTATAAACTCACGGAAATCGAGGGATACAAGCTTCCGAAAAGAGACGATATCGTCACTGCCATGGCAAACAATTATTCCAAGACAAGGCTGACCGTCCTGATCTTCCTGCTGCTGGCTTTGGCCATCCTGATGCCATTCTACGCGATCAGCGAAAACATGACAAAGATCAACCGTTACGGCAGCTTCGCACTCTCGGGAATTGCCGTCATCGGAATCATCATCTCGATACTGGCACTGATAAAACAGAAAAACGACTGATTCTAAAATAGCACTCAAAAAGCTCACCGATTGGTGAGCTTTTCATATGTTTCTTTGTTCTGATTATTTCTTCAGATTGTAGTAAGCATCTCTGCCAAGATAGACAGCGCTTGGGCCAAGTTCATCTTCGATCCTCAGCAGCTGATTGTACTTGGCGATACGATCGGTTCTGGACATGGAACCGGTCTTGATCTGACCTGCATTCAGACCTACAACGAGGTCAGCGATGGTCGTATCTTCGGTTTCACCGGAACGGTGCGATACGACAGCGGTCATATTGTTTTTCTTTGCCAGTTCGATGGCGTCCAGAGTCTCGGTCAATGTGCCGATCTGGTTCAGCTTGATCAGGACGGAATTTGCGCAATGCAGTTCGATGCCCTTCTTGATGTATTCGACATTGGTGACGAACAGGTCATCGCCGACCAGCTGGATGCGGTCGCCCAGACGCTGGTTCAGCTTGATCCAGCCTTCCCAGTCGTTTTCAGCCAGACCGTCTTCGATGGAGATGATCGGATACTTCTGGCACCATTCTGCGTACATTTCGATCATTTCATCGGTCGTCTTGGTACCCTGGCCGGATCTGGTCAGTTCATAGTTGCCTGTTTCCGCATTGTAGAATTCACTGGAAGCAGGGTCCATGCAGATACCGAAATCGATGCCTGGTCTGTAGCCTGCCAACTCGATCGCTTCAACGATGAGCTTCAACGGTTCTTCGTTGCCTTCGGTGCAGTTCGGAGCGTAGCCGCCTTCATCACCGACAGCGGTATTGTAGTCTTTTGATTTCAGGACTTTCTTTAATGCATGGAAGACTTCTGCGGACCAGCGGATCGCTTCTGCGAAGGATGGAGCGCCATAAGGCATGATCATGAATTCCTGCATATCAACGGTAGAATCGGCATGTTTGCCGCCGTTCAGGACGTTGAGCATCGGAACAGGTAAAGTCTTGGCATTGACGCCACCCAGGTATTTGTATAAAGGCATGCTGTAGAAATCAGCAGCGGCACGTGCGCAAGCCAGGGAAACGCCCAGCATCGCATTGGCGCCTAAATGAGACTTGTCTTTCGTGCCGTCCAGTTCGATCATCTTGGCATCGATCAGCGGCTGATCCGTGACATCGAAACCGATCAGAGCCGGAGCAATGATCTCATTGACATTGTTGACAGCTTTCAAAACACCTTTGCCGGAGAAACGATTCAGATCGCCATCGCGAAGCTCCAAAGCTTCTCTTTCACCGGTAGAAGCACCCGAAGGTACCATTGCTCTGCCGAATGCACCTGATTCTGTAGCGACTTCGACTTCTACGGTCGGATTGCCTCTGGAATCGATGATCTCACGAGCATAAACATCAATAATTGCAGACATACGTTTTTCCTCCTATTTAGTAGCGTCAATTATTTCCTTGAATGAATCGACTTTAAGTGAAGCACCACCGATCAAAGCGCCATCGATATCTTCACAAGCCATATATTCTCTGATATTGTCCGGTTTGACCGAACCGCCATACTGAACTCTTACGGATTCAGCAGTCGCTTCATCATAGAGATTCTTAACCGTTTCACGGACAAGCTTGCAGCAGTCTTCCGCGATCTCTTTGGTAGCGGATTTGCCTGTACCGATCGCCCAGATCGGTTCATAAGCGATGACCATTCTGGCGACTTCGTCAGCATCCAGCCCGGCCAATGATCCGGCCAGCTGCGTCTTGATCACATCAGCCGTCTTGCCTTCATCATATTCTGCTTCCGTTTCACCGATGCACAGGATCGGGATGATGTTGTCAGCGAACAGTCTCTTGCACTTCAGAGCACAGTGTTCATCTGTTTCGTTGTAGTACGTTCTTCTCTCGGAATGTCCGATGATGCAGTAGGTAATGCCTACTTCCTTCAGCATCGGCACGGATACTTCACCGGTATAAGCGCCGGAATCCTTCTCGTTGCAGTTTTCGGCAGCGATGATCAGATTCTTCGCGTTCTTCACACATACGTCCAGATCGACATACGGTGCGCCTACGCCATAATCCGCATTCTCTTCACCGGTCAGCACTTCTTCGATGCCCTTCATGAATTCCAAAGCTTCCGAAGGAGTCTTATTCATTTTCCAGTTCCCAACAATAATAGGTTTTCTCATTTCGTCTCCTTATTTCTCGTCAATGATATCGACACCAGGCAGGCCATTGCCTTCCAGGAATTCCAGGGAAGCGCCGCCGCCTGTCGAAACATGGCTCACTTTATCGGCATAACCCAGCTGCTTGATGGCTGCTGCGGAATCTCCACCGCCGATGATCGTGGTCGCATCGGTCTCTGCCAGAGCTTTCGCTACCGCATTGGTACCGGCAGCCAGCGTCGGATTCTCGAAGACACCCATCGGTCCGTTCCAAACGACTGTCTTGGCTGTCTTGACTTTATCCGCAAACAGTTCTGCCGTCTTCGGTCCGATATCCAGGCCCTGCTTGTCTGCAGGGATATGATCGACATCGACGGCTTCCGTTTCGATCGGTCCATCGATCGGATCCGGGAAATGATCTGCTACAACGGTATCGATCGGCAGCAATAATTCTTTGCCTAAAGAAACCGCTTTATCCAACATTTCTTTGCAGTAATCCAGTTTCTCATCATCGACTAAAGAATCACCAATTTCCTTGCCCTGCGCCTTCAGGAAGGTATAAGCCATACCGCCACCGATAATCAGCGTATCGCACTTTTCAAGCAGGTTGTTGATGACCTTCAGTTTATCCGCAACCTTGGCACCGCCTAAGATTCCGACAAACGGTCTGACAGGATTCTCGACAGCATCGCCCAGGAATTTCAACTCTTTTTCTACCAAAAAACCAGCTGCACTTGGCAAATGGGTCGGAATGCCTACCGTTGAAGCATGCGCTCTGTGTACGGAACCGAAAGCATCCTCCACAAACAGATCGCCTAACGATGCCCAGTATGCGCCGAGCTCCGGATCATTCTTGGATTCACCCTTCTCATAACGGGTATTCTGCATCAGGACGACTTCGCCTTCCTTCATTTCAGCGATCGCATTCTCCAGCGCTTCGCCTCTGGTCGCATTCACGAAAATGACCTTGTTGTCAGGCAGATATTCCTGCAGCTTCGCAGCTACGATGGACATATCGTTCTTCTTCTTTGCTTCGGCGATTTCTTCTTCCGTCTTCTTGTAGTCGACCTTGCCTAAATGCGACAGAAGAATGACTTTCGCGTTGTTTTCCAGCAAATACCTGATCGTCGGCAATGCCGCAACGATACGGTTGTCATCCGTAATGACTTCACCCTTATGTGGTACGTTGAAATCAACTCTGACGATGACTTTCTTACCACCAACCTCTAAATCTGTAACTAGCTTTTTAGCCATAGTAAAACTCCCTTCTTAATACATAATCATTATAACATCACTGCTTTAAAATATAGATATATTCTAGGATACAAAATAAAGAAAAAGGCGATCATTTTTCGTCTTTGTCGCCTTCTTCGTTTTTCTTTTTTCTGCCGCCTGTTTCTTCGATGCCATAGATCTTGCATTTCTCGGCATATTCCTTTTCGGCAGCATTCAATTCTTTCAGAATTTCTTCGAGATCTCTCATATTCTTACCTCACAACATTTCTAATTCTAGCACAATTATCTTAAAATAGAAGTATGTATCTGCAAGATGATCTGACAAACACTTTGGTCATTGAAAAATCCCGTTTCATCTGTTACATGAAGCATGTGAAAAGCGAGGAAGAATACCGGGATTTTCTCAATGAGATCAGAAAGAAACACTATGATGCGACCCATGTATGCAGCGCTTTGGTCTGTCACAATGTACAGCGTTCCAGCGATGACGGGGAACCTGCAGGTACTGCGGGATCGCCGATATTGAATGTGCTTGTGAGAAACAACCTGGATGAGACCTGCGCTCTGGTCGTCAGGTATTTCGGGGGAATCAAGCTTGGGGCAGGCGGGCTGATCAGAGCCTATGGAAACAGCGTGTCGCGCTGTCTGGAGAATGCCGTGCTGCTGGAAGATGTGGAATATGGCAGATACAGGCTCGTTCTGGACTATGAGACTGCCAATAAGATCGATCATTTCTTAAGAAACAACACGATCGATCTTAAGACGGAATACGATGTGGATGTGACTTATACGTTCGCGATCGGAAACGGAGATGTCCTGAACAGGATAAGCGAATACACAAAAGGACTGAAACCGGAATATATTGGCAAACAAATGATCGCAACTGTAGTAAAATAATAATATGAATATCCTGAAAACATTATATATAACGATTTATCTGATACTGATCGCCGTGATCGCATATTTTCTGGTCCGGCTTTTTGTCTCTGTCAGGAAAATGATGAAAGGCATCGATACCGCATCCGTTGGAATCGGGCATATTCAGAAGAATATGGATACCGTCAATGAGAAACTGGATGTCATCAAAAAGAGCTCTGCCGCCTGGGAATTCTTTGCGGCATGGATCATCATTTTAAAGATCATCAAGGAAACGTTAAAGAATAATGAAGATGATAATCTGAGCCGTTCGTTTAGAAAGGCGCTGATTCATAATACAAGGAAACTATCTTCAATCAAACTATAGTGATATAAGGAGGAAAATATGGGCTATAAGTTAGTATTGGTCAGACACGGCGAGAGTGAATGGAACAAGCTGAATCTGTTCACGGGATGGACCGATGTCGAGCTGAGCGAGACAGGTGTCGAGGAAGCGAAAAAAGGCGGACAGCTTCTGAAAGATGCGGGATTCAAGTTTGATGTGTGCTATACCTCTTATCTGAAGAGAGCGATCCATACCGCATATAATATTCTGGAACAGATGGATCAGGAATGGATCGAAATGATCAAGCACTGGCGTCTGAATGAGAGACACTATGGCGCTTTGCAGGGTCTGAACAAGGCAGAAACGGCAGAGAAATACGGACAGGAGCAGGTCACCTTATGGCGCCGTTCCTATGACGTACAGCCGCCTGCACTGGAAGAAGACGACAAGCGCAATCCTGCCAACCAGGAAGCCTACAAGAATGTCGACAAGAAGGATCTTCCATTGACCGAATGTCTGAAAGACTGCGTCGCCAGAGTCGTGCCTTACTATGAAGAAGTCATCAAACCGGATATGAGATCCGGCAGACAGGTCCTGGTCGTAGCTCATGGCAATTCCTTGCGTTCGCTGGTCAAATACCTTGACAACATCTCCGATGACGAGATCGTAGGATTGAACATCCCTACCGGTGTTCCATTGGTCTATGAACTGGATGATGAATTCCAGCCGGTAAATCACTACTATCTGGGCGATCAGGAAGAACTGGCAGCCAAGATCAATGCGGTAGCCAATCAGGCAAACGCCAAGAAAGCATAACAGAAAACGGGGAGAACTCCCCGTTTGTTTTATCTCAAGCCGAGCGATCGGCTTTTTAAAAGCCTTCTTTCAGTCTTGCGGTAAAAGTCTTATTGATGTGTTCGTTCTGCAGCGCAGAGATACTGATATAACTGTTTTGGATCGCGATATAGTCGATCGAAAGATCATCCGAAGCATCCATCAGCCGTTCCGGAGAGGTGCTGAGACGGACATAGGTCTTTCCGTTCTTTTCATACAGGGACATCTTATCCTGATAGATGACGTCAAGGGTCTTGTCGCAGACTCTGATTCCCTTGATTTCTTCTTCAGGAACACAAGGGATGTTGACGTTCAGGACATAGTTTCCTTTGTCTTCTCTTTCGTAATAGCGTCTGACGATGTCTGTTCCCAATCTGGCGGCGGTCGAGAAATCTTTGACGGTAAAGCTGTTCAGGCTCAAGGCGACAGACGGGATCTTATGAATAAACGCTTCCCTGGCTGCGGCAATCGTGCCTGAATAGATGATATCCGTGGAAAGATTGGGACCCTTATTGATTCCGGAAACGACAAGATCGATCTTCTTGCCGACAAGAAAATCGCAGCCCAGATGTACGCAATCGACCGGTGTTCCCCACAAAGCAAACGATTTTTTCGCTCCCGGCATTTCTTTCTCTTCAAAACGTAAAAGACCGCTTAAGGTCATCTTATGAGAATATGCGCTGCACTGACTGTTGGGAGCGACCACATAGACATCCCCCAGGGATGCCAGTTCCTTGACGATCGCCTTCAGGCCTGCGGCCTTGATTCCGTCATCATTCGTTACCAGAATGTTCATACTGTTCCTCTTTCGCCAGGATATCCAGAACTTCCGGCAGTCTGGAAATCCGATATCCCTGATAGTATTTCGAAGGACGCTGATAGTCTGCCACAAACCATACCGGAAGCATTCCTGCCCGTACCGCTCCCAGGATATCGGTCGAAAAGACATCGCCGATCATCATGCATTCTTCACATCTTACGCCCAGTTCTTTCGCGACCATCTCATAGATCTCCGGTTCCGGTTTCTGATAATCGTAATCCCCGGAAACGAAGATTTCATCGAAATATTCCGCCAAAGGCAATGCATCGATCTTGTCATGCTGGGATTTCGAATCGCCATTGGACAAGATCGCCATCTTGTATTTCCCTTTCAAGGCATCCAGTGTTTCAAGGACCCCTTCTCCCAGCACGGCATAGGCATGCATCTCATCGTAATAGTATCGCGTAAAGTCTTTCTCAAAGGTTTCTGGAAGATAGTATCCATACTTCTCTCTGAAAGCCAGCAGTCTTCCCCTGACCGGGATCGTGCCATTGCAGTCGAATGTCAGCAGATCCTGCAGGACCGCCTCATATTCCATCGCATCAAAGTCTTTGAAATAGGGTCTCAGATAATACTCAAAGACCCCATAAGCATTCATCATACGATTCGATAACGTACCGTCAAAATCAAAGATCAGCGCCTTGATCATCCGTCTCCTCCGCCTTCTTTATGATCTTCTTGCACTTGCGTTCAAATACCGGCCTCTCCAGCATGATGACATTCCCGCAGGCTTCACATTTGATCTTGATATCGACACCCATGCGCACGATCTTAAAATTCCTTGATCTTTTCTCGCAAGGATGTTCCTTCTTCATTTGTACGATATCATTTAATCCGTAGTTTTCTACCATAATTCTTCACTATCCAACAGGATGGTCACCGGACCATCGTTCACCAGAGAGATCCGCATATCCGCTCCGAAGATCCCTTCTTCGACTTCAAGATCCATCTCTCTGAGACACCGATTGAAATATTCATACAGATGTTTCGCTTCTTCGCCTTTCAGGGCATCGATAAAACTCGGACGATTGCCCTTCGAACAATCCGCCAGCAAAGTGAACTGCGAGATCGACAGGATCTGTCCCTGAACATCATAGATGGAACGGTTGATCTTGCCATCCCCGTCATCGAAGATACGCAGCTTGCTTAATTTCTCTGCCATCTTCCGGGCAATGGCTTCATCATCGTTTACACCAAAACCGACCAGTACCATGTAGCCCTGATCGATCGCTCCGGTCGTCCGTCCATCGACGACACAGTCTGCTTGAGTGACTCTCTGTACGACCAGTTTCATTATTTCGTGTTCTTCACCTTGACCCAGAGTTCCGAAATGATCTTAAGAACTTCCTCGTTGTTATGGAAGACCTCGTCATTCTCGTTCTGCTCACGCGGAATATAGGCATCGTTGTCTTCGAAATCATTGCCATCGATGACGATGTCGCGCAGGACTTCTTTATTTGCGGAACAATAGCCAACAAAGATCGCATTTTCGAATGCCGCATCGTAATCGGAAATGTAGTTGATGAACTTGTAGGCATTCTCCAGGTTTTTGGCATCCTTGTGGATGACCATCGCATCTACGAAGTAGTTGGTCCCCTCTTCCGGAGCGTAGTAGCCCATATCCTCGTTCTCACTCAGAATCAGTGCCGCATCGCCGGAATAGACCATGCCCATTGCCTTTTCCCCATAGATCAGGCCATCCAGGATCTCATCCGTCACATAGGCAGGATCCATATTCTTGGCGATATCCGCCAGCCATTCATACGCTTCGTTCAGTTCATCGACATTATCGGTATTCATCGAATAGCCCAAAGCCTTCTCCGCCACCATGAACGCGTCACGGATCGAGTCATACATGTAGATCATGCCTTTGTATTTGCGGTTACGCAATACTTCCCAGCCTTCGTTGTAGACATCTTCTTCATCGATCAATGTGGTATCGAAACAGATGCCCGCATTGCCCCAGAAGTATGGAACGGAATAATCGTTGTTCGGATCGAAATCCATGCCCAGTACGGCTTCATCGATATATTCCAGGTTCGGGATCTTGCTTTTATCGAGTTTCTGAATCATTTTTTCATTGATCAGACGTTCGATCATATAATCGCTTGGGATGATGATGTCATAGACCGTTCCGCCTAAAAGCTTGGTATACATCGATTCATTGGAATCGAAGGTCGTGATATAGAGTTTCACTCCATATTCATATTCAAACTGATCGATGACTTCATCGGAAATATATTCGCCAGGCAAAAAGATATAGAGTTCGCCGTTCTCGTAATTGTTGGAGAGACAGGAAGTCAATGTCGTCAGCATCAATAGACATACAGATAACACTTTAATAATTTTCTTCATGGGCGCTCCTTTTCTGTCTGATCATTGGAACGAGATTGGAAATGATCAGAATGATCGTGATCGCGGCAACGATGATCGTACTCAGCGCATTGACGCTCGGATTGATACGTTTGGTCGTGGAATAGACGTAGGTTGAAATATTGTTGATGCCGGGGCCGGTCGTGAAGTAGGAAATCACGAAATCATCGAAAGACATCGTAAAAGCGACCAAAGCACCGGAAATGATGCCTTCCCTGATCTGCGGAATGATGACCTTGTACAGGGCCTGGAATGGCGTACAACCAAGATCCAAAGCAGCCTCGGCAATGTTGTCATCCAGCTGCCGCAGTTTCGGCATGATCGACAGGATCACATACGGGATACAGAAAATGATATGTGCCAGCAGCAAAGTCCCGAAACCGGTCGGAACATTCATCGTCGAGAACAGCAGCATCAATCCGATGGCTGTTACGATATCCGGATTCAGCATCGGCAGGTTGTTTACCTGGGTGACGATGGTCCTGATCAGTTTGGAAGACTTGCTTAAGCCGATCGCCACGATCGTACCGACGACTGTCGAAACTGCCGTCGCGATCACCGCGATGACCGTGCTGTAATAGATCGATTCCATCATCGATCTGGTCTTGAACATCTTCTGGTACCAGCGCAAGGAAAAACCGGTAAAGTTCGTCAATGATCTGGAAGCGTTAAACGAAAAGAAGATGACATAAACGATCGGCAGATAAAAGAAGGCCATGATCAGCAAAAGATAGATCTTCTCATAAATTTTCTTCTTTTTCATCAGATAGCCTCCTTGTCATAATCGAACTTCTTGGTAAAATACATCGAAATCAGGATGACGATCGTCATGATCAGGCTCACGGCAGAACCGAAATTCCAGTCGCCTGTGGTAACGAAATAGTTTTCGATCAGGTTACCTACCAGGACATAGGATCCTCCACCTAAGAGCTTCGGAATAAAGAAGCTGGATACCGCAGGCAGGAAGACCAGAGTGATGCCGGAAATGATGCCGGGAACGCTTAACGGCAAGGTGACTTTCAGAAATGCCGTTTTTTCATCGCAGCCCAAGTCGTTGGCTGCCGTCAGAAGATCCGGATTCATCTTCGATAAGGAAGTATAGATCTGCAGGATCATGAACGGCAGAAAGTTGTAGACCATGCCGATATAGACTTTCAGTTCCGGAGAGAATGATGTATTCAGCAGGATGCCTCTCCAGGCATAAGTCCTTACCAGCATATTGATCAGCTGCGGCAATGTCACCAGCAGGACCATGATCTCCTGTTTATCAGGATGCAGCCTGGCAATGAAATAAGCAGCCGGATATCCTAAAAGGATGCATACGACCGTAGTGATGAATGCCAGTTTGACGGAACGTAACAGGACTTCCATAAAGATGGAGTCCGAAAAGAAACGGGCGAAATTTTCAAAAGTGAAAATGACCGGAATGACAGAATTGCCCTCTGTTGAAAACGCATAGAATACGATGATCAACATCGGAAGGACGATCAGCAATCCTGCCCAAACCAGATAGGGATAGACCAGTCTTCTGAAGCTTTTCATCCTACGCTCTTCTCCATGACATGGATATCTTCCGGACCGAAATCGATGGAAACGAGTTCGCCTTCTTCGTGTTCATCGGTCGTATGGATCTTATAGGTACGTCCTTCCGTAACGAATGTGACTTCGTAAGTACCTTCTTCGATCTCCATCGGATCGAATTCGAAACGGACATCGTCGATCTCGACTTCATTTTCCGTTTCCAGATCCCATGCATAAGCATCCGCCCAGTTCTTCAAGTCGACGGAAATCGCCATGGATTCTTTGATCTCATCGATCGTCTTGTATACATCGAACGCCTGGATACCGATCTTTTCCTTTTCATCCGCAATGACCTTTGGTTTGACGACATTCACATCGGCCTCGATCGAAGTGCCATTCGCCGTCTTAAAGATGACCGGATACCTCCCTGCTTCCGCTTTGATATCATAAACGACTTCGTTGATCGAAATCTCTTCTTCGCTCTCATCCGCTTTCCAGGCCTGTGCGTTCGCACGCAGAATCAGATCCTGCGGCGTGATCGAATCGACGTCTTCGATATCCATCGAGAAATCGGCAGCAGACATCTTTTCATTGGCTTCTTCATTATAGACATCCTCGTTGCCTAAAACGTGCAAATGAATCGTCTTCGCAACACCACGTTTCGTTTCGACAATGATCTCATAGTGCACGCCCTTAAACAGCACGGAAATGACCTGGCCGTTCATCTTGCCCTGATTCTTTTTCTTGATCGTGATATCTTCCGGACGGATAACCACATCGACCGGTTCGTTCTTCTTGAAATCATGATCGACGCATTCAAAATTCTTGTCATCGAAACGGACCAGATAATCCTTCTTCATGATGCCATCCATGATATTGGACTGGCCGATGAAGTTCGCTACATATCTGTTTACCGGTTCATTGTATATTTCGGTAGGCGTACCGATCTGTTCGATATTGCCGTCTTTCATGACCACGATCTTATCTGACATCGTCAGCGCTTCTTCCTGGTCATGGGTGACAAAGATGAACGTGATACCGACTTCTTCCTGGATCCGCTTCAGTTCCTGCTGCATTTCTTTGCGCAGTTTCGCATCCAAAGCGCTTAACGGCTCATCCAGCAGCAATACATCCGGTTCATTGACCAGTGCTCTTGCGATGGCGACACGCTGCTGCTGCCCGCCGGAAAGCTGGTCGATCTTCCGTTTCTGAAAACCCTCCAGACCTACCAGTTCCAACATTCTGTTGACTTTCGGTTCGATCAGGTCATTCGACATTTTCTTGATCCTCAGACCGAACGCGACATTCTCATAGACATTCAGATGAGGAAACAGCGCATACTTCTGAAAGACTGTATTGATCGGACGTTTGTAGGCAGGAACACCGCTGATCTCTTCTCCATTAAAGATCACCGAACCTTCATCCTGTTCCAAAAAACCACCCAATATCCTCAGCAAAGTCGTTTTTCCGCAACCTGACGGACCTAAGAGTGTCACAAATTCATTCTCAAAAATATCCAGGTTGATTCCTTTCAGGACCACCTGGCCATCGAATTTTTTGACAATATTTCTAAACTCAATCAACTTCTCCACGATCTAGCCCTCCAAATAAATATATTATAAGTTATTTCGCACATTTTTGATATACAAAAGAAAAGCGGAAATCTCTTTCCGCTTTATGAATCAATGAATGGTCCTCACAGCTACTGCAGCGAATCGTCGATGAATCTCCGGACACCTGTGATATCGGAATAACCCACCATCTTGTTCAGGACTTCTCCGTCTTTGAAAAGATAGACTGCCGGAATCGACATGATCCCATATTTCTCAGCAAGCTCCATATTGTCATCGACATTGACTTTGATGAAAGTCACATCGGGATATTCTTCATCGACCTGATCCAGGACGGGACCAAGCATCTTGCATGGACCGCACCAGTCCGCAAAGAAATCGACCAGCGTCAAGCCTTCTTTTACGGTTTCATTGAATTCCTCTGTATTAACGATCTTCATAAAACACCTCCAAGCATATTATCTACGCAATGCCCGAAACTTCCAAGCAAAATGCCTATGCAAGCAGGGATCCGGCAGCCTCGTCAACGATAACTGTCACATTCGGATGTTTCTGCAGGATAGAAGCAGGACAAGCCTCGTCGATCGGTCCATCGATCATATCCTTCACTGCCTGCGCCTTGTTTACGCCGGTCGCGATCAGGATGATATTTCTTGCTTTCATGATCGTGCCGATACCCTGGGTAACGGCCTGTTTTGGAACCTTGGTGATATCGTTATCAAAGAAACGGCAGTTGTCCTGTATCGTTGATTCTGCCAAGTCGGTGATATGCGTCAGAGAATCAAATGGCGTTCCCGGTTCGTTGAATGCGATATGGCCATCGGAACCGATGCCCAGGATCTGAACATCGACCGGATCCTGATCGATCATTTCATCATATTCTCTGGCTTTCTCTTCCAGATCCTCTCCCAATCCGCACGGGATATGGACGTTGTCTTCCAGGATATCGATGTGATCAAACAGATTGCGATGCATGAACGCATAATAGCTTTCCGGATGCGTGATCTCCAGACCTACGTATTCATCCAGATTGAAAGTCTTGATCTCGAGATATGAAGTGCCATTCTCTTCGTGGTCCTTGACCATTCTCGCATAAAGGCCTAACGGTGTAGAACCGGTTGCCAGACCCAATACCTTACCGGGCTGCAGATACTGTTTCATCAGCGCAAAAGCCTGATCGGATGCTTCATCGTAATTATGAACTCTGATAATATTGATCATTGAACTTCTACCTTCCTTCATCTATATTATAAGTCAGTTTATCTGAGAAATATCATCAATCCAAAGGCTTTTTCCACCCAAAAACGAAACAGAAAAGAAATGACATCAGAAACGAAAGATAACTGATTCTTTTTGAGGAATTTTCCAGTTTTCTGTGAATAATGTATGGAGGATAAATGGATGTTTTATCTTCTGAAGCTGCGGGCATGTTTAGAGAGATCTTATGGATCACTCAATGATTCTGCGGTTGATCACGGCAACGCTGCAGATCATCGCGATCATTCTGACTTTACTTAGCTGATAACTAAGTAGCAGTCCTTGACATGTCTGCAGCGATTGGAAAGGGTCATCCGGCAAGATGACCCTTTCTTTGGCATGAAGTCCTTAACATGTCCATTTCTATTTTATCACGGTCTGATCATGAAGTTCTATATCATATGATGATCATCAGATATGCCACTGCCATTCCGATGGCAAGACAGCAGATGTGCGAAGTCCCATCGACACCCGGAAGAATGGAAATCAGGATCATCGATACGATCGGCCGGACAAAATAAGAAAGGCCTTGCAGTCCGTAATAATACATGACAAGCAACAGATAGGCGCCAAGCAGTCCCGAGATCGGTCCGGACGCGCCAAGCGAGAGCGTATAGTCATCATGATTGCCATGGCGGATCAGGATGGACAGGTATTTGCCTGCCAGCATGGAGATGAAATAGATCGCCAGCATCCGGACACACCCGAAAGCATCTTCGCAGATCGTTCCGATATTGTAGAGGGAGATCATATTCGACAGAAAATGATACAGATCCTCATGGGCAAAAGCGCTCGTCAAGAGACGGTAGTATTCCCGATTGACGGAAACGGAATAGTAGGACATAGCCATTTTGCTGGCATCCAGTTTGTTTGCGCGGATCATGAGAAAGACTAGCGCATTGATCAGAATCAGCAGATATGTGAACATAACAAGATTATAAACCATTTTGACATTGCAGGAAAAAGTATTATAATGGAACAGTTGCTTTATGAAAAAACCTGACTTTAAGCAGCTGTTGCGTTTCAATCTCGGAACCCGTGTTCCTGATCATATTCTTCAAAAGTGTTCGATGTTCCTGCTGGTATGTATCACGGTTTTTGTCATGCCGCATATGATCTATGCCTATACCAGAGGCATTCCTGAGGATCAGATCGCTGAGGCGGAAATGCAGATGCAGAACTATCAGGAGATCTCTTTGGATATTTTCGCTTCCGAAGAAGAGTTCGTCATCGAAGATCCGACCATTCATCCGGAATATCACAGCGATTGCAACTATTATCTGTTTTCCGGTTATTATACCCTGGGCCAGAAAATCACCAGCCGGGTCTGGAAACATGCCCAGAGCCTGTATCGCCAGGGACTGATCCATGGCTCCACCACTTCCTATCAGTGCACTTTGTTTGCCCAGATGTGGTTCTATGATGTCTATGGCTTCAATTCCACCCGCAACATGTCTTCCGGCAACGGAAAAGATGTCGCCTACCGCGTCTATGCGGCAAATACCTACTATGACGAAGAAGGCAATTTGAAACATTATTTCCGATTATCTTCCGAACCTGAAAGCATGAGTATCCTGTCCATCAGCGGCATTTCCAACCCTTATGGACATGTCATGTGCATCGATGAAGTCGATCATGTGAATGGCACGATCACTTTCTCGGATGGCAATGTCACGAATCATGGCGATATCCGGATCAGAGTAACGATGACGATCGAAGAATTCAACCGCAAGATCCCCGGATACAAGATCTATGCTGTTCCGACGGAAGAACTGCTGGAACTGTTGAATAACGACTAGTCATTCCTTGGCGTCAGCTGAAGACGCAGATCCATATCCATGGCATCCGCCAGACGATTGATGATCGCCAGAGACGGATTGTATACGCCATTCTCGATCTTGCTGATATTGGCCTGATTGATTCCGCTCTTGACCGCAAGCTCCTGCTGCGTCATCTGACAGGAATTTCTGGCTGTCAGCAAAGCTTTCAAAATCTGACTGTTATGAGACAGTCTTTTTTCTTTCTGGATTCTTTCTTTTTGCATGTTTTTCTTCTCCTTGTAAAAGATATGTTCTATACATTATTCACAGGAAAAGACAAAATTCCTAACAAAAAATGCAATTTCTTGCATTTTTTATTTCACGATGCATTTATCAAACAGATCATGTTCCTTCAGGACTTCGATCAGGGTATCGCCGATCTGATCGGAAATCGGCGCAACCCTTACTCCCAGTTCTTTCAAGGCATTGATCTTATCCTGAGCGGAACCGCCTTTGCCATTGACGACCGCTCCGGCATGACCCATACGTTTTCCAGGCGGAGCGCTGACACCTCCGATAAACCCTACCAGAGGTTTCTTCATATGCTCTTTCGCCCATTCACAGGCGATCTGCTCATCCCGGGAACCGATCTCGCCGATCAGTACGATCGCATAGGTTTCCTCATCCTCGTTGAATGCTTTCAGAACATCCAGGAAGTCCGTGCCTTTGATCGGATCTCCGCCGATCCCTACGGTCGTGCTCTGGCCGATGCCTTTCTTGGATAACTGTTTGATCGTCTCATAAGTCAAGGAACCGGAACGGGAGACGATACCGATGTGACCTTTCAGATGAATATCCTGAGGCATGATGCCCAGCTTGCATTCATCGACGGAGATGATGCCCGGACAGTTCGGACCAACCAGACGGGTACGGGCATTCTGCAGTCTGTCATGGACTCTAACCATATCTAAAGCAGGAATGTTTTCAGTGATGCATACGACGAGATCCAGATCAGCATCGATCGCTTCAATGATGGAATCTGCTGCGGCGAAAGGCGGCACGAAAATGATGGAAGCGTTCGCTCCGGTCGCTTCTTTGGCGCTTTTCACATCCGCATAGACTGGAACATCAAAAACCGTGGTACCTGCCTTCTTGGGATTGGTACCGGCAACGATGTTCGTGCCATACTTCAGCATCAGTTCGGTATGCAGCTTCCCCTGCGTTCCCGTAATGCCTTGCACGATGACACGCGTATCCTTATTCACAAAGACGGACATCAGCAATCCTCCTTCAGCAGTTCTCTCATCTTCTCGCATGCTTCGATGCAGGAAGATGCAGGATAAATGTTTCCTTTGCAATTCGCAATGTATTCATGCGCTTCCGCGTCGCCATTTCCTTCGATACGGCAGACGACCGGACCCTGATAGCCTGTTTCCATGATCGCTTCCGTGATGCCTTTGGCAATCAGGTTGGTTCTTGCGATGCCTCCGAAGATATTGATGATGACACCTTTGATTCCCTTTTCACGGATTAAGAGTTTAAAAGCTTTGTTGGCCCGGACATCATCGACGGAACCTCCCAGATCAAGGAAATTGGCAGGCTTCCCGCCGGTATAGTTGATTGTATCCATCGTCGACATGCCTAAACCCGCACCATTGCAGATGCAGCCGATGTTGCCTCCCAAAGAGACATAGGACATGCCTTCATCGGAAGCTTCCGCTTCCAAAGGGTTCTCTTCCAGGATATCTCTGAGTTCCATATTCAACGGCTGACGGAACAGCGCTCCGGAATCAAAGGATACTTTCGCATCCAGACAGATCGGTTTCTCGTTGCATACCGATAAAGGATTGACCTCCACCAGGCTGCAGTCCCTCTCAACAAACAACTGGAACATCTGTTTCAGTATCGTTATGAAATCGTCTGCCGTTTCATCCGTAAATCCCAGTTTTCCCGCAAGCGCCGATGCTGCCTCCATATCGACACCTTCCTTCAGTTCGACAGGCATCCTTAAGATCGCTTCCGGTTTCTTTTCTGCGACTTCCTCGATCTCCATGCCTCCTTCTTTGGAAGCGATAAACACGCACTTCCCAAGCTTGTTATCGATCAGCAGCGAGAGATAATATTCTTTCTCATGCGGTGTCTGTTTCTCAATGTACAGCTTACGGATCAGTTTCCCTTCCGGACCGCTTTGTTTCGTATATAAAGTCTTGCCGAACAGTTCTTTGGCCGCATTCACAGCTTCTTCTTTGTTTTCTGCCAGAAGAATGCCCCCTGCCTTGCCGCGGCTACCGGTCTGCACCTGTGCCTTGACGACCACTTTCCCTTCAGGAAAATGTTCCTCCATGATCTGTTCGACATCTTTCAGATCAAACGCAGGATAGCCTTCCGGTACCGGAATCGCATATTCCCGGAACAGCTGTTTTGCCTGATACTCGTGAATGTTCATGGTTCTACCTCGTATCCTGCCTGGAAGGCTTTCAGATTGATGTCCAGGATCCTTGCAGGGAGTTTCGTTTTCAGAACGCCAAGCATATCGTCCGGATTTATTTTCAACAGTTTCGTCATGACTCCCAGAGCCACGATATTGGCACAGATCGCTTTTCCGGTCGTTTCTTTGGCGATCTCGGTCATAGGAACCTTATAGGTATGAGGATGCGTCTCATCGACATCCCTGACCAGTTCGCTGTCGACCAGAATGATCGTATCCTCATCGATATCTTCCGTATACAGATGATACGACTGTTCCGACATAGCCAGCAGAAGATCCGGACAAGTCACTGCCGGATAGCATTCTTCTTCGTCCACGATCAATTCGCTGCGGCAGGCACCGCCTCTGGCTTCCGGACCATAGGACTTCAAAAGAACGATCTGCTTATTGTCGATGATTCCATAGTAATAAGCCATCAGATCTCCGATCAGCATCATTCCTTGCCCGCCGGTTCCGGCAAAACGCAACTGAAAGTTATCCATTCGCTGCCTCCTTCGCTTTGGCGATGTTCTCCGCATAGATATCGCAATACTCCTTGCGGTTATCCTTGTTCACAAATTCGCCCCAGACGACTTTGTTCTCAAGCTCTTCTTCAGAAAGACTCTGCGCCTTCTGTATGCTTACCAGGCGATCCTTCCACCTGAGCATCATCTGTCCGGCATCCCCCAGACGGTTCAATCTGCCAAACAGGCTCGGACAGTCGCTGGCACAATCCACAAAGGACAAGCCATGATGCTGCAGCGCTTTCCGGATCAGTTCCTTCATCTGCAGAGGATAATAAGTAGCCGCTCTTGCGACATAAGTCGCGCCTGCGCTCTCCGTCAGCTTGCACAGATCGAAAGGCGGTTCATAGCTGCCATAGACCGAAGTCTTGGTTTGCGAACCGATCGGCGTCGTCGGCGAATACTGTCCGCCGGTCATGCCATAGTTGGAATTGTTCATGCAGATGATCGTCAGATCGATATTCCTTCTGCACGCATGAATCAGATGGTTCCCGCCGATACTGGCGCAGTCGCCGTCTCCGGTCAGCACGATCACATGCAGGTCGGGATTCGCCATCTTCAGGCCTGTCGCAAACGCGATCGCTCTTCCGTGATTGGTATGCATGCAGTCGAAATCCAGATAGTTGACCGCTCTTGAGGAACAGCCGATACCCGAAACAAAGACGACCTTATCCCGATCCACATTCAGTTCATCCACGGCTCTTAAGATACTCTGCAGAACGATGCCGTTTCCGCAGCCCGGACACCACATCGTCGGCATCTTATCCAATGCCAGATATTTCGTATAGATATCATTGTTCATACTTGTTTGCCTCGATAATCGAATTCAGGATATCGACATCCCGGATCGGGTTGCCATCATAAAGGTTCTTCATGACCAGTTTCTGATTACGGTCGATATCTTCGGTAACGACCTGGTTCAGCTGGCCGATATTCATTTCCGCCGTGACTACGGCTTTACATACGAGATTGATTTGAGAGAAATCATGATGCGGGAACGGCCACATCGTGATCGGACGGAACAGTCCTGCCTTGATTCCCATATCCCGGGCTCTGCGGACTGCCGTCTTGGCGCTGCGTGAAGTGATGCCTACCGATACCACGATGATATCCGCATCCTCCAGCATATAGCTTTCATACTTCTTGATATGCGCATCATATTCGTCATCGATCTTTGCCATCAGGTGGCCTAAAGTGATCTGCAGGCCGGTAAGATCCTGATTGCTGATCGGGAAACCGGTCTCATCATGAGTCAGTCCGGAAAAATGCAGATGATAGCCCTGACCGAATGGTGCCAATGGCTGAACCTTGCTATCCGTATAACGGAAAGGCAGATAGTCTTTCTTGGAACCTTCCGGTAAAGGCCGATCGATCACGTTGATCTCATCAAGAAAAGGCACATAGATCTTTTCCGACATATGAGCCAGAATCGCATCGTAAAGCAGGATCACCGGCTGACGGTATTTCTCGCTCAGATTGAATGCCCGTATTGTTTCTGTATAGATCTCTTCCACGGAATTGGGCATGATGACCAGATTCGGATGATCGCCATGGGTTCCCCATTTCGTCTGCATGATATCGGCCTGCGCAGGCAACGTTGCTGAACCGCCGGAAGGACCTTTCCGCATGACATCGACGATCACGCAAGGGATCTCGTTGATATAAGCCCAACCCAGATTCTCCTGCATCAAAGAAAAACCCGGACCGCTGGTAGCCGTCATCGCTTTCTTCCCTGCGCAACTTGCGCCGATCACCGCACCGATCGAAGACAATTCGTCCTCCATCTGCATGAACACTCCATCTACCTGAGGCAGCAGTTCGCTGCAGATCTCCGAAATCTCCGTCGCCGGCGTGATCGGATAGCCCGCAAAAAAACGCATCCCGCAGGCGATCGCCGCTTTCGCGCACGCTTCGTTGCCTGTCATGATCTGATAACTACCCATTTTCATCTTCTCCTATCACGATCGCAAAATCCGGACAATGATACTCACATTGCCGGCATCCGATGCAGGCTTCTTCATTCTTCACCTGTACGGTCTCCTGTTCCAGCTTCAGCACTCCTTTGGGACACAGCGTCACACAGATGCCGCAGCCTTTGCACCAATGCGCATTGATTTGTATTTTTCTCATATATTCACCATCGCTTCAGACCATGCGGTCTCTATCATCATTATTATAACTTTATTCCATCGTTTTGAACTGTCGTTTTACAGGAGAATCACAGGATCTTCATCAGCAGATAGATCAGCAGCAGATGTCCCGGATAAAAGAGATAGAACAGCCATTTGAATCCTTTTCCTCTTTGTCCGTTATACAGAAAGACCGGCAGAAAACCTAAAAGGCCGAAACGGTAGACTCCGACATTGCGGAATACATAATACACCAGCATTGCCGCGATCGTTCTGAACCACAGCGGTTTCTTTCTCAGCAGATAGAACGTGAAGATCACGGCCAAAGCCACCATATTGTAGTCGAGACATAGCAATAGAGAACTGATGACAAAAAGCAGCAGCACCAGTATTCCGGGAATACTGAAATCACGGTCTCTGGAAATCCTGTCATAGCACATCAGCCCAAGGATCGCATAAGTGAATGTCAGCATGATATTCTGGTGAGTAAACTCCAGCGGTTTTCCAAACAGAACCAGGTCAAACGGAATCTCGCTGATCATACCCATCAGAAGCATTCTTAAGAGATACTTCTTCCTGTCATGGGTATGGATATAACCTTCCGCAACCGCAAAGGCAAACAGAGGCATGGCGATCCGCCCGATGATCCGCATCCATTCCTGATCCGGAATGAAATTATCTCCCACATGATCGAAAACCATGCTGACCATGGCCAGCAGTTTCAGCAGCGTCCCATCCAACAATCGCCAGGTTTTTTTCATCATTCAGTTCTCCTCTATCATTCGTTATTACTATTTATTGTAGCAGTTATCGATACAGGCTTCACGATATGCAGATCATAAGTTATAATAAATATCATCAATGTACATTATTTTAAAGATATGAAACGGTTTTTATAAAAAACTGCAAAATGTACTTGCTTTAGAAAAAGGTTTCTGTTAATATGAAAAGGCTGATAATAAAGATCCGAAAGGATCTATATATAAGTCAGTAAAGTGGCACACCTGTAAAAGTGTGCAGAAAGGAGATTGAATGCCAACCATTAATCAGTTAGTAAGAAAAGGCAGAAAAGCGAGAACGTACAAATCCAAGGCGCCTGCTTTGAATAAGGGTTACAACTCTTTGAAAAACAGAAGCATCGACCTGTCGTCCCCGCAGAAGCGTGGCGTCTGTACCCGTGTCGGTACGATGACCCCGAAGAAACCGAACTCTGCTTTGAGAAAGTATGCCCGTGTGCGTTTATCGAACGGTATGGAAGTCACTGCTTACATTCCGGGTATCGGACATAACCTTCAGGAACACTCTGTTGTCATGATCCGTGGCGGACGTGTCAAGGACCTTCCTGGTGTGCGTTATCACATCATCAGAGGCACCCTGGACTGCGCAGGCGTGGATAACAGAATGCAGGGTAGATCATTATACGGTGCAAAGAAACCGAAGTAAAACATGAAAGGAGATTAAAATGCCAAGAAAAGGACATGTAGCGAAAAAGGATGTATTAACAGATCCGATCTATAATTCGAAACTTGTGACACGTTTAATCAACAAAATCATGTTGGATGGTAAAAAAGGTGTTGCACAGAATATTCTCTATAATGCATTCGATATCGTGGAACAGAAAACAGGCTCGCAGCCGATGGAAGTATTTGAAAAAGCATTGGACAATGTCATGCCTGAACTGGAATTGAAATTAAGAAGAGTCGGCGGTGCCAACTATCAGGTTCCGGTCGAAGTTTCTGATGAAAGAAGACTGACGTTAGGTTTAAGATGGATCGTCAACTATGCAAGACTCAGAAACGAAAGAACGATGGAACAGAGGCTGGCTGCGGAAATCATCGATGCCGCAAATGGCGTAGGACAGTCTGTCAAGAAGAAAGACGATACGCACAAGATGGCCGAAGCAAACAAGGCGTTTGCACATTATCGTTGGTAAGATAGAAAGGATACTTATATGTCACGTCAATATGCTTTAGAGAATACAAGAAATATTGGCATCATGGCACATATTGATGCAGGAAAAACGACCTGCACCGAAAGGATCCTATTCTTTACCGGAAAAACACACAAAATCGGTGAAACACACGACGGCGCAAGCCAGATGGACTGGATGGAACAGGAGCAAGAAAGAGGTATAACCATTACTTCTGCTGCGACAACGACCTTCTGGGCAGGTTCAAGGGAACAGCTTCCCAAGACCCGCATCAACATCATCGATACTCCGGGACATGTCGACTTCACGGTTGAGGTCGAGCGTTCGCTGAGAGTGCTGGATGGTGCTGTTACCGTTCTGGATGCCAAAGCCGGTGTGGAACCGCAAACAGAAACAGTCTGGAGACAGGCTTCGACTTATCACGTCCCAAGGATCGTCTTTGCGAACAAAATGGATGCGACCGGCGCAGACTTCATGATGTCGGTAAGATCCATCGGCGAAAAGCTGGCAGCCAATGCGGCAGCCATCCAGATGCCGGTCGGCGCAGAGAACACGTTCCGCGGGATCATCGATCTGGTTGAGAGAAAACAGTACACCTATCCGAATGATCAGGGTACGGATATCAAGCAATCGGAAATCGAGGAACAGTATAAGGACGAAGCTGAAGCATTACGAAATGAACTGATCGAGAAGCTTTGCGATTATGATGATGATCTTATGGAAGTCTTCCTGGATGGAAAAGAACCGGAAGTGCCATTGATCAAACAGGCGATACGTAAAGCCGTCATCAGTTCGGAATTCTTCCCCGTACTATGCGGATCTGCTTATAAAAACAAGGGGATTCAGCTGCTGCTGGATGCGATCATCGAATATCTGCCTTCCCCGCTGGATGTTCCGGCAATCAAGGGTGTCAGCAAGTATGGCGATGAAGCATTGAGACACGCAAGCGATGAAGAACCGTTTGCCGCACTGGCCTTCAAGGTCATGACTGATCCATTTGTCGGAAAACTCACTTATTTCAGGGTCTATTCCGGTGTGGCCAAGGCCGGTTCCTATGTGCTGAATGCCTCAAAGGATTATAAAGAAAGATTTGGAAGACTTGTACAGATGCATGCGAACCATCGCGCCGATATCGAAGAAGTCGAAGCAGGCGATATCGCGGCTGCCGTCGGATTGAAGAATACAACCACCGGCGATACCCTGTGCGATGACAAGCATCCGATCATCCTGGAATCGATGATCTTCCCTGAGCCGGTCATTCAGATGTCGGTCGAGCCGAAAACGAAGGCGGATTCGGATAAGATGGATAACGCTTTAGCGAAACTGGCTGAAGAAGATCCGACCTTCCGGACCTATACCGACGAAGAAACGGGTCAGACGATCATTGCCGGAATGGGTGAATTGCATCTGGATATTATCGTCGATCGTATGAAACGGGAATTCCATGTGGAATGTAACGTAGGCAAGCCGCAGGTCGCTTATCGGGAAACGATAAGAAAGGCTGCGGACTGCGAAGGCCGTTTCGTGAAACAGACAGGCGGTCATGGCCAGTATGGCCATGTCTGGATCCATTTCGAGCCGAATGAGAAAGGCAAAGGATTTGAATTTACCGATGCCGTGGTAGGCGGAACCGTTCCGAAGGAATATATCCGTCCGACCCAGGAAGGTCTTAAGGCTGCCTTGGAATCCGGTCTGATCGCCGGCTATCCGGTCGTCGATATCAAAGCGACGCTGTTCGATGGTTCCGCTCACGAAGTAGACTCTTCGGAGATGGCCTTCAAGACAGCCGCATCCCTGGCTTTGAAAGAAGCCGCAAAGAAGTGTGATCCCGTGATCCTGGAACCGGTCATGGACGTCGAAGTGACTGTCCCGACCGAGTATCTCGGAACCGTCATGGGAGATATCACCAGAAGAAGAGGTCATATCAATGACCAGGAAGAAAGAGGAAATGCCACGATCGTCCGTGCGTATGTGCCTCTCTCGCAAATGTTCGGTTATGCAACGGACTTAAGATCCTATACGCAAGGTAGAGCGAACTACATGATGCAGATGGATCATTATGAAGAAGTCCCTAAGAGCATGGCGGACGAAATTGCCAAGAAAAACGCTCGTTTCTAATTGTCAAAAACGGTGTTTTATCTTAAAATAGTATTGTTTAATTAGGAGGAAAAACTTAAGATGGCAAAAGAAAAATTTGACCGTTCGTTGGAACACGTCAATATCGGTACCATCGGTCATATCGACCATGGTAAGACAACTTTAACAGCTGCGATCACCAAGAGACTGGCTGAAAAAGGTTTAGCTGAATTCAAGGCTTACGATGCAATCGACAGCGCGCCTGAAGAGAAGGCACGTGGTATCACTATCAATACCGCACACGTTGAATACAAAACAGCAAAGAGACACTATGCTCACGTTGACTGCCCGGGACATGC
>JAFYHQ010000015.1 GCA_017539105.1 Erysipelotrichaceae bacterium
AATACACCCCTAGGGACATGAACTTCCCTGATGTGAAGGAGACAAACTACTTCTACGATGCGGTACTGTGGGCATACTCCACAGGCATCACCACAGGAGTAAACAACAACACCCAGTTCGGTGTTGGACAGAACTGCGTCAGGGGAATGGTGGTGACATTCCTGAAGAGGTATAACGACACATTTGGACACTAGAGTCTGATGTGACTTATAATATAGACAAGATGTCAGCTATCGCTTACGTTACAGATTCAAAAATGCTGGAACTGCATCGTCTGAACAGACATAAGACGATGAATTTCTGGCGTCTGTCTACCAATATCAGTTTCTCCGCATTTCATGAAGATGACCTGGTTTTCTTTTTGTCGAAAGACAAGGAACATCGCAAGAAAGATGAAAAAGGGATCGTCGGGTTCGGCAGGCTGAAGAAGATGTCGGTAGCTTCGATCAAGACGATGTGGGACCGCTATGGCATCTATAACGGTTACCAGACACTGGATGATTTCAAACAAGCCATTCTTAAGGTAGCGAAAGACAAGAAGCTTCCAAAAAAGATCTCGAGTTTCTATCTGGAGAACGTGACGTTCTTTCAACCGGTATATCTGAGCGAATGCGGCGTCGATCTCTCCAACAAGGTGGAGTCTTACATCTATCTGAAAGATCCGGAGGTCGTATTGAAACTGCTGTCTCTGGCGAAGCATTCCGGAGATTTGTGGACCGGCACATCGGAGGATCAGGAAGCGATCATCGAGGAAGAGAAACGCTTTGTGCTGTTCAAGATCCATGAGGAAATCAAAGACCTGGAACAGGATGAAAAGACCCGGAAAAAAGCGATCAGGACTTTGAAACAGTACATGGAGGAACATCCTGAATATGCGCCTCTCTATGATTCCGCAAACGAGCTTTACCGCATCAATAAAGATCTCGTCGAAGTCGTATTCTATCACGACCGTTACAGCGACCTGAAAGCGCTGGCCGGCCAGGCCTTCCTGTACCGCAAGGCCTTCCGTGACCGGTTTCCGGACCGTTACGCGTTCCTTTTCCGCTGCAGCGACGGAGATCCTGTCATTGAAGACTACCTGAACTGATTTCTGTGTTAGAATAAATCTGTATCATAATCATGAATGACCCTTGACAGGGTCATCTTAATTCTGTGTTGAGAAAACTGAACCGTTATCTGCAAAAACACCGTATCCCGAAGGACGTCTTGAATGGAAACATCTATCAACAGATGCTGCTGTTTTTCTTTCCGGTCTTCATGTCCTATCTGCTGCAGCTGGTCTACGGTTTTGCCGATTCGATCATCCTGGGGCGTTTCGTCGGAAAAGAAGGACTGGCCAGTGTCGGCGGTTCGGCGACCGCGATCATCAACGTCATCCTGAACCTGATCGCCGGCATGAATTCGGCAGTCACGGTACTGGTGGCGCAGAACTACGGAAGGCGCGACGACGAAAAAGTCAACAGCGTCATCCGGACCGGGTTCTATACCGCCGTGGTGCTGGGTACGCTGATCATGACGGTGCTGCTGCTGACATCGCCGTTTCTGCTGGATCTGATGAAACAGCCGACCGAGAGCAGAGGAAATTCTTTGGTCTATCTGCGATTCTATGCCGTGGCACTGATCCCGTATTTCGTCTATCAGACCGGCCTGTCGATCATGAGAGCGTTCGGCGACGGAAAACGTCCAGTCTACTTTATTCTGATCATCGCCATAACGAAGATCCTGTTCGACCTCCTGTTTGCGGGGATCTTCAAGCTCGGGGTGTTTGGGACTTCTTTGGCCACCTTCCTGTCTTATCTGCTTTGTGCGATCGCGATCCTTTGGGTCTTCAAACATACGCCGGATATTCATGGCTACGACTGGAAGAAAGATTTCGGCTATGACCGCGAGGAACTGAAAAGCATCTTCGCTATCGGCGTGCCATTCGCTTTGCAGAGCGCGACCTTTGCCTTGCCGGGAACGGTCGTGCAGTCCAGGATCAACGCCTTCGGTACCGATGCGATCGCCGCCTATTCCGCCTTCAATAATGTCGACAACCTGTTCTGGTGCTACGTCAACACGATCGGTACCAACACGATCACGATGACCGGACAGAGCTATGGCGCAGGCAAGTACCGCCGGGTACGGAAGATCGCCATCAGCGCCGCAGTGATCGAAGGGACCGGAGCGCTGTTCTTCAGCTGGATGTTCTATCTGTTCGGCTATGATCTGCTGAGCCTGTTCTCTACCGATCCGGCTGTCTTAGAGATCGGCTTCGCGATGCTGAAGCGGGTATCTTCCTTGTACATCCTTTACCTGTTTGTGAGTACGGTCGCTTCGGCCTGCAAAGGTTGCGGCATGGCCAAGACGCCGATGGTCATCGCGTTCTTCTCGATCCTGCTGTTCCGTCTTGTCTACCTGTTCACGGTCAGCCTCCACAGTCCGGTCGATGTCGTATTCTGTTTCCCGTTGAGCTGGGCGTTGAACAGCGCGCTTTCGGCCTTGTATTTCTTCACGAATCCGAAGTTAAAAAAAGATCCTCAATAGAAGATCTGTAAAGCACTGACGAGAAGATAAATTCCTAATTTATACTATACTATAAAACTTTCATAAATATTCAAAAAAGTCTTGCGGAAGCGCAAGGCTTTTTGGTATGCTTGTAAAAATGAATTCAAAAAGGAGGGGTTTTATGTCGCTGAAAGATCAAGGAAAAATCGGCTACCTGCCGGATGAAACGCCAAGCCTGGGGAAACTGCTGCTTTATGCGCTCCAGCAAGTCATCGTCATGTTTCCTGCTACAATCACTGTCGCTCTGATCACAGGGTTTCAAGTCTCTACTACGATTTTCGCTTCCGGACTTGCGACTCTGTGTTTTATTTTTATCACCAAGAAACGGATCCCGCTGTATTACGGATCATCGTTCGCTTATCTGTCTGCGGTCAGTGCCATGGCAGTGGCAGAAGGAAGCGCGGAACAGATCGCTGCCTGGCAGGCGACCGGTATCCTGCCTGCCGAGCTGATTTCGAAAGCGCAGTTCGGTATCATCATGTCCGGTTTCGTATCGATCGCTGCCGGTCTGATCGTGAACCGTTTCGGAGCGGAAAAGGTCGAAAAATTCCTGCCTGCTTCGATTACCGGATCGGTATCGATGGTCATCGGTCTGACGTTGGCAGGAAATGCCATGAGCGATCTCATGGGCATCGGCAATACGATCAACGGTCTGGAAGTCGCGGCTGGAAGCAAGACCGCCGCACTGTGGCTGATCGTCGGACTGGTCACTTTCCTGTCGACCTGTATCTATGCGCGTTATCTGAAAGGGCTGCTGAGCCAGCTGCCGCTGCTGCTGGGTGTGCTGACGGGCTGTGTCGCTGCCGCGCTGATATATTTTGTTGGCGGCGTCAATCTGTTCAGGAGCGTACCGGCCGAAGCGCTGGCGGCTTCCAGTTTCAAGCTGGGAGACGGTTCCATCTTTGCTTTGCCGGCATTCACATTCCCGAAATTTTCGATGAACGCTTTGGCAGGCATCATGCCGATCGCGATCGCAACGATTCCGGAATCGACAGCCCATATGTATCAGCTGGATATCTATGTGAATGATATTGCCAAAGAAAAAGGCAAGAAGAAATATGACCTGGTTTCCTTGCTGGGAAACAACCTGATCGGTGACGGCTTGTGCGATATGATCTCCGGTGTCGTCGGCGGACCTGCCGGAACCAATTACGGTGAAAACATCTCGCTGATGGCGATCACCCGGGTCTTCTCAGTACCGGTGCTGATGGCGGCATCGATCGTCGCTATGATCGTTTCCTGCTTCACGCCGCTGATCAAGATCATCTATGGCATTCCGCTTCCGGTCATCGGAGGAATCGAAGTGTACTGCTTCGGAGCGATTGCCGCACAGGGCATCGCGATCCTGATCGACAAAGGTGTGTCGATGTTCGATTCCAAAAACATTGCGGTCATCGCTCTGGTCTGCATCATCGGTCTGGGCGGTCAGTATGCGTTTAGCGGAAACATTCCGTTCTTCGGTATCATGGTACCGTGTGTCGCAGGTGCGGCGATGGCGGGTATCGTTTTGAACCTGATTCTTACATTAGGTGATAAAACCCAGAAATAATCGTATATAATATGTAAAAAGATATCTGATGCATATGGTCAGAAAAAGGAGATCTAATGGCTAAAATCACAAACGAAGTATCTCGCACTTTTAATGAATATCTGCTGATTCCTGGTCGTACGACAGCCAAGTGTACGCCGGCAAACGTGAATCTGCAGACGCCTCTGGTCAAGTATGCCAAGGGGAAGAAACCGGAACTTGTCATGAATATTCCGATGACCAGCGCGATCATGCAGTCGGTGTCGGGCGACAGGCTGGCAGTCGCTTTGGCAGCAGAGGGTGGTGTCGCGTTTATTTTCGGAGCGCAGCCCATCGAGTCGCAGGCGCAGATGGTAAGAAGAGCCAAGGCATATAAAGCCGGATTCGTTCCAAGCGATTCCAATATCACGCCGGAAGCGACATTAAAGGACGTGCTGGAACTGAAGGAACGGACCAGCCACTCGACGATCGCCGTTACGGAAGACGGAACGGGAACAGGGAAACTGCTGGGTATCGTTACATCGAGAGACTACCGTATTTCCAGGACACCGATGGATGCCAAGGTATCCACGTTCATGACGCCGTTAGATAAACTGATCACGGCTCAGGATGGCATCAGCCTTTCCGAAGCGAACGATGTCATCTGGGAACATAAACTGAACACGTTGCCGATCGTCGATAAGAAAGGCAATCTGAAAGCCCTCGTATTCCGTAAAGACTACGAAAATCACAAGGATCATCCGGATGAACTGCTGGATGATGACAAGCGTTATATCGTCGGTGCAGGCATCAATTCCAGAGACTATGAAGAACGGGTACCGGCACTGGTTGAAGCAGGCGCCGATGTCCTTTGCATCGACTCTTCGGATGGTTTCTCTGACTATCAGATGGAAACGCTGAAGTGGATCCATAAGAAATACAAAGGAAAAGTCAAATGCGGCGCCGGTAACGTGGTAGACGCGGAAGGTTTCAACTTTCTGGCGGATGCCGGTGCGGATTTCGTCAAAGTGGGAATCGGCGGCGGATCGATCTGCATTACCCGCGAGACGAAAGGCATCGGCAGAGGACAGGCTTCCGCCGTCATGGATGTGTGCAAAGCCCGTGATGCCTATTTCAAGAAGACAGGCATCTATATCCCGGTCTGTTCCGATGGCGGCATCGTTTTCGATCATCACATCACGCTGGCATTGGCTATGGGTGCCGACTTCGTGATGCTGGGAAGATACTTCGCCAGATTCGACGAGTCGCCGACGGAAAAGGTGATGATCAACGGAACCTACTACAAAGAATACTGGGGCGAGGGTTCGTCCAGAGCCCGCAACTGGCAGAGATATGATATGGGCGGAGAGAAGAAACTGTCCTTCGAGGAAGGCGTCGACTCTTATGTTCCGTATGCCGGCAGTCTGAAAGAGAACGTCAGACTGACGATCCATAAGATCAAGTCCACCATGTGCAACTGCGGCGCGATCACGATTCCGGAATTTCAGAAGAAAGCAAAGCTGACGCTGGTATCCTCGACATCGATCACCGAAGGCGGTGCGCACGATGTCTTATTGAAGAATAACAACGGAGGCAGAACCAATGGATAAAAGACCTAGCAGTTTAAAACGTATCACCACCAAGAAACAGGCAGAGAAATTCATCAATGATCAGGTTAAAGCTATTCAGAAGCAGGTAGGCGAAAAAAAAGTCCTGCTGGCGCTGTCGGGAGGGGTCGATTCTTCGGTCGTTGCGGGATTGCTGATAAAGGCGATCGGCGATCAGCTGGTCTGCGTCCACGTGAATCACGGGCTGCTGCGAAAAGGCGAGCCGGAACAGGTCATCGAAGTGTTCAAGAAAAACATGGGTGCCAACCTGATCTATGTGGATGCATCCAAGACCTTCCTGAAGGAACTGAAGGGGGTCGATGATCCGGAAACGAAACGCAAGATCATCGGCAAGGTCTTTATCGATGTCTTTGCGAAAGAAGCGAAGAAACTGAAGGGGATCGAATTCCTGGCACAGGGAACGATCTATCCGGATATTCTGGAATCCAAAGGCGTCAAAGCGCATCACAATGTCGGAGGCATGCCGAAGGAGCTGAATTTCGAACTGGTGGAACCGGTCAAGTATCTGTACAAGGATGAAGTCAGAGTCGTCGGCGAAGCATTGGGTTTGCCAAAGAATATGGTCTACCGTCAGCCGTTCCCGGGACCGGGCTTGGGCGTACGTTGTGTCGGAGCCATCACCAAGGACCGTCTGGAGGCGCTGCGTGAAGCGGACGCGATCGTCAGAGAAGAGATCGATAAACTTAAGGATAAGCCTTGGCAGTACTTCTGTGTCATTCCGGATATGAAGTCGACTGGCATCAAGGACGGAAAACGTTACATGGGCTGGGCTGCGGTCATCCGGGCGATCAACACCAAAGATGCAGTCACAGCGAAATCCTACGAGATCCCATATAAGACCTTGTACAAGATCAGAGATCGCATCATCAAGGAAGTGCCGGGTATCAATCGGGTGCTCTGGGACTTCAGCGACAAGCCGGTAAGCACCATCGAGTGGGAATGAAGAAACGAATATAAACCTTGGACTCATCCAAGGTTTTTTCTGTTTGTGAGAATCAAAACATATCGCGGAGGAACCCGAAATGTATCGTTCCAGATTGAAAGGTACCAGATAAAGGTTGGTAAATTATGTAACATTCATAAAATCCTTTAAAATAAATATAAATGGTCCGGTCATTATAGACATATATAGAAAGGATAAACAGCTTCACAGAGCTGTATGGAAAGAACATGAATAAGAAAACCTTGATGGAAGAGTTGGCTCGCAAGGCGTATGAAAAAGGCGCTTTCAACGGAACCTGGCTTTACGCCGAGAACGGCGAGATGATATCGAAGGGTGCGTTTGGTTTCCGCGATGCGGATGATAAACTTCCCATGGAGGAGGATACCATCTTCGAGATGGCCTCGGTCACGAAGATATTTACAGCTACAGCAATCATGCTTCTGGCAAGAGAAGGGAAGCTGAGCCTTGATGATGAATATGCGGAATACTTCCCTGATTACCCGTATGCGGGCGTCAAGATCAGACACCTTCTGACGCATACCAGCGGAATGCCTGATGATTTTGAAACTGAGAACTGGGTCTGTCCGGCGTGGGAAAAAGAAAACAGGATCCCGTCCTGCAGCGAGATCATCAGCTTCATCAATAAGAGCGACGAAAAGGCTTCACATACTCCTGGAGAAACATTCAGGTATACCGACATCGGTTACTGTCTGCTTGCCAACCTGGTGGAAAAACTCTCCGGCACCAGCTTTGAAGATTATCTTAAAAAGAACATCTTTGAACCTGCCGGCATGAAAGATTCCGCCATTTACCATACCCGCAGAGACGGCAGACCTTCTGATCGCTTTGCCCGTAACATGGTGCTGGAAGATAATGAAGAAGATAACGAATACATTCCTTCGGATCTTTCAGAAGCAGCACCTTATGTGGTCGGTTCGGACGGTCTGAACGGCTGCGACTATCTGTATACTACAATTTTTGACATGCTCGCATGGGACAGAGCTCTTCGCGAAGAAAAGGTGCTTACCCGTGAGGAACAGAAGTTGATGTTCACCCCAGGAAAACTGAACAACGGCAAGGATATCGGCTATGACGATGACGAAGGAACGAGTTACGGCCTGGGCTGGGGAATTGAAAACGACGATGAACATGGCCTTGTCGTGATGCACAGCGGCGGCATGCCTGGACTTGAAACGTGGTTCGAACGTTTTGTCGACGAGGACAAGATGCTTGTCATCCTCAACTGCCGCGACTATCAAGACATCAGAGCAGCCGAAAGGTTCTGGGATGGCATGAGAGAGATCATTCGCGGTGAAGAACCGGAACCTGTCGTATCCATCGAGGATATCATGATCAAGGATCCAGACAGGTCTGAGTGGGAGAGTTACTGCGGAAAGTATGAACATCCTGAAGATGCCGAGTTCGTCGTTGAAGAAGTTTTCATGAAGGATAAAGATCTCTGGGCGACCGCTGTTGACGAGGACGGCGACAGTCTTACATTCCGTCTCTATCCTACCGGTGAGAAAGAGTTCGGCAGGAAACGAGGCATGCTGAAACTGAATTTTTGTGAGGATTGCATAATGTATGATGACCTCACCTGCAAGAAACTATAAATCACAATTAACAGAAAAGAGATAAAGCATATGGTATATGAAATAAAAGATTTTTCAAAGGTAGAACATCTGTTCGAAGACATCGATGTGATGGACGCTGTCGGTGCAGAGATCAGAGTCTTCGTGACCGATCTGGAAGAACCGCGTTCGGCCCTGCTGTATTCTTCCTATGACGGTATCTTCCTGGGTGGAGAACCGGACAGAGAACTTGCCGAATACGGAGAGCTCGGCGACGATGCTGTTTTTCCGCTGAATGAAGCGTGGGAAAAACTGATCAGGGAGTGCTATCCGGAAGCGGAACCGACGACCCGTTATGCGATCAAGCACTGCAGAAATTTCGATAAGGAGAAGCTGCAGGCGTTTGTTGACGCACTGCCGGAGGGCTATGAGATCAGACGTATCGACAGCGAGATCTGCGATCTCATTTCCGCCGATGACGATCTGGAGGATCTCATGGGTGAGTTCGAGACGAAAGAAGAGTTTCTAAAGAAAGGGCGCGGCTTTGTCGTAATGAAAGACGGCAAGGTCGTCGCCGGCGCATCCTCCTGCTACTGCTACAGCTACGGCATCGAGGTCGAGATCGATACCGCCGAAGCGGAACGTTGCAAGGGCCTTGCGACTGCCGTCGGAGCAAAGCTGATCCTTTCCTGTCTTGTGGATGGGCTGGAACCGGTCTGGGATGCCGCAAACAAAATCTCGGTGCATGTGGCGGAAAAACTGGGTTATGAGTTTGACTACGAATATGTGTACTACTGGATCAACGAGGCACAGCGACTCATGATCAAAGATCCGGATAAAAGTTGCTGGCCTGATTTCTGCGGTGAATACGAAGAGCTGGTCGAAGTATTCAAGCTCAAAAAAGTCTGGATGAAGGATAACGATCTGTATGGACTCGCGTGTAACGACCCGGACGAAGATTATTTTGAGTTCAAACTGCTGCCGATCGGAGAGAATGTTTTCGGCAGGGCTGAAGGCATGGTAAAGATCACTTTCGGCGACAACTGTCTTGTCATCGACGGGATAACCTGCAGGAAACTTAAACAATAACAATAGTATGGAGTATTCTTCAAAGGAGCAATATTTCATATTTTTACACTAGAGGAGGATATTATGAAAAAGAATTATGAATATTACAATACTGTCATTTCGCAATTAGAAAGACAAGCAAAAGAAGAAGAAGAAAACATTGAAAAGGCCGCACAATTTTGTGCTGATTCTATATGCAGCGACAGAATCATTCACGCATTTGGTTGCGGGCATTCACAAATGTTTGGTGAAGAAATGTTTTATCGTTCAGGTGGTTTAGTACCTGTTAATGCTATCTTACATCCACATTATTCTTTAGTTCCAAAAGCAAGAATTTCTTCAGCTGTAGAAAGACAAGAAGGACTAGCTGATAAATTCTTAGTTAACTGCAATCCCGATTGTAAGGATACAATGATCATTACTTCTATTTCAGGAAGAAATGCTGCGGTTATTGATATGGCAATTGCTGCAAAGAAAATCGGTATGAAAGTTGTAGCTTTAGTATCAGAAGAGTTTTCTAGCAAGGTTACATCACGTCATTCAAGTGGTAAGAATTTAAAAGATTTCGCAGATGTAGTTATTGATATTAAATGTGTTTATGGAGATGCGTGTTTAGAAATGGAAGGTGTAGAAGGAAAATTTGGTGGAACATCTACAGTCCTTGCAATGATGGTTGTTGAAATGATCTCAACACGTACAATAGAATTATGTGCTGAAAGAGGATACAACCCTCCAATCTTCGTAAGCGGTAATACTGACATCGGAGATAAATTGAATAACGAAAGAATTGAAAAATATTCTAAGATTATTCCAACATTATAATTTGCAGGTGGTCAGTACGATCGAATGGGAATAATTGTCAAGCAAAACAGAAATGTGCGGTAAAACAGTCACAGAACAGGTATGCGAAAGCACAGATTTACAGATCAGCATCCGATGGCCGCTTCCATCCTGATGGGATTTTTCATGCTGATCCGACGATCCTGGGTGTCCCCGGTGAACTGATGAGGATCCTTTCTATGATTATCGGGACATCTGCGGCGTTTCTTTTCTGCAAGCTCTGGTTTGCGCCTGAATATGAGGGAGCTCTCAGAGATGGTTTTCTTCCGGCGGTGGGTACCGTAACAAAAAAGAGTATCTTATGACTTTAGAATTATATATCCGTCTATTTGTATACACAGCTGCAGCTTTTATATTGATCTATGTTGTTCAGATCCCCTTCCGGAAAATCGGGAACCGTCTTGTTAAAGCGCTTCTGTTTCTTCTCAAAACGGTCGGGACCCTTTTTTTCGGCTTGATTCTGATCGCGTTTGACTTCGCGGTCGTCTGGCGGCACGAATACATCTTCGGGGCTTTGTATCTGGCCCTTTTGCCGGACGTCTTCATGGATATTGTCGCCTTTCTTGTAACGCTTTTTAAAAAAGGCAAAGAAAAGAAAAGCATCAAACTCATCATTACGTGTCTTCTGACTATGATCTTCACCGTTTACAACGTCGTCAACATGCAGACGATCAAAGCAGATTTTCATACGGTCAGCAGTTCAAAACTGAAACAGGCGTACCGTCTGGCTTTCTTTGCCGATCTTCATTACGGTTCTTCCCAGAGTCAAAAGACAGTCGATGACGCACTTGCCGACATTGTCAGGCAGGCCCCCGACTATCTTCTCTTAGTCGGTGATATCACGGATGAAAACACGACAAAAGAAGAGATGGAATACATCTATCAAAAGATCGGATCGCTGGACATCCCGACTTACTTCATCTATGGCAATCACGACCGTCAGGAAAGAAGCATCGAAAAATACGAGTCACAGAATTATACGGAAAAGGAACTTGAAGATGCGATCACAGGAAACGGGATCACCATCCTCTATGAAGATTATGTTAAGATCAATGATGATCTGATCTTCTTAGGCAGAGAAGATCCTTCCCACCCCGAGGAAAGGAAAGCCGTCAAAGATCTGCCTGTCCTTCCGCGCGAGTGTTATATCGTCTCGCTTGATCACACGCCTTATCAGAACGACGAGATCAGGGAGCTGAAGGCAGACCTGCAGTTCTCCGGTCATACTCATGCAGCACAGTTCTTCCCGATCCAGACAGTCTACAGACTGATCGGATTGAACACCTGCGGCGAATACCGCGTCGGTGATACTTTACTGTATATCACGCCGGGTATTTCCGGTTGGGCTCTTCCGCTAAGGAGCGAGGCCCACAGCTGCTACGAGATCTTCGATCTGCTGCCGGAATGAGAAACATATAAGCAGAACAAAAGATCGTCAAACGAAAGAGATGGCAGACGACCGTACATATTTAATGAGAATCATGGTGTAAACTTTTTATAAAGAAGAAAAGGAGTTTTGTATGTTTGATGTTAAGGGACGTTATGTCTTTATCAGCGGTGCCAGCCGAGGAATCGGTTACCAGGCCGCTGTGTTTATGGCTGAACAGGGATGCAAACTGATCCTGCATGCCCGCAAAAAGGAACATCTGCAGAAGATTCTGGATGCTGTCAAAGTCTATGACACAGAGACCTATACCGTTGAAGCGGAACTGTCAGATCTCTTGCAGGTGGAACTGATGCTGAAAAAGATCGACTCCTTCGGTGTCGATGTTGACATCGTTTTAAACAATGCCGGGATCCAGGTGGGCTATCGGAATGATTATCTCAATACGCCAATCGAAGACTATGAAGAAAGCTTTAGGATCAATACGATAGCTCCTATGATGATCACTTATCACTTCCTGAAAAAAAGGGAGAAAAAAGGCTACGGCCGGATCATCAACACAACCTCTGGTATCCGCAGAGAACCTCAGCAGGCAGGCTATTCCGCCAGCAAGGCGGCTTTGGATAAAGTAACGATGGATCTTGCATCTGTTTATGATGGGAGCAACATTATGATCAACCTGACTGACCCCGGTTGGTGCAAGACCGATCTGGGTGGTCAAAATGCGCCGAACACTCCGGAAAGCACCATACCCGGTATCGTAGTCGGAGCTTTTGTCGACGATCAAAAGTCAGGCAGACTGTTTGCTGCACCGGCTTTTCATGGCATGTCAATCGCTGAAGCCGTACAGTATGCAGAAAAGAATGTCCGATCATATTGCAGAAAAGTTTGAAGAGCAAGGCAGCACGTTTGACAGTTTTGATTATGCGGAAGTTGATGGAGTTCGTGTCAATGCCGCGGTAGAGAAAGGAAGCCTCGTTCTGAGTCTTTCTCCGGAAGTTCTGAACGCGTTGAGTGCCGGCGAACATGAGTTGAAAGTTTATTTCAAAGACGGTCTGAATGCTCAGGCTAAGTATACGATCAACGAAGCAGTTGAACCGGATCCGACACCAACACCGGATCCAACTCCAATCACTCCGGAATATGTCATCCCAATCACGGGTGTTGAATAAAAACCGTTCAAAAGAAAGTACCAGGTATGATACGTACCCGCTGAACATGTTAGTTCATTAGACTGAAACCTGATTTGAGATGGATGCTTCCCTGTATTTGACAGGAGGCATCCATTTTATTTTGGATTGGATCATTTTGTTGATGCAGCAACCTGGATAAAACCACAGCTTTAATTCGATACTGTTTTTATGGAAGCAAAGAAGAAACAAAGAAAAAAATGGATAGAAATCAAAATAGAAGGGTTTGGTGAAAATATATAAATTCTTAATAACATTATTATAAAAAGAACAATTATGTGAGTAACAATAAATGAATAAAACAAAACAACAGCGATAATGCAGATAAAATCGCTAAAGAAACAGCATAATCCCGTCATTGCCTGTCATCGTAATAGGAACTGCGGAATAGGATACTGCCATAGCAACTCTTCTTTATTACTTACGGATCCGTGTTGTAGAAGGAGATGACCGACACCAGTTCGCAATTTCGTAGACATATGTTTTGTTTCTGCTTCGTTTCATCGGATGAAGGGGTATTATCGCTATTAGAAATATTTAAAAATGAATTATAATAAATAATAAGAAATATTGTTTTTCATGTACCTGCGGTTCCCCGCGGTTTGCATAGGTTTTTATTATGTATACGGGAGTAAAGTGATATGAAGTGTAAACGGTTGTTATCAGTCCTACTGACAGTCCTTCTGACTTTTACGGCGTTGCCTGAAAGATATGTGGCAATGGCACAGGAAGATGAGGAGGGTACGGTCGTAATACAGGAAACAGAGGAGACAGAAGTCTCCGGTGTTTCAGAACATATCACAGAAACAGATAATACACAGGACGGGGAACCTGATTCTTTCGATGAGACAGACTTAACGGAACACGAAGAAGAAACAGTGATTGTTCCGGATGTCACGGTCGAAGCCGTTTCCGGAACCAGCAATATCGTTGGCGAAATCTTTGCCAACTGGATCAATAAAAGCGAACAGGATTCTGATGCCAGAGAAACCTCGCTGAAGAGCTATCCGCTGGAGAGCCATGAACTTTCCTATTATGAGGGATCGCTGCGTGTCCGTTACCTGAAAGGCGGAGACGAAAACGGACCCAACTATCTCGTTTACCGGGATTCTTTCCTGATCTTGTCGGAAGAAGACGGCAAGGCATATGAGCTGCTGTTCTCTAAAGATGCAACGATCGCTTATATCACGCCGGCAATTTCTGCCGAAGAACTGAAAGGCAAAAGCGGAATCGTCTTTTTACGTGAGAATGTCGGTTACGATGATATCCTGGTTTTCGATCAGGCTCCTGTCAATGAAGGAGATCGCCTGGCCGTTTCTTTAAAAGAAACGGAAAAGATCAGCGTCAACGAAGTGTTTTCCGATGGCAGACTGGTCGTAGATGATGCGAAAGGCGCTTCAACCAAAGCAGGAGTTTCCTGGGACACGAATCCTTCAGGTACCAACTGGTCTGGCGAAATCAGCAATTTCGGCGCTGAATGGCCATCGGCAGGCTGCGGTGTCGATATCTGGAAGCTGGGATTTTATCTCTATCTGAGTCTGGAATTCCACGTAGACTTCGATATCACGACCCAGGGATCTTCTTCCGGAAAAGAAACTAGGAAGCTCGCAAAACTGTCCTTCCCGGTTGAGATCTTCGAAATCAGCATGTCATACAATGTCCAGGCAGACTTTGATGATACGCCGATCCGGGTCAAGGGAACGATGACGACATCTTTCGACTATTCTTTATCGACAAGAGGCGCAGATATTGATAATTATAAGACTTCTGTCAGCATTAAGCAGCTGGATGTCCTTCGTGACGGCGACTGCAACAAAGATATCAAATTCTATATCGGTTCCCAGATCGCCGTTCAGGGCGGTTTCATCAGTCTGGAGCTTGATTTGGGCATTACCAGTTTCGAGCTGGGTCCTGTCCTTTCTTTGAATCAGGATTCCCGCGGCGGCTGCTATTTTACGGCAAGACTGGAAAAGGATCTGCTACATGAGGGAGAGATCTATGGCCAGGAGGTCCATACCTGTACCAAAGAAGGTGAAGAAGGCTGCCTCAGGCTGGAAAGCCGGGAGATCTATCAGCACAGGATCTTTTTCAAAATCGATCTTTTCTTCGATGACTGGGATCTGAATTTTACCAATTCCGATGAACAGACCGTCGGTACCAAACAATTCTATGATTCCCATACTTTTGATTCAGGCATGAAAGAAGGGGTCTGTCCGCACCGGTTCTATAAAGTCCCGGTGGCTGTATGGTTCGATGATTATATGACCAGACCTGCCCCCAATATAACGGTAACGGTCAGCGATCATCCGGATATTCTCGAGAGTGAGAAATCGCTTATCGAAGCAGTTACCGATAGCAATGGCAAGGCTGCGCTTTATCTTCCTTACAAGAAGGAATACCGGTACACGATGGTATCCAGCGGAACGATCGACGGTCAGACGCTTGCCGGTTCGCAAAGAATGGCTCACTTTATCGTGATGGAAAACAACGACCAGGTCAATATCATCCTGAGATCCGATGAGACGGTCACGCTTGCGACACAGATCGTCTGGGAAGCGGATACTGATGGCAAGGATATCCCTTCAGGGCCTTACAGCCAGATCCTTGTCCATGCAGGAAGAAGGGAAGCGGGAAGCAACGATGCATGGGAACAGACCGTATATCATATGTATACCGATAGCACGATAGACTGGAAGGTCGACGATTTCGTCGTGCCGAAATTCGGCTTCTCAGGCGATCGCGCTTATCTCTATGAATATCGTGTAAGGATCTTGGTATATAACTTTGAAAATCCGTCTTATACTGTCATCACACCGGAAGACGGTCAGTATTACATCTACTACAGTGTCGATGCCTACGACGATGCTGCCGGTCAGACCGAACAGTCTCATACAAACAAGTATTACATCAGCTATAAGGAAGACCGTACGGAGGAGCGCCTGGAAACAGTCATTCATGCCAAGCCTGTCGTGGATGTGCAGCTGAACAAGCGCTGGTCCCTGAACGATCCCGATAACAAGCCGGATTCTGTCTATCTGGCTCTGCGCCAGAAACCGGCATCAGGCTGGGAACAGAAGGCAAATGAAGCAGGTATCCCCACGGAATGGACGATCATCTTGAATCCGATAGAGGGAGATGCCAGTTCTTTAAAAGCGCTCAAAGACGCAGACGTACTTACTGTCAGGGATGATATCAGCCGTATCGAAAACACACCGCTGGCTATCGGAGAAGTCGATGAAGAGAACGACTGGAAACTGACTTATACGGTCCCCAAATACCGCGATGGCGTCAAATTACAGTATGAAGGCCATGAACTCGACAGCAAAATCATTACCGACCTGTTTGTGTATGAGTATGACCTGCATACAACTGCGACAGTCAAGTCTTTTGGCGACTTTCAGTCGATCCCGGGCAATGCATCTGGCAATGGCGACTACGAACTGATCAGCGATGTATACAATACCGATCCGTTGGATGATAATACGATCAGCGGCACCATACGGTGGGAAAGAAACGTCTATTATCAGCCGACAGAGTACGTAACGCTTCATATCAAGAAAAACGGAGAAACCATTCAAGACCTGAATTTGTATCTACAAGATTTTGAGGACAAATGGAACTGGTTCTGGACTTTGAAACTGGATGATTATGATCCGCAGGCGGAGTATACCGTGACAGAGACGATCCCTTACGGAGCGGAAGGACCTGTGTGGGTCGGCGTACCTCACGGTTTGGATCTGGTGAACTATGTCATCATCTATGAATATGTGCAATGCGAAGCTCAAGCGATTTTTGAAAGGGAACCGGAAAACTTAAACGAACTTCAGGTACAGGCGAAAGAGAAAGATAGTTCCGTGAATCAATGGAGCTGGAACCTGCAAAAAAACCATGGCTGGTGGAATCGTGACTGGCAGACGCTCAAGACAGAGGTCAAAGACATTTCCGCGTACGAAATGATCGCTCCGGACATTCCGGGATATGTGAAAGTCTACGAAGAACCATATTCCTATACCCGTCCGGGCTGGCATAACCTTTTCTATAACTTCACGGTACATTATCTGCTAGATAGCAATCACTTGAAGCTTCATATTTCAAAAGAATGGGCAAATACCGATGAATCTACCGTTTATCCGGACGAGATTGAAATCGAAGTGTTCCGTAACGATGAAAAGATCGCGGAAACGACACTGAATTACGATGGCTCGCAATGGAGCACGGCGGTGATCAGCCAGGATCTTGATGGCAACGACCTGACCCGTCTGGATGATCACAACAGAAAGTATGTCTATACCATCAAAGAGAAAGCGGTTGATGGCTTTGAATCGGCAGTGAAACTTGTCAGCGATGAGGTTGACGATCTCTATTATGTCATCACCAACAGCTGGGTTGGTGCAGACTATGTCAAACTGTCCGGCAGGGTCAATTGGGAAGGCGATAATGGCAAAGAATATCTGCGTCCCGAATATGTGAAACTGTCTGTCATCAACAGCAAAGAAGAATATGTGAAAACGATCGTGATCCCAACCAACGGTGACGGTTCGTTTGAAACAAGCAATCTGCCGGCTTCAGATAAGCACGGGAATCCTTTGACTTATTCCGTTCTGGAAAGTCATGTGGATGGCTATGTGATCCGTTACAGCGATCCGGTTTTCGATGAGGATACGCGTACTTGGATCTGTAATGTCACGAATGTGCTTGGCAACTACTATCCGATCACGATCCGCAAGGTCGTGGAAGGCGAAGCGGATCTGGAGACCTATCGATTCCAGATCAAATCAGAAAACGATGAAGCTAACGTTTTGTATGCATTCCCTGAACCATTCGTTTCACCAGTCAGCATCACTGGCACGGGTGAAACCAAAGCGGAATTCCTGATCGATGAGGATGGACTATACCTGTATTCCATTACGGAAATCAAGGGGGATAATGACAGATGCATCTATGACGATTCAAAACAGTTTATTCTTATTGCGAGAACAACTGACGACAATGGCAATGCGGTCTATCGCAGCTGGGTCGGCGAAAACGATGAAGATATCGATATCTCGGATGAAAACACTTCTGATACGGTCACCTTTACCAATGTTTATCCCGATATGGTCATCAAGAAGCAATGGGATACTCTTAACGAAGATGAGGAAACGCCATACAGGGTGCGGGCTGCCGTTCAGCGAAAAGACGACGACAGCTGGCAAACGATCCAGGTAGTCGAATTGAATGAAGAAAACGGATGGAAGACAGGTGTTGCGATCGACGGATATGACGACGAGGATGCCGGGCTGTATCGTGTGCGTGAGATGGATGAAGACGGGAACCTGGTTTATGATCCGGCTACGGATGGCGATGTGAGTGACATTCCATCGATCATCCTGCCGATGACAGAGGAAGCCGACGCGGATCTTGCCGCATACGAGGTTTCTTATCAGAACGAAGGCAATGTCTATACGATCACCAACTCCAATAAGACATCTTACAGCGTCAGCAAGACTTGGGATATCGACTTAGGCAACCAGGACCATCCGGACGAGATCCAGGTCGTCCTGCAGAAAAAGGAACACATCTTCTCATGGAAGAGCGTCGAGATCCTGACTCTGAACGCCGCCAACAACTGGTCCGGCGACTTCCGGTCTGTAGTCAAAGGCTTCATCAACGACACCGGGACTTATGAGAAGTACAGCTATCGTATCAGGGAACTGGAACCGGCTCCTGAGGACGCCGAAGAACCGGCCGATGAAGAAGAACGTCTGGCTCAGGCAGATAAGAGAGTGGTCTACGCCATGTTCGACCTGGATAAACCTTATCTGCAGAACCTGATCAAACAGATGGATCCGGATAACCTGTGGACGCTTGATTTTACGACCCAGTGGGTCATGACCCAAGTAGAACGAAGCACGATTCCGGTTCCGACCGTGGTATACCATGTCGATGAGTATACTGATATGATCGGCAAAACGATCGAGGAACACGAAACCAAATACTACGTCCAATACAGTCATAACAGTAATACCCACGTCACGGACATCACGAATATCGCTGTCCTGGATGTGTCGATCTATAAGCGCTGGGTGAATTTTGAAGATGAAGAGATGCCGGAGTCGGTCTACCTGATGCTGGTAAGCAAGGTGCAGGATGACTATGCCGAAGCGGCAGGAGTCGAGGAAGTCAACATCTATACTCCGGTCTTTACTGCGCTTTATGGAAAGCGTCTGGATCTCTTTGATGTGACGAACTTGAATGAACTGGTCGGAGATGGCATTAAAGCTCTGTATGGTGAAAACTTCTTTAGTACTACTGTTTCTACTATCGTTTCCAAGGTTGTTGGAAGATATGCCAAGACCGGAATCGCCGTGGCGGAGGCCAGAGGGGATGGCAATAATCCTTTCACCAAATGGCGCGTGTCATTCGGTGTCAAGAAGTATGGCGGTTTTGGCGTTCCGATGGAGTTTGCCGGAACGGAGCTGGTAACCGGGCTGATGGAGATCGCATTAGATGCCGTCATCGCTGAAACGGGTGCTGCTATCAGTATTCCGGTCATGTATCATCCGATCGACGGCTACTGGAGCATCAAGGGTTATGCCTTGAATCTTTTCGAGGATTACGAGCTCACTTGCAACGTCATCAACATCAAGTTCTCAGGTGATGACGAGGTCGAAAACAATATCGGCGGAACCAAGTACTGGGAAGGCGACAACGAAGAAGACAGGCCGGATAGCGTTGTCCTGCATGTCTATGTGAAGGATGGCGATAAAGAAAAGACTGAGGTCACCGGCTCGCCTTTGACGGTCAAGAAAGAAGATGACTGGAAATGGTCTCTGGAGATCCCGCTGGCAGAGCTGGTAGTCGTGGAGAAAGACGGCGAGGAAAGCGCCACGATCCGTAAGAAGGAAATCATCCTGGAGGAAGAAGTCCCGGATGGCTACATGGTCCGTTACGAAGATTATGACATCTACAACTATACCTATTCAGGAACTACCGATGTCTCCGGTAAGAAAATCTGGGATGACCAGGATAATATCGCTGGCAAACGTCCTGCCAGCATCACAGTGCGTCTGCTGGCGGATGGCACGGAAATCGCCAGCAAGACTGTGTCTGCACAAGATGACTGGAAATGGACTTTTGAGGATGTACCGAAGTATCGCAGAAACAATGACGGGGAAGAGATCGAGATCGTCTATACTTTCTCTGAAGATGCCGTCAAGGACTATGGTACGACGATCGCCGGCGATACGATCACCAATCATTTTGAGACCGTCACTATTGAAGGCTCCAAGATCTGGAATGACGATAATAATGCGGAGGGAATGCGTCCTGAAAGCATCACGATCCGTCTCAAAGCCGACGGCAAGGAAGTGGATTCCAGAACGGTGACCGCAGACGACGGCTGGTCATGGAAGTTTGAGAATAAACCGAAGTTTGATAATGGCAAAGAAATCGAATATACGATCAGGGAAGATGCGGTCAGAGATTATACGACAACAGTCGATGGCTATGATGTAACGAACAGTTATTCGCCTGGCAAGACCCGGATCGAGGTAGCCAAAGTGTGGAGCGACCTCGATGACAAGGATGAAATCCGTCCTGATTCTGTCACTATCAAGCTCTATGCGGATGGAGAAGATACCGGAAAGAGTTTGACTTTGTCTGAAGGAAATGGCTGGTCAGGAACTTTTAGTGATCTCAACCTGAAAAAGAGCGGCAAGGAAATCACTTACACGATCAAAGAAGATGAGGTTGACGGTTATACGACCGAGATCACCGGAAACCGGGAAGACGGCTTTGTGGTAACGAATAAACACACTCCTGAAAAGATCTCGATCGAAGGTTCCAAGACCTGGGATGACAACGATGATCAGGATGGCAAGCGTCCTGAGAGCATCACGATCCGTCTCAAAGCCGACGGCAAGGAAGTGGATTCCAGAACAGTGACCGCAGACGATGGCTGGTCATGGAAGTTCCGTGTTTTACCGATGGATGATGATGGCAAGGAAATCAGATACACGATCAGCGAGGACGCGATCGAAGACTATACTACTGAAATCGAAGGCTACAATGTCACCAATACGTATACTCCGGGCAAAACGCAAATCGAAGTAACCAAGATATGGGACGATGAAAACGACAGAGACGGCATCCGTCCGGTTTCTGTCACCATCAGGCTCTATGCGGATGGAGAAGATACCGGAAAGACGCTTGTCCTTTCAAAGGATGACGGCTGGACGGCTTTCTTCAAAAATCTCGACCTTAAGAAAGAAGAAAACAAGATTTCCTACACTGTCCGGGAGGAAAAGACGGATGTCATTACCGGAACCGACGGAGAGGGAACATATTCTTTCGAGGTCAGTGGTGATGCCACAAAAGGTTACACCATCACCAACAAGCATACTCCTGTCAGGATCTCGATCGAAGGCTTCAAGATTTGGGTTGACGACGATGACGCGGAAGGAATGCGTCCTGAAAGCATCACGATCCGTCTCAAAGCCGACGGCAAGGAAGCAGATTCCAGAACGGTGACCGGAAACGATGAG
>JAFYHQ010000016.1 GCA_017539105.1 Erysipelotrichaceae bacterium
CACCAAGCTTCTTGATGTCGTCGATTTTGACCAGACTGGTATCTTTTGGAGTGACACGTAATCTGGTTAGACAGTGGGCAGCATGGGCAATGTTGTCCTTGCCACCGACAAGTTCGACTATTTGGGCAGCCAAGGCCTTAAAGTCTTTTTCAGTTTTTGCCATAATTCTTCCTTTCTATTGAAATTATGTTGTATTCTTATATCCCCTTTAGGATATGGATACCTTATTTATGAATGAAACCGAAATTCACTCCGTATTTCAGATAATCCAGGAAAAACAGTTCTTCCGGAATGATCTTTCCTGCATAATTCATCGTTTCATTGTTTCTGATTCTTGTCACAACGATATGGACTTCGCCCTTGTAACGTTCCATATTGTCATTCAGGATCACGACATCGCCTCTTTCGAAATATTCTTTTTCGCATTTTCTTGGAAGGATAGGCGCATAGCGGAAGTCCATCCTGCCCCATCTTGAACGGATGATCGTATGCGTATATTCGCTGACATTGTGTCCTTTGAAGACGAACAGCAGTTCTTTTTCAGGATCCGAGAGTTCCTCTGCAGCTTCCAGCTTCAGCGGGATCCTTTCGATATCGCCGATCGGGATCTGAGTCCTGAGACCGGGGAAATAGAATGGCTGGTCCGGCGCATAGACATAGATCTGTTTGAGTGCATCCGCTGCTTCCTGAAGTTCTTCTTTCGAAGCGAAAGCATTGCCGAAAATGATCTCCTCACAGCCCAGCGCATATGACCTTCTGACCTGCAGGGATATCGGCGCGTCGCGATCATCTTCGATCGTTGGCAGGCCATCGCTTACCGGCCAAGGCCCATGGGCGCCTTTCACATTGGAAGAAATGAAGATCTGCGTCTTCATTCCGTTCTTCCTGAAGAACTTGTTTGCCTCGCAGACATCTTCGCTTCCTGCTCCGGAATAGCGTAATGGATAAAAGTTATAGGATCCGATGATCCTTTCGGGATCTCCTCCGCCATCCAGGACCTTCTGGACCGCCGGGATAAGACTGGCATTGAGCTGTATCCCCAGACCCTGATCATTGTTGACGATCCTGACATCTCTTTCATCACCAAACATCAGATCAAGTCTCAATACATCCAGGTCCATCTCTTTGAAAATCGACAGATCATCGGCGGAAGCTTCCATCTGCATGAAGAATCTGGCATTGCAGTCGCCATAGACTTCCATGTCATATTTGTGGGCAATATCGCTGAGCTTGCGGAAATATCCGATGATCTCTTCTCTGGAACCTTCTACGGAAAAAAGACTGGTAAAGACTTTCGAAAAGCCATAGCTTTTCGCCAGAGCCAGATACTCTTCGATCTGTTTCGTAGTTTCCTGTTCCGGATACAGCGATACACCCAACTGAATCATTTTTTTCTCCTTAAAATAAAAACTCTTCAGACCAATCTCAAAAACACAGATATGACTATGTTTTCAAGGATAAGCCCCGAAGAGTTTCGAGTAACAAACCTTAACTTCTGATTCAATAATAATAAATAATGTAAGCGCTGTCAACGGATGGAATTATCTATTCCTCTACCCTGACGATGAGACGGTTGATATGCAGCACCAGATAGAGAAGCTCCTCGTCGCTGATGTTTCTTTCCAGCTCTTTTTCCAGATAATCCCTCATTTTTACCGCACAAGCATAAGAATCGGGATAATTCTGTTTCATATCCTCGAACATCTTCTCGTTTTGGCTTTCAATCTGCTCATCGCCGGAAAGCCTCCGGATAAGATAATCAAGATGCGTAATGAAACGGGAATAATTGAAACTTTCTCTGTCTATCTTGATATTGAAATCCTTTTCGACGATCCTTGTACAGTTCTTGATGATATCGCCATAGTTTTCATCTTCGCTCTTTTTGATATTGAGCCTGTCCGCGATGAAATGCAAGGCAAGCGTTCCCGCTTCCAGTTTCGGCAGAGACTCTCCCGTCATCTCCTTTATGATCTTCAAAGACTCATCCGCCAGTTCCATCTCCCTAGGATAGAGCTGTCTTATCTCGTGAAGCAGAGGCATCTTGAGATAGATATCCATGTCTTTCCTTTCGATCGCAAACTGCAGATGATCGGCAAGCGATATGGCCTTGGAAGAAGGATAGACGACCGAAAGCTCATCCGACACATGATCGATGATGTATATGGCCGTATTGATGATGACGGTAGGAATGTTACGGATGATTCCATAATCGGTATCTTTGATGTTATAGAAAGTACGGTTGATCCTGTTTAAAGGGATCTCTTCATCTGCTTTATAAAAACCGATTCCTTTGCCAAAAGCGACGACTTCCCGTCCCTTGGAATCGACGCAGTGAGCGATATTATTGTTGATGTTCCTGATGACTTTCATTTCTTTAAGAAAAAACTCTTTGCGCTGTGAAATATCCTGATGTCTTGTATTCAAGGATAAGTCCCAAAGAGTCTTGAGTAACAAACCTTCTTCACAATAAATGTACCTTATGCCTATTTCTTTGTCAACGATAAGCCAGGCATACGAATAGTTTACATAATATGAAGCAAATGATTATATAATAGGACTATGAAAAAACATAATAACTGGACGATATATTTCCGTTTATATCTGCTGATCATCCTGTCTGTTTTATCCATGGTACTCGCACTGCGTTTTTTTGAAAGACCGGATATCAATCCTGCCGCTCTTTATAACGCCGGTGTCGATGTGCTTGGAATTTTCGTCTGTACCGTCTTGTTTTTCGGATGTTTCAACGATATGGGCAGAGATCAGGATGACTCCGCGTTCTGGCTGATCGGCCTGATCATGCTGATCGGATTGGCCTTCATCAATAATGAACTTTGCTGGTACATTGCCGGAAATCCCCAATACCGCAAATGGTATCTGTTTCTGAATGAACTGACGAAAATCGGCGATTTCGGACTGGTCCTGCTCTTCTACAACTATGTCCGCCGTACGTTATCGTTCGAGGGAAAACTGGCGAAATGGCTGGATCTTCATGTGTTTATCCTGATCTTGCCGTTTGATCTGCTCGTTCTGGCAAATACTTTCTATCCGATCTGTTTCAGCGTCGATGCCCAAGGCGTCTTCCATACGGAACATTTGTATCGCCTGGTCGATCTGTATATGGTGATCGTCGCTCCTTTGACGCTGATCCTGATCAACCGATGCAAAGCGTCACGCAGACAGAAACTTGTCGCTTTCTCTTTTATCGCCATACCGATCTTCCACTATGTGCTTACGGGAGGCGCGCATGGCTATGCCACCCAGTATGGATCTACGCTGATTTCGGTCATTCTGATCTACAGCATACTGTTTACCGATCGAAGCAATAAACTGGCTTCTACCAGGACGGAGCTCAATACCGCAGGCAAGATACAGGATTCCATGCTTCCTCATTGTTTCCCTCCTTTCCCGGAGAGGAAAGAATTCGAAATCTACGCCTCAATGGATGCCGCAAAAGAAGTCGGAGGCGACTTCTATGATTTCTTCATGCTGGATGACGATCATCTTGGCATCGTCATTGCGGATGTTTCCGGAAAAGGAGTCCCGGGAGCGCTGTTTATGATGATTTCCAAAGTCATCCTGCAGAATTGCGCACAATATGACCATTCTCCTTCCAAAGTCCTTTCCAATATGAACGGACTGATCTGTGACAACAATCAGGAACAGATGTTTATCACCGTATGGTTCGGCGTCCTGACGATATCGACAGGTAAAATCATGGCGGCCAATGCCGGACATGAGTATCCGATCCTCATGCAGCATGGACAGAATTTCAAATTATACAAAGACAGACACAGTTTCGTGATCGGCGCTTTGCCGGAAGCGAATTATTCGGAATATGAAATACAGATGGAACCGGGAGATAAACTGTTCCTGTATACCGATGGCATTCCGGAAGCGGTCAATCGTGAAAAGGCCCAATATGGTACCGACAGGCTGATCCAGGCTCTGAATGTAGTGAAAAACGCAGATCCCGATGTCATCCTGAAATATGTAAAAGCATCGGTCGATCGGTTCGTCGGCGAAGCGGAACAGTTCGATGATCTGACGATGCTTTGTCTGGAGTATAAAGGTTAAATCAGTCACTGATTACGATACAGCCGTCGATACGGCTGTATTTTTTCATGAATTCCCAGGCCTTCCGGCAAGTGAATGGCTTGATCTCGTGCTGATGATTGCAGATGGAACAAAGCGCGGTATAGATATTGCCATCGCTGCTGTAATAATAACGGATCGTGGTGATGCTACCGGGATAGGAATCGTCCGTGTATTCTTCGACGATATCCCCTTCATATCCGAATACGGAGTCCTCCCATTCATCTCTGTTTCCCATCGTCATTCTGAACGAAGTATCGATCTGATTGACTTCAAACAGATAATTGATCCGATTGATGCATGCATAATTCTGAAAAGGCAGTTCTCCTAAAGAAGACTGTTCGCCTCCGCAGTACATCAGCGGAACCATGACATCTTCATTCAATACAGGCGCTTTCGAGAATTGCGTATTCATGCCGACATCGACAGTCGCTCCCATCGGAGCCATCGCCGCAAACAGTTCAGGATATTCCTGATACAGATCCCAGGTCTTGATTCCGCCCATCGAGAACCCGGTCGCATAGATACGGCTTTCGTCGATATTGTAGCGTTCTTTGAGCTGTTCAATCACTTCGATGACTTCTGTGGCGGTGGTACGGGTATGCATCTCAATGGCGCACAGTATAAAATCTTCTTCGGCAGCGATCACAGGCCAGCCGGCAATCGTTGCGGTCGTTATCGCCGTATCTCCTCCGCCATGAAAACACATCAGCAGCGGCTTCTTTGATTGCTTGCTGTCTTCTTTGCGATAGACGACCGCGCCAAGCTCATAGGTTTCATCGCTGATTGCCTTGTTGTCGGCTGAAGTCTTGACTTCAAGAATCAACGGTTCCATGACCAGACCCAGTTTTTCCGGATGAAACGTCTCGCTCAAATGTCCGTTCCAGCGCTGATAGCCATCGATATATTCTTCATAGATTTCTTCAAAAGAAGCATCGCTGACATGATAATGATCGCTTTGCGTTGCCACATCCTGTTTCGATTCATCATTTCCTTTGGAAACGATGATGATATCCCTGTCCTTGATCTCCGGTTTATCGTTCAGTTTCTCCAAAACAGCAGCGGTAATGGTGATATCATCGCTTCCTAACGCGCTCATCGACGAGTATCCTGTCGTTTCTTTCAGATAGTTTCTTGCGATATAATCCGCTCCTTTTCCATAGCCATAGAGACAAGTCGCAGCCGGAGAAGCAAAGATGAAATATTCATTCTTTGATTCATCAAACAGCAATCCATGCGCAAACCCGCTTTGAGCGACAGCAGTCCTAGCCAGGATCGTTTCGTAGATCCCGTATTCTTCTTTGTCCCAGTCCTTCAAGGGATTGACGAATACGACGAAGCCTCCGTTCTTCTGCGCAATCTGATCGATCCCCTTTTCGCAGATAAAATCGACTGCTTCTTCCGTTTTCATCTTTCCTTCAGCGAACACCATCAGCAATGGCGCGCTGTAGCCGTAATTGATGATATCTCCATTCATGATATCTTCGGGCTGGTAGATAAAGATCTCATGGCCCTGGATCATCATTGAACTGACAAAACCGCCGTGCAAAGATTCTGTCGTCTCCACGCCTGTGATCCGATCATCGGCAGTTTCTTCTTTCTTCTGGCATCCTGAAACCGCCATAAGCAGCACCGATACGAAAACGCACAGTATCGTGCGTATCGTTCTATTACTGATAAATTCATATCGTTTCATAATGCTTCCGGACCCTGACGATCGACGATCTTCGCTTTCGGACAATGTGCGGCGATATAGCTGAATACAAAATCATAGTCTTCTTTCCCGGCATAGACCTGATTGTTCAGAGTCGCATAATTGACGTTGATCAGATCATGTCTGCGATCGGCTTTGACGCTGGTCACATGAGAGAATTCGGAATAGATATTCTCCAGTGTTGCGACATGCATGCCGGAACCTATCTGGCCGATATTTCTGGTAAACAAGCCAACCAGCATCGACAGAATACCCAGATTGCGGCCGTAGTCCCTTTCTTTTTGCATCGGAATATGATTGATCCCTTCTTCATCCATCTCGAAACGCACATGATAGACGCCGCCCAAGGAATAAGCGTACAGCTCATAGGCAAGATATCCGATCAGATAGACAAACAGGAAGATCGGAATTGCGATCTTCATAAAAAACCACATGCTTTCCCAGCTGAAACTGCCATTAATCAGCGCCACAAACGGTATCGTTACAAGAATGAAAACAAAAATCACTGTCAGTATCTTCATGACCAGATCAAAGATATTCCGGTTCTTATGCATATCTACTTCGTATTCCCATACATATTTTCCGTTTTCATCGATATGAATGTTTTTCATGGTTCTATCCTGCCTTGTCTTTTTTTGAATATTGTTATTACTTACATTATATCGGAAGACTATGCCATAGTAACAGGTCTATCTTTTGATCAGATCAGTCTGCATATCACATATCCGTCATTTGCCTTGATGATCGCTTCCGCCGTATAAGGAAAACCCCGGGACTTGCAGATATCGATCCACTGTATCAGCAATCCGATATCTTTCCGGGCAAATCTGGTTCTGGTCGACCTGCCATTGACCGTATGCGTCAGATAAAAACCGACAATATTATCCGTGTTCATATGTAACTTACCTCCAAGTCTTGCGATAACGTTTTAACTCGCTTTCCGCCTGTATCCTGGTGCTGTAGACCTTGCTGAAACGCAAGCGGATTCCTCTGTTCAGATACAGGCTCTGGCCGCCAAGCAGTTCCGGACAAAGCGAATGGTAACGTACCGTGACGAAACCATTGCTGAAATTGAGGATTTCCGCTTCCTTGATCTCCCAGTTCTCAATGTAATAGACCTTATCTCCTCTCTTCATAGCTTCATTGTATGTTTCAGAATAAAAAAGACAGTCCGAATATTTGGACTGTAAGTAATCGTTTCTATGTATTCTGTTCTTGCAAAGATCAGCTGTCTTCCATGGTTTTCTTTTCCTGATGATCCGATCCGATGAGGTATAAGAGACTGGCGATGATGATCATACACCCGATGGCTTTTCTGATGCTGAAAGGCTCATGCAGGATCAGGAAGCCGCACAAAACGGAAGAAATCGGTTCCGAAAGAGACAGCAAAGAAAACAATATGCTGCTGGTATGTCGGATCGCGATCTGCAGACAGAGAGTCGCAAAAACCGATGTCATTATGGAAACCAGAGCGCATAGGATCCATGAAGATGCCGACATCTGCAAAGAGATCTGATGAGAGATGAACAGATCATATGTTCCGATGATCACTGTATTAAACAAAGCGATATAGAAACCCATAATGACGGGATCGATCTCTGAGATTCCCGTTCTTTCGATCACGATCAGGTAGAAACTGTACAAAAAAGCGGATGACAGCGCAAGAACGATTCCTTCAATATGAGCGGATCCTGATCGTTTTTCAAAGAAAAACAATATGCCGATCATACACGTGATGGCGCATGACAGGCATTTCCGTTCCGGTTTTTCTTTCAACAGTAAAGTCATGAACAGAACGACCAGGATCGGATATGAAAAATGAATCGTCGTACCTGCAGAGATACCGATATATCTGTAGCAGGAATACAATGCGATCGTCGTCAGGGAATTGCACAAGGATGCAAGAAACAGTCTCGACAGATGTCTGACCGAAAGCCGGATGTCGATCCTTCTGATCATGATGCAAGCAAGAAACAGCAGCATGGATATCAGAAAGCGCAGGAAACAGACGGTATAGGAAGAAACGCCGCGCTGGCTGACGATCGATACAAACATCGGAGAAACGCCAAACAGCACGCCTGATGCAAGCGCACTAAAAATGCCAATAAGTCTGTACTTTCTGTTTTCACGAAGCATATAAATATACTATACCATTTCCCTGATATGGAAGAAGCCAAATACTCAATGCGATCATAAACCCCTTGGTTGCCTACCGATAGACATGCAAACTATAGTATAATCTACTCATAACCATATTCATGGCTGCGATATCATCGTTATCTGTTTATTAGGAGGTTTCTTATGGCTGCAACTGAAAAACTGGTACTGCTTCATTCCAATGATATGCACGGCGATTTCTTGGCCGAAAACAAAGGAACCATGCAGGAAGGCGGCGTTTCCCTTCTTTCCGGCTTCATCAAGAAAGTCCGCGAAGAAGAACCCAACACGCTTTTCGCGATTGCCGGAGACATGTTCCGGGGTTCTATCATTGATTCGGAATATAAGGGTTTTTCGACGATCGAACTGATGAACTTCCTGGCGCCTGATGTCGTGACCTTAGGCAATCATGAAGTCGACTACGGTCTGGCGCATCTGCTGTTTCTGGAAAAGTGTGCAAGATTCCCGATCGTCAATGCCAACATGTATATCAAGACCAATCACACAAGGCTGTTCAATCCATACAAGATCATTGAAATCAACGGGCTTAAGATCATGTTTATCGGCATCATCACGGAAGAAGTCCTGGCTTCCACCAGAAGCGAAGAAATCATCGGATCGTTTGTGGATGTCTGGGATGCCGCAAAACAGGTCGGCGTCATAGCGGATAACTACCGTACCACCAGCATCGATATGACCGTCCTGCTGACGCATATCGGCTTTGAAAACGATAAGAAACTGGCTTCCTTGCTGGATCCCAACTGGGGAGTGGACCTGATTATCGGCGGTCATACGCATACTTTTCTTGATGAACCTTGCATCGTCAATGGCATTCCGATCGTACAGGTCGGCGTAGGAACCGATCAGATCGGACGTTTCGATATCGAAATCAATACCGTGACTCACGAGATGGAAAGCTACAAATGGCAATGCATTCCGATCAATACCGATACCTGTCAGCCGGATCCGATCCTGGAAGAAGTACTGAACTCCTACAAGCAGGAAACCGATCGCAAATATACGAAGATCATCACCAATTTCAAACGTACCCTGACTCACCCAAGAAGAAATATGGAAACGGAACTGGGAAATCTGTTTGCGGATCTTCTTCAGGTTGATTCCAGTTTCGACATCATGCTGTATGCATCGGGTTCGATCCGTCTGAAAGAACTGGGACCGATCGTCCAGTATCAGGATCTTCTGGAGTGCCTGCCTTATAACGGACCGATCTATATGCTGGAAGTTAACGGACGGCAGCTGCGGCAGATGATGAAATTCATGTTAAGGGATGAAGCGTTGGATGGCGATCATTCCGAATTCTATCAGGTCTCCAAAGGATTCAGAATGGTCTATGACCGCAAGACGCACGAATTCGAAGAATTCAGTCTCAATGGCAAAGAGATCGTCAACAACCAGATGATCAAGATCGCCGTGCAGGATTATCATTTCAAGAACTTCAGCGATTTCTTCCATCTTCCGATCGAACAGGTCCTGGCAAACAAGAAAGCCAGAATGGTCATTACGGATGATTTCTCCATCTTCGAAGAACTGTTATCCGGCATGAATCAGATCGATTCCGTGATCGAAGGAAGGATCACCATCAAAGAGTAAATAGAAAACGAAATCAAAGCATAACAAAACAAGACCGGAGTCTTGTTTTGTTTATACCTTTCTTTCTGTTTCAGTTTTCCAGTTTCCGTTTGATCAGATCCGGCAGAAAAAACAAGGCGACAGCGATCACCATGCCGACAGCCGCTGTCGTTCTTTCATTGTTCTGAAAGAAATCCAAAGCGACAAACGCGCAAATCAGTCCCGCGACTCTGCAAAAGAGACTCAGGATCACTTTTATCACGGAAGATACTTTTTTCATATGTGCTCCTTTACCTTGTACATTATAACCTGTAATCTGCTTATTCTTCGTCGTATCGTGCTTTTACGATCGATCCGTTTCTGACCATCAGCGGCTCGTAGATCTTCAGTTTCGACATCTTGCCGATCTTCAGTTTCAGCAAGACACGCAGCGCATGCTTCGAATTCACGTCATGCATGAACTGCATCTTCATGATCTTCAGTTTGTATTTCAGACAGGTTTCATATAGAACAGGAAAACGGTCTGCCTGATAGATGAGATAGACTGTTCCATTGTCTTTCATCAGACGGCGGAATGAACCGAACAGATCATCCAGAGGAAGAGATTCTTCAAACAACGCTTCCTTGAAATAGGAATCATCCGTGACGTTGTTCATTTCAAAGAAAGGCGGATTGCATACGATCACATCGACCGGATCGATCTGCAGATCCTGCACCCTGCAACAATACAGCTTAAAGTTATCTGTATGCTTCGACAGATTCGTTTCTGCCAGTTTCAAGGCGTCCTCATGGATATCCACCCCATAGAGCTCCTTCGCCCCATGACTGTGCGCATACAGCAGAAGCGCTCCCGTATTCGTTCCGATATCCAGCACCGACTTGCCGATCATCGGATCCAGAAACATCCCCAGAGAGACCGTGTCCGTATTGACTTTCACGAAGCGGTCATCCTGCAGGAAATCATAATCGATGTATTTCAAAGGATCATTCTTCATCTTCATAATCCCTTGAAATCTCGAACCAGAAGGTCGAACCCTTCCCCACCTTCGAATCGACGCCATACGAAGCGTTATGCGCCTCTAAAATCGCCTTGGCGATCGCCAGACCCAGTCCGGTGGAGTTGACGGAACGGTTGAAGTTCTTATCGACCTTATAGTAGCGATCCCAGATGTAAGGTAAAGCGTCTTGCGAGATGCCGCTACCGTTATCGATCACTTCCAGTCTGACTTTCTCTTCATCCGCAATCGAACGGATGATGATCTTGGAATCGTTATCGGAGTATTTCAAAGCATTCGATAAGAAATTATAAACCACTTGCGAGATCTTGATCTCATCGGCATAGATCACGCAATCCGCCAGATCCAGAACCAGATTGATATTCTTTTCGTTGATCGCTTTCGACAGCAGCAGTACGACATTATCGACACATTTTTTCAGATCGAAATTATCCCGGTTGATCTCCATGACTCCGGACTGCAGTTTCGACAGTTCCGACATATCCGTTACCAGGCGATCCAGATAATCGCTTTCCTGTATGATGACATCCAGATGTTCATTCCTCTTCTTGGGATCTTCACCGGAAATATCCTTGATCATTTCGGCATAGGCTTTGATCATGGTCAATGGCGTCTTGATGTCATGAGAGACGTTTGCCAGAAGATCCTTACGCAGATCATTGACTTTCGAAAGCTTGTCCGTGGCATCATCCAAAGTGGAAGCCAGATCGTTGATTTCCGAGAAAGAATTGGTCTTGAACTGCACATCATAGTTGCCCTGTGCAAGTTTGTTTGCTTCATCTTTCATCTTGACGATCGGCTCGGAAAGATTACGGGATAAAAAGAACGCCAGGATCAAAGCGATCGCGATCACGATCAAGGCCAGATACATGTACTGATTCATGATGAAATCGATATAGGATTCGATCGGCTCCAATGGCGTATTCAAAATCAGATAGTAATTCGCCAGATCCGTTTTGACCATCTTTCCATACAGAAGCATCTCGATATCGGTGATCGGCGAATTCAAAGTCAGCGATACAGGATTCTCGTTGCGTATCATCTCGATGAAAGCCACAGGATCATTGAGGATCGTAAATGTCTCCTCTCCCACCGTGATCGGCTTATCCAGCATGCACAGCTGTCCCAGGGAATCCGGCGGATAATAGATGCGGCTTCCATTCTCGTTATAGATCACCGCACAGACGTTGTTTCCGATAATGGTACGGGCTGCCGATTCGATATCGTTGCTGGAAAGATCATCCTTCAAAAGCAAAGACTCCATCGTTCCGGAAATCACATCGATGATATTCAGACGGTCATTGCGGTAGTAAGGCTTGATGATCACGACCAGAAGAAAACCCAGCAGCAACATGATCGCTACCGAAAAACCCAGAAAATACAGCCAGGTAGAAAAACGGATGCCTTTATAGTTAAACTTCAAACTTGTACCCCGTACCCCGGACGGTCACGATATGCGATGCGTACGGACCGAGATCTTTTCTCAGCATCTTGATGTGCGTATCGATCGTCCGATCGTCTTCATAATAATCCGTCTGCCAGACCGCAAACAGCAGTTTCTCTCTGGCTAACGCGATATTCTTGTTTTCAACCATATAGATCAGAAGATCCAGTTCCTTTGGCGTCAGAGTGACCTTTTCCTCATCGATCGTCACGCTCCTGCCATCCACATCGATCACCAGGCCATCGAAACGATAGACCGCATTCGGATGCTTGTTCCGACGTTCGCAGACGACCTTGATCCTGGCCATCAGTTCCTTGGGAGAAAACGGCTTGGTGACATAGTCATCCACCCCCAGATCAAAGGAAAAGAGCTTGTCATCCTCTTCCTGTCTTGCTGAAAGCATGATCACCGGCACATCCTTAATCTTCTTGATATTCTTGCAGGCCGTAAAGCCATCCAGCTCCGGCATCATGATATCCAGTATGACACAGTCATAATCATTATTACGGACCATTTCCACCGCATCCTTGCCATTGTTCGCCTGATCGCATTCGTAATCACTCGCCTTGGCATATTCCGATACGACTTCCCTGATCTTGATTTCATCATCCACGATAAGTATTTTCATACGCTCTCCTACAGCACTGTCATCTTTCTGACCAGACACGACGCTTCTTTCTCGATCTTCCCCTCAAAACTGACATATTTTCCTTTGACCAGCTGATCCTGATACTGGCTGTACAGACGAGGCATCACCGCAAGCGACAGCTGCCCCTTGTCATCGATCAGATCGACAAAAGCCATCATATCCCCTTTTCTGGTTCGGATCGCTTTGACCCTCTGTATCAGTCCGAAGCCTTTTACCTCTCCATAGCTGTTTGACAGATCATAGAGGTTATCCGTATCTATATTATACTTTTTCTTTACTTCCAATAAAGGATTAAAACTGAAATAGAAACCCAGTACCGCTTTCTCATTCTCCGCCAGTACGAGCATATCATCATGGTGTTCTTTGATCAGCGGCTTATCATCGAAGTCTTCCAGGATCGACGTTTCGTTCTTGTGCGCATTCGCATACATGAGCACGTTTTCCAGATTCCTGATCATCGTATTCCTGCTCAGTCTGAAAGAATCGAAAGCTCCCGCATAGATCAGATTCTCGATCACATTGCGATCGACCCCGGCATTGCTGATGCGGCAGACAGCATCCAGATAGTCCTTGAACGGTCCATTCTGTTCCCTTTCTTCCACGATTTTCCTGACCGATACCGAACCGACATCCTTGATGATGCCAAGAGGCATGACAATGGCATTCTCTTCGATCCTGTAATGATCGAAAGACCGGTTGATATCGGGAGCAATTACTTTGTTTCCGATATTCGTACACTCATTGATATAGTCATAGGTCTTGGATTGCGAACCGATGACGCCATTGAGCAATGCCTTATAGAACGGCAAAGGATAGTTTGCTTTCAGATAAGCCAGCTGATAAGCAACCAGGGCATAGGCAATCGAATGCGACTTGTTGAAGCCGTAATTCGCGAATTCCTGGATCAAAGCATAGACTTTCTCGCTGATCTGACGGGAATAGCCCATCTTCAGACAGCCATTGATGAAATCGGGATAGAGCTTCTGCAGCTCTTCCGCATGTTTCTTGGCCATTGCCTTACGCAAGATATCAGCCTTAGCATAAGTAAAACCGGCCATCTTCCTGGCGATATCCATGATCTGTTCCTGATAGACGATGATGCCATAAGTTTCTTCCAGGATATCCTTCAGACCGGGATGTAGATATTCGATCTGCTCGGGATGTTCGCGGTTGGCTAAAAACAACGGGATATTCTTCATGGGTCCCGGTCGGAACAAGGCGATCGCCACGCCGATCTCTTCGAGCGTTTTCGGTTTCATCTTTCGTACCAGATTGCGCATGCCGGAAGATTCGAGCTGGAAGATGCCTAAAGTATTCACGTTGCCGATCAGCTTGAAAGTCGCCGGATCATCCAATGGGATCTCCTGTATCCTGAACGGTTTTTCTTTGCGTATGTCATCGACGATCTCGGAAATGATCGTCAGATTGCGGATTGCCAGAAGATCCATCTTGATCAGACCCAGTTCCTCAAGATGTTCCATCGTATACTGCGTAGAATAGATGTCGCTTTCGATCGAAGTGATCGGTACGACTTCCGTCAGCTTCTTACGGGAAAAGACGATGCCTGCCGCATGCGTCGATTCATGACGCGGATTCTTTTCCAGTTTCAGCGCCAGCTGATAGAGATGACGGTACTTTTCTTCCGCGTCGATCCTTTGCTTAAACAATGGAATCGTCGCATAGGCTTTCTGCAGGTCCATATCCCCTACATTCGGAATCAGCTTGCATATCGCATCGATATCCCGTACGGTATAATTCAGGACCCTTCCGACATCTCTTAATACCTGTTTCGCCTTCAAAGTGCCAAACGTCACGATATGTGCGACATGTTCCGGACCGTATCTGTCACGCACGTAACGGATGATCTCATCCCGCTTGTCATCGGGAAAATCCGTATCGATATCCGGCATGGAGACTCTTTCCGGATTCAGGAAACGCTCGAAGATCAGTCCGTAACGGATCGGATCGATATCGGTGATCCCCAGACAGTAGGAAACCAGCGATCCTGCCGCCGATCCCCTGCCGGGGCCTACCAGGATGTCATTCTTTTTCGCATACAGTATGAAATCATACACGATCAGGAAATAATCCTCGAAATGCATATCCAGGATGATTTTCAGTTCGTGTTCGAGACGCTTCTGATAGACCTCCGGGATATTGTTTTTCAGTCTGCGTTTTAGCCCTTCCTTGCATAAAGAAACCAGATACTGTTTCGAAGGAATATTCAGTTTGTTCTGGTATTCCGGAAGTTCCGTCGAGAAGGTCAGAGACACGTTGCAGTTTTCCGCAAGGATATCGGTATTATCCAGCTCTTTCTGATCAAAAAGACGGCTGAATTCTTCTTTATTCAGGAAATAGCGTCCGCTCTCACGGATGCTGTCATCGTCGCTGATCAGTTTCTTGTCTCTAATACATTTCAGCACCTGATAGGCTTCTTCGTCTTCCGGCACATTGTAAAAGGTCCGATTCAAAGCGATATAGCTGATGCCGTGGCGATCCAGCACTTCCTTGAGAGATTCATCGCGCTGGCGGTTGATCGCGATATCATGATCGGCCAGACCGACGATGTATTTTCCAAACGTATCATTCTGCTTCTTCAGTTCTTCTTCGATATTTTGTTTCTGTTCGATCGCGGCAGTCAAAGGCATTCTGTCCGCAAGCAGGCAGAGAATAGTATCATCGCGATATTCATTCAATGTATCCACATTGATCGCATCAAGCTTGTTGATGCAGATATGGCTGGACAATCCAATCAGATTCCTGAAACCGCGGTCATTGCGTGCATAGAGGACCATATCGTAAGTGCGTTCCTCACAGGAAACAGAAAACTCCAGTCCATAGACAGGCTTGATATTGGCTTTCTGACAGGCTTTCTTGAAAGGCATGGTTGCCGTAAGCACATTGCGATCGACCAATCCGAGACTGCCGTATCCGCATTTCTTTCCATAGAAAACGATGTCCTCGATCGAGCACATGGATGATAAAAGACTATAGACGCTACGGATATATAACGGACAGCTCATTTCTATTCTTATTATAGCTTATGTGCCAGACGTTATCCGTTCAATTGATACCTCGCAACAAGGTTCATGGTTTCATCCCGGTCATCGCTGAAAAGCGTTCTCTGGAAAGAGATGTTCTGACGATTCAGACACAGTTCCAGAAAACAAAGAAAGATGCCGATATCGATATGGTTGTATACGACAAGGCCATCCTGCGGCATGACGCCGATTTTCTTTTCATTCCGGTAGCGGCAGACATCCAGATGATTTCCTTCCCTTATGACTTTCCAAGGCTGGCTGTTGCAGGCACTTGGCGCAAAACGCACGATTTCGCTTACCCCTTCCAGCAATGACCCTTCCCAGATCTCATCCAGTTCTTTCCGTTTCGCTTTGAACATGTCTTTCCGGAAGGCTTTTTCAGGCACTTTCCCGATTGAGATCATGATGATGTATTTCAGACCATCAAAGTCCGGCATCTCGTTTTTGTTCAAACCGAACCACAATGTGCCGATATTCATTTCCGCCAGATAAAGATCCAGCTGTTCCCCAAGATAACCGATATTGGCCAAGGCATCCGGTTTATCTTCGCTGTAAAACAGCAGGACTTTCTCCTGTCCCCTCTGACAGCTTGTCTCTTCGTTCTCTGCAATCCGCATTGCCGTACGGATCTCGGGACACAGCGGTACAAGAGAATCATAGATCTCTTGAATCCGTATCAGTTCGTTATCTGTGATACTGTATTCGTCATGATACGCTTTCCCGGATGGCGGATCCCTGAATACATGAAACGACTTTCGCTTATAGATCATCGGATACAGTTCATCATTGATTCTGTTCATACCTATAGTCTCATAGAATTTAAAATCTTTTGCAAGTTCGAATCATATCGGTTGTTCCGGAAAGAAAGGAATGCTATAATGAATATACCCATGGGGGGTATTTTATGGAAAAGACATATGAAGTCAAGGGAATGACTTGCATCATCTGCAAGAATACGGTCGAACAGGGTTTGAAGAAAATCGAAGGCGTACAAGATGCCAAAGTCAATCTTCTTGAAAACGAAGCGACCGTCGTGTTCGATGAAAACAGAACCACGGAAGAAATCATGGTGAAAAGGATCAGCGATCTGGGTTATACGCTTGTGATACAGAAGACCAACGAGATCGACAAAAGCCGTCTGATCATGATCATTTCAAGTATTCTTGTACTGATTCTGATGTTTTTCTCCATGGGACATATGTTCGGCATCATGATTCCAGATTGGGGTAAATATGTACAGCTGGTCCTTTGTACGATTGTTATTCTGCTGAATATCCGTTACTACCGTTCCGGGTTCAATGCCATGCGGCATCTCAAGCCCAACATGGACTCGCTGGTCGCTATCTCTTCCTTCGTGTCTTATCTCTATTCTCTCTATGTTCTGTTCGGGAATCATCATTATTTGCATTTCTACTTCGAAACGGCAGCCATGGTCCTGGTCATCGTATCGATCGGAAAGTATATCGAAGGCAGCAACAAGAAGAAAGCGGCCAAAACAATACGCGGACTTGCAACCCTGATTCCGATGCAGGCAAATCTGATCAGAGATGGAGAGATCACAGTCATCCCGATCGATGAACTAAAAGTCAAAGATATCGTATCCGTACGACCGGGAGAATCGATCCCTCAGGATGGCGTCATCATCAAAGGCAGCAGTTCCATCGATGAATCGATGATCACGGGAGAATCCGTTCCTCAAACCAAAACAATCGACGATGAAGTCATCGGCGGTACCGTCAATATCAACGGGGAGATCGAAGTCCGTATCACGAAGAACAGCAATCAGTCTACCCTGTCCAAGATCATTTCTTTGACCAAACAGGCAACCATGGCAAAGATCCCGATCGAACGCTTTGCGGATAAGATCTCGAATTACTTCGTTTTCGGTGTCATCGCAATCTCGCTGATCACATTCGTGATCTGGTATCTCACAAGCAGAAACCTGGAAACCGCGTTGAATTTTGCCTTATCCGTACTGGTCATCAGCTGTCCGTGCGCTTTGGGTCTGGCTACACCTGCCGCCATCATGGTTGCGACCGGAAATGCCGCCCGCAACGGGATCCTGATCAAGAATCCGGAAGTCCTGGAAGTCATCGGCGATTTGAAATATGTCGTACTGGATAAGACGGGAACGCTTACCAAGAATAAACTGGAAATCGTCGAAGTAAAAAAGTATGCGGATGGATTTGAAGAAGTCATTTCCTCTCTGGAAAAGAAGTCGGATCATCCGATTGCCAGAAGCATCCTCGAGATCTACAAGGATGACGATATTCCATTCGATGACTATCAGCAGATCTCCGGCGAAGGACTGCTGGCACATCATAAAGAAGACGCCTATTATGCAGGAAATCTCAAACTGATCAGCAAGTATGCATCCTATGATCAGAAAGACATCGATTATGCGGCAGGAAACAATTATTCCTTCATTCTCACCGGAAAGAACGATCAGCTTCTGGGCATCGTCTATCTCGCGGATGTACTGAAAGAAAGTTCCATGAGCGCAATCGACAGCCTGAAAAAGAAAGGCATCACACCGATCATGTGCACGGGAGACAACGAAATCACCGCTTCCCTGATCGCAAAGAAACTGCATATCGATGAATATTTATCTTCCGTTACGCCAAATGATAAAAATACGCTGATCCTTGATAAGAAAAACGAGGGCAAAGTCGCGATGGTCGGCGACGGGGTCAACGATGCGATCGCTTTGTCCAGCGCAGATGTATCCTTTGCGGTCGCCAACGGAACGGACATCGCCCAGGCCACTAGCGATATCGTCCTGATGACCAACAGCATCTTGGACGTCTCCTTCATGATCGACCTGGCCAGAAAAACCATGCGTATCATCAAAGAAAATCTCTTCTGGGCGCTCTTCTACAATGCGATCTTCATCCCTTTGGCTGCCGGATTGTTCTATAAGCCTTTCGGACTGTCGCTGAATCCGATGATCGGCGCATTCTCGATGTCCATCAGTTCCATATTCGTATTAAGCAACGCTTTAAGAATCAACAGAATCAAGAAGGAGGAAATAAGAACCATGAATAAAACCGTTAAAATCGATGGCATGATGTGCGAACACTGTGTCAAGCACGTAACAGATGCCCTGAAAGCATTAGGAGCCGATCCAATCGTTTCTTTGGAAGAAGGCACAGCCGTTCTGAATGAGACAGCTCTTACTGATGAACAGATCACGGAAGCGATCGAAAACGCAGGTTATACGGTAACCGGTGTCAAAAATGGCGACTAAACAGGAAAACGTACGCAAGTATATCTCGATCGCTAAAGGACAGCTCGAAGGGATCATCAGAATGATCGATGAAGACCGCTATTGTCTAGAGATCTCCGATCAGCTGATGGCGACAAGAGCCTTGCTGAAGAAAGCCAACAACAAGATCCTTAAAAACCATATCGATCACTGCGTCAGAGAAGCCATCATCGATGGCGATGAAACAAAAATCGATGAAGTCATTCAAGCTTTAGAGAAACAAATCTAAAGCTTTTTATTTTATAATGAAGCTATGAAAAGAATAGAAACAAGAGCCATCACTGTAGGAAATGTACAGATCGGCAGGCAGGATAAAGTCATCATCCAGTCGATGACCAATACCAGAACGAAAGATGTCCCGGCAACCGTGGAACAGATCCATAAGCTGGAAGAAGCAGGATGCGAGATCATAAGAGTCGCGATCCTGGATATGGAAGACGCTCATGCGGTCAGCGAGATCAAGAAACAGATCCATATCCCTCTTGTCTGCGATATCCATTTCAATCCGGACCTGGCAATCGCATCCATCAAAGCCGGAACCGATAAGATCCGTCTGAATCCCGGCAATATCGAAAACGAAGACAAAATCAAAGAAATCGTGAATCTTTGCAAAGAAAGAAAAGTGCCGATAAGAATAGGCATCAATGCGGGCAGCCTGAACAAAAAATATGAACATTCCGAGGAGAATATGATTGCTTCCGCCAGGGATCATCTCAAGATCCTGGAAGAGCTTGATTTTCATGATATCTGTCTTTCTTTCAAATCCTCAGATCCTCTCGAGTGCATCAAAGCCTATCGTCTTGCCAGCGAGACCTTCCCTTATCCTCTGCATCTGGGTGTGACGGAAGCAGGCGGCGTTCTCAACAGTGCGATCAAGTCTTCTCTGGCATTAGGAAACTTATTGCTGGATGGCATCGGTGATACGATACGGATCTCCGTTTCGGACGATCCTGTCGAAGAGATCAAAGTAGCCAAGAAACTTTTACGAGCCTGCGGAATCAGAAAAGACGTGCCAAACCTCATTTCCTGTCCGACTTGCGGAAGGATACAGTACGATATGCTTCCGATCACGAAACAGATGGAAGCGTATCTGGAAAACGTGAATAAAGACATCACGGTCGCTATCATGGGCTGTCCGGTCAACGGACCGCTGGAAGCCAAGAGGGCCGATATCGGCATCGCGGGAGGGAAAGACAGCGCGATCCTGTTTAAAAAAGGCGAGATCGTCGAAACGATCCCGCAAGACAAGATTATGGAAACACTGATCCATGAGATAGAGAAATTCTAAGGGAGCAAGGCTCCCTTTTTTATCTGCAGATGCCGGATCGGGGATTTTGCGATCACCGCCATCAGCATCGTCGTCACGTGCGGCAAGAAGATGAAAGAGGCCATAAGGAACAGATTGCTTTTGCCCAGAAGCGAATAGTCTCCGCCTGGTATGAGCATGATCATGAGACTGAGGAAAGTTGTACCGGCAATCGCAACAAACAAGAACAGAAGGATGTGCTGATGTTTCATCGAACACATGCACGGATAGATCATAACCGTATTCCAGCAAATAAAGAATAATAGATATGGCAAGTCCCGGAAATACAGATTCAGAACCGAACCGTGATATGCTTTCAGCATCAGACAATACATACAGACAGCCATCAGAATCATGAGTGCAGAGAGCTTTTTTCTTCGGATCAGCGGCAACAGACAGGCTATCAGCATCACAGCCTCACCCGCAAGCGGACAGCCATTCAGAAACAGACACCAGCCGATCATAAGCAGCCACATATCGATCATTACCAGTCTTTTCATCTTTCTTACCTCCTGACTACAGGATAACTTATCTTATCCTTCCTATTGTCCGTTTTTTCGGACATGTATATAATGGAATCATGAATAAGCAGCGTATCCTGGAACTGGTCCGTATCTTAAGAAAGAAGACCGATCCCGAACACAAACTGACGATCAGTGAGCTGATGAATGAACTGGATCAGAAAGAGATCCATGTTTCAAATCGCAAGACTTTCTATGATGATTTCCGTTCTCTGGATGAATACGGGCTGATCGTTGAGAATGACAACGGCCAGTATTATCTCAGCGAAGCGCCTTTCTCTTTGGCGGAAATCAAAATCCTGAGCGATTCCTTGAATTCCCTGAAAGATCTGGACGATCGTTTCGTAGAAAATCTGAAAGAGAAACTCTATGCTTTCATCTCCGATTATGAAGCAAATGATCTGAAACGACTGGAATATACGAACGATCATCTGCAGACGCATTTCATCCACCGGCTGGAAGATACTCTGCAAGCCATCCGAAATCATAAAAGGATCCTGATCACCCGTAAGAGTCATCCGAACGAAGAGATTGCTCCCCTGTTCTTATACCGTGAGAATGAGCACTATTATCTCTACTATCACTATCCAAACAGCGAAAAGATCTATCATCTGCGCTTCGACCATATTGACGCTATCAGCCTGACAGAAAACGATGACAATCTGACGATCCCCCGAGAGAAGATCATCAACCTGATCAACGAAAGCACGAACGCTTTCCATTCCGCAAAAACACAGACGATCCGTTTTCTCATCACCAATGACAGCGAATCTTTACGCAACCGCCTGCAGGATGATTTCCCGAATATCATCTTCACCCGCAGCGGTTTCTCCATCAAAGCAAGCATCAATGAAGTCCTGTTCGCGAAACTGACGGGCTATGGCACAGACATAAAAATAAGCGATGAAGACATCGCTTATGATTATATGGATTTTTTAAGTAATATCATTCGTAATAACCGGAATGGTAACAGTACTTCAGGGTCGTAAGATCGATATCGTACGCATTCAGCATATCCGTTACCGATAATAGCTGATAGCCCTGATCGATCAGTACCGGCAGCAGTTTCACCAAAGCGTCATAGCTTTCCTCATAGATGTCATGCATAACGATAATATCTCCCGGATCGATGCGGACGGACATGATCTCGTCATAGATTTCCTGTCCGCTGTCATACATCCAGTCCAGAGAATCGATGCTCCACAAGATGGCAGGCAACGGCTGTGCAGATAGAACCTGTTCATCGAACTCTCCGCCGATCGGGCGGTAAGTCTTCATCTCATAATCCAGGAAGGACTTGGCATAGTCCACCGGTCCCATGATCTCTTGAGAGATCTTTTCTTTTTCCAGTGTAGTCAGGTCATACCTGTTCTGGGTGAAGGAACCGTACTCATGTCCGCGATTGATCGCTCTTGTCAGGAAGTAATACGCCTGATAATCCGCCCAAGCTTCCCGGTTCTGCAGATTCTTACCCAAGACATAGAAAGTCCCGCAGGCATCGTATCTGTTTAAGAGATCGACGATCTTCTCGCTGGTACAGATCCCTTTCTCATAAGCAAAATCCGGTCCGTCATTGAATGTCAGACAAAGGATAGGATGTTCCTCGATATCGGAAATGTAGATCGGTTTGCGATAGACTTCATACGGATAGCCCAGATTCATATTCAGGGCATCCTGCAGATATTTCAAAGGAATCGCGGACTGATAGCCATATTCCGTGAAATCGACCTTCAGTTCCTCTCCTTCCAGCTGATAGCTGATCTTATCGAAATCCACATGATCGATGTCGATATTCGCAATGTAAGAGGAATTGTAGTAGTTCGCCGTATCATTCTTCTTGATCTCGTAACGCAGATAATCGATGAAAATCAGTTTCGCATCTTCTGTCAGTTCCTTGATCTCCATCTTGTGCATATCCTTGTCCACGAAGTACTTCAAATCGTTTCCGTAACTGACCAGATAGTAATCGCCGTAAGGAACCAGACTGTAGTCGTAGACTTTATCATCTTTGACGCCTTTGCACAATGATCTGGCATAAGCTTTTCCTTCATCCGTTTCCGGATAAAAAGCCAGACAGTGTCTCGTCTTATACTTATGCGCATCCTCATGAATGGATTTCACTCCGAAGAAATGCCAGTTGTTGAAAAACAGAAACAGGCTCAGAATCAGAGCCAAAGGAAAAATCATCAAAGCGATGAGTACCGGTTTTCTTAGTCTTCTACGTACTGCCATGTCTATATTATAAACCAGTTTTCAGTCGGTTTTTGATAAGTTCTGCCAGGAAATCGATCAGCAGCATGATCATGACGGCAATAAACGAATATGCGAAGATCGGAACCATGTTGGTAGGATCGGCAGATCTTGCGCCTAAAATCGCGCTTCCCAATCCGGCGTTGCTGGATCCGGTCATGACTTCGGCCATGATTTCGATCTTGAAACATAAGGAAAAACTTGTCGTCAAAGCCACAATGATGTAAGGCATGGCTAAAGGCAGCCTCACTCTCAGATTGACCCGGAAGAAACTGCTTCCATCCACTTTGGCGGCATTGATCATTTCCAATGGAACATTACGTATGCCTCCGCAGACGCCTTCATAGATGA
>JAFYHQ010000017.1 GCA_017539105.1 Erysipelotrichaceae bacterium
CTGGCTGCTTCCATCGTCGAACTGATCGGTGGCAAAGACAACATTGCCCATGCCGCCCACTGCTTAACCAGATTACGTATCACTCCGAAAGATACCAGTCTGGTCAAAATCGATGACATCAAGAAACTCGGCGTCATCGGTGCACAGATGATCGGTGATCAGGTTCAGGTCATCATCGGCAACGACGTCGGTGAAGTCTATGACGCATTCGTCAATGAATCCGGTGTCGAGAGAGAAGCCGCGATCGACGAGAACCTTGATCCGGAGCTGACGAAGAAAAAGAAGAGCTTGAAAGAAATCTTAGGCTCGATCTTCCCGGCTATCGTTTCCTGCGTGTTCCCGATCCTGCCGGCTCTGCTGGCCTGCGGTATGTTGCAGTCAATCGTCATGATCGCCACCAACATTTTCAAGGTTCCGGCTGATAATCCGACGATCACGACCCTGACATGGATCTACAACGTCGCTTTCTGGTTCTTACCTGTATTCGTAGGCTATGCTGCCGCCAAGAGATTCGGCGTCAAAGCCGCTATGGGTATTCTGATGGGCTGTATCCTGATCCATCCGACTTTCCTCGAAGCTGTCAAAGCCGGTGCAGGCTACACCGTACCTAATCCGGGCGGACCTCCGACAGTCGTTCCTGGCACAGGTTCTGCCGGTTCATTGTTCGGCTTCAATATCTATCCGGGCGACTACACCAGCACGATCATTCCGGTCATTGTCTGTGTATTTGTCCAGAGTTTTGTTGAGAAGTTCCTGAACAAGATCGTACCGAAGAGCATCCGTTTCGTTCTGGTTCCGACGCTTGAGATCCTGATCATGGCTCCGCTGGCATTGCTGGTTCTGGCTCCGATCAGCCACAGACTCTCAACGGCATTCGCAGGTCTTCTGATCTCGCTGTTCCATATTCCTGGCGCTGGTCCGGTTCTTATCTGCCTGTTTGCGGCATTCTATCCATTCATCGTCATTACCGGCATGCACTTCAACCTGATGGCAGTCGCTATGGCGATCGGCCAGCAGTTTGGCAAGAACCCTCTGACTTCTGTCGCAGGATTCCTGTTCCAGTACACGCAGGCTGCCGCATGTCTGGCTGTCGCTTTGAAAGCAAAAGATGCGGAACGCAGATCACTGGCATTGTCTTGTGCATTCTCTGATGCGGTTCCTGGCATTTCCGAACCAGGTATGTATGGTATTACTTTCAAATATAAGAAATCATTGTATGCCGCAATGATCGGTTCCGCTGTCGGCGGTCTGATCGCTGCGATCCTGAATGTCGGTTCTTATGCGGGCGGTCCGCCAAACCTCTTCACATGGGCGATGTTCATCAATCCGGCACCTATACCTGACGCAATGGCTGATCTCAAGAGAATGATCATCTGCACAGTCATAGGTGCTATCGTAGCATTCGTTCTGACTCTTGTTTTCTACAAGGATGAGGAAGCGGATCAGATCGATGCTCAAGGCTAAATAAATGCCTAGATTTCCTGAAAACTTTTTATGGGGCGGCGCTACTTCTGCCGCCCAGATCGAAGGAGGCAGATGCCTGGACGGCAAGGGCCTGTGTCACTTGGATTATGTCTATTTCCGAGGCACAAAGGTTCCTTGCAACTTCATGCTGAAGAAAGACCTGGAAAAGGCCAAGGCAGAAGAGGCAACACTGAACTTCCCGAACCGCAGAGGCATCGATTTCTTCCATCGCTACAAGGAAGATATCGCGCTTCTGGCCGAAATGGGTTTCAAGTCCTTCCGTATGTCGATCTCCTGGACCAGACTGTTTCCTACCGGTATGGAAGAAACGCCGGATCCGGAAGGCGTACAGTTCTATCATGATGTATTCAAAGAACTGCACAGATATGGGATCGAACCGCTGGTAACGATGATCCATTACGAACTTCCGATCATCTTTGTCGAGAAGTATGACGGATGGGTATCGCCGGAGGTCATTCCTTACTGCTTCAAGTATCTGAAGTTCCTGATCGATGAATACAAGGACGAAGTCAAATACTGGCTGACTTTCAACGAAATCAATATGGTCTGTGCCGTACCTTATCTGGGCGGCGGGATCATACTGGATCGTTATGAAGAAGGTTTCAGTATTCCGAAAGGTTTCAAGCCATTCGCACCGTTACCACCGGAAATGGCAGGCAGATGGGAGAACGCTTCCCATCAGGCATTGCATCATCAGTTCATCGCCAGCGCGATGATCGTGAAATATGCGCATGAGACTGCGCCTCAGTGTCTGATCGGAAACATGTTCAATCTGCATCATCTTTATCCGGAAACACCGGCGCCGGAAGACGCTTTGCGTGCGCATCAGGAGACGGAATTCAATATGTTCTTCTGCGATGTCATGGCCAGAGGATATTATCCTGCCTGGATCTTGTCATACTACAAGAAGAACGGCATCGATATCGCCTGGTATGAAGACTATGAAAAGATTCTGGCGGAAGGGACGGTTGATTTTATCTCTTTGAGCTACTATCTTTCATCGATCGTTACCGCAGATCCGAATCGGCAGGAACGGATGGGTTCGTTCATCCGCACGTTGCATAATCCGTATCTGGAAACAAGCGATTTCGGCTGGCAGATCGATCCGACTGCACTTCGTATCTCTTTGAATGAACTGAGAGACCGTTTCAATCTGCCGATCTATATCGTTGAAAACGGTCTTGGCGCTTTTGAAGAACTGGGCGAGGATAAGACCGTTCACGATGATTATCGTATCGCTTATCTGCGCAGCCATATCAAAGCGATTGCCGAGGCGATCGAAGACGGTGTGGATGTCATAGGCTATACGCCATGGGGCTGTATCGATCTGGTATCTTGTTCGCTGGTGTCGATGTCGAAGCGTTACGGTTTCGTCTATGTGGATGCGGATGATGAGGGTAACGGCACTTATGACCGTTACCGGAAGGATTCTTTCTTCTGGTATAAGAAAGTGATCGCTTCCAATGGAGAGGATTTAGACTGATATGGGTTTTTTAGACAAATTATTGAATCTGGAAGGCAAAGCATATCTTCCGCCTCTGGAGGATGTTTCTGATTCCGATATCGTAGCAATCGCCGATGGCGAAATGATCGATATCAAAGAGGTATCCGATCCGATGTTTGCGGAAGAAATGATGGGCAAGTCCCTGGCATTCCGTTACGACAAGAAAACGATTTTGTGTTCTCCTGCCAATGGCGAACTGACGGCACTGTTCCCGACCGGTCATGCATATGGCGTTACGACGAATGAGGGAGTGGAACTGCTGATCCATTGCGGCGTCGATACCGTCAATGCCAAAGGAGAAGGTTTCAAACTGTTCAAGAAACAGGGTGACATCGTCAAAGCAGGGGATCCGATCGTCGAGGTCGATTTTCCTCGTTTATCCGATAAGTACGATATGTCTACCATGCTGATTCTTACCAATGACAATGGAAAACAGATCGACTTCATCGACAGGCAACCTGTAAAACGGGGACAGTCATTGATCAAGTAAGCAAAGGGCTCGTTCGAGCCCTTTGTGTTTCTATCTTATTGCGGATTCTGGTCCGCTTTTTTTTAATGCGATTTTCAGAAAGACCGGAGTCAGAAAGAAGATCGCGACATAGGCAACGATGAAACTGAGCAGTACCGATTTCATCAGCATCTCTGTGAAAGGGGTCTTTGCGCCATGGGCGGCTGCCTGTCTGTATGCCAGGAAAACCATGATAAAGGTCATCAATGGGGACATCAGCAGATCCGATACCAGCGTTTCAAAGAGCCTGCATGCCAGACTTCCTTTCTTTAGTTTCAGTTTTTCTATCAGTGCAGAAGAGATCTTCTGCATGGGAATGATTTTCGTGATGATCATGCTGATGACTACGCTGATCAGAAAACTGCTTAAGAAAGAAGGAAACGTGAATGTTCCCGAGCTTAATGTTCCTGTCAGGGAAAGGATGAAACTCAGGGATAACCCCATCAGAAGGCCCATGATCCGTTCGGCTTTTTTCATGACTGTTCTCCATACAGCATCTCATAAGTGATATATGCGCCGGTCAGATTCGCGTCATTGCTGAAAAGGCAAGGAACGACTTCCAGCGGTAATGTCGAATTGAAACGTGCGGTCATCGCTTTGCTTTGTACCTCGGCGAATTTTTCTTTGATCCTTTCGATCAGAACAGGCTGCCTGCTGATGCCTCCGCCGATTGCGACTTTCTCCAAATCTAACAGCCAGTAGAGATTGTAGATCTGTATAGCGATATTGTTGCAGAGTTCATCCAGAGCGATCTGTGCGTTCTCATCTTCAGGCAGCAATTCGAAGAACTCCCGTCCGTCGATCGTTTCGTTCGTACCGCTCAATTCCCGGTAACGGCGTAAGAGAAAAGTCGTTGAGCAGCAGGATCCGATGATCTGTGAAGGATCCTCATAGTGACTTGCGTCTGTATTGACAAAACTGAATTCTCCGGCCATGAAGGTAGGGCCTCTCACGATATGACGATCGATGATCAGTCCGCCTCCGACTGCCGTACCGATCACGAAAACCGCTGCATTCTGGCAACCCTTGATGGAACCATATCCATATTCCGCCAAAGCAGCAGCTTTGCCATCGTTTTCCAGAACGACTTTACATCCGCAGGCTTCGCTGAGCAGTCTTCCGACTTCGATGCTGTGAGGATATTTCATCGAACCGCATTTGTCGCAATGGCCTTTTTCGACATCCACCGCTCCCGGCAGACACATGGCAATGCCTTCCACTTCATTCCTGTAAGGCTCATATATTTCTTTGACCAGATTCACGAAATGATCAAAACTATCCAGCGGAGTCGGCACATGTCCGTAATCGCTGATCTTCAAAGTGTCTTCAATGATCGCATGCTTGATCTCGGTACCTCCGACATCGAATGTCAGCAGTTTCATTTTCTGTTTCCTTTCTATCGGATCTTTCCGAATCTATTATATAAAATCAACCGATAAACAGTCAGCAGAACATAATAAAAGATGGAACAGGTTCCATCTTTTATGACAAAACGTGAGCTGTCTCTTACAGACCGGCAAAGAAAGAAGCCAGAATCAGGATAACAGCACTAGCTAAAGCGAGCCAGAACGCAACGGTTAAAGAAGCGAAACCGGCAAACTTAACGACTAAAGCTAAAACAGCCAAGATAACAGCGATGATCCATGTTACTTGTTTTGGAGCATTTAATTTCATAATGTTCCCCCCTTTCCCCTTAAGTTATTCAAAGATAACTAATGAATCTATTCTACAAAAGAGAAAAACAGATGTCAAAAGAAGCGATTCCATCAGACAGGATATGATTTTCTAAAACAGGATCAGGAATCTGTTTTAAAATGTAGACAGATAAAGGAGATCTTTATGAAAAAGCCTTTGATCGGCATCAGCTGCAATGCGGAGCGGCATCTGATCGCCGGAATCAATCCGCGCCTGTATCATACTTTGAGCGATAAGTATGTGAATGGAATCATCAAAGCCGGAGGGATTCCTGTCCTCATTCCGAATGGACTGGATCATGACAGTCTGAAAGAACTCGCCGATGATCTGGATGGCTTTCTTTTTTCAGGAGGATGCGATGTCGACCCTAACTGTTACGGAAAAGAGAAAGATGGCACTGTAGGTGACATCTGGCCGATCCGTGATGAGACGGAACTGTTTCTCTTAAAACATGTGCTGGAAGAAACGGAAAAACCCGTATTCGGGATCTGCAGAGGCTTGCAGATCATGAATGTGGCGCTGGGAGGAACATTGTTCGTTGATCTTGAGAACGCGGGAAAGAAAAGGCATTCGCTGATCGATAATCCGCGGGGCGATTTCTCGCATGAGATCATCGTTGAAGACGGTACCCGTCTAAAAGGGATCCTGAAAGAAGAAACGAGAGTCAATTCGTTTCATCATCAGGCGATCGAACAGCTGGGAAAAGGACTGGTTGCTACGGCATATTCCGTTGATGATCGGGTCATCGAAGCGATCGAAATGCCGGGAGAACGGTATATCCTGGCGGTACAGTGGCATCCCGAGGAACTGACGGACTATGAAGCGTATCAGCGGCTTTTTGATGAATTCCTGATTCAGGCAAACAAAACGAAAGCAGCGTAACTGCTGCTCATGAACGATTTATTAAAGCAATGACTCGGTCATCGCTTTTATCATGCTTTGCGATATTCTTTTGGCGATATGCCGGTGATTTGTTTAAAAACGCGGTTGAAATGGGAACTGGAAGAATAGCCGAGATAATCGCTGATCAGGATGATGCTTTTGGAATGATCCTGAAGCAGTTCTTTGGCTTTGCTGATCTTGATCTCGTGGATATAGTCGTTCAGATTCTTGCCATACTGTTTCTTGAACAGGGTGGACAGATAGCTTCGCGACATATAGAGATGATCGGCAATCTCCCGTGTCCGGATCGGATCGGAAATATGATGAAGCACATAGTGATAGATCTCATTCGAAAGCCTGTCATCCGTCATTTCTGTCAGCTTGCTGACTTCTTTGGTAAAGGTGTAGACCATCTCATACTGCAAGGCATTGAAAGAATCCAGGTCGTTTGTATTTTCGCATTTCTGGATGAAAGAATCGCTTAGTTTGAAAGAATCTTCCAGCTGCATTCCTGCTTCGATCGCCGCTCTGGAGATCAGGGTCGTCGTAACGATGAAAGTATTTTTGTTCTGACGCAGGACGTTGGAAGATAGAATGCCAGGACGTACCGTAGGGGCATTCTGTATCCAGGAGGCCAGTGAAGCAAGATTTCCGCTTCTGACGATATCCAGGACTTGATTCTCGATGTTGTAGTTCTTATAGATATCCGAGGTAGAGGAAGGCTGTTCATAGCTGATTCTTTCCTGTATTTTTGTTTCTTTGATCTGGAAATCGGATAGATTCAGCTTTTCATTGTTGAGGATATGATTGATAGTGCAAATCATCTGGATGATGCTGTCCAAAGGAATCGGGGCAATCGATTGTATCGACAGTTTGAAAGCATCCATATCTCTGGCTGAAACATTCAAAGCGAACGCCAGATCATGGAGTTCCTGATTGTTTAAAGGGCTGTTCCGGCTTGGACCGAGAACGATTCTCAGATCATCCGAATTGATGATCCCATAGTAATCGAAATCTTCCGTAATATGATAGTTCACATGTTCGTGGTATTCGTTCAGAACATCGAGATGCAGCAGGATCGGATCAGCGATCAAAGGGACGACAGAATATACGGAACAAAGCGCATCGTTCCGATAGATACGGATCGGCAGTCCGGACATATCCGACATCTTGCTGCAGAGATAATCGATATCGTAAGAAAACGCTTTCATCTTAAAACAAATGTATCAGAAAACGAACATATATGCAAGAAATATAATAGTTATAACTGATAAAATATAATCATAAAGAGGATAATCATATGAAAAAACCATTGATGAGCAATTCCATTTTTGAAAAACCATTCATGAATTCCAGGGTCAATACCGAAGAAATGACCATGAAAGAGAAGATCCTGGGCTATATCATCGGCCCGCTGGGCATGCTGTCGCTGCAGGCAGTCATCAATCAGCTGGCGGAACTGTACTATACCGAGATTTTCTATATCGATCAGATTTTCGGGGTAGGCACCTATCTGGTCATGTCCTGGGTCACCAAGATCGTCTCCATGTTCGCGGGACTGCTGGTTGCCTATATCGTTGAACACAGCAATTCTTCCCAGGGAAAGATCCGCCCGTTCGTGCTGATCGGTCAGTTGCTGTGTGCTGTTTCCGGTTTCCTGATGTTTGCGATTCCGGAGATGGGACATGCCGGCATGCTGATATGGGTCTATGTGTTCAATATCCTGTATAACGGATTCGGCATCACGATGTTCCTGCTGAGAAAGAACATGATCACTTTGGCTACCAGAAACCAGGACGATAGAAACCAGATCAACCTGTTCGACAGAGTCACAGCCTTCATGCTAGTAGGCGTTGCGGTCACGATGGTGGTCGGTTCCATTCTTTACTACACGATGCTGCATGGCTATCCGAGAGCGAACTGGCTGATGGTGATCGGCATCATCGCTCTGGCTAGCGTTCCTTTGTCTTTGATCAACTACTTCTATACCAAAGAAAGAGTCACTTTGGAAGCGGAAGAGATCGAAGGCGCCTTATACAATCAGGAAGAACAGGGAACCGACTGGAGAAGATTCCTGGATCTGTTCAAATGCAAGTATTGGAACATGGCTTTCATTCTGACGACGCTGAATCTGATCGTAGGCAATCTTCAGGGTTACAATCTGAATACCAATTTCTGCACCGTCATCCTTGGCGCAAATGCAGAGAATAACTATAACCTCTTCTATACGATCGCATCCGGTCTGCCGATGGGGATCGGAATCCTGTTGGTCTATCCTTTAAGCAAGAAGTTCACGATCAGAAAAACGACCATGGCATTCGCTTTGTTCTGTATCCTCGGCTGCGTCATGGGACTGATCGTCAAGAATCATTTCTGGAGCGCTGTCGTCGCTTTCTTCATCAATAATGTCGGTACGCTTCCGGTCGTTTACGTTTTGGACTCGTTGCTTCTTTCTGCGAATGATGAAGTGGAATATAAATTTAACTTCCGTCCGGAAGGAACTGTCTCCTTGGCTGTTACCACAGCCATCGCAACCATTATTTCCGGCGCTTTTGCAGGAGTCTATGAGACCGGTTTGAGCTATTTCGGTTATCAGGCGGAACTGGGAATGAACCAGCCTCAAGGCGTCATCACCTGGCTGTATTTCATCCGTTATATCGTTGCGATCATTCAGTATGTCATCATCTTCGTTGTCCTGTATTTCATGAACCTGGAAGAGAAACTTCCTGAGATGCAGAAAGAGATCCAGGCAAGAAAAGCAGAAACTGCGGAAGCAAAGGAGACGGAATAGTGAAACCCATAAGGCTCAGAACCGAATACCTTAAGGATCCGGTCGCGATAAGCATCGTTTCGCCAAGGCTGTTCTGGAACGCGGAAGGCGGAATCAGACAGACGGCTTATCAGATCGTCGCTGAAGATGATAATGGCAATATTCTTGTAGATACGGGAAAAGTCCAAAGTTCATCGATGCAATACAAGTGGCAGGCACAGCCTGTCGGTTGGAGAACCAGAGTATACTGGAAAGTCCGTCTGTACGATGAGAATGATGTACCTTCCGAATTTGCGGAAGCTTATTTCGAAACAGGACTGCCTGAAAATGAAACTTGGACTGCCAGATGGATCACAGGTAATTACACAGTCAATAAAAAACAGAGATATCCGGTCGACTGTTTCCGAAAAGAGTTTTCAATAGAGAAATCAATCAGAAAAGCACGTCTGTATATCACGGCATGCGGTCTCTATGAAGCGGAACTGAACGGAAAAAGAGCAGGCGACTTTGTCATGGCTCCGGGTCATACCGATTACCGCAAGAGAGTCCAGTATCAGGCTTATGATGTGAAAGAACTTTTGAATAAAGGAAAAAACACGCTGACGGTTCAGCTGGGTGACGGATGGTACCGAGGCTCATGCGGTGCGATGGGAATCAGGAACCAGTATGGAACGGAAACGAAACTGCTGGCGCAGCTTGAAATGATTTTTGAAGATGGCAGTACGGAAACTATCATCAGTGATGAAAGCTGGAAATGGTCGAATGACGGACCGATCCGTTTCTGCGACAACAAGGATGGGGAAATCGTGGAAGCGTTCCGCATTCCTTCCTATAACGGACAAGCAAAGGTAACGAAGCACAATGTCATACCGACCTGCTCGAACAATGTTCCGGTAAGGGAACACGAGCAGTTCAAACCGGTGATCACTACAGCTCCTAATGGCAATCAGCTTCTGGATTTCGGTCAGAATATTGCCGGCTATGTATCATTCAAAGTCAATGCCAGGGAAGGCCAGAAGATGGTCTGGCGATTCGGAGAAATGCTGGACGAAGAGGGGAACCTGACGCAAAAGAATATCCAGATCGTCAAGAAGAACTATACGACTCCTTTACAGAAAATCGAATATACGTGTAAAGAAGGTATCAATGAATATAAGACCAGATTTGCGGTATTCGGTTTCCGCTATACAGAAGTAGAAACAGAAATCGAACTGGATCCGGAACTGATCCGTTCCATCGCTGTCTATTCCGATTTGGAACAGACAGTCAGCTTTGATTCATCCAATGAACTGCTGAATCGCTTTTATGAAGCGACCATCTGGTCCGCCAAGAGCAATCATCTGGACATCCCGACCGACTGCCCGACCAGAGAGCGTCACGGCTGGACAGGAGATGCGCAGCTGTTTTTCACAAGCGCAGCCTATCTGTTTGAATTTGCGCCATTTGCCAGAAAGTATCTGCATGATGTTTATGACTGGCAGAGAAAGAATGGCAGGCTGCCGCATATCGCACCCGATGGCGGCGCAGATTTCTATATGTGGACCATGAACGGTTCGGTAGGATGGTCGGATGTAGGCGTGCTGATCCCCTGGCGTTATGCCGGGATCTATCAGGATGAAGAGATCCTCAAAGAATACTACGACGGTATGGCAAGATATGCCCGGTTCATGGAAAAACGGATCGGCAGGACGACACCGATCTTCTCGGATCGCATCAGACTGAATCAAGAAGCAAGGAAGTATCTTGTCAATATGGGGCAGAGCTATGGCGAATGGGCGGAACCGACGGAAATCGGCGGAGGCTTTATCTGGCAGGATTTCGTCAAGCCGCATACGGAAGTATCGACTGCCTATACGAGCTATGTGCTTGGCTTGATGGCACGTATCGCCGAAAGGCTCGGGCATGAAGAGGATGCCAGAGAATTCAAACGATACAGCGAAGGCTGCAAACTGGCTTATCGGGAACTTGTCAAGACAGATGAATATACACTGGATACCGACCGTCAGGCCAGACTGGTCAGGCCTTTGTATATGGACCTGCTGGATCAGGAACAGACGGAATATGCGAAGAAACGTCTGATCAAGGCGCTCGAGAACTATGACTGGAAGCTGGGGACCGGTTTTCTGTCGACTCCTCTGATTCTGTATGTCTTGGCATCCTATGACAGGGAAGCTGCCTACAAACTGCTGGAAAACGAAGAGATCCCCGGCTGGCTGTCTATGCCGAAAAACGGAGCTACCACTATATGGGAAGACTGGGACGGACCAAAAGGATCCCAGGGCGGCATCGCTTCCTTGAATCATTATTCCAAAGGAGCGGTGGTCGAATGGCTGTTCTCGACGATGTGCGGCATCAGAGTAGCGAGTGAAAATCACTTTACGATCGCGCCATTGCCTGGAGGGCACTTCAGTCATGCTTCGGCTTCCTATAACAGTATCTACGGACTGGTGAAATCTTCCTGGAAGAAAACTGATAAAGGATATGAATATACGATAGAAATTCCTGCAAACTGTACGGCGGATATCGTCCTTCCTGACGGAAAGACATACAAACAGGAAGCAGGAACAAAGAAATATAAGAGCGCATAAGCGAAGGAGAGAAACATGAACATCAAAGAAACATTAAAGAAGATGACGCTGGAAGAAAAGATTCAGCTTTGTGCAGGGATCAACTTCTGGGAAAGCAAGGCTTATGAACAGTACGATATCCCATCGTTCTTCATGTGCGATGGTCCTTCGGGATTAAGGAAGCAGGATCTGGGTATGACCGATATGCTTGGCATAAACAATTCCTTGAAGGCAACCTGTTATCCGGCAGCCGTGACGACATCGAATACCTGGGACAAAGAACTCTTATACCGTTTAGGCAAGGCGGTAGGCGAAGAGGCAAGAGATCAGAAAGTTTCTGTCGTTCTTGGCCCGGGTGTCAATATCAAGAGGAATCCGTTGTGTGGAAGAAACTTTGAGTATTTCAGCGAGGATCCTGTACAGGCAGGCGTTCTTTCCGCAGAATGGATCAAAGGATTGCAGTCGACAGGAGTCGGTTGTTCGATCAAGCATTTTGCCTGCAACTCGCAGGAAAAGAACCGTCTTACTTCCGATAGTGTGATCGATGAAAGAACGCTGCGGGAGATCTATCTGAAAGCATTCGAGATCGCAGTGAAGACAGCGCATCCTGCAACAGTCATGAGCGCTTATCCGAAAATCAACGGGGTCCATTGCAGCGACAACAAGAAGCTGTTGAATGACATTCTCAGAGAAGAATGGGGATTCGATGGCATGGTGATGACCGACTGGGGCGGAATGAGCAATCGTATCGAAGCATTCAAGGCGGGGAATGATCTCATGATGCCGGGTGGAAGCGATTATATGGAGAAAGAAATCGCGGAAGCGGTGAAGAACGGGAATCTGAAAGAAGAAGAGATCGACAAGTGCTGCGAGCGTGTCATCAGACTGGCTTTAAAGGCTGCTGAAGTGTTGAAAGAAGAGTATAAGGCAGATTATCTGAAGCATCATGAACTGGTGGTAGAAGCAGCGGAAAAAGGCGCTGTGCTGCTTAAGAATGAAAAGAATCTGCTGCCTTTAAAGAAAAACAAGAAGATCCTGATCGCCGGAGCCATGGCAGAGAATGCGCGCTATCAGGGAGCGGGTTCAAGCCATGTGAATACGATGCAGCTGGAACAGCCGCTGGATTATCTGAAAGACTATGAATACACAGCAGGCTGCGATGCCCGCGGAGATACGAATGAAGAACTGCTGAAGGAACTCGAAAGCAAAGCGAAAGAGGCGGACATTATCGTCGTCTTTGCGGGACTGCCGGACCGTTATGAATCCGAAGGTTTCGACCGCGATGATATGAAGATGTCTCAAGGCCATGTGAAGATGATCGAAACTGCCGCCCACGCAAACAAGAATACCGTGGTCGTGCTGATGTGCGGTTCCGCCGTCGAATGCGACTGGGCCGATGATGTCAGAAGCATCCTATATATGGGACTGGCTGGCGAAGGCGTCGGCAAAGCCGTGTACGATCTGCTTTTCGGTAAAGCGAATCCTTCGGGAAAACTTTCCGAAAGCTGGCCGTATCATTACGAAGATGTCATCTCGTCTCCTTATTTCGCAAAGAGCACGGATGCTTTGTATCTGGAAGGGATCTATGTCGGCTACCGTTACTATGACAAGGCGAATGTCGCTGTCCGTTGGCCTTACGGTTATGGCTTGAGTTACACTTCCTTTGAAATGAAAGACTTCCGTGTCAGAGGCAATAAAGTCACACTGAAAGTCACCAATACCGGCAGACGCGCAGGAAGCGAAACAGTACAGCTCTATATCGGACAGAACGATCCGAAACTGCACAGACCGGTAAGGGAACTGAAACACTTTGAAAAAGTATTCCTGAAACCAGGTGAAACCGAACAGGTGACATTCACATTGACCGATGAAGATTTCATGGTATGGAAGGATGGTTTCAAGAAAGCGAAAGGAAACTACCGCATCGAAGTCGGAAACTCCAGCAGAGACATCCGTTTTACGAAAGAGATCGATGTGGATGGAAAGAACGTTTCTACGCCTTCCTGGCAAAAGGGAAGCTGGTACGAGACCTGCAAAGGCAGTCCGACGCAGGCAGAATGGGAACGGATGCTTGGCCATAAATATGAACCGGTAAAAGCCATCAAAGGCCAGTATACGATGGAGAATACCGTTGAGGAAATGATGGAACATTCTCTGATCATGAAGATCATGTACAAGGCAGTTGAAAAGACGATTGCCAAAGGATTCGATGGCAAGATCGATTATGATAATCCGGATTTCAAGATGATGATGAATGCCAGTGCCGGATCGCCGATGCGTTCCATGAAGATCTCGGGAGGCATGACAGGCGGTGTGCTGGATGGCATGGTGGAAATGGCGAATGGACATTATCTCAAAGGCATCATCAGAATGATCAAGGGATAACATATGCCAAGTATCGCAGCGCATGTGACGAATCTGATTTTCCGTCTGATGCCTCAGGATAAGGATGGAGAAACGCATGATTATGTCGCAGAAAGAGAACGAAACGCCAAAAGAAAGCCGGAAAAACATCCGAAAGGGGTAAAGCTCGAAGAATTCGAACTGAATGGCTTTCCTGCAGACAGGATCACCAAAGAAGGCAATGATAAGGGACTGATCTTCTATATCCATGGCGGGGGCTTTACGACCGGAAGTGCCATTGAACGAAGGATGCTGACGTATCATGTGGCTGATCATTACGGATATGACTGTATCTCGATCAACTACCGCCTGGCACCGGAAAACAAATGGCCCAGCCAGATCGAAGACTGCTGTAACGCCTATGAAAAAGTACTGGATATGGGGTATCTTCCAAAAGACATCGTTTTTATGGGAGAGAGCGCAGGAGGAACTTTGGCCTTATCACTGGCATTATTGTGCAAAGAAAAAAAACTGCCTCAGCCGAAAGCGATCATCGCATTTTCGCCTGCAACCGATCAGTATCGGGATCTGCCTTCTCATACGCGGAATATCAAGACCGATCACATGCTGAAAGATGCGGTAGCGAAAGGTTTATGCGATGTGCTGTTTGAAGGGGAAACCGACAGAGAAAAGCTGAAAGAAGCTTTGCTATCACCATACTATGGGGATTATGAAGGACTTCCGCCAATCTTTCTCTCTGCGAGTAGCAGTGAAACACTCTATGACGATGCAATGATTCTATATGATAAACTGAAATCAGAAGGACACGAAACAGAAATCGATATCAGAAACGGCGTATGTCATGCCTATCAGATCATGCCATACATGCAGGAAGCAAGAAAAACATTGGAGCAGACATTTGCTTTTGTGAATAAGATCAGTAAAGGAGAAATATATCATGAACCGATATGAAGAAGTGAAAGAAAGATATGAAAAACTGGGAGTAGATACGGACAAAGCGATCGAAATACTGAAGGATGTTTCCGTATCGCTGCACTGCTGGCAGGGAGACGATGTCAGAGGTTTCGATACCGATCCGAACAAGCCTCTCACCGGAGGGATTCAGACGACAGGAAACTATCCGGGACGGGCTTCTACGCCGGATGAACTGATGGCTGACTTGGATGAAGTAATGAAACTGATTCCGGGCAGACCGAAAATGAATCTGCACGCTTCCTATGCCATCTTTGAAGACGGGGACTGGGCAGATCGGGATAAGCTGGAACCGAAACATTTCCAGAAATGGGTCGATTTCTGCAAGGAAAGAGGACTGGGATGCGACTTCAATCCGACTTTCTTTTCCCATGAAAAATGCGATCCTTTGACATTATCATCCGCAAATGAAGAGACCAGAAAGTTCTGGATCGAACATGGCAAGGCTTGCATCTGTATTTCGAACTATCTGGCAGAACAGCTGGGTGAAAAGTGTGTCATGAACATCTGGACGGGCGACGGTTTCAAGGATATCCCGGGCGACAGGCTGGGTCCCAGAGAACGGTACAGAGATTCGATTGATCAGATCTTAAGCGAACCGTTTGATTTCCATAAAGTCAAACCGTGCGTGGAATCCAAAACCTTCGGTATCGGTGTGGAATCCTATACGACCGGATCGGCGGAATTCACTTTAAGCTATGCCGCTTTCAACAAAGATAAATGCATTCCTTTGATGGACAACGGACATTACCATCCTACGGAAGTCGTATCGGATAAGATCCCTGCTTTGCTGACGTTCTTTGATGAGATCGCACTGCATGTCACAAGACCGGTCAGATGGGATTCCGACCACGTCGTATTGTTTGATGATGAAACCAAAGAGATCGCCAAAGAGATCGTAAGATGCGGCTTGAACAGAGTCAATATCGCTTTGGACTATTTCGATGCTTCGATCAACAGGATAAGCGCCTGGGTAACGGGTTACCGGAATCTGCAGAAAGCATTGCTGTATGCATTGCTGCAGCCGGTGGAGGAACTGAAGAAACTCCAGGATGAACAGGATTTCTCCAAGCTTATGGTCGTGCAGGAAGAACTGAAGACGATGCCATTCAACGATATCTGGGATATGTACTGCGAAAGATGCGGAAAACCGAAAGACGGGGAATGGTACAGTGAAATAGAAAGATACGAAAGAGAAGTTCTTTCAAAGAGGGGATAATGATGGATACGAAATTAGTCAGAGATTTTACGAAGCTTTGTTCCGATGGCTATGTCTGCGGATGGCATGAACGCAATGGCGGGAATCTTTCTTACCGGATGAAAGAAGAAGAAGTCGAAGAAGTCAGAGATTTCTTCAACGAAGACGCGCAATGGAGAGAGATCGGAACAACAGTCCCGGATCTGAAGAACGAGTATTTCATGATGACAGGTTCCGGCAAGTATTTCCGTAATGTCGAACTGGATTTTGAAGACAATGTCGCTATCATTCAGGTCAATGAAGACGGCAGCAAGTATAAGATCGTCTATGGCCTGGTGAATGGAGGAAGACCGACTTCCGAGCTTCCTACGCATCTGATGAATCTGGAAGTATTGAAACAGAGAGATCCTGAAATGAGAGTCGTCTATCACTGCCATCCGGCCAATACGATCGCATTGACCTTCCTGCTTCCTTGCGATGATCAGATCTTCACCAGAGAGATCTGGGAGATGATGACGGAATGTCCGATCATTTTCCCGAAGGGCATCGGTACCGTGGAATGGATGGTTCCGGGTGGCAGAGAGATCGCTGTCAAGACCTGCGAGATCATGAAAACGAAAGATGTTGCGGTATGGTTCCATCACGGCATGTTTGCGTGCGGTCATACATTTGACGAAGCGTTCGGACTGATGCATGCGGTAGAGAAAGCTGCCGAGATCTTGCTGAAGGTCATGTCCGTTTCTGACAGAAAGCTGCAGACGATCACTCCGGAAGGTTTCCGTGAGATCGAACCGGCTTTCGGCATCAAACTTGATGAAAGCTGCCTCTATGAAAGAAAAGATGGCAGGATAGGAAAGAAATGATGAAGTACGCTCTGGCAATCGATATCGGCGCATCTTCCGGCAGGCATATCGTCGGTTGGAAAGAGAATGATGAAATCAGAACGGAAGAAGTCTATCGTTTTCCTAATGGCGTGAAAGAAGAAGATGGGCATCTCATCTGGGATGTCGATCTTCTTTTTAAGAAAGTAAAAAACGGGATCGCGGAAGCAAAAAAGAAATATGAGATCGATTCTTTGTCGATCGATACCTGGGGCGTGGATTATGTGCTGATGAATGGCGAAGAAGAACACTATCCCGTCTACGCCTACCGGGATTCCAGAACGGAAAAGATCATCGATGAAGTCCATTCCCTCGTTCCTTTTGAAGAGCTATATGCGCATACGGGATGTCAGTTCCAGCCGTTCAATACGGTCTATCAGCTCTATGACGATATGAAACAGGGAAGACTCGAAAATGCGACAGATTTCCTGATGATTCCGGAATATCTTTTATACAAGCTGACAGGTGTCAGGAAGAAAGAATTCACGAATGCGACGACGACCGGTCTGATCGATCATGAAACTCTGATGTTTGATCAGGAGATCATTGGAAAGCTCGGACTGCCAAAGCAGCTGTTCCCTGAACTGGATCAGCCCGGTGAAGTCCTGGGAGAATACGAAGGGATCAAAGTGATCTTATGTGCGACCCATGATACGGGAAGCGCCGTTGAAGGCATACCGATGGAAGGGAATGAACTCTATATCTCTTCCGGAACCTGGTCTTTGCTGGGAGTCAAGACAGAAAAACCGATCACCGATCCTGGCAGCATGAAGGCAAACTATTCCAATGAAGGCGGTGTCGGATACAACCGTTATCAGAAGAACATCATGGGCATGTGGATCATCAATGAACTGCAGAAAGAACTGTGTCCCGATGAAAATATCGCCGATATCGTGAAGAAAGCGGAAGACAGCGCTTATGAAGAAGTGCTGGATGCAAACCATGAATCGCTTTTGGCTCCTTTAAGCATGAAGTCCGCTTTTGATGCATTGCTTAAAATCAAACCTGAAAACGCATACGACTATTTCCGTTGCGCTTTCAAGTCGCTGGCTTTCTCCTATAAGCAGGCAATCGAAGAACTGGAAAACAATACAAGGAAATCTTACAAGAAACTGTATATCGTCGGAGGCGGAGCCAAGAACGCTTTCCTGAACAGGCTGACAGAAGAAGCTACAGGCAAACAGGTCATCGCGCTTCCGATCGAAGCGACCGCTTTGGGCAATCTTAAGATACAATTAGGTTAGGAGAACGATGATGAAAAAATACGCATGGAAAGGCATGATTGCAGATGGCAAGATCGATGAATATATCAGACGGCACAATGAAATCTGGCCGGAAATGGTCGAGCTGCTGAAAGAAGCGGGGATCGTGAATTATACGATCTGGAATACGGGAAATGAGGTATTCGGTTACTACGAATGTACGAAAGGGGCCGACTATGCCGCGAAGGTGCAGGCAGAAAGCCCGATCGTCGACAAGTGGAACGAATACATGAAGGATGTCCTGATCATGGAGATGGATCCGGTAACAGGGGCTCAGCCATTGCTGAAGAAAGTATTCGAACTGGATTAAAGAGGGAACATATGAAGACGGAATGGTATAAAAAGGCAGTCGTATATCAGATCTATCCGTTCAGCTACATGGATAGCAACAATGACGGATGGGGCGATATCGATGGGATCATTTCCAGACTTGACTATATCAAGGATCTGGGAGTGACCGCGATCTGGTTTTCTCCGTTATACAAATCACCGGATTATGACTATGGCTATGATATCAGCGATTATCTGGATATCGATGAGAAATTCGGGACAATGAAGGATTTCGATCGTCTGCTGAAGGAATGTCATAAGCGGGATCTCAAAGTGATCATGGATATGGTCATCAATCATACGTCCATTGAACACAGATGGTTCAAGGAAGCTCTGAAATCAAAAGATTCTCCTTACCGTGATTATTACATCATCCGTGAAGGAAAACATGAGAAAGGAAAGCTTCTTCCGCCTAGCAACTGGGTCTCTTCCTTTACCGGTTCCGCCTGGGAGAGGATCGGGGATACCGATGAGTTCTATCTGCATCTTTTCTGCAAGGAACAGGCGGATCTCAACTGGGAGAATCCCAAGGTAAGAGAAGAAATTGTAAATATCCTGAACTTCTGGTTGAAAAAGGGCGTGGACGGCTTCCGTTTCGATGTCTTCAACATGTTTTCGAAAGTATATCCGATCCGTGATGACGATGATAAGCATACCTACCAGAAGGGCGCCCAGTATTTTGTGGATGGACCGAGGATGCATGAATTCCTGAAAGAACTGAATGCCAAAGCATTGTCCCTGTATGACAGCTATACGGTAGGCGAATCGTACCGTCCTTCCAAGGAAGCGGCACTTGCTTATGTGAAGAAAGAGAATCATGAGCTTGACAGCATCTTCAATTTCGCACACATGGAAGCAGACAATATCGGAGGTTTGAAATTCTTCTGGAAACCTTTCGATCTGCTTCAGTTCAAGCGGGGATTCTTCGAGCCTCAGCAGGACTACTATCAGAACGGATGGAACACGCTGGTGCTGGAAAATCACGACAATCCGCGCAGCGTCAGCCGTTTCGGCATCGATACGAAACATTACCGTTATGAAGCCGCAACCATGCTGGCAACGGTCATGTTTATGGGTTTCGGAATCCCGTTCATCTATATGGGACAGGAGATCGGCATGGTCAACTGCGATTTCAAGAGTATCGATGACATGAAAGATCCGGTCAGTCATTTTGTTTACGACCTGATGCACGGTTACGGGATGCCCGGGAAACTGGCGTTCTCTTTCATCCGCTATGGCGCAAGAGATCATGCCCGTGTGCCGATGGCTTGGAATGATTCTGTCAATGGCGGATTCAACAAAGGAACAGAACCATGGCAGAAGGGAGATCTTTCCTATAAAAATATCAATGTCGCAAAAGATCTTGACAGCGACAGATCCATTTATCGCTACTATCAGAAAGTGCTGGATATCAAAAAGAACAATGATATCGCGATCTATGGCAAGACCAGGGAATATGATCATGAGAACAAGAAGATCATTGCCTACAGCCGTGAATATGAAGGAAAGAGACTGTTCATCGTTGGCAATTTCAGCAAGAAACAGGTATCCTATCGAATCCCTGAAGAGATGAAAGACATGAAAGTACTGCTGAATAATGATCCGGAACTTGCCGAAAAGGATGGAACGCTGGCTCTGAAGCCGTATCAGGCTCTGATCTTCCAGGAGTGATCCACAGCACAGAAACAGGAATACGCAAAGGCTGTCATACAGCCTTTTTCAATGAAATAAGCTACAATTATCATAGGAGTATCCATGAGACGCAGCAAAGCATTTTTCATTCTTCTTCTATCATTTCTTCTGTGTTCCTGCAGCATGCCGATCGATTCGCAGGATACAGAATCTTTAAGCTATGAGGAACTTCTTTTTGATACGTCCTATGTCCATAAGATCAATGTGGAAATCAGCGATGAAGACTGGAACGATCTTCTGGAAAACCCGAAAGACAAGACCAAGTATCATGTGAATGTAACGGTCGATGGACAGCGGTATGAAGATGTTTCGTTTGCGACCAAAGGCAATATCTCTCTGGATGCAATCGCGAAAAAAGAGAATCAGATACGTTACAGTTTCAAGATCAATTTCACGAAATTCAATAAAGACAGCGATTATCATGGTTTAAATAAACTGCATCTGAACAATGGTTATTGCGATGCGACTTATATGAAGGATTATCTGTCTTATCGCGTCCTGGCGGAGGCGGGAGTCAAAACGCCTTTGTGCAGTTATGTCTGGCTGACGATCAATGGAAAGGATTTTGGCCTCTATCAGGCGATCGAAGAAGTCGGAAAATCCTGGCTGAAGCGAAACGATCTGGGCGACGGTGCGTTATACAAACCGGAATATGAAGATTCCTACCGCGGTTTTCATTCTTCTTCCCTGGTCTATACGGATGACGAGATCGGCAGTTATCCTGAAATCTTCAACAATAATGAAACGCCTGTCGATGACCAGGATAAGCATAGACTGATTGGAATTCTCAAGGCCATGAATGAACGAAACGATCTGGAAGAATACCTGGATACCGAGGAAATTATCCGTTACTTTGTCGGGCATAATTATGTCGGCAACTATGACAGTTATACCGGCAACATGCTGCATAACTATTATCTCTATGAAAAAGACGGGAAACTGTCGGTCTATCCCTGGGATTACAATCTGGCGTTTGGCGGCTTTCAGACTGGGAAAACGATCGACTATGTCAATATCGGAATCGATACTCCTCTCAGAAATCTGAAAGACGAAGAGCAAAGACCGCTATGGACGTGGATCGCTCAAGACGATGAATATCTGCAGCGGTATCATGAGATTTTTGATGAATTGCTTCGTTCCTATTTTGAATCGGGAAGATGTGAAGAAGAGATCGATACGATAAGCAGGATGATCCGATCTTATGTAGAAAAAGATCCGACTGCGTTTTTCGATGTCGAACGGTTTGATAAAGCGATCGCGACTTTGAAGATCTACTGTTCAAAGCGTACGCAAAGCATACGGAAACAGCTGAATAACGGGCTTTCAACGGTTACGGAACTGCAGGAAGATGCCGATAAGATACCTGTCAATGATCTGGTCATTTCTTTGATGGGACAGTATGGAAGCAGGTTTTTCAATCGCTGATGAGCAGCATATCTGTCAGGATACTATCTATTTTCGCTGATGATGTTTATAATGGAATCGTAAGATTTTTTGATGCAGATAATGGATAAGAATCATTGCTTCAGGGGGTAATGCTGCAATGAAAAAACAAAGAAGAATGTATGGAATCTTTCTGGTATTGCTGATGATCATCGGAATGCTGTCTGTGCCTGTTCTAAAAACAGCAAGGGCGGAAGAAGATGATGGAAGCGTAACGGAACCTGTGCCAGACACAGAGCCTGCGGATGGGACAGAAGAAAACAGAGCCGATGAGACCGTGATCGAGCAGGTTTCTTTCACGCTGGAAGCTCCTGCCTGCGGTATGAAGGTCAAAGCGGATGAACCGCTTTATGATTGGAGTTCCCAGACACCTCAGCCTGTCGTGACGATCAATGATACGGATGCCCATTATCATCTGGATGATGGCGAAGGTGAAACCCACTATGCGTATTGGGTGGATGATGAATATGATCTGTTTACCGGAACATATGAGCCGGGTCAGGCTTTTTATGCCGTTATCTATTTCACAACGGAAGAAGGATGGATTTTCAGCGACGATACGCAAGTAAACATTGACGGAAGCGGTCTGACTATCGACTATTCAGGCACCATCGAAGGACCGGATTTCTTTTATGTTTCGGTAACGGGGACGGTCTCTGATGACTGCGATATTGATGATGGAGTCATCAGAAATGTTTCTCTTACGATCACTCCGCCGAAGTGCAACGAAAAAGTCACAGTCGAATATGAAACGGTAACGTATGATAATGAAGAATATACCTATATCAAAGATCAGACACCGCGACCGGAAGTGAAACTGCCATCCGATGCGATATATGAATTCTATTATTATGAAGATGACGACGGAAATTTCGTAGATGATTATGCATATTGGACTAAAAACACTTCAACGGAGGAAGCGTTTGAACCGTTTGAAGGAACATACAAGGGCGGGGATACCTTCTATGCGGAAGTCTACCTGATCATCGAATATCAGGAGGATATGGAATATATATTCGCAGAAGATCTTACGATCGATGTCAAAGGCGCAACTTGCGTCGATTATATAGTCAATACTTATGGCTATAACGAATTATTGATCATGGTAAAGGGAACCGTTGACGCCTGTGAGGTGGAAAAGACACCGGATCCTCCGATCGTTGTACCTAAGACCGGTATCGAAGGATCGGCATTCCCTTCATTCATAAGCTGCATCGGCATACTTGGTTTGTGCATGAGCGCTGCCGTACTGAACAAGAAAAGATAAGAAAGTCGGATCACCATTACTATTCAAGAGGCAGAAAGGATTCATCCATTCTGCCTTTTCTTATGACTCTCTTATCATCGCAGTTGTCTGATGAATAGGGTATAATGGGGAATAGATGAAGTGATCTTTATCTTCAAAAGAAAATGAAAGAAGACAAAAACAAAAACAGATCTGTATCTTCGGTAAAACGAAACAAGAAGATCGCGATCGTGATCTTGTCTTTCTTGTTGTGCGGAGCGCTAATTGTCTTAGGCTGGTTCGTGATCAAGGACAGACAGAAAACGGAAGAACCGATCGAGGATGATGTGATCGTTGTCCCGGTGGAAGAACCGGAACCTGTCATCGATGAAGAACGAAAGAAACAGCTGCAGGAATATGAAGCCATTAACAAGGATTATGTCGGCCAGATCGTGTTTGATTCCGGTCTGATCGATCTTCCTTTCGTTCAAGCCAAAGATGTCTATGACGAGAATGGCAAGCTTTATAAATTCTATGATGAGAAGGGGCATGTGGTCACGGATCCGACCGGCTATACCGGGAATGATGTCTATATCTGGACCAACTGGAAAACCGGGAAGTATGACTATTCCGATGAGGGCGGTTCCGTTTTCATGGATTATCGCAATGAACCTGATGATCAGAATCTGATCATCTATGGCCACCATTATGCCAGAGACTGGGATCCTACGGGTTCGAAACAGTTTACTCCATTGGATGTTCTGCTGGATGAAGAAAACTATCAGGACAACAAGATGCTGAAACTGTATCTGGAAAATGAAGTGCGGTCCTATGTCGTGACCAATATTTTTATCATCGATATCTATAATGAGAAACAGCTGCAGATCTTGCGTAACGATATGGCGGTCGATTTCTATAACAGGGAGGATCCCGATTTCTTTGAGAGCTATATTCCTTATATCGATTCCATTTCGAAATATGATACGAAAGAACCTTTGAAGAAAGACGACCGGCTGCTGACGCTTGTGACCTGCATCCAGCATCAGCCGCAGTACAGGCAGATCATTTTATGTAAAGAAGTCAAAACGGAGAATTACGAATAAGATACTGATAAACGGAATGGGATAAGCATATGAAGGTTATTATTGCGGATGACGAGATCCATATCTGTTCCTTGCTGAAACATCTGATCAAATGGGATGAACTGGGTCTGGAACTGGTCAGTGTCTACAACGATGGAGAAAGCCTGCTGGAAGGATTTGAAGAGGAACCGGCAGATATCCTTTTGTGTGACATCGAAATGGGTGCGATCAGCGGTTTGGATGCGATCAAAGAGATCAAAGAGAAGCATCCCGACTGCCAGTGCATCATCATCAGCGGTTTCCGTAATTTCGACTATGTCCAGACTGCCATGAAGTATGGCGTCAATAATTATCTTTTGAAACCGATCGATGAAAACGATCTGAATGCGACACTGCGATCGGTGATCGATAAGATGAATGTCCAGCAGAACGGCTACGATGTGATCGCCAATCATGCGGCAAGAAAGAAACTCTATGATATGCTGGATCGTCTGGGGGATCATACGGATCTTGATACGTTGAATCGTACCTATCATTATCATTTTTCGGATGGATTGTTTTTCTTTGTGCATGCGATCTTTACAAGACTGGATTTCGCTTCGGAAACGCTGCCGCAGATCGCTTCGACTTATTCCGAAGAACTGAAACGAAGAATGAGCGACTACTGTTTCGATATGGAATGTTTCGATGTATCGGCGAATTCGGTGACGACCATCATCAACTGCAAGAATGAAGAAGAAAGCATTCCGAAAAAGACTTTCGATGCCATTTTCAGAGAGATCTGCATCCGTATGGATGCGATGTTCGGCTGCACCTGCTATATGGGGATTTCCAGCAGTTCTGCGGATATCGATCATCTTGGAAAACAGAAAGATGAAGCGACCACGGTGCTGGTAAACCGTTTCGCTTATCCGGAATTGCGCTGCTTCTATACGGGAGACCATTCCGCGCAATATGTGACAGGAGAACTGGATATCCTTGAAAGAAACGAAATCATCAACAAGATACAGTCCGCAGATATCAAGGAAGTGACCGACTGGATCCGGAGATTCTTTATCAAAAAGAACGATATCATCAGCAAGAATCCGCAGATCATCGTGACTTATTATTTTCTGATCTTTGAACTGCTGAATAACGAGATCTATGAGATCTCAAGCAGACAGGAGAATAAAGCGTTTGTCAGGAACAGAGGCATTCTTTTATATGAAAACAGCCGCAGCAAAGAGGATCTGATCAATCATCTTTGCATGATTGCGGAAGAACTGATGGAAGACTGCCTGAGTTTCAGAAAGAACAATGCTTCGATCTATATACAGCAGGCGAAGGATTATCTTGATCACAGCTATCATGAAAGAAAAGGGGATCAAGGTAGCGATCGGTTCTTCCAGCAAGAATACGAAATTCATTCTGAAGCAGATCGGGATGCTAGAGGATTTCGATGCGATTTCCGATGGCAACAATATCACCCGTTCCAAACCGGATCCGGAAGTCTTTCTGAAAGCGGCAGAGATGCTGGATATCGAGCCGGAAGAATGTCTGGTCGTAGAAGATGCTTTAGCGGGGATCGAAGCAGCCAAAACAGGCAATATGTATGCGGCGGCCGTTGGCGATGTCACCAGGAGCGAACTGGCTGACTATCGTCTGGATGAGATCTGTGAACTCCTGGAACTGTTTGATTAGTCATTCAGATCGTATAAACATGTAAAAAGCCCTCATGGGCTTTTCTTATTGGACAAAAGATCCTGCAACGAGCATTTATGTTTTTATTCGTGTAGAATAGATATGTATGACAGCAGATCGTCATTTTGGAGGTATATCATGAAGAAATCACAGAAAATCGTCAATTGCGCTTTGTTCGCTGCTATATATGTCGCATTATGCGCTGTTTTTCAGTCCATCAGTTTCGGTCCGATCCAATTCCGTTTCGCTGAGATCTTGTGTTTATTCAGCATTGATTACTTTTGGGCATTCATTGGCGTTACGATCGGCTGTTTTCTGTCGAATACTTTTTTTGGCGGTCTTGGAATCGCGGATATGATATTCGGAACACTTGCGACCGTGATCGGCTGCCTGCTGGCTTATCTGTTTCGGAATGTCAGATATAAGGGCAATCCTTTCTTAAGTGCTTCGATGATCGTTATAGCGAACGCCATCATCATTGGTATTGAATTGGGCTATATCCTATCGACTCCGGATCTGATTCCTTTGTATATGCTTCAGGTAGGAATTGGAGAACTTGTTGTGCTGGCGATCGGATTGCCTTTGTATAAGAGAATCAAGATCTATTTTGATACGAAACTGAGCGATCAGAATTGAATGATTTAGAAAGAGAGAGATCATATGGGCATTCTGAAACTCAAACCCGCCTGTCAGGATTATCTGTGGGGAGGCCATCGGCTGATAGAAGAATACAATGTGGAATACGATGGTGATGTCTGTGCGGAAGCTTGGGAACTGTCGTGCCATCCGGATGGTCTTTCGATCATCACTGATGGCGATTTTGCAGGGAAAACATTGAAGGAATTTATCGATACGGAAGGTTTTGAGGTATTAGGAAGAAACTGCCGCCGTTTCAAAGATTTTCCTATACTGACGAAACTGATCGATGCGAAAGAAGACTTATCTATACAGGTCCATCCATCCAACGGCTATGCCTTGCAGAATGAAGGACAGTATGGAAAGACTGAGATGTGGTACATTCTTGATGCTAAACCCGGTGCTTATTTATATTATGGTTTCAAAGAAAAGATCAGTCAGGAAGAATTTCGGCAGCGTATCCAGAATCATACCCTGGAGGAAGTTTTAAATAAAATCGAAGTACACAAAGGCGATACTTTATTTATCGAATCAGGAACTCTGCATTCCATCGGCAAAGGCTTGCTGGTGGCGGAGATACAGCAGAATTCCAATGTCACTTACCGTATCTATGATTACGGAAGAGTCGACAGAAACGGCAGAAAAAGAGACTTGCACATCGAGAAGGCGCTCGATGTGACTAATCGCATTCCGATCATTCGTAATAATTCGGATTATCCTCATCTGGCGGATTGCGATTATTTTACCGTCGATAAACTGAATCTTGACGGAAATCTGACATACAGGATGCAGGGGAATGTATCGGATGCTTCCTTCCTGTCGATCCTCATATTGGACGGAGAGGGAACGATCTACAATCAGGGCGAAAAGATCCCATTCAGGAAAGGCGATTCTTTGATGCTGACAGCGGGATCCGGAGACTACCAGATCGAAGGAAAGTGCGATGCTTTACTGACGACAATCAGGGAAAAGGCCGCTCCGGTCAGAGTCGGTGTCATCATCGGTTCTGCAGAGACAAAGATTGGTTTGGTGAATGATCAGAATAATATCATCGATCTGGAATCTTTCCCGACATTGCCTAAGAGAGGCCATGATGCGATCATCGAAGAAGTATCAAATAAGGTACTGGATATCTTAAGGAAAAACGAGATCCCTCTGGATCAGTGTGTCGGTGTGGGAGTAGGTGTTCCCGGAACCATCGACCGCAGGGGAGGCAAGGTCATCTATTCCAACAATATCCGCTGGAATGATGTCGATCTGGTGGAAAAACTGGGGAGAGTCATTCCTTGTCCCGTGAGGATTGCCAACGATGCGGACTGCGCGGCAATGGGCGAAACGGTTGCCGGAGCGGGTAAGGAGTATACCGATGTCGTTATGGTAACTCTGGGCAACGGTGTCGGTGGTGGCATTGTGCTTAACGGCAAGATATTCGAAGGCGGCATCATAGGCGGAAGCGAACTGGGACATACGGTCATCGTTCATAATGGCAGGCAGTGCTCCTGCGGAAGGAAAGGCTGTCTGGAAGCCTATGCATCTGTGCCTGCTCTGCTGAAGGAAATCAAAGAAAAAACCGGATCGGATATGACCATCGATGAAGTTTTTGAAAAAGCCGATGATGAAAGAATCACAGCGGTTCTGAAACAGTATACGCAGATCCTGGGAACCGGGATCGTCAACTTCGTCAATGTCTTCCGTCCGCAGCTTGTACTGCTGGGAGGAAATCTTTCCGATCATATTCCTTATTTTCTGGATGATATCAGAGGAATGATGGAAAACGAGTGTTTCGGAGGCAGTTTTGGCATGATTCCGAAACTTCAGGCAGCTCAGCTTGGCGATAAAGCCGGAGTGATCGGCGCAGCGAATCTCTAGGAGGTAACGATATGTATCATGGCGGAATCGAACTGGGAGGTACGAAAATCATCTGCGGCTATGGCGATGAAGAACGTCTCCTGATTGATAAAACAAGCATTCCAACAGGCAAACCTGAGGAAACGCTGAACGAAGTCAGGACATATTTTAACAGAAACAAGGTTTCTTCTTTAGGTATTGCCAGTTTCGGTCCGATCGATCTGAATCGGAAATCAGAGACTTACGGCTATATCACGACAACACCGAAGCCATATTGGGAAAATACGGATGTATTGTCTTATTTCAGAGATCTTATGATCCCGTTAGGCTTTGATACGGATGTGAATGGAGCCTGTCTTGGCGAAGTGGAATATGGCGCAGGCAGAGGCTTAAGCAATGTCATCTATGGAACCATCGGTACCGGCATCGGTTTCGGAATCTATCTGAATGGCCGGCTCCTTCATGGCTTATCCCATCCGGAGACAGGACATATGCTGCTGCAGAAACATGAATCAGATAAAGACTTTCATGGCCCCTGCCCTTACCATGACAACTGTCTGGAAACTCTGGCATCGGGCCCTTCCATCGAGAAACGATATGGAACAAAAGCCGAAGAATTGTACGACAATGAAACGGTCTGGGATCTGGAATCCTACTATCTGGCACAGGCAATGGTCAACTGTATCGTCATGTATTCTCCGGAAAAGATCATACTGGGCGGAGGCGTGATGCATAACAGGAAAGTTCTGGAACTGACCAGAACTAAAACGAAGGAAATGCTGAATGGTTATATCAGGAAGGATGAAATACTGAATCATATCGATGATTATATCGTTTTGCCTGAATTGAAAGATGATGCGGGAATCATCGGGGCAATCGAATTGGGAAAAATGGAAGAGGAGAACAGATGTATCGGGTAATAGCTTGCGATTTGGATGGCACTTTATTGAGAGATGATAAAACGATTTCTGAAGAAACGGTCAATGAACTGAAAAGGATCAGCGATTTGGGTGTGATCTTTTTGCCTTCGACAGGCAGGACGCATCGGGAACTGCCTTCCGTTCTGATGGAACTTCCTTTCTTGCGTTATGCCTTGTGCTGCAACGGCGGAGCCGTGTATGACTATAAGGAAGACACTTATATCTATGAGAATACGATCCCTTATGAACTGGCTTTGCAGGTACTGGAATATGTGAAGAAGCTTCCGGTGCATGAAACGGTTGTCATGAATGGAAGCAGAATCGTCAAAGGCGATGAAAATGGGGAGATCTGCGAATATATACGAAGAGTCGCTGTAAAGGGGATCCTGTTCAATATGACAGGCGCTTATGATGTGAAAGAAGCGTTTGCTGAAAGACATATGGATGCGCAGAAATTCCTTCTTTATCTTGCGGAAGACGCCGATATCGAAAAGGTGATGAATGATCTCAGATCCGCCTTTCCTCAGCTGGAGATCGCGTCATCAGGACCGTTGTTTATCGAAGTCAATATCAAAGGGGTGGATAAAGGAAAAGCGTTGGCCCGTTTCTGTGAAATGATGGATATTCCGATCGAAGAAAGTATCGCGTTCGGGGATGCGCAGAATGATATAAATATGCTGGATGCGGCAGGGACTGCTGTAGTCATGGAGAATGGCACACCCGAGGCCAAGAAACATGCGGATCTGATCTGCGCTTCCAACAACGATGACGGGATACGCAGAATGACTGAGGAACTCTGGCCGAAACAATAGCAAGGATCGAACATGGATAAATTCAGATGGTGTTTTATTGGAACAGGAAGACTGGCAAATCAGGTCGCGAAGCAGATCCTGGACAGCGGAAATCATGAAATCACGGTCTGTTTCAGCAGGAATGAAGAACGATGCAAAGAGTTCGCAAAACAGTATCATGCGCGCTCCTGTGTCAGCAGTGAAGAAGCGCTCCGTTCCGGCGATATCGATGCCGTCTATATCGTTACACCGCACAATGCCCATTTCCGTTACGCGAAACAGGCACTGGAGGCAGGCAAGCCGGTTTTCTGTGAAAAAGCATTCACCGTTAGCGCATGGGAAACGGAAGAACTGATCCGTATTGCCCGTCAGAACAGGCTGTATCTTGCGGAAGCGATGTGGACCTGGTTTTCGCCGTGCGCCAATCAGGTGAAGAAATGGATCGATGAGAAACAGATCGGCGAGATCAGGAATGCTTCTTTTACATATCACATGAAATCCATCGGCTATGCGCCAAGAGTATCCGATCCCAAACGGGCCGGAGGAGCATTGCTGGATATCACGGTCTATCCGATCACTTATGCATACCGCTTGTTTGGCTATCCCAAGAAGATCGAAAGCAATGCCGTTTTAAAAAACGGTATCGATGTCAGCGAAGAAATCGTGATGACGTTTGAAAAGGGAATCAAAACAACGATCAGCGCTTCGATCGTGGATATGAAAGGATTGGAGAAAATGAAGATCAGCGGATCGGAAGGATCGATATCCTCTTCTTTCTACCACGCTTCTACAAAGGCTATTTTGAGAAAAGGATTGCTGGACAGGCAGACATATAAAAGCGGAAATCAGCTTTTCAATTCCTATGTGGATGAATTCGATACGGTTGCTTCTGAGATCAGGGAAGGCCTTCTTGAAAGCAGGATGGTTCCTCTTGGATCGACACTGGATGTCATGCGTATCATGGATGAAATAAGAAAACAGATCGGTCTGGAATACAACGATCTGGAATAAACGATCATAAAAAACCTCTATTTATAGAAACAAACAGAACCTTGCGGTTCTATTTTTCGTTATGCTAGTTTATCAGCATCCTTTTCTTCCGTTTCTGTGGTCTTCGATCGAACACGCAGCAGGAGAGCCATATTCGATCAGTCCCGCATCTGCAGGATCGATGGAAATTCTTCCATCTTCAAACACGAAAGCAGGGATGCCGACATCGCCGATTTCTTTGCAATGATCAAATACCGGGTTGTTGTCACGTAGTCTCATGAATGCGCTCATAAAACGGATATGCTCGGCGATATTGATGTATTCGAATTCATCTTCGCGTCCCGCGATCTGTTCATGAATGAAGTCGCAGTAAGGACAAGTAGGCATTCCGTAGATTTTAATCATATCCAGTACCTCCATAGATGCAACAATCTGTTGCTTTATTTCATTATATAAAAGAAAGTGTCAGGTTCGTATTATATAATTGTGATAGAGGAATAACGTTATAAGATGGAAAAGAAGAAATCTCAGTTACAATGAGATTAGATCTGACACTATCTGTGTTTATAGGGAGGAAGAAAAATGAAGCTATTTATCGATGATGCCGATATCGAAGCGATCAAAAGACTGATCGATTTATATCCGATCGATGGAGTTACGACCAATCCTACGATCCTGGCAAGAACCGGAAAAGAACCGAAAGAAGTATTAAGCGAAATAAGAACAATCATTGGGGAAGAAAGAACGCTGTTTGTACAGGCGGTTCCTCTGGATGCCGAAGGCATCATCGAAGATGCCAGAAAGATCGTTGCGTATTTTGGAAAAAACACGATCGTTAAGATTCCGAGCATTCCCGAAGGATTCAAAGCGATCCGGGAACTGAAGATAGAAGGGATCCATACATGCGGTACCATAGTCTATACGCCTTTGCAGGGTTATCTGGCTGCCAAAGCAGGTGCGGATTATGTGGCTCCTTATGTCAACCGTATCGACAATATGGGCTATGATGGGATCACGGTAACTAAAAAAATGCAGGATATCATGGAAAACCACGGCTATGACTGCACGGTACTGGCTGCTTCCTTTCGGAATTCCAATCAGGTTCTGGAGCTGTGCGAGTATGGCGTGGGCGCTGTAACGTGCGCGACCGATGTGATCGATAATTTTGTGAAGAATGTGGCGATCGATAAAGTAGTCGATGATTTTGTGAAGGATTTTGAAAAACTGACCGGAAAGCACAGCATGAAGGATGTGCTTTGATGAAATGTTCTGTTTCTGACTCCGACGATGCATTCGTAAGGATCTGAAAGACTTACAAGGCACTTTTTGTGCCTTTTCTGTTGCCTGGATTGATGATGAAATTGAATATTTTGAAAGCCATGATGATCATTGTAACCATCAGGGTCGTTTCATGTTCCGTTTTTGTCTTTCGACAGGACTTTCAGGGAATGTCGCTCTACGAACATCAATGCAGCGTTTGTCAAGATCCGAAACCGAGAGAAGACTTTATGATATAAATAGAATCTTTGTTATGATATAAATAAAGGAAACGCCGATGGTTATATACCGGTTGCGGTGATTCCGTTGGTTGCAGCAGTATGTATCACGGTTTACTGTTGACGTACAAATAGAAAGTAGGGGGCCAATATGAGTAAACATAATGAATTATTAAAGAAAATCTTCATGATTATGATATCGGTATTCATGTTCATGACATTGCTTCCGTTATCGGCAGATCACGCTCTTTCTGCCGAAGGGGATGAGGAAGGCGAAGAACTGACCGAGACGATTTCGGGCAGTCAGCTTCTCACGATCGATGGTACCAATCCGGATGGGAACGATCCCAACGATACCAGCAACCCTTACGGGGCAATTTATGATGCCAACGGTACAGGAACCGGAACGCTCATGGTCCCATGGGATGAACTTGCAGTCTTATCCGAAGATGATGAAAACAACTACCGTAACCTGACCTGGTATGATGGCGACAAGGGGGGCCAGAAAGACAAAGCGCTTTCGGGTTTCAGTTCTGTAACACAGACTACTTCCACGCAAACGAATGCGAGTCTAGCGAATCTGTGGGGCATGACCTATGTGCAGAGCATCGGATTTGACCATAAAGGAACAGGACGCAAGTCCATTGCGGCTTATGCAGGTTTTAATCCTAATACAGACCGATACAATCTGGTCGCAGTCGATACGGAAAATAACTACCAGACGAAAAAAGTGGAACTGACGTTCTGGGTTTGGGAAGGAAACAACTACAGGGAATACAAGCCTGTCTTCACCAATAACGACAGCTGGACAGCAGATCACTATGCAGCAAACAGCCTTATTTCCATCACGGCAGGTGATTTCGGTCGCGGGCATGAAACAGTCGTTGTAGCGACCACTTGCATTGCTAGAGATGGCAGCAATGGAACGGTGACGATTCTTTTCGAGTACGATATCGTTGGGAACGAACTCACTCTGATCGGCATGCCTGAAATCATAGAAACGGTCAGCACGGAAGATTACCTCAATACGGTCTCTCTGGCTGCCGGCGACCTGAACGGTGACGATGTTGATGAACTGGTTGTTGTGCTGGCAAAGAGCGAAGGTGCTCCTTATAATGGCGGTGAAGCAAAGATGTATGTTTATTCAGGCGTGCCAGGGGCTGCTACATCGATTCTTTCACGCAATAAAACAACGACATCGATCTATGAGGATTACACGGAAGACGGTAACAGTTACAGACGTTCGATGCAGTCGCCAGGGGTTGCTGTAGGCGATGTGGACGGCGATGGTATCAATGAGGTGGTTGTTGCCGGCTATCAGTGGATCAGCATAAATAAGAGTGTTTATGAATCCAAAAAAGCCCAGCTGCTTGGAATCTATGAACGGAACAGTGCCGGATCAATGACAAAAGTCATTCTCGCGGATCCGGGAATGAATGCAATGATCACACGTGGTTTCTATGAGCGCGACAATATACATCCGCGCGCCGCGGTAGCAACGGTAGCTTTCAATGGACAGAACGGAAAAGATCTGATTTTCTTTAACGGCCAGATCATGACTTACAATACGGATGCCGGCATCTCGGTTACTTATACTCCGGAATACTTTAATCACACAGATATAGGCATGGGGAGCGTTAAAGTGACCACTGCATGGGTAAGCGATGTGGCAGTAGGCAATTTTGACAGTAACAATATCGGCCGTGAGCAGATCTACTATGTGGTTGCTCTTAAGCATGATGGCATGGAAGCTTATGGCTATAAAGTCGGCATGATCGGAGCCACCTATGAGGATACGGAAGATATGCTTGGAACTCTTACCGGCAGCGGATTCTACTGCAGCGACGTTGATGCGGATGACTATCAGCTGAATGATGCCGATGCCTACGATGACGGCGAGTGGGTTTCCTGCCACACGGTTATCACGGCTGTCGATATGGACAACGATGGTGCGCGTATCAGATACAGAGGCAAAAACTATGTCTATACCGATCCCAAGATCGAAGCCGTACTTCAGGCAGCTCCTTACTTCGAAGGAGTTCAGTCTCCAGGCAGCACAGTCTATTCCTTCGGCACCAGTTACGGCGAGTCAGACAACACGACCACTTCACTGGATTGGGGCGTAGGCTTTGCCGGCGAGGCTGAGGTATCAGCTCTGGCTTCCGCAAAGATGGCGATAGAAGCAGGTGCGGCTTTCAATTATACCTGGGAGTGGGAAAAAGGATGGACGGTCAGTTATACCTCTTCCTTTGAAACGACAAACCAGAATACCGTTCTGCTTCAGCGTACGCCGATCATTTTCTATAACTATGATATGTATGACGCGACAACAGATACATGGATAGAGAACTTTGTCCAGGTGCCAATGCCTCTGGGACCGGTATGGAGCCAGCTGAGCATAAAAGACTACAATGTATTCGTCGACACATATAATGCGATCGTAGAGGAGAACAAGGCAAAAGTCGATACTACACAGTATACCTATGATCCGCCTGTCCTCAAACGGATCGTAGATACCGACAACAGTCCGTCCGAAAACGGCGAGTTCCTTTTCGGCAACGAGGGAAATCCTGAAAACTATCTGCACGACTGGAATAACGGTGATCTTACTGATCCGCAGAAGCTGTCCAATAATTCGCTGGACTTGGAACTGGGATACAGCGGAACCAGCAAGACGGAGGAGTATGCGGATGAACTGTATATCACCGAAGGAGAAGGGTTCTCCGGCGGCTTCTCGATCCACTTCTCTTCACAGTGGGGTGTCGGTCTCGCCGGTCTTGTCAACGCACTGGCGGGTTTCTATATTTCCGCCGACTTCATCAAAGGCACCTGTCACTATGAAACGACATCCAGAGGCCACACTGTTTCAGGAACTGTTGTTGATTTGGATGAAAAAGATCTGATAGACAGTGGTCTGACGGAAGATATCATCCGTGCATATCGGTTCATGTGGTCTTTTGGACGCTGGTATGTGGATCTGGGATCCGGTGGCGGCGGATATTCCGATCCGCAATCTGTAGAAGAACTGGAAGAGCCTTTCTGGGACAATCACCGTGTTCCGGTATATGGATACAAGACGGCATATGTAGATATGCCGCCGCAAGCGCCTGAATTATCAGTCTCCTATGAGGATGGCGTGTTTACTCTTATCTGGGAAGATGAACATAAAGATCTTTCGGACGGATACTACCTGTACCAGATTGTTAATGGCGAGTATGTGCGTCTGAATGCGGAGCATATCGATAATAATACATTTGCTTATGCGATCTCTCAGGAGGATCTGGATCACTCCGGAGGCAATCTGTATACTTTTGTTGCAACATCGATGATGATAATGCCTGACGGAAGCGAACTGGAGAGTATATGGTCCAATGAAGTTTCCTATGTTCCGGCGATTGCCGGTCCGGAAGGTCCGGAAGGTCCGCAGGGAAAATCTGCCTACCAGATCGCTGTAGAAAACGGCTTTGTCGGTACGGTTGCTGAATGGATCGCGTCGCTGGAAGGAAACGGCATCGGCATCAAAGGGATCGAAAAGACCGGAACCGATGGTCTGGTTGATACATATACTATCTATTACACGGATGGCAATACCATGACGTTTACCGTAAACAACGGCAGAGACGGTATCGATGGCGAAGACGGAAGAGGAATCGTTTCTTTCGAAAAGACGTTAACCGAAGGAAACGTCGATACCTATACGGTGACATATACGGATGGCAGCACTTCAACGTTTACCGTTTCGAATGGAATCAACGGTTTATCCGCATATGAAATTGCTGTACGGAATGGCTTTGAAGGAAATGAAGCGGAATGGATCGCATCGCTGGAAGGAAACGGCATCGGTGTAGATTATATCGATAAGATCGGAACCGATGGTCTGATCGATACCTATGCGATTTACTATACCGATGGAACCTTCTATACCTTTACGGTTACCAATGGTGAAAAAGGGGACCAGGGTATTCAGGGCGAACAGGGCATCCAGGGTGAACAGGGCGTCGGTATTTCTTCCATCGAAAAGACCGCTACATCTGAAGACGGTCTGACAGATACCTATACGATCACGTATACAGATGGCAATCAGGCCACGTTTGAGGTCAAGAACGGCGCAAACGGAAAAGATGGCGCAGATGGTCTTTCGGCATATGAAATCGCTGTTCTGAATGGCTTTGAGGGAACGGCAGCTGAATGGGTCGCTTCGCTTCATGGAAACGGCATCGGCGTGGATTATATCAGGAAGACCGGCAGCGATGGTCCGATCGATACCTATACGATTTACTATACGGATGGCAGCACTTATACCTATACCGTGAAAAACGGTACAGATGGTGTCGGCATCGTATCCATCGATAAGACGGCGACAGAAGGCAATAAAGACACTTATACAGTCAGATTGTCCGATGGCACGACCTATTCCTATGAGGTGACCAACGGCATCGGTGTAAAAAAGATCGAAAAGACCGGAACATCTGAAGACGGTCTTGTGGATACTTACACGATTACTCTTACTGACGGTTCGACCTTCAGCTACACGGTCACCAATGGCAAAGACGGTAAAGAAGGAAACGGTGTAAAATCGATCGAAAAGATCGAATCTCCGGAAGGCAGCGATCCGAATGTTGATACCTATCTTGTCATAATGACAAACGGCGACATGTATACTTTCACCGTAAGAAACGGCAAAGATGGCGTGGATGGAAAGAGCGCCTATGATCTTGCTGTAGAAAACGGCTACGAGGGAACTGTCCTTGAATGGCTGGAGTCTTTGAGAGGAGATGGCATTTCTCTGCTAGGAATGAACAGCGAGGAAGTCGATAAGTATACGACCCGTTACACGTTCTATTATTCGGATGGCAGCTCCTATTCATTCAATGTGACCAATGGCAAGAGTGTTTCGATCGTTTCTACAGAAAAAACTTCTTCTGATGGCCTGAAAGACAACTATACGATCACCTTCAGTGACGGTACGACCGCAGTCTTTACTGTTACCAATGGCGCGCAAGGCGCAAAAGGCGATACCGGTGCGCAAGGTTCCAGAGGCGAGAACGGTTCTCAGGGAGAGAAAGGAAGTTCCGGTTCTCAGGGAGCACAAGGAATCAAAGGCGAGAAAGGCGATAAAGGCGATACCGGAGCCAAAGGAGAGAAGGGCGATAAAGGTGATTCCGTATCCATCGATGAACTGATCGGTGTGATAAACAAGCAGATCAAGAGCAACTCAGTGCCTTGGTGGATCATCTATCTGCTTCTGATCTGGAACTGTCTTCTGACTTTAGGACTGTTTGGCATTATCGCTCATCTGTTCAAGAAGAAGAAAAACGCAGAAGCGCAATAATGCAATAGCTTCGTTTCTCTGAAGAATAATAAAAGAGATCTCTTGGGTTGACTGAGAGATCTTTTTTGAATCAAGATACTTTTGTTCAAGAGACAATAAAATTAATTCTTTTATATTTAAAATTTTAATGAACATATGAAACAAAAAAGGTCCTTTCGGACCTTGAATGATCAGTGGTGATTCCCTAGGGATTCGAACCCTAGACCCTCTGATTAAGAGTCAGATGCTCTACCAACTGAGCTAGGGAACCAGGTGGTGACAAGTACGGGATTCGAACCCGTGAATGCCGCCGTGAAAGGGCGGTGTGTTAAGCCGCTTCACCAACTTGCCAAAACAAATGGCGCCCGAAACAGGACTCGAACCTGTGACCTGGCGGTTAACAGCCGCACGCTCTACCGACTGAGCTATTCGGGCACACATCGCTAATATATAGTAACATAATAAGATTATGTTTTTCAAGAAAAATTGAACATGTTAGAATAATAATATGAACTATCTTCCAAATAAGCTTCTGAAGTTAAGAAAACACTACAACTATTCCCAGCAGTATCTTGCCGAAGTATTGGGAATCGATACTTTGGAATACATGAATTTCGAGAATGGTTCGAGCATGATTTCTTACAATCAGATGAAAAAACTCTGTGCGCTGTATCATATCGATCTGGTCGAACTGTTTGCGAATAATGAGGATGTCACGCTCTATGAAGTGAATAAAGGCAATACCGATGAGATCAATATCGAATATTTTACGGCAGAAAAGACGCTATTCGAGAAGATCAGGGATTTCTATCTTGACAACAAGATCGCTTCCACGATCATCGGATTATTACTGGTGACGATCATCGTGCTGACAGTGATCCTGAAGAACACCAGCAAGCCTTATACGTTGGTCAGAGACAATATCAACCGTTTATCCGTATCGGAATCTACCGTCATCTATATCGATGACTATTCAGGCGTCAACGGTTCAGGAAGCAATACCAATGGGGAACTGTCGAACCTGATCTCTTCCGGCGCGATCAAGGTACAGGAAGGAGAAGGTTTCAGCATCATCCTGGATGAGAATGGGACCGTCAGCAGTGCGGGCCTTATCAGCAAGTATTCCGAAGAATTAAGCGAATGGCGCAATATCGTGGATATTGCCGCCGGGCGTGCGCATGTGCTTGGGGTAGATTCCAATGGCAGGGTCCATTGCGTCGGAGATAACAGCAGCGGGGCTTGCGATATCGTTGACAGCAAGAATGTCGCCAAAGTGTTTGCGACGGCAGATGGTTCGATTGCGCTGGACAGCAACGGGAATCTGTCTTACAGCGGTTCTTTCATCGGTTCAGGCAGTTTGAAGAGCTATACGAATATCTTGGATATCGCTTCCAGCGAGTCCATTCTGGCGGTTCTGACAAAGGATCAGCATATCAATGTGTTCAGCCGTGACAGCGGTCATTATCTTCTGGCGGAATCCTGGGATGACATCGTAGATGTGGCTTGCGGAGACAGTTTCGTTGCCGGATTGGATTCTTATGGCAAAGTCCATATCGAGATCGATAACGATACGATCATCTCGCAGGTCGAGGAATGGTCCAATATCATCGCGATCGATGCAGCCAGCGATTATCTGATCGGTTTCGATGGCAAAAAGATCTATGGCGTAGGCAACAACCGTTACGGACAGTTCAAGAAGGAAGAACTGAACAAGCAGCGTCTGGAGATGGTTTCCGATGTGGAATACAATATCGATGAACGTTATGTCAATGTCCAGTTCAAAGGCGTCAGCAATGCGAGCGGCTATCTGGTAAGCATCGATGTAGGCATCGGCATTTCGCGTCGTATCGACAGGGAAGAAGTCGTACACTTTGAAACAGACAACATGACCGATGGCAAGAGTTACACCATCTCGATCGTATCCATCGGAGAAGGCGATTATACCGATTCCGATCCGTTTGTGCTGAATTTCGTTTATACCAAGCCGGAGGAACAGTATTCTTTCTACAGCCATGAAAACATGAGCGAAGAAGTATTCATCGGTTATCTGAAATCACTGGGAGTCGATGAAACAAAGATCCATGGCATCGAATCGGAAGAGGTTCCTTGCAGCAAAGAGGGAATAACGATCGTATCCAGCAATCTGGAGGGGAAGACATTCGGAAGATCGGAATTGCTGAATATGGAAATAGAGTATACTTATTGTAGGATCGTGGAAGATGAAAAAGAATAAGATCTGGAAAATCAAAGGATATGAAGGCTCGTTTACCGATGAAGAACTCATCGATATGATTTCACGCGGTCAGGTAAAGAAGGATTTCGCGATAACCACGAAGGAAATGAAGAAATGGGTCAAAGTAAGCGACAGTATCTATCAGTTTTATCTGAAGGAGGATGGCCATGAGGATATATAATACTAAATCATTGAAGATCGAAGAGTTCGTACCGTTGAAAGAGAAAGAAGTCAGCATGTATGTGTGCGGTCCGACGGTCTATAATCATGTCCATATCGGTAATGTCCGTCCCGTGGTCGTTTTTGACACGCTGAGAAGGCTATTTGAAGCGCTGGGTTATACCGTAAAATATGTCTCCAATTATACGGACGTCGATGACAAAATCATCAACCGGGCTCAGGAACTGGGGATCAGCGAACGGGAACTGACGGATGAGATGATCGAAGCATACAAC
>JAFYHQ010000018.1 GCA_017539105.1 Erysipelotrichaceae bacterium
ACTTGCTTCACCTAGTTCATGTTTACGACTACCTGTTATGAACCTGGCAGATAGAAGGGCCTAAAACCTATGTCGGTTATTGATTAGGCAAAAGCTAAATTAGTGTTAGCGTTTAATTTGTTTTGATGATTAGGTCATCACTCCACTGCAGTCTAAATCAAACTAGACCAGTCGAAACCATATTCGACCCCAGGACCTTTATCATAAAACAAGTTTTTCTTTTAGTCAATAACTATCATCTTAGATCAATGGAAATGACAGGATCGCTTTGAAGAGGTCTCCATCGATCTGTAGTTTCAGTTCTCCATTCTGCAGTTCCGCCATGCTGCGGGCGATTGAAAGCCCTAAGCCATTCCCTTCCGTATTGCGTGATTTGTCCCCTCTGGTAAAGCGTTCCATCAGTTCTTCTTCAGAAATATTCAGCGCATCTCTTGAAGTGTTCTTGAATGTGAATACGGCATTATGATCGATCTCTTCCAGTGAAAGATAGACTCTGGTTCCGCTTAAAGCATACTTGCAGATGTTGTTCATAAGATTATCAAAGATACGCCACATCCTCCGTCCATCTGCCATGATAGTGAGCTGTTTCTCAGAAACACTGGTAATCAAGGTAAGATCGCTTTGCTGAAGCTTTTCATCATATTCCCCGATCGCCTGGGTCACGAATGTCGAGGCATCGCAAGGCAGAAGATCGACTTCCAGGTTTCCTGTGCTTGCTTTGGATGCTTCCACCAGATCATCCAGCAGTCGTTTCAGACGATTTGCCTGCTTGGTCAGTACATCCGCATATTCTCTGGTTTTCTTTGTCGCACTCTTTTCTTTTCCGATGAGATCGGCATAATTGATGATCGAGGTCAGCGGGGTCTTGATATCATGGGACACATTGGTGATGAGTTCCGTCTTCATCCGTTCGCTCTTCAGACGGTCTTCTACGGCAATCGCCATTCCGGAAGAAATGCTGTTGAGGTCTTCTCCGTGTTTCTTGAGATCGAAAATCATCCCTTTCGTATCGACGCGATACTGCAGATCACCCTGCGCCAGAGCTTCTCCGCCTTTCTGTAAGCGACGCATCTGTATGACGATAAACAGGACCAGGACCGCCAGAATCGCTCTCTCAATCAACAGCAGGGCGTCTGCTTCGAAATAAAGGAACAGTTCCAAGATGTATGTCAGTGCAAGAAACAGGACCGTTTTCCAGACCAGCGGGATCTCTTTGATCAGGTTCCAGATCAGTGTTGCCAGACGTTTCAGCAGCTTCAGGAAATAAACCACGATGATCACACATTTCTTCAGGAACAGATAAGTGAAAGATCCTGTGATGACATTCTTTTGTTTGATCCGACAAGCCAGGGACATGCATAAGCCAAGACAAAGTCCGATACAGACAACAGTTCCGGCAATGACGACAATGATCGTAAACAGATCATCCCAGAAACGGTTGTTGTCAAGGAACATGATTCCTAAAACAACAATGACTCCTGTTGCAGCCAGCAGCAGATCGAACGGAACTTTATTCAAAGGTCCCGGATAGAGTCCTTCTTCGTTTCTTCTTCCCGAGACGCTCATCAGCGTGACGAAAGCATAGACCAGAAGCAGCAAGCATACCAGCATGACCGGATAGATAAGATAACGCATCTGATAGGCAAAGCTTACGATCCTGCTGATGAAACGGAAACGATCGGTTTCTCTGTATGCATCCGTCAGATAAGCCTTGAACGTGTAGACTTCCTCTTCTCCTCCATACCCATGACTGTCATAGTAAAGGTTTCCTTCGCCATCGCGGTAAGCCCCAAACTCATATGTCTGGTACCATTCCTGTACTTTGGCAGCCCCTTCGGAACTGACGATCAGATTGTCCTGACTGTCACAGATCTCAAAAATGATATCTTCATCAGGAACGGTCAGGGTTTCATTTTCTTCTCGGGAATGCATGACATTCAGAAACAGCTGATAGCTATCCTGACGCACACGGCTGTCGATGTATTCATCGAACACTTCCGCCTGCGGACGGGTATAGACATCCGTTTCTGCCATGAACACGATCCCAATCAGCCCTGCGATCAGCGTGCAGATCAGTATGACACATGTGATAAACAATGTTGTTTTGCCTGTAATCGTCTTAAAAAAACGTTTCATCTTTCTCTACCTCTTTCGATTTTATAGCCCTGTCCGAAGATTACCTTGATATAACGTGGTTCGGCAGGATCGATTTCGATCTTTTCCCTTAAATGACGGATATGGACGGCGACCGTGTTTTCCGCTCCGTAAGGACTCTCTTTCCATATCGCGCGATAGAGTTCTTTCGGAGAGAATACCTTGTCCGGATTGGCCATGAGATATTTGAGGATCTCATATTCTTTCGGCGTCAGGTTCACAGCTTCGCCATCCACGGTGACTTCTTTCTTGGCATCATCCAGTTCGATGCCGCCGATCACATAGATATCCTGATGCTTCAGATTGCTTCCGAGCTGAAGATATCTGCGCAGCTGCGAATTGACTCTGGCATTGACTTCCAACGGATTGAACGGCTTGGTGATGTAGTCATCCGCACCGACATTGAGTCCCAAGACCTTGTCGCTGTCTTCGCTTTTCGCTGTCAGCATGATGATGGGCATATTATGGTTTTCTCTGATTTTCGATAACGTTTCGATCCCGTCCATCACCGGCATCATGATATCCAGCAAGATCAGATCGATCGCTTCCTGTTCCACGATTTCCAAAGCCTCTTTTCCATTAGATGCAGTATACAGAACATGATTTGGATCGTTCAGATAAATCTTCAAAGCGTTTACGATATCTTTTTCATCATCACAGATCAGAATGTTTGCCATAAAATCACCTCACGTCTATTTTAAGGGATATGCCGTTTAAAATGAAACGCAGGGCAGATTAAGATTTGATGAAGATTCAGAAAGAAAAGCAGGCTTGAACCGATGTTCAAACCTGCTTGTGATAACTAGTTCGATTGCTGCAAGGTCCTGATCTTTTCCTTCAGATCCCGGCACTTCCCGCATGCTCCGCAATCCAGGCCGCAGGAACAGCTGCCATTGATCTTGTCTCTGATCAGTCCTTTGATCAGAAAACAGACAAGAAGGATCACCAGCAGCAATACCACGAAGGTTGCCGTATTCATAGGAAACTCCTAACGGATCGTCAGTTCGGTCGCTTCCTTGTACGGACGGAACAGCATATAGATCAGATAGACCAGTACCGCGACAGCGGCGATCAGTCCGACGATATGGACTTCGCCATTGAGAGCGGAACCGAACTGATAGATCATCAGGGCTACCGCGTAAGCGAATACGCACATATAGCCGATCGCGAATGCCGTCCACTTGGCATTGTTCATTTCACGCTTGATGGCACCCATAGCCGCGAAGCAAGGAGCGCAGAGAAGGTTGAACACCATGAATGCAAAGGCGGCAACGGAAGATCCCTTGAAGAAGACATCCAGGACGCCCATGATCTCTTCACCTTCTTCGACAAGATCCGGAAGATCTTCCATGGCAATCAGCGTACCGATCGTACCGACGACATCCTCTTTGGCAACCAGGCCAAGAACCGTCGCCACGGTTGCCTGCCATGTTCCGAAACCTAACGGCGCAAAGATCCAGGCAAAGAGATTTCCGATGTTTTCAAGGATCGAAGCACCTTCTCCGTCTTCACCAAGATAATGGAATCCGCCTTCGAATGACAGAGAGTTCAGCGTCCAGATCACAACGGATGACAATACGATGACCGTACCCGCACGTTTGATGAAGCTCCAGGCTCTTTCCCAGGTTCCTCTTAAGACGTTGGTTACAGAAGGAACATGATATGCCGGCAGTTCCATGACGAATGGCGCAGGATCGCCTGCGAACATCTTCGTTTTCTTCAGCATGATGCCGGAGATGATGATGGCAGCGACACCGATGAAGTAGGCACATGGTGATACCCACCAAGCCTTGTTGAAGACCGCACCGGCAATCAGAGCAATGATCGGCAGTTTCGCTCCGCAAGGGATGAAACAGGTCGTCATGATCGTCATACGGCGGTCACGTTCGTTTTCAATCGTTCTGGTAGCCATAACTCCCGGAACACCGCAGCCTGAACCGATCAGCATCGGGATGAAGGATTTACCGGAAAGACCAAACTTTCTAAAGATACGGTCCATGACGAAGGCGACACGGGCCATGTATCCGACATCTTCCAGGATGCACAGCATCAGGAAAAGAACGATCATCTGCGGCACGAAGCCCAGTACGGCACCGACACCGTGAACGATTCCATCGGCGACCAGCGATACCAGCCAAGGAGCTACGCCCCAGCCTTCCAGCAGAGCCGCTGCTCCGCCTTCCATAAATTCACCGGCAAATACGTCGTTCGTCCAATCCGTCAGGAACGATCCAAACGGGCCCATAGCCAGCCAGTATACGCCAAACATGACGAGCGCGAAGATCGGCAGACCCAGGATTCTGTTTGTTACGATCTTATCGATCCTGTCAGAAGCAGACATGTTGCCTCTGTTCTTCTTGTGATAGATGCCCTTTAAGAGATTACCGATATAGATGTATCTTTCATTCGTGATGATGCTTTCAGCATCGTCATCCAGTTCCGTTTCAACTGCCTGGATATCGTTCTCGATATGATCCAGGGTCTCTTTCTTCAGTTTCAGGGATTCATGGACTTTCGGATCCCGTTCGAAGAGTTTGACCGCATACCAGCGCTGCTGCTCCTCCGGCAGATCATGCACGCAGGCTTCTTCGATATGCGCCAGAGCGTGTTCGACGATTCCACTGAACGTATGCATCGGAATGGTCTTGCCATTCTTGGCTGCTTCTACCGCAGCGGCTGCTGCCTTATCGATATTGGTTCCCTTCAATGCGGAAATCGATACGAATGACACGCCCATCTCTTTGGATAAGACATTCAGATCGATCCTGTCTCCGTTCTTTTCGATCAGGTCGATCATATTGATCGCAACGACAACCGGAATGCCCAGTTCGGTCAGCTGTGTGGTCAGATAGAGGTTTCTCTCCAGGTTCGTGCCATCCACGATATTCAGGATCGCATCCGGCCGTTCAGTAATCAGATACTCTCTGGCAACCACTTCTTCCAGTGTATATGGAGATAACGAGTAGATACCCGGAAGGTCGGTGATGATGACATCATCATAGCCTTTCAGTTTGCCTTCCTTCTTTTCAACGGTAACACCCGGCCAGTTTCCGACAAACTGATTGGAACCGGTCAGCGCATTGAACAGGGTCGTCTTGCCGCTGTTCGGGTTACCTGCCAAAGCGATTCTGATACTCATGCCTCTTCCTCCTTCACTTCGACCATTTCGGCATCCGCCTTACGGATCGACAGTTCATAGCCTCTTACGGTCACCTCGATCGGGTCGCCTAACGGAGCGACTTTACGTACATAGATTTCCGTATTCTTTGTCACACCCATATCCATGATGCGGCGTTTGACTGCGCCTTCGCCATGAAGCTTTTTCACGACGCAGCTTTCACCGATCGCAACGTCTCTTAATGTTTTCATTCATCATCCTCCTTAAATCATGATCCTGTTGGCAAGTTCTTTGTCCAGAGCCACTTTCGTATCCTTCACATTGACGATCAGATTCCCATTCACGGCAGAAACGACCGTAATCAACGCTCCGGTCACAAAACCCATATCCTCAAGATGTTTCTTGATCTCCGGCTTACCGCTGATCTTCAAGATCACATTCTTCTCACCGGGATCGGCATACGTTAGTGGTATCATAGACAGAACCTCCTTCAGTTAGCCATTACTAACTACTACCATTGTAGTTAGTTATTGCTAACTTGTCAATCATGAGATAGAATAATTATAATGTTGTTGAGGTAAGTGTTATGACCATTCAAGAATCTGCTGAAATGTATCTGGAAACCATCCTGGTTTTATCCAAGAAAATAGAAAATGTCCGTTCCATCGACATCTGTAAACAGATGAATTATTCCAAGCCTTCCATTTCCCGGGCTATGAAAAACCTGAAGAATGAAGACTATATCAATATCGATGAGAATGGCTATATCGAGCTGACGGAAAAAGGCCTTAAGATCGCTTCCAAGATCTATGAAAGGCATAAGATCCTGACCGATTATTTCATCGGTCTGGGCGTATCTGAAAAGACCGCCGAAGACGATGCCTGCAAGATCGAACATGTCATTTCGGATGAAACATTCAATATCATAAAGAAAATAGCTGCCTAGCAGCTATTTTACGATCACGGAACCTCCGATGAATTCTCTTAAGATGGAGTTGTTCGGAACGATGTCATCGTCATAGATCACATCGAAATATTTCAGGAAGTTCAGCATTCTTTGCGCTTCCCCATATTCCGGTTCATCTCGTTTGATACGCTTCAGCAATGGCTCGGCGTATTTTTTTAGTACGGATAATTCATAAATGCAGTTGGAATTGAAGAAGACATCCGCCTTGTCGTTGTATGGGAAGATGTTCTTGTCTTCGCTGCTTCGTACGCTTGGCCACATCTGTATCGTTCTCTGGGCCGGAGCGTTACGGAATTTATAGTCGCGTACCAGACGCCGCAGCATACGCGCATCGGTCGTAGAAATACGGTTGTGATGGTCGATGGAAATCGGCGTGAACGGAGAGATGTAGATCTTGAACTTGTCGGAATCCGGAATGTTTTCGCTCATCTGGTCGTTCATCGCATGGATGCCTTCGATGACCAGGATCTGGTCTTTCTCTAACGAAGTCATCCGTTCGCCATAGACTTTCTTGCCTTCGTTGAAGTCATATTTCGGAAGATCTACGGTCTTTCCGTCAAGAAGATCGCGGATATTGTTCCGGAATAACACGGTATCGATCGCATTGATGCTTTCAAGATCCGGCTGTCCGTTCTCATCATAGACGCGTTCATCCAGTTCTTTATAATAATCATCGGTTCCCATATATAAGGTACGGATGCCATTGACCGCCAGTTGGATGCACAGACGTTTCGCAAACGTCGTCTTTCCGGAACTGCTCGGTCCGCAGATCAGTACCAGACGGGACTGCCGTTCCTTGATCATATCAGCGATCTCGGCGATACGCTTTTCATGCAAGGCTTCCTGCATCAGGACCATCTCATCGACGTTGTCATAAAGGATTCTCTCATTGAGGTCGCTGACGAAATTGACGTTCATCAGCTGTCCCCATTTGGTTGCTTCCGAAAAAGCGTTGTACAGCAGTTCCTGTTTCTCCTCCTCCGGCAGGACATTCGGATCCCCCGGATGCGGATATTTCAGGATCAGACCATTCTTGTAGCGGCAGACATCGAAGAGCTGCACATAGGAAGTCGAAGGAACCAGATAATTGTAGAAGATCTGTATCTCATCCGCCAGAGAATAGATCTCGACATCGCTGATATTCATGACGCTGTCCAGGAGCTTTCCCGCTTCTTCCAGTTTCAGTCTCTTCGCCAGCAGGATCGCCGCATCCTTGGAGAAATGTTCCTTGATGATTGGCAGATCCAGATCGATGATCTCCCGCATTCTCTTGATCAGGGCAGCGACATCATCGTCATCGACTTTGTGGGTCAGTGTGATATACAGACCCTTATTCAAAGAGTTGTTGACAGTGACCAGGACCTTCTTTCCAAACAGATCATGGACCGCTTTGATGAAGATAAGAATCAGACTGTTCTGATAGACCAGCCAGGCCTCCTGGTTGCGCAGATCCAGGAATTCTACCGTACTGTCGTGACTGATCTCATGCGTCAGAGCACGGTAGGCGTTATCCAGCTTCGCCAGATAGACCGGATAAGGAAGTTCGTTCTGTACATCTTTTAGGATGTCCTTCAGGGCCGTGCCATCGGGATACTGAAGATCTTTATGTAAATTGGTAATGGTAATCTTATTCATGGTTTCACTTCTTTCTACATAATCATTTTACTAAAGTTCTTTCAGAAAAACGAATCTTCCGTCAGGATCGCAGACATTGACAACGTATCGTTTTTCAAAGTAGAATAAATTAAACCTGTGACGAAGGGTAAGTAGATCCTGTAAAGGTTCATTAAGAGAGCTGCGGAGGGTGGAAAAGCGGCAGAAAAGCGGGATCGAATGGACTTCTGAGGGCGAGCTGAAACGGAAACGGAGTATGCGAGACGCTGTGACGAGCGTAAAACAAGTCGGCATATGTCGGTATGCATGAGTGGGTATCATCGATACCAAGCCGGGTGGCACCGCAGGAATTATAGTCCTGTCCCAGCAAATATGGGGACAGGATTTTTTGTTCCCAGGAAAGGGTGAAACATGAAGAAACTGTTATCTATGCTTATCTGTCTGCTTATGGTGTTGAGTCTTACGGCCTGTTCAGGAAATGAAACGGCTGATGAGTCTAACATTTACACCATCGGTATCTGCAACTATGTGGATGATGCTTCTTTGAATCAGATCGTCGACAGCATCAAGGAACGGCTGAACGAATTATCAGAGAAGAACGGAGTCACGATCAAAATCAACGAAGACAATGCGAATGCCGATGCGAATGTGCTGTCGCAGATCGTCAGCAATTTCATCGCGGATGAGGTCGATCTGATGATCGGCGTCGCTACTCCTGTGGCCTTGAATATGCAGGGCCAGACGGAAGACAATCCGATCCCTGTCGTCTTTGCAGCAGTGAGCGATCCTCTGGCAGTCGGTCTGGTCGAAAGCCTGGAAAAGCCGGGAGCCAACATCACGGGCACTTCCGATTATCTGGATACCAATGCAGTACTGGATCTGATGTTCGTGCTGGATCCGGAAATCACCGATGTCGGTCTTTTATATGATGTATCCCAGGATGCTTCGACGACCGCAATCAGACAGGCGAAAGAATTTCTGAACAAGAAAGGCGTTACGATCCATGAGAAGACCGGAACGAATGTGGATGAAATAAGACTGGCAGTCGGTTCTCTGATCAATGAAGGCGTCAGCGCTGTCTTTACGCCAAGCGATAACACGGTCATGACTGCGGAACTGTCGATCTATGAAGATCTGGCCAATGCCAAAGTGTTACATTTTGCCGGAGCGGATTCGTTCGCTTTGAATGGCGCGTTCCTTGGCTATGGCGTCGATTATGCCAATCTAGGAAAAGAGACTGCGGAAATGGCCTTCGAGATCCTCGTATCGGGCAAATCTCCTGCGGAAATGCCGGTAAAGACATTTGATAACGGTATCGCTACGGTCAATACGGAAATCTGCGAACTGGTCGGATTGGATTATTCTGAAGTCGAAGCGCTGTTCGCTCCGCTTTGCAGCAAAGTCCAGCCGATTCAGACGGCAGAATATTTCGGAGAATAGGATGCTGATACGGACTGCGCTTGAATTAGGTCTCATCAGCTCGCTGACTGTGCTGGCTCTTTTCCTGAGCTACAGCATGCTGAATATCTGCGACCTGTCGACGGATGGCGTGTTTACGATCGGTGCCTGTGTCGGAGCTGTCGTCGCTTTGTGCGGGCATCCTTTCCTGTCGATCCTTGCTGCGATGGCGGCAGGCATGCTGACGGGCCTGATCACTGCCCTGCTTCAGACCAAGATGGGTGTCGATTCCCTCTTGTCGGGAATCATCGTCAACACCGCTTCTTTTTCCATCAATATCGCGATCATGGGCAAGAGTTCCCTTTTGAACATGAATAAGACCGTAACCGTCTTTACCATGCTGAAAGATCTTTTTCAGGATACTTTCCTGCAGAACTATCATATCCTGCTGATCAGTCTCTTCTTTGTGATCCTGATCTGTGTATTGCTGAATCTGTTTCTCAAGACACGTTTGGGTCTTGCCATCCGCGCCACCGGAAACAATCCGGTCATGGTAGAATCCTCTTCGATCGATCCTGCCTTTACGACGATCATCGGTCTGGCCATTTCTTCTTCCATTACCGCTTTATCCGGATGTCTTCTGGCTCAGGCACAGAAGTCCGTCAACATCGATATCGGTTCCGGCATCCTGACCATCTGTCTGGCATCCCTGCTGATCGGGAGGATCCTATCCAGAAATACTTCTGTCACGATCGATACGATCCTGGCGATCCTTGGCGCAATCATCTTCCGGACGATCTACACAGCTGCCCTGCGTCTGAATATGCCCGCATATATGCTGAAGCTGGTATCGGCCATCATCGTTCTAATCGCCATTTCTTTGCCTTACATGAAAGAACGTTATCTCTTATCCAGGAGAAAAAGGAGCCAGCATGCTTGATCTGATGCATATTTCTAAGACATATGATCCGGGTACGATCAATGAAAAGATCCTGTACCATGATTTCAGTTTCCACGTCGATCAGGGAGACTATATCACTATCGTTGGCGCAAATGGTTCCGGAAAAACGACTCTTTTTAATCTGATTGGAGGAAGGATACTTCCGGATGAAGGGATCGTCCTTCTTGATGGCAAAGATGTGACCTTCGAATCGGAACATAACCGTGCCCATGAGATCGGCAGACTCTTCCAGGATCCTTCCATGGGAACGGCTCCGGGACTGACGGTCTACGAGAATCTGGTTCTGGCTGCCAAAACAGGCGGATGGCTGTCTATGCCAAACAGTAATGACAAAGAATATCTGAAACAGAAACTGAAAGAACTGGACATCGGATTGGAAGAACGCATGAATCAGCGCGTCGGTACCTTATCCGGAGGACAAAGACAGGCTCTGGCCCTGGTCATGGCAACCATCCATCCTCCGAAGCTTCTGCTGCTCGATGAACATACAGCTGCTTTGGATCCGCAAAGCGCAGAAAAAGTCACGCAGCTGACCGATCAGATCATCCAGGACAACAACATCACCTGTCTGATGATCACTCACGATCTCGATCAGGCGCTGCATACGGGAAACCGGACCATCATGTTGAATGAAGGAGAGATCGTTTATGATGTCTCTGGAAAAGATAGAGAAAAACTCGAGGCCGTTGACCTGATCCGCATCTTCAAAGAAAAGACCAGGAAATATCTCGATGACGAAGTATTATTAAATGTGTGACCCGTAAAGGTCACACATTTTTGTTTGTTTTGTTCAGGAATGCGCATCAAAGAATGACGAATCACATTGTCAGAAGGATGCGCTTTTCTTTTTCAGTTCGAAACTATTTCTTGAAGAATTTCTTGATCAGAAGCAACGCAATGATGACGACTGCTACGATCAGAACGATCGGCAGATAAGAAACCGTCCTGCTGATCGGATCCGGTGCGATATCGGCGCACACGATACGCGTCAGGCCAAGAAAGAGTGTGACAACCAGCGATAAAACATTCAGAATATTTTTTGACATAACAAACCTCCCAGAATCGAAACAAGATTCAATATCACAGACAGGAACAGGCAGTTCCTGTCGGATAAACAGTTTTTGTAGATCAGGTATTCGGCATAGATGACCAGCGGTTCCAGCAGGACATAGGTCAGGATCGTACCTGTCTTTATACCTAAATGATACATCAGAATCAGTGAAAAATAGACAAGAAGCGGATTTGTGATGATATTTACAAGAACGGTGAGAAGCAGTTCTTTCTTTGTACGCAAGCCCAGAATATATGCCGCGATCATCTCGAAAAGAATCGTCAGCAGCAATGGTTTCAGATATACCGTCAGTCCGTTCATCTGTCCTTCCCTTCTGAAATATCGGAAGCGATCCAAAGCAGAACCAGCGAAACAAGAGAAGCGATCGTACCGAATGGGAACGGAGAGATGTTTTTCAGATATCCATAATGCACCGGAAGATAGCCGATAAACAGACCGAAAGTCAGGATACCGAAAGCCATTCCCGGCATTCTTTTCATCTTCTGCACAAGCAGATATAATGTCAGAGGCATGGTCATATTGAAGGCAAACAGCGCCAGCAATCCGGCAATCGATTCATTTCCGAAAACATATGCGATCGCTGCCGCCAGCAGACTGAAGAGGATCGTTTTCTTCATCCCGAATCTCGCAGAAAGAAAACCCCCTTCCGTCTTTCCCGATGCCAAAGCGATCGTTGCGACGATCGTCAGAAAAGCGCCATTCTTCCAGGAAAACGACATGGCCAGACCCGTCACGGAACGGATGACTACCACAGCAAAGCATAGCGCTGCCAGATACGAAAGATCTCTGTCAAACGCGATGGTTTGCTGCTCATGATATTCGTTTTCCGTCCGATTGATTCCCAGGATGATTCCAAGCATCACAAGCATGACCGATACGATCAGACGTATGGTTTCAAACAAAGCAGAGCCGTGATACAGGATACCCAGGATCAGACCGATCGCGCCAGGCGCGACAAAAGTGCCTAATCCCCTTCCATTCAGATCACTGTCATCGTCCTCATGGATCGTGATCACGCCTCCTCCTACATGAAAGAAGGCATTCCCAATGCCAAGGATCACATGCGAACAGAACGAACCGAGTATCGTCAACGCGATGCCTGTGACCGTAAAAACGAAACCGGGAAGAAAAGATTTCTTTTTCTGATCGGACCAGAGATCAAGAAGGATGCCGAATGGCATCTGCAACGCAAAGGCACAGAAATTGTATAACAGGAAAGCTTCGTATCTTTCTTTGAAACAGCGATACAGTGAAAAGGCACATAGAAAATCAATGCCCATATGACACAGCGATAATAAACCGATCCTGCATGCCGCTCTGTTTCTATCCATCATAAACCTACAGTTTCATATCATCGATCTTATCCAGTTCTTCTTTCATCTTCGAAGCGACTTCAATCAGGCATCCGTCTTCGAACGGAACCTTCAGATTCGCTTCTCTGACGATCTCGGTGAATGTTTTGGTGCCTCCCAGTTCACAGATATGGACATAATCTTTCCAGGCATTCTCATCCCTGTTCAACATCCTGACGAAGAACTGCAAGGCACATACTTGTGCCAGGGTGTAATCGATGTAGTAGAACGGAGATTCGAAAATGTGCCCCTGGCGGTAGAAGTAACCGCCGCGTTCCAGAAGATCGAATCCTTCGTAAGAAATATCCGGCTTATAGATCTTTTCCAGCTTTCTCCAGGTCGCTTTCCGTTCTTCCGGAATCATTTCCGGATGGGCATAGACTTCATGCTGGAAATGATCGACCAGACAGCCATAAGGCAGGAAAGAAACGGAATCCGCAATATGGAAGAAACGGTATTTCTCCGCATCTTCCTTGAAGAACAGTTCCGACCAGGGATGCGCAAAGAATTCCATCGACATCGAATCGATTTCTGCAGACTCCATCGTCGGGAAACACATATCCGGGATCTCGACATGTTTCAGAGTGGAATACGCCTGGAAGGCATGACCTGCTTCATGCGTCAACGTATCAACATCGCCTGCGGTGCCATTGGAGTTCGCGAAAATGAAAGGAACACGGTAATCATAGATGCCTGTGCAATAGCCTCCCATCTCTTTGTTCGGCCGGGTAGGCAGATCGAAGAGTTCCTGATCGACCATCATCCTGAAGAATGCGCCTGTCTCTTCGGACATCTCGGTATACATCTTCAAAGCGGCTTCGACCAGTTCATCCAGTGTTCCATGAGGCTTCGGATTGCCTGTCTTGAAATTATATGCGGTATCGTAGCACTGCAGCCGATCGACGCCGATGCGGCGTGCCTGCCGTTCACGTAATTCTACGGTCAATGGAACGATATCCCTGATGACCTGACTGCGGTAGTTTTCAACCATTTTCGCATCATAATCCAGACGGTCCATTCTCAGATATCCCAAAGGAATGAAATTCTCATAGCCAAGCTTCTTTGCGATCCGGTCTCTTACCTTGACCAGCTTGTCGTAGATCTCATCGAAACGGCTTTCGTTTTCCACGAAGAAATTCACATATGCTTCGGTTGCCCGTTTACGCAGTTCGCGGTCATCGTCCATCATTTTCGGAGAAATGGAAGCAAGATTATATGTCTCGCCATCAAACTCGATCTTGGCGGAAGCTTTCAACTTGCCATATTCGCTAGCCAGCTTGTTTTCTTCCTGCAGATCTTCGACGATCTCTTCAGAGAACGATTTCAAATGATTCTCTGCAATCAGAAAATAAGGACGCGGAATCTCCAGTTCCTCCCGGAACGGACAGTCCAGCACGGTTTTAGACAGCTCTACTTCGTATTTCTGAAGCAGCGGTCCGGTTTCATCCCAGTAGTTTCTTTCTTTGTCATAGAACTGATCCGAAGTATCGATGCTGTGACGGATGTAGCACAATTCTTCCATCGTTATGATATGGCCGCGGAATGTATTGAGTTCATGAAAGACTTTCATGAAGCTATCCGCATCCGTGCAGGCTTTCAGTTCCGCCAGCCTTCGTTCATATTCGTTCTTCAGTTCTTCAAAATCAAGATGTTCATACTTGAAGTCCTTGAATTTCATTTTTCTATTCCCCCATATAGCCATTCATCTATCATTTCCATTGCGCATTCTTTCTCTTCGAACCATTGCATATCCATCTGGTTCTTGAAGAATGTGTATTGCCTTTTTGCGAAATTGCGTGAATCTTTCTTGATCTCATCGATGCATTCCTCTAAAGTCCTGTTTCCTTCGGAATACGCCTTGTATTCCTTATAACCAATCGCCTGCATGCTTTGATCCTCGAATGTGACGCCCTGATCCAGCAGACCCTGTATCTCCTGAAACAGACCATCCTGTATCATTTTATCCACTCTCTCATCGATACGGCGGTACAGTTCCTGGCGTTCGCAAGTCAGTCCGATCACCAGACAGTCATAGATCGGCTTGTGTTCCTGTTCCGCTTTGATTTCCGAGATCCCTTTCTGATGTTTCTCATAGATGTTCAAAGCACGGATCAGCCGTTTGCGGTTATTGATATGGATCTTCTCTAAAGCGGCAGGATCTTTTTCCTGCAGGAGATCATAAAGTTCCTGATTCGTGTAACCTTCATACTGGTTATCTTCTTCCTCTTCATCAAAAAAGACATAGTCATACAATGCAGCTTTGATGTATAAACCTGTTCCGCCCACGATGATGGGAAGTTTCCCTTTCTCGCTGATCTCTTGGATGTATTGCCGGGCAAGATCCTGGAACTGTTTAACACTGTAACGGTCCCTGGGACCTTTGATATCGATCAGATGATGCACAGCCTGCGACAGTTCATCTTTTGTAGGCTTGGCGCTTCCGATATCGAGACCCCTGTAGATCTGTATCGAATCACCGGAAATGATCTCGCCATCATATCTGCGAGCCAGTTCGATCCCGAAACCTGTTTTGCCAACCGCGGTAGGTCCGACGATCGCCAATACCTTTTCCATGTTTCTATTATACTATTTTCTGAAAAGCGATTCTTTCTGTACCGTCATCGGTAATGATGATCCCGCATCGTACAAACCCATATTTCTCTAGCAGATGCAGCATCCTCGTGTTTTTCTCATGCGTATCGATCCGGATGTCCACGCCGAAACCACGGACATAGTCCAGTACCGTTTGGAACAGTCCTTTGGCTGTTCCGTCCGAGGCGATCCGATGTATCGTTCCGTATTCCTTATCATTCAGCCAGCTTCCATCGATTTCGATATATGTCGGATCGATCCCGATGATGAAAGCAAATGTCCCAATGATCTTTTCATTATTTTCCACGACATAGGAATTGCCTTTTCTGATATCCTTCAAAATCAGTTCCTCATCCGGCCGGTCATCTTTCCACTGATCGGGATTCCCATCGGATTTCATCTGTTCGCGGGCAATACGAAAGATGCGTCTTAATTCGTCCAGATCTTCGATTGTAGTTTTTCTGATTTGATACATAGGTGCTGCTTATCAATAGCCGGAGGCATAATTGTAAATATCGATACCGTATGGAACAGTATCATCGAACCGATAGGTGACAGGCTTGACCAGTTTCTCATCCAGGACTTTTTCGACTTTGATGAAACTGCCGGAGAATAAAGAATAGTTGTTGTAGTTTCCATCCAGGACCAGACCGTTGCTTGGGGAACTGAAATAGCCTTTGGCATAATCGGAATCGATCACGAATTCAATGACGCTGCCATCGGAAGTGTGGTAGCATCCGCTCCAGTCCGTATCCTCATCCGCTTTCTCTTCGGCCTTCACCAGAGGCAATACGATCCCGCTCTCCAGCGTGAAATAATAACGGTCTCCGATGACCCCGTAATAAGATCCCAATGCGACTGCGATGAATCCTTCGTCATCATATAAGAAGCCGGTCTTCTTATCGACGGTCAGTTTATTATGAATGAACTGATACTGCAAAGAACTGACGACTGTCGTCATGTGATAATCCATGTATGTCTTTGCGGTATTGCCGGAGCAGACATTCAGTTCTTCGCATTCATGCGTTTTCTGGTAATCATACAAAGCTTCTAGATTGAATTGGAAATCATCGCTTTCATCATCAAAATAGCTGAAACCGCACAATGCGACAGCCAGTAACACGACAGCGATCAATCCGTAAAGTTTTTTCATACCGGTATAATTAAATATACCTCATCCCTCATCTTTTTACAATTAAAGCAGCTGTTTTGTTGACAATGCTTTACTGTTTGAAGTAGAATAATATAGCATCCTGTGGTGCAGATGGGCCTGTAGCTCAGGTGGTTAGAGCGCGCCCCTGATAAGGGCGAGGTCGCAAGTTCAAGTCTTATCAGGCCCACCATCGGGGAATTAGCTCAGCTGGGAGAGCACCTGCTTTGCAAGCAGGGGGTCATCGGTTCGAATCCGTTATTCTCCACCAGATTGATGAAAAAGAGCCATACGGCTCTTTTTTCATGTGTTTCCAGGATTGGCGTCAGCTTTTGTTCTTCTGTTTCTTTCTTTGTTTGAAAAGCATCATCAGAAAGACATAGATCACGATACTCAATAAGAAGATTCCGCTGAAATAATATGCTGCATTGTAGATCTCGCCGAAATGTCCGGAAAGGATCAGCAGCATCGATATCAGCAGCGAGACCGGGATAAACGTGATCTTCAGCAGGAACCGGGCAAAAAACCTCTTTCTGAATATGAAATACGCAATGATCCCTATCAGACTGCACAGACCTGCCAGCAAGATCCAGTAATTATACACAAGCCTGGGCAGGGTCACTACGGCATCGAACGGATTTTTGCCATCGGACCAGATCAGCTTATCGCTGTCTTCACATGGGTAATAATAGATAAAGTCAGCTTCTCCATCCAGCATCGCCAGTTTCTTTTCTTTTTTTCCAAACCATTCATACATCCTGGTCGTATAGCAGCTGATGAAACTGTATCGGCTATCCGATTCCTCAAATATACTCTCTGCTATCTCATATCCGGCGACCTGTTCATCCATTATGGCGACGATCGTCTGATCATCCATTTTCCGAATCTCTATGATCTTCTCAGGATCATTGAAATAGATCGGGCTGTTCAGATGCGTGATCGCGATGATCAGAAGGATCACTCCCGCCAGAAAACCTATTAGGATATGGCTTCTTCTTTTCTGTTCGACATATTTCTTAGAAATGCTGATACTGTCATCCGTGATGGATTCCATCTCATTGGTCGTAATCGTTCCTTCGATCCGTTCTCCTTTGATGATTTCCGCGACACTCACATCCAGAAGATTTGCGATATCTTCGAGGACCGTGATCTCCGGAAATCCTCTTCCCGTCTCCCAGCGGGAAACGGCTTTATCCGAGACATAGAGTTTATCTGCCAGCTGCTGCTGGGTCATGTTTTTTTCTTTACGCAAGGCACTGATCAGCTTGCCTGTTTTTTCTGCATCCATATGCTTACCTCCTGACTCCAAGATAGGATAAACCCTTCTGAAAGTCACCCTATTTATCGTAGAGTCGATGAAACGAAAGAGAAGCCTGGAAGGCTTCTTGTCTAGTACCAGATCTGAGGATACTTGTGGAACGGTTTGTACACCAGCTGTTCCTTGAATTCGATCTTGTATACCGGAACGAATTCATTTTCTTCCAGATGCAGGCCTTTCAGCAGGATGCGATGATCTTCCATATATTCGAATTCCACATCCTCGCCGGTCGACAGTTTTGTGACACGGAGAGGTTCAGAAAACACGCCTGAAAAATACATCATGCCATCCGGCGGAGAGATCCAGTTCCAGAGATAGACGGACATCAGATCCTTTCCATAAGTGATACCGGTGATACCGTTTCCTCCCCGATACCAGGAACCGGATAAGAGATTCGGATGAAGCTTGCCATAGACCGCTTCGCCATTGACTGATAACCATTTCCCCAGTTCTGTTAATGGCTTGATCGCGTCCTGCGGGATCGAACCATCCGCTTTCGGACCGATGTTCAATAATAAATTTCCGCCATTGCATGCGCAGGTATTCAGCATTCTCAGTATCCTCTGTGCGGTATACGCATAAGGCAGAGCCTGTTTCTCATCCAGATAACCCCAGGCGATATCGTTGAATGTCATACAAGCTTCCCAGTCGCGATCCAGGACTCTTATTTTGCCTTCCGGCGTGCCGAAATCTTCAGGCAGCCTGGAACGGTCGTTGATGATGATATCAGGCTGCAGTGCCCTTAAACGCTGGTTGCGTGCCAAAGAATCCCAGGCTTCCCAGGATTCCATCGGCTGAGCGACATCATACCACAGGATATCGATCTTCCCGTAATTGCTTAACAGTTCCGTATTCAACGCTTCGATATAATCAAGGAATCTTCTTCTCGCATCATTGTCGTAGGCACATGCTTCCCCATCCGGATGACGCCAGTCCATGATGGAACTGTAGAAACCGATCTTGAGTCCTTCTTCCCGGCAGGCTTCAACGAATTCTTTGACGATATCCCTGTGGCATCCGTAATTGACGGAATTGAACGGATTGACTTTGGAATCCCATAAGGAAAAACCCTCATGGTGACGAGTAGTAAGGACCATATACTTCATCCCTGCCTGCTTCGCCAGTCTTGCCCACTCCTTGCAGCAACCCTCTTTCGGCAGAAACTGATCGGCATACTTCTCATAGTCTTCCTTATCGATTCCTTCCATCGACATGACCCATTCATGTCTGCCGATAACGGAATATAAACCGAGATGCACAAACATTCCGAATCTTGCTTCACGCCACCAGTTCATTCTCTGATCCCGTGATTCCGCAATCGCTTTTTCATAATCTGCCTTTTTCAGTATTTCCATAAGTTCTCCTATCTATATGTATCACAAGATGTCTTTTTTCATCAGAAACCGATTCCCGTCATCCCGATAGATCGCATATCCCAGTCTTTCATAGAAGCTGATGGCTGATTCATTCGTTTTTTCTACATGCAGCAGCACTGCGGGAATGCATATCTCTATTGCATATGCTTCTGCACAGCGGATCAGCTGTGTACCGATTCCTTTGTTTCTGTATGCCTCGGTCACTGAAAAATCATCGAGATAGATATAATCGTTTTGTTCGTGATGAACTTCGACTGACAGGAATGCCACTATTTCATCATCTTCTTCGGCAACATAGATCCGGTTTTCACTATCATTCCGGAACCGTTCCAGATCGATTTTTACAAATCCTTCTGTCTTCTCTGCAGGATGCACTGCCCGTAGCATTTCCCGGTACAGTTCATATATCCGCTTTTCATCCGACAGGATGGCAGTCCTGATCCTATGCTTTTTTTCGTCTTTGTATTGGTATCCATCCGGGATCCGGATATAAGCCCGGATATGATCGTCCATTTCCCGTTCGATGATACCTGATCGATTATCGATATTGCCTTCAGATGCAAGGATCGTATGTTCCCGTTTCTCCAGGACGATTCCCATGTGATCGTGTTCCCGGTTTTCGAAAACCCGGTCATAGATGACGATGTCTCCCGCCTCCGGAATAAAGTCTTCTGAGCCCTTATGATATCCGATCCGCGGATCGCTGATCGCTAGTTCTTCCCACGCAATACAGCCTGCCATATGACAGGCCCTGCATTCGTCCAGACGGATCGGAATCACAAATCCCGCTTCCTTACAGCAGTAATAGACAAACGCTGCACACCATAAACCGTCTGCTTCGTTGAGGTTCCATGTCGGAAAGGATCGCACGATCGGCTCCAGATTCGATTCTGATCCATCGATCGCTCCATGAAACGGAACCAGTGCCATCTGTTTCGCTACTTCAGCAAGATGTTTTCTTGTCGCTGTTTTTATGTTTTCCATCTTAGAAAGAAAACTTCATCTCATGATGAAGTTCTTACTTAAAAACGACTTCTAAAGAATAATCCTTGGCAACACCTTTGATGATCGGAGAATACAGTTCCCAGACCGCAAGCTTCGCAAAACGATCCGCCGTCTCCTGTACCTTCTGTTCATCCAGTTTCTGCTGCATCTTTTCTCTGGCTTCCGCCTGTACCTTGGTAGCCTGTTCCACGGTCATCTTGATATCGCCAAAGGCCAGAAGACCCTTGCTGGTATCGCCGAACTGGATCTGATCTTCCGGAATATTGATCTCTTCCTGCACCGCATGCGGAATGCTCAAAACGATGGTTTTGTTTTCTTCATCGAAATGGATATTCGTCGTTTTCAGCTGTCCCAGATCCACAGTATAGACGACCTTGCCATTGTAGGTGATCAGTTGGCATTTGGTGAAGACCGCCCAGTTAAACAAGCCTGTATCCGAAATTTCCGCAACATCCGAGATTTCCTGGGAATAGACTTCCAGCTTCTGCAGCTTTTCGCTGTCTCCAAGAATCGCTTCCTCGAAATCCGCAGCGGTATAACCGAAGATGCCATGATTCTCGATCGTCTGATCATGATCCGCCAAAGGTTCATCGAACTTAAAGAAACTCTTCAAGCCATTATGCAATGCTTCGATTTTCGGAATGATCAGATATGCCAATAATCCGATCACGATCAATGTCGGCAATACGGATAACAGTATATTCTTAACGCCTCCTTTGGAAGCGCCTTTGCTGGCGGCTTTTTCTACCTTCGCTAAAAATTCTTCTTCATTGAATTCTTTCTTTTCATCCATAGATCATACCTCACAAAATCTACCGATATCATTATACCTTTTTTCCATAAGAAAAGGGACAAGCCAGTCCCCTCTATTCATTCTCCTTCTGTATGCTGTTCATCCGCGCATACTGTCCGCCCTGACGCAGCAGTTCTTCATGTGTGCCTTTTTCAACGACCTTTCCATCTTCGATCACCAGGATCTGTTCCGCTGAGCGTATCGTACTCAAACGATGGGCAATCGCAATAATGGTCCGTTTTCCTGTCAGGCTGTTGATGGCTTCCCGGATCTGTTTCTCCGTTTCCACATCGACAGCCGCTGTCGCTTCATCCAGCACGATGATCGGCGAACGACGCAAGATCGCCCTGGCAATCGCGATGCGCTGCTTCTGGCCTCCGGACAGTTTGACACCCCTCTCTCCGGTCACCGTATCATAACCATCCGGCATCGCTTCGATTTCCTTGTCGATATTGGCTGCCTTGGCAGCTTCCTTGATCTCTTCCAGCGTCGCTTCCGGTCTGGCATAGCTGATATTTTCGGCAATCGTTCCATTGAACAGGAACGTATCCTGCAGAACGGTGGAAATGTTCTGTCTTAAGTTCGAGATCCTGACATCCCGGATATCCTGTCCATCGATCAGGATCCTTCCTGACTGCGGTTCATAGAAACGCGATAGCAGTTCCGTGATCGTGGTCTTTCCTACGCCGGTCGGTCCTACCAGCGCCAGCATCTCTCCCGGCTTGCAGGTAAAGGAAACATCATTCAGTACAGGGATCCCATCGATATAGGAAAAACTCACATGATCGAAGACGATCTCTCCTTTGACGTCATGCAGTTCGATGGCATCTTCTTTGTCTTCGATCTGATTCGGCGCGTCCAGGATTGTCATGACCCGTTCCGCTCCCGCCAGGCTCTGCTGCATATTTTCAAGCAGATTCGCCAATCCGGTGATCGGCTGATAGAACAGACTCAGATACAGCAGGAAAGCGACGATATCCTCGACCTGCAATCCTTCGCTGTAGGCAAGATATCCACCGAATGCTACCACAAGAATCGTACCGATAGATGATATGAACTCTACGGATGGATGGAATACCGCACTGACTTTCAAAGCCTGAAGCATTGCTTTGATGTGCTCGAAGTTCTTCTCGTTGATGCGACCTGTTTCATAATCCTCCCGGCCAAATGCCTGTATCTCATGCGTTCCGGAAAGATTATCCTGTAGCTTGCCATTGAGTTCACCCATCTTCTGCTGGGAAATACGGAAGAACGACCGCACCTTTTTTGCGAAGACCAGTCCCGAAATCAAAATCAAAGGGATCGGCGCGCAGGTAATTAAAGCCAGCTTCGGATTAATCGTCAGCAGGATAATCAGCACACCGGTAAAGGTCACAAAATTCGTGATGGTTTCCGGAATCATGTGCGCATACAGCAATTCAAAATCTCTGGTATCATTGACGACCCTGCTCATCAGATCGCCCGTCTGTTTGTCATGGAAGAAAGCCAGATGCATGTGAACCATCTTGTCGTAGACCTTTGTGCGAAGATCTCCAACCAGATACCACGCGGCTTTATGGGACAGGAAGCTGCTCATGAAACGGAAAACGATCCGTAATAGATATAGCGCAATCAGAATCAGTGTCAGTTTCCTGATTTGCACAAGTCCTTCGGCTGTCACGCCGGTCCTGACGATTCCGGTCATAGAAGATAATACTTTCGGCGCTGTCAGGTTGACTACGGTCAATGAAAGCGTCGCGAAAATCGCCAGAAGATACAGGCTCCGGTAACGGATGGCTTCTTTACTTAATCTCCATAATGTTTTCATGATTCACTCCTGTCAGGTAACCTTATCATACAATAAAATACTGTTCTTTACCTTTCATATGCTTAAGCCATGTCTATCCGATACACGAAAGGAATGTTGATATATAATATGGATATATGAGGTAACATTATGCTGATGGATCAGATAGATAAAAAACTGCTGGAAATCGCAAAAGAATCCGAACATGATCTCAAAGAGATCTATGATGAGATCGACAGGATCGCTCTGGTCAATTCACAGAGGATCTTATCCGCTTTTATCGGCAACAAGGTTTCTTATGCGGATTTCAGCGATATCAACGGTTATGGCAACTTTGATACAGGAAGAGAGAAACTGGAAAAGATCTATGCGACTGTCTTAGGCTGCGAGGATGCTTTGGTACGTCCGCAGATCATGAGCGGAACCAATGCGCTGTATCTGGCATTTTCTGCTCTTCTGAAGCATGGCGATACGATGATCTCCCTGACAGGCATGCCTTACGATTCTCTGCAGGAGATGATCGGATTATATGGCGATTCTACGCAATCCCTGAAAGCGCATGGCGTTCATTATGAACAGATCGATCTGCTGAATGATGCGTTCGATAAAGAAAAGATCATTGAACGGCTGTCCCATCAGGATGTGCGTCTCGTCGAGATCCAAAGATCACGCGGATATTCCAGCCGTCTGTCTCTATCGATCTCTCAGATCGAAGACATCATTTCCGCAATCCGTGAAGTCAATCAGGATGTCATCATCATGGTCGACAACTGTTACGGGGAGCTGGTGGAAGACAGGGAACCCGGTCATGTCGGTGCCGATATCGTTGTCGGTTCCTTGATGAAGAATCTGGGCGGAGGGATCGTGCCGACTGGCGGTTATATCGCAGGCAATACGGAACTGGTTGCCATGGCTGCCGAAAGACTCACTGCTCCGGGCATAGGAAAGGAACAGGGAGCGAATTTCAATCTGAATAATACTTTCTTCAAAGGAATCTATATGGCTCCTGAAGCGGTTAAAAACGCCCTTAAAACAGCAGTCTTTACCGCATACATGCTGGAAAAAACAGGATTCAGAAATGTATCGCCCCGTTATGATGAAAAACGGACTGATATCATACAGACCGTGGAACTGGGAAGTAAAGAGAAACTTGTGGCCTTTACCCAAGGCATACAGGAATCATCGCCGATCGATTCCTTCGTCCGGGTATTGCCCGCGCCGATGCCGGGATATCCCTTCGACGAAGTCATGGCCTGCGGCGCATTCACTCAAGGAAGCACCATCGAGCTAAGCGCAGACGCTCCGGTCATTCCGCCCTATACGCTTTACCTGCAAGGCGGTCTTACCAAAGAATATGGCAAACTATCCATCTTGCTGGCATTATCAAAAATAAAGGAAGCTTAACAGCTTCCTTTTTGTCCTCCATCGATACGGATGATCGTATTGTTTATATAATCGGCATCCGGACTGATCAGAAACCTGACCAGACAGGCAACCTCTTCCGGACGTCCATAACGTCCGACCAGGATCTTTTCCGTTTCCTGTTTCAGGAACTCTTCATCGTATCCGTCCAGTTCGCTCTCGGTACCGATAAATCCCGGCGCGATCGCATTCACATGAACCTCAGGCGCAAACTGCATTGCCAAATCATGCGTCAAGGAATTCAACGCGGCTTTCGACGCATCATAATCGATGCTCATCGGAAAATAGGTATTCATCCCATTGGTCGATGAGATATTGATGATGCGTCCGTAACCCTGTTCCTTCATATGAGGATAGACGTAGCGGCTGCACAGATATGCGCCTATCACATTCACATCCAGTGTCCTTCGGAATTCATCCGCTGTTTTTTCATGGAAAAGATTCGAGAGATCCACGGCAGCATTGTTGATCAGGATATCAACACCGCCAAATTCCTCATCGATTACGGATATCATTTCCTGGACTTCCGTTTCATCTGATACATCTGCTTTGATCGCCAGACATCTCACATGAAAAGTGTCCTCAAGATCCTGCTTCAGCTTTAAAGCTTCCTCATGCGAAGTCAGATAGTTTATGACGATATCATAGCCGCATCCGGCCAGTTCGACCGCCACAGCTTTCCCGATCCCCCGGGCTGCCCCAGTGATCAGTACGACTTTATTCATAAAACAGATTTAAGCTCTGCCTGCGTAAGAACCGTCGTAAGTAGAAACAATGATCTTCTCGCCCGGTTCGATGAACTGTGGAACACGGATGTTCAGGCCTGTTTCCAAAGTAGCGTCTTTGGTCTGCGTCGAAGGTGCGCCCTTGACTGCCGGCGTCGTCTCCGTGATCGTCAGTTCGACCTTGTCAGGAATCGAAACATCCAATACGTTGCCTTCAAAGAAAATCAGCGTGATTTCCGTATTCGGCAGCAAGAAATACTTGTTGAAACCGATATGCTCTTCGCCAAGTTCATACATCTCATAGCTTTCCTGATCCATGAAATTGTAGACATTATCGGATTCATAAGAAAACAATGCGTTCTTCTTTTCAATGACTGCCGCATCGAATTTCGTTGAGGCATTAAAGTTCCTTTCCTGCGTGCTGCCGGTCTTGAGGTTCTTCATCTTCGTCTTAAGAATAGCCGCACCCTTTCCCGGTTTCACATGCTGGAACTCGATGACCTGCCAAGGATCACCATCGACCATAACGGTCAAACCTGTCTTAAAATCGCCTGCTTCAATTGCCATAATAATCTCCTTTTTACTTCTTTATATATTTATATATAACAACTATATTATATTGATACCGGGGCAGAAAATCAAAACATCGTCTTATCATCGCTGCGATGTTCACGGATATACCTGCTCCAACGGATATAGCCATAGGTCGTATTCGTAAAATAACCCAGTTTCAGTATCAGCAGTACATACTGTCCGGAAAGGATATTGATCATGGATTCCAGGAATGCGCAAAGATACCAGGCAAGCCACTGCTCACGCAAACGGAAGAATATAAACAAACCGTTGGCCATGCCGACTGCCGAAGCGCATGCATCGATGTAGATGATCAGCTTCTCCAGATTCCTGTCATAGCCAAAGAAATCCGTCTGGATATTCAGGCCGCTGATCAGATAACCGGCAACGAAAGTCCAGACGACGATGCACAAAAGTACCAGCAGTTCCTGAGAACCGCTCAGCTTGCGCACTTTCGTCAGTTCATCCTGTTTCTCATCTTTGTGTTTCGACCAGTTGATGAAACTCAATATATCGATCGGCAGCCAGAAAAACAACGTGACGACCATTGTGGCAAAACGGTAACGGAGAATGACACAGATCAGGATCTCCGTGATTTCTACCAGTATGGAAACCAGGAAATTGTAACGCGACTGTTTCGAGATCAACAGTTCGCAAAGAATATTCAAGAAAATATCCAACAGATACAGCAACATGATGAGGATGCCGTTGACGCCATTCGCGCTCTCTTCCGGAAAGAGGATCGCGAAAACCGTTGCCAGAAGCATGATACCCATGAACCAGCATTTCTCATAAAGCGTAAAAAACCCGGAAAAAAGCAGCACGATCAAAAGCGAAACCGCCAGGATCAGATAAGAAGTAGCCGCATTGAAACGCATGGTTTCTTTTTCCGTTATGACTTGTTTATAAGTGCCGATGATCTCACCATATGCCGGATCCTGATGATCGAAACACAGATGTATGCCATTATCCGTCACATATTCATAAGCATCGATTTCTTCCGTTTCAAGACGGATATAATCTTCATAAGGATAAGAAACGATCAGCTGAAGATCATCTTTCGTATACAGGACATCGCAGACCGTCGAATCCTCATCGTAATCTTCTTCCTCGAATTGTCGTTCCATGCGGATGGTGCCGACATAATTCACGTTTCCATCACAGGCATTGAGTTTTTTAAAGCCACTCAAAAACAAGAAAAGCGACAGCAGCAACAGTATGACAGCTGCGATGATTTCCATATGACGGATCGTTCTGTTTCGTTCCATGTTTTTTCTGATAGATTCAATCATGATCAACATTATTATTTTAATATAAAAGATTCTTTTTTAGGCATATCACGCTCAAACAAAACAAGGACAGTTATCTAACTGTCCTTGTCGTATCCTTTTGATCTTAACTGATCCTAGTATTTCCCGATGCTGCCGATATGAGGCCTGAAAGACTCTCTGCTGTCGATACCGGTCATCGGATGCTTGAAGGTATCCGTTGGATTGACAGGCTGAGGCTTGTCAGGGTTGACCGGCTGATCAGGGTTGTCAGGGTTGTCAGGATTGTCAGGATTGTCCGGATTGTCCGGGTTGTCAGGATTATCCGGGTTCGTGACTCCTTTCACCAGCAGGTTCGTGCTTGCGGAACCATCCGCCGACTTGATCCTGACCACATGATTCCCTTCAGCCAGTGTCTGCAGATAAGAAGCAGGCAATGTGATCCTGGTCGATCCGCTGACGCGTTCATAGAGACCTTCTTCCACGAGCGTGTCATCCATATACAAGCCATCGAATCTGTCATTTGGCGCATTCGAGACGATCAGCACATCATCTTCGGAATCCTTGGTCCAAGTCGCATTCTGTCCTTCGATGATCTTATAATCATCGCAGACGATATCCATACGGTTCCTGATACGGATACGCGGCAGCGCATCGGCATCCGGCCATGTATCATCGTAAGATGCCAGACCCGTAACGGTAACGCCCGTTCCGACCAGCAGTCTTTCCACATCATGAGCTGTCGTGATGTAACCATCGATAAAGACACGTGCGACATCTCCGTCTTCATCTTTCACCATGATCGTCAGGATCAGACCGTTGGCTTCCTCGAAACTCTCCACTTCGCCATGGATCGTAATCAGCTGGCCTTCCACGGAACGATCGTTCAACTGCGATGCCGTGATCTGTAACGGTTCCACTTCTCCCGTACCGATGACCGCAATCGCTTGTACCTGCAGTTCCGGTTCGCCCTGATAGAAGTCCGTATGACCTACGATCCTGACCTTGTCACCGATCTTGAATTCACCGGAAACCGGGAAGCAGCAGATGCCGCCTGTTTCATCCTGCACATAGACGCAGTCGAAGAATGCGGTATCCGTGTCGTAACCGGACGCATTGGAAGTGACGATGCCTTCGATGATGAAGCGATAGCCTGTATCATTCATAACGGATGCTTCACGCACCTGGGCGATCGAAGTGACCTTGTTTTCGTTTTCTCTATCCAGAACATCCAGTTCCAGTTTTGATGAGTAAGACAGCTGCTTGCCATCGTATTCCACGGTAGCGGTAACGACGACTTCCGTGAGTTTCGCTTTCGTAAAGGTATATTCAAACGGAACATTCAGTGTCGAACCGGCCGCGATCGTATATGTATTCGTATCGGTTCCGATCACCTCGGATCCGTTGATCAGATAAACCAGGGAAGTGACTTTCGCTTCCTTGTCCTCATTGTTGAACAGAACGGTATTCATAGGAACCGCTTCGTTCGTATAGACTTTTTCTGCATTAGCTTTGAATTCAGAAATGCCGATATCGACTGCCTTGCCTGCCCATACAGGCGCGGTAACCGCCAGATCTCCATCTTCCTGCGTCACACGGACGAAATAGTAGCTGTAATCAGGTTCGATCTGCGCCGTCAGCTGACCTTCCTTGATCTGTTCCTGGTCATTCCATGTGTATGCGACAGCGCCGCCATCGGATACGATCTCGACCTTGACGACCTTGTCGCTGTCATCCGGATCATACAGCGTCACAACGATATCCAGCATTTCCGGAGACTCCTCATCAGAGAAGATCGTGCCCATCGGCTGATCATTGACCGTGTAATAAATCTGCAGGTTCTTGTCTTCCGTCGCATAGACACGCATCGCCCTGATCGCATCATAGATGCCTTCTTCCGAGAAATCATTCGTCAGTACGACATCTCTTGCGTCATTCGCGTTGCCCCAGCGGCCTTTATGGTTATCCTGGTTGTTGGTCGGAGCCACATGCCAGCCCTTGTCCAGAGCCAGAATATACTGCTCATAGCTAGGATAATAACCGGATGCGCCGATATTGCCTTCGCCGTTTCCAACTTCGACCAGGAAGATACGTGCATCGGTCTCGTCATCTCTGTATGAGAAATCCGTAAAGTTGCCGAATGTCGTTCCAGGGTGGTTGAACTGATGCATCGTTTCGCCATTGTCTTTCTTCATCGTCTCATAGTACAGTTTCATTCCCGCATCGCCGGTCTTGTTGTTGAGATCGGCATTGTTTCTGGAAACGATACCCTGCGTATTGAACGAGTTGATATGACCCGGACCGCCGGCCCAAGTCATCTCATAACCTGCGATCGCAATGATATCAAGATGCGTCTCATTGAAGTCTGCGACTTTGCCCTTGTATTCAGCCCACAGAGCAGCCGAATCCGGATTCATGAGGCTTGCATCATTCATGGCATCCGCAGGATTGGCGTTGCTGGTGGAATCAAAATAGTTCGAGTGATCGGTAAATGCCACGAACTGGACATTTGCGCTTCTAGGAAGCGAAGCGACATAATCCAGGGCCGTATCCAGAGAACCCGATCCATCGGAATAAGTCGTGTGCGAATGCAGCTGACCGAAATACAGCTGATAATCGGAATATCCGACCGTGAAACTCCAGATCTTTTCCGCTTCCACTCCATCCGCTCTAACAACTCTGACCGTAACAGTCGTTCTTCCGTTTTCCAGATCTTCCGTTGGAACATACATCAGGATTCCATCTTCAGCGTAATACTCTGCTTCTACTTCCACATCATTTACCAGCATCGTAAATGCAGGATCTTCGCCGACATTGCCGACACATACGCCGATCGATGGCTTCGTCTGTTCTCCCGTTTGCGTATTCGGTCCCGGGAACATGTCATAGAAGAACGGTTCATCCAGGATCAGAACATCCTTTTCGCCTGTGTAATTGATGCCATAGCTGTTCCTGACTTCTACGATCACACTCATCAGTTCAGGCTTTTCATCCGCATCGATCAAAGCAGCAGGAATGACAGCGCTATATGATTTGCCTTCCGGAGAAGACTGATAATCCGTGACTTCGAACTCTCTGTCATTGACCCGGATCCGGATATGGATCTCTTCGATTTCAGGCGCCAGATCATCCAAAGAGAATGCCAGACGGTAATCTTCTTCCAGATGTCTGCTGTCATCGCAGTCATAGACAACGGAAGGAGCCTGAACGATGTCGCCGATGATGATCGATGATTCCGTAGGCTCATAGAATTTAAACAGATAGATATTCAGATCATTCTTCGGGGAATATGTCCAGCCGGAGAAGACGCTTGAGAAATACTCGATACAGACAGGCGTTCCGTTATAAACCGCCTCTTTATTGTAGATGATGTAACCATCCGGTTTCTGCACCAGATACCACTTGGCAGTCTCCGGAAGCGTTCCCTCTTCATCCTTCTCGACAAAGAGCAGTTCTTCATCGCTGTTCGTCGCAAGATACTTGCCATCGACCTCAAAGCTGTAGTAACGGCCCATCGTATCGATCTTGAACGCATATGCGCCATTGTTCGCTCTTGCCTTGCTGCCTCTGATTTCCGTTGGAATCGCCGTCAGCGAATAAGTCGCTTCTTTTGCCAGACCCATGGACTGTTCGGCAGCGATGTTGTAGAAGATATAGGACTTGCCCTTTTCCATCACGCCATCCCAGACGCCATCGTCATAAGCGGCTATGGCATCCTCAGGATCGACGAGATAGAACTGCAACGCAAATTCATTCTCCGTGAATCTGTTGCTTGTGGTCCTGGTGAAATAGCCGGAATAGACTTCCGTCTCGTTACGTAAATATGCTTCGATATATGCAGGACCGCTGCTTGTTGAAACGGTCGGTGAACTGATATAGAAACAGTTCGCGGTCTTGGCGCCCGTTAGCGTCCAGGTATTATCCGGATACTGAGCTACATTCAGGCTCAGTTCCGCATAAGTGCCGCTCGGCCATACCGTGATACTGCTGGCTTCATTGTCGTTGGCATAGAAGCTGTAAGTTCCATCGTCATTGACTCTGACCTTCCAGACCATGTCCATGGTGAAATTGACGACATTGCCATTGGTGACCGTAGCAGGTTTCGCCTTCAGATACCAGTCGCCATTCGGTTTTGAACTGATTGCCGTATGATGGCCTGGGCTGTAGATAGCTACGGTAATGCCATCCGTCAGCTGATCCAGCGAAGTCACGAGATGGCTGTCTCCGGATGGACCAGGCGTCACCGGATCGGCACCCTTCTTATAGAAAGTGATGCCGTAAGCCTCGTTTGTCGGAGCCGTGCTTCCATAGAGCGTAAATCCGTTATAGTATTCCAGATAGACATTTCCGAAATTGGATGTCATTTCTCCCAGATGCATATAGTAATGCAGATCGGAACTGTCAGGTCCTGTCAGAGTCCATTTGATTGCCGTGGCACCTGTGACCACCAGATTGTTGTAGGAACCGCTGACTACACCGCCAAGCGTCTTGCCTTCTTGCGTGAAGCTGTATGTGCCATCGCTGTTTTTCACTACAGTCCATACGACATTCGTATTGTCCGTCGTAATGACATCGTCTTCAGGCATCAGGGTAACGCCTGTCACTTTTGTGCCTGAGAGCGTATTGCCTACGGCGGCATGATTATTAGCGTTGTAGATGATGACTTCATCTCCGGCTGCGAGCGTATCCGTCAGACCGAAGCTGTCGCCTGTCACAGGAGTATCGCTGTTCTGAACCACATGGTAGAGTTTCTGCGCAAACAGTGCTTCATTTGAAGTATTGTGGTAAGCGCTCCAGTTGTTGTTGCTGGCGTACCATTCGATCGTGTATCCCGCTCTGCCTACATTGGCGATGAAGAAGGCGTCCGCAACTGTCGGTGCAGAACTGATCGTCCACACATCGTAGATATCTCCCAGAGGCATGCTGGTACGGGAAGCTGCCATCGACAGTTTCTGTCCGTCTGCCGTCGAGAAGGTATAGCCCTTGCTTCCGTCCGCCTGTTCGATAACGCCCACGGTCCAGATGATGTCTTCGCTTGGATTGACGACTTTATCGTCATTGATCGTTACTGCGACACCGCTGTTGTAGTATCCGCTGTAGATCTGGCTTAATGCGATCGAATTCGCATCATTCACGATTGCGATCTTATCACCATCCTCAAGAGTAGAAAGATCCGTGATCAGGCCTTCCTTCACCGGCGCAGCCTTAAACAAACCCTGCGCAAACAGCGCTTCATTTGTAGTATTGTTGTAAGCGCTCCAGTTGTTGTTGCTGGCGTACCACTCGATCGTGTATCCCGCTCTGCCTGCATTGGCGATGAAGAAGGCGTCCGCAACCGTAGGAGCTGCTGAAATCGTCCACGTATCATTGACATCCCCCAGAGGCATGCTGGTACGGGAAGCTGCCATCGACAGTTTCTGTCCGTCTGCCGTCGAGAAGGTATAGCCCTTGCTTCCGTCCGCCTGTTCGATAACGCCCACGGTCCAGATGATGTC
>JAFYHQ010000019.1 GCA_017539105.1 Erysipelotrichaceae bacterium
CTGAAAGGATTGCTTCCTTCCGGTTCAGGGCAGCCTACCGCTCTCCACAGGAAGGTGACTACCTGTCCTCTGGTACAGTTGTCATTGGGAGAGAACTTGGTACCGCTTGTGCCTGTAGTAATACCATTATCGAATGCCCAGTAGACGGGATCATAGAAGTACTTGGAGGAATCGGAGACGTCGGTGAAGAGGATGTGGACCTCACAGGTATCGTAGATGTTTTCATCATTCTCAAGAGAAACCTTTATGATGGTTTTTCCTGCTTTGATGCCTTTGATCTTTCCGTTGTCATCCACAGTCGCGATGGATTCATCAAACGAAGAGAAAACCAGGTGTCTTTCTGTTGTTATCGTATAAGTCAGAGACGCTGATTTTCCTGCAACGATCTCAAGGGAGTGATCATACAGCATAAACAAAGCCGAGATCGTCACTGTCTTTGTCTGTTCTTCGAATGCAGGGTTTTCAAACTCGGCTGTATAAGTCCCTTCGCCATCCAGAGAAGCTCCAGGCTCTACAGTCACCTCATAAGTCGTTTCAACTGTTTCGGTTTCCTTGTGTTCCGGATCTTGCTGACAGAATCTGCTTGCGGTCACAGTGCTGTTGTCTTCTGCCCAGCTATAGGAAGTGTCTCCCCATACATGTTCTGCAACGACTTTTGCCGCTCCTGTAAAAGAATCGGTTGCGCCACCGGATATGTTTTCTATAAACGTTCCTCCATCGATCGTCACGTTTTCAAAATCCGCAGAGAAGTACCAACCATAATCTGCAGTCAGAGAGAAATCAAATAGATACTCGTTCCCTCCCGTAAACGGACCGGAATAACCTCTGCCGGTTACAGGGTCGATCCAATAGCCGGCATTCGTATTACCTTCGGTGTTGAGCACATAATTTACGCCTTCCGGTATCGTAAGTACCGGTGGATTAGTTTGATCTTCCCATGGCGATCCCGGTTTATCTGTGCTGGTCTCCGTGCCGCAAAGCGGCGCTTCCACAGTCAGTTCAACCGCTTCGATATATTTGACCATGGGACAATAAAGGACCATGTCTGAATCGATGGCAGTGAATAAATTGATTTTTTTCCGGCTCATTTCCGCATAGGATGAATACGCACTGAACTTCTCGGAGGTGAGCCATTTCAGTCCACCATAACCCTGCTTTACAAACAAAGCTGCAGCTGTTTCGTAGCCTTCTTTTTCCAATGCTTTATAGATATTGCTGCCCTTTGGTATATGATTGATGATCACGGGTTCCATGACATCCTCGCCATCGATGGAAGTCCAGTGGATCACGAGTTTCACGCGTTCCGGCAGCGCGACTTCTGCCGGTGTTCCAGCCAAGTCGGTCTTGTAGTCTCCGTTGTATTGTTCATTGAAGATATACAGTTTATCGCTTGTTTTCGTCAGGCCTTCGGTATTGATTTCCACAACACCGGTCGAGGAAGCGGGTTTCGCTACTCTTCCGTAATATGTGATTTCTCCGGCTTTATTCACAAGAATAGCCGAAATATAGTCGTTGTCGCCATAACAGTCAACATTGTAACTGACTTTTACTCCTGTGTCGGTCGCTTCAGTACCTGTTACTGTAACGCCATAAGAACTATCTAACAAAGTGACTTTCCAATCGTTTCCAGTACTGACGTTTACCGGTTTAAGAGCGTCGGCACCGACCGTACCGGAATCCTTGCCTCCTTGCGCTTTGGATGTGAACAGAACGGAATCCATATCAAGATCAAAACAGGTACGGACACCGTTTGTCATTGAGACCTTGTTGGTTTCGATGTCGCCTGCGAAATGAGACACTATAAAGGCATTTCTCCCGTAGTTTGTAGAGCTGGTTTCAGACCGCTCTTTCATCCGCAGCCAGTAATTATAATTGAGATCTCTTCGAAGGGAAGAATCTCCAATGCCTGCCGCTTCATTGGGAGACAAAGGCCACAAAAGAACATCGCTCATTACCGGATCGGTAAGATTGCGCGGTTCCATCGCTGCCTGTTCTTCCTCGGAAAAAATCTGATTGCTTCCTCCATAGAGAAGGCTGTTTACCGCATCCTGAAGTTCCGAACCGCCGTAGCCATTCAAGTGCTCATCAGGAGCATATCTGGAGGTTTCCTTCACTTCATACTGCAACAAAGTGATCACGCCGGATCTTCTGAGAATTTCCGTGCCTGTTCCATCATATCCCATGACATACCACTCTCTTCCCGCGTACCAGAGTCTCTGGGCAGTCTCATGGCTGTTTCCTGCATCTTTCTTAAGCGCTTCGGTACCAAAGCTCAGTTTTTTTGCGTCTGTGCCTGGAACTGTTACCGGAACAAAATCTGCGCTCACAATCACATCTCCGGCAGGCATGATAATTACATATCTGTTGTTTTCCGCGATCGTGACCTCGACCGGGGAACTTCCTTGTGATACTGCCAGCCGATCCAGTTCAAAACCTGTTTCCGGCGTTACGGTAAGCGTGACAGTTTCGCCCTCTTCCGCTTCAGCAAGATCCGACACGACGGTTCCGTTTTTTATCGTTGAATCGATAGAGATGCTGTAATTGACGGTCTGTTTGAGATATGCCTCGCCATCCTCGTTTATCTTGATGGAATACGTGCTGTCATCACTGAAGAAATGGAAACGGTTGCCGTTTCCTTCAAGGTCATTGGTAAAAACACCGGGAACTGCCATAGAAATTCCTATGGAAGCGTCGGTAAGTGTGCCGGCGATTTGTATTTTGGCTTCTGATTCCAGCCAGACATTCGTAGGATCGTTATCTGTGATATTGAGGTTTCCTGAAATGTTGAAAGCGCTTCCTTGTGTGACAAGCACAGCACCGCCGTTGCCGGAGGAAGCGTTTCCTGTAATGACGCCGCCATTCATTGTGAAAACCCCGTTTCCGACATAGACTCCGCCTCCTTGGCCTTGTCCGTCATCTTCGTTATTCACAGCGGCATTGCCTGTGATGGTCCCGCCGTTCATTATAAAGACACCTACGTCTGTATTGATACATCCTCCGGGATTTGAATTATATCCGCCGGTAACCGTTCCTGGCCCGTTTATTGTCAGCGTACCGTTTACGGTTATGACATTCCCATCTGCCCGAGCTTCATCCAGATTGCGATCGATCGTGAAACCGTTCAGTTCCAACACAACTTCTTTTCCTTCCGGCACGATAAGCACGGTGTCCGCATCTTCAGCGGTAATATCCTGTGTGAGAACGATCGTCCCGCCTTCGTTCATGGCAGATTGGAATTCATCCCAGGACGTGATGACGTTCGCAACTTCAAACTCGGCGCTTACTGTAACATACCTGTCTTCCGGCATGATGAAACCGGTCTCATCAACCGCTACCGGTTCTCCTGCCGAATCTATCGCGCTTAATGATTTCAGCTTATATCCGAGATCCGGAGTGATGGTAAGAGGTACGAATCCATCGTTCCATGTTCCTGCCGTAATGGTCCCGTGTTTTATGTTTTCATCGATGTATGTCTTGCCATGGAAGATAGGATCGATACGGACTATGTCATAATCCATATCATCCCTGAGAAGGAACCAGTAGTTTTCTTCGTATATGTAGTTAATCTCTACTTCTGTGTAAGTGCCATCGTCATTCACTTTAAGACCGATGATGCTTGGCGATTCATAAGTAAAACCCTCGTCGGGGGCATACAAGATCGTGATGATGCTCATCCAATCGACAGAGAAGGCTACTCTATCTTCCTTGCTGCTGCTAAAAGATTCGCCGCTTCCGTCTCCGCCGACAACCACAGTCACTGTACCGTTTTTGATCGGGGTGCCTTCGGTGGTGCCGCCTCCCAGCCAGATGGTGCAATCGGGATAACTGCTTTCCGCATGGATTGTTTCCGGTTTTGTTGTTGCTGTTGCGGCAATCAGCGCCATTGCTATTAACAGGATTATTTTTGTTTTCAATGATTTCATACAGACCGCCTTTCGTGTGCCGGTCTCGTGCTGATCCCGGTTTGTTTTGAGAAACGAGACTGACGTTTTATGTTTTATTCTTGAGACCGTCATTCTGGTCCCTTGATATTAAAAATGGTTTTGAACAAACAAAACCATTTATCTTGCTTTATAATGAGTCGTATTTATAAGCGCCAGTGATGATCCGATGGAAGACCTCCGGGAAGTCCAGCTCCGTCATGTTGGATTTGTCGATCATATAGATCCCCAGTTCTTCCGCCTTCGCATACATACTTGGAGAATGACGGTCGATATCTTCACAGACACAGATGACCGGAACGGAAAGCGCGTTGCCGAACATGGAGTTGTGCACATAGATCTCATTCAAGGCAGGTGTCTCGACTTTGTTGGACTTACAGCTCACAAACATCAGCCGGTTGTTGTAGATCGCCAGTAGATCGATCTCGCACTTGACTGGGTGGTCGTAACGGTCATCCGAGAAATCGACTACGACGCTCATTCTCACATCATCGAACTGACCCGCATCCAGCAGTTTCAGATAAAGATAATTCTCCAGAAGCGTTCCCGATACGGTAACCACATCGACCAGTCTCGCTGTCTTGAAAACGATACGGTCTCCTTCGATCGTAAACAGATCACCGATCTTTGCGTAGCATCTGTCTTTCTTTATCTCGCTGATCTGTTCCTTGGTGATACGGAACGCCCGGTTACCGACTTTTTTTGCGCCGCAAAGCACTTTATTCAGATACGACAGATAATTCATCAGTGCGGAATAGTTGTTCAGGTTGTCATTGAAGAGCTGGTAGATCGTTTCTTTTGTCCGGGTATCGGTCGCGCCTTTGTGCATGTATTCCGTGATCTCTCCGCCGCGCAGCATCAGAACATCTTTGATCGTCAGTTTGAAGATCTCCTGTTCAATGATTGTGTGTGTACGATAGTCTTTGATGACGTTCTCTTCGTGATCGAAATAAATGATCCTGTTTCCATTCCTGTTCGCATAATCGAAAAGCAGCAGCGACAGATATTTCGAACCGCCGACATCGACGATGACATCATCGTTGTCTTTCAGGATCTGGTCGATTTCTTTCGCATCATCGACAGGTCGGATAAAATGAAGCGCGATATTCTTGTAGCCGCGTATGACCTTGCGGATGTTCGTAAATGCCGTACGATGTTCCTCGTGATGATACAGATAAAAGACTTCGTTTACGTCCATAGACAGGGCGTTGACGACGTTGTTTAACGGTTCGGTATCATCGTATACGGTCAGAAGCTTATTCATTTTCGATCTTTCTGCGATTGTTCAGGGCTTTGATCAGTGTCAGTTCATCCGCATAATCCAAAGAAGAACCCATCGGCAGCCCATGCGCCAGCCGGGTGATCAGGATGTTTTTCTCGCTGAGTATTTTATTCAGATATAAGGAAGTCATTTCTCCATCCATTGTCGGAGAAACAGCAATGATGATCTCATCGGTTTCCTGGGTGATCCGTTTCAGCAATCCTTCAATATTGATATCTTCCGGGAAGATCCCTTTGGTGGAAGAGATCAGGCCATTCAGCACATGGTACAGTCCGTTGTAGGAAGCGGTCTTCTCCATCGCTACGACATCCTGGGGATAGGCCAGCACCATGATTTTGCGACGGTCGCGGCTGGGATCCACGCAGAACTGACACTCTTCTTCTTCGCTTAAGAATCCGCAGGTCTTGCATCTTCGGATCTGCTTCAGTTCCTGTAAGGTAAGAATGAAATCAGCGATGTCTTCCGGTTCTTTTTCCAGCAAGGAAAACGCATAGCGCTGTGCGGTCTTCTCGCCAACGCCAGGCAGCTGTTCAAGGGTGCTGATCAGTCTATTGAATTGTTTCGGATACATGATTAAAAAGGCAGTCCAAACGATGAGCCCATGGCTCCGTATTTTTCTTTCTTATATTCCTCGACTTTACTGATGGCGTTGTTGACGGCAATCATCAGCAGGTCTTCGATCATTTCTTTGTCTTCTTTGTTCAGGATGGATTCATCGATCGTGATATTCAGGATCTTGTTGTCGCCATTGATGGTCACTTTCACCAGACCATTGGATGCTTCGGCTTCAAATTCCATTTCACCGATTTCTTTCCCGGTATCTTCCAGCTGTTTCTGCAAAGCGCTGGCTTGCTGCATCAGTTTATTCAGATCCATTTCATTCCTCCACTTTCACTTCATCGCCAAAAAGATTCCTGAGCTTGTCTTCTACCGTCAGGTTCGCTTTGGTCTTATATTTTTCAACGTATACAGGTTTGTTTCGTTCTTCTCTCCGGGTTTTCTTGTATCGCTCGATCAGTTCCTGGCGTTGCTGGTTATCGATCGCATAAACCATCTTGTCGATGCCGAATTCGCTGTTCAGGAATTCATAAAGAGCCTCGTTGTTGGTACGGGTATTGATGTTGTCAGCCTGGTTCTTGTTGCCGCAGATGATGATCGCGTCTTTGTTGGAAGCGAAGAGCTCTGTACCGATCAAAAGCTGGTAGAACTTTCTCTTTTCTGCTTCGTACATATATAAATCAAGCTTGTTGTAAATGATCTGGTCGCTGATCTTCAGATCGCGGTTCGCATCTAAAAGAATGGAAAGCAGGAAGTCCATATCAGGTTCGATGAGATAGTCTTCCGGCAGCTGTTCCTCGACAGGTTCCGGTTCTTTTTCTACCGGAGCAACCGTCTCTGTTTCTGCTTCTTTCTCTTCTGCTGCTTCCGTCTTGATTTCTTTTGATTCTGCAGGAACATCATGGTTTCCTGCCATCTTCGCAAAGCACAGTTCCAGATAGACCAGGAAGTTCTGATTCTGCTTGTCTTTTGACAGGACCTCTTCCAGTTCGCGGATATCTTTGTATAAAACGTTCATAGGAACGGTCTTGATGATATCCTGGGCTTCGGAAGCATCCAGCCTGGTCAGCAGTTCCGTTTTTCCGGCATCGGCAAACACCAGAACATCCTTGATGATTTCCAGAAGATCGGCAGCCAGACGCTTGCAGTCTGCGCCTTTCACATAAAGGTTTCTTAAAGAACCGATCGCTTCGCTGATCTGTCCCTGATGGATATTGAGATACAGCTCGATCTCCTGTTTCACGGAAGTCAGACCAAAGATATTTTCCACTTCCTCCAGGGTCAGCTGATCCAGATCATAAGCCAGGCACTGTTCCAGAAGAGACAGCGCATCTCTCATGCCGCCTTCCGCCATTCTCGCGATTTCCGTGACCGCTTTTTCTTCAAATGAAATATTCTCTTTCTTCAGGATCTCGCTGGTTTTCTTTTTGATCTCATAGGTGCTGATCTTGCCGAAATTGAAACGCTGGCAACGCGACATGACGGTCGGCAGGATCTTCTGCGGATCCGTAGTCGCCAGGATGAAAATCACATGCGCAGGCGGTTCTTCCAGCGTCTTCAGCAGTGAGTTGAACGCCGCGGTCGAAAGCATATGCGCTTCATCAATGATATACACTTTGTATTTCCCAAGCAATGGCGCATAAGCAACCTGTTCGATGATCTCCCGCATATCATCCACGCCATTGTTGCTGGCGGCATCCAGTTCGATGATGTCCGGATGATTGCCTTCCAGATAAGCCAGGCAGTCGTCGCATTCGTCGCAGGCTTCGTCTTTGAAATTCTGACAGTTGATTGCTTTCGCAAATAGCTTTGCCACGCTGGTCTTGCCTGTTCCTCTCGGCCCGGCGAAGACATAGGCGTGCGCGATCCTGTCGGTCTTGATCGCATTCAAAAGGGTCCTAATAATGTAGTCCTGTCCGACGACCTCGCTGAAACGGGCCGGACGATATGTACGATATAATACCTGGTAAGCCATACCTTTATTATACTGAATAACTTGCTCCTTCGCTTAAATAAAAATGCGTCTGACACGAATTTGTTTCGACGCATTTCTAGCTATGATTTGTTTTGCAAGATCCGTTTGTATCGGTCATAGACTCTCTTATGAATGTAGTCCTTCACTTTTTCATAATCATCCATGTTTTCCCGGATATAGGAACTGGAAACATCATACTCCCTGATATCATCCGCGATCACGTAATCTTTCTTTTTCAACCGTTCCATATTCTGTCCGATATCGATCCCATCCCGTTTCAGGATGATCCATGGATATTTCATTATTTCCCGGGCGTTTTGCCAGTCTTCAAAGTGCAGGAGATTGTCCGCTCCCAGGATCAGGTACAGTTCATCCTTTGGATAACGTTTTTTTAGCTTCCTTAACAGCTGATAGGTATAAGGAAGATGATTGTATTCCGTTTCGATTTCTAGATCTTCTGCCTCAAACATCTTCAGGATACCGATGCGTTCTTCGATCGGTGTCAGATCCTGCTTGTTCCAGTAGTTGCCGGTCGGTACGATCAACAGATGGTCGACATAATTCTTCTTTAGAAGATACCTGGCCATCCTGATGTGTCCTTTGTGTACCGGATCGAAACTTCCGATATAGATGCCGATCTTCATCGTTCGTATACCGGAATATGGAATTTGTGGGCCGCGTTCCTGTGCAGCTTTTCTATCTTTTGCGCGGTCTCTTCCGGTAACGGTTCGCCTCTCATGTAGGCGGCGATCTCGGAGTATTTCACACCAAGCTTGTCTTCGTCTGTCAGATCGCTCAGATCGTCATTCGGCGTCTTGTGGATGACTTTGTCCGGTACACCGATATACTCGCCGATCGCGATGACTTCGTCGACCGTATAGTTGTTCAGGACTCCGATATCATAAGTGGAGTCTCCGCCCTTGGTAAAATAACCCACAAATAATTCGCAGAGATTGCCGGTACCGGCCACGATATAAGTCCCGCCTTTCAATGCGGAATAGTAGGCCGCGATATAATAGTTGGTTGCCATCCGTAAACGCGGTTTCAGGTTGATGTCGCTGTTTCTCAGCATCTTTTCTTCCGGGACATCCAGTTGGGCGATCTCTTTTTTGTAGGCATCGAAGGTCGAAGAAAGGTCTACGTTGATCAATTCAAAACCGAACTTTTCGGCAACCAGTTTCGCATCATCTGCGCATTCGTTTTTGGTATGGCAAGGCATCGTGATCCCTACGACATTCTCCGGTCCCAGTGCCAGCGAAAACAGGCCTGCCACGACGCCGGAGTCCTTGCCTCCGCTGATTCCCAGCACCACACCCTTCAGATGCGATTTCTCAAAATAATCACGGATAAAGGAAATGATTCCTTCAGTTTCTTTTTTCACATCAAACATTTTCTTTTCCTGCTTTCTCGATCATGCTTTTCTTCAAAGCGATATAGCGTTCGCTGCCATCCACATAGTAGACATGCGGGTTGGTGATACGACGGATTTCCGGATAAAGCTTGTTCATCTGTTCCTGACAGTAGTCGCGTTTCTCCATCAACGACGGATCTTTGTAGATAAGTTTTCCTTTCTCAAAGATCTGCTGCTGCAAAGGCACGAGCGTATAGTTGTCGATCGTCGTGAACTTGCTGAAATCGATCAGGGAAGTGATCGTCATGATATCTTCGTTCAGGACTTCATCTTTTTCACACAAGACATCTGCCAAAGCGTAGCCGCTGGTTTTATCATAAGCGCGGTAGATATTCTTGAAGGACGGATTGACGATCTTGACGATGTCGTTGGACAGCTTGATCTTTGGAATGACGGTACCTTTGTTGATGAGAGCGACTTCCTTGTAGACACAACCCATCCTGCCTTCCGGTTTGGAAATGTTGTCGCCGACACCCAGGGAATCAAACTTGGCGTCCTGTATCCTTAAGGAAATGATGACATCCGCGGACAGCGAGTTGCTTAAGCAGATCGTCGCGTTCGGGAATCCCGCTTCATCCAGAAGCTTTCTTGCTTCTTTGGATAAGTATGCCAAGTCACCGGAATCGATACGGATACCGATATGATCGGTCGGAATGCCGTGTTCCTGCATGTAACGGAATGTTTTGATGGCGTTCGGTACACCGGAACGCAAGGTGTCATAGGTATCTACCAGCAGCAGACAGTTTTCCGGATAACGCTTCGCAAAAGCGACGAAGGCCGCATATTCATCCTTGAAGGTTTCCACAAACGAGTGAGCCATGGTACCCAAAGCCTTCTGACCAATCATCTTGGCAGCCATGACATTGGAAGTTCCGCTGCATCCTGCCATGATCGCTTCCGTCGAAGCAATCAGTGCCGCTTCCAGACCATCCGCTCTTCTGGCACCAAACTCCATGACTTTGACATTCGCCGGTGTCGCTTCAATGATGCGGCGTGCTCCGGTGGCGTGTTCCATCGATCCGTTGATGATTGCCAAGATAGCGGTTTCCACCAGCTGCGCTTCCGGCAATGGCGCTTTCACTGTCAGCAGCGGTTCATTCGGAAAGACCGGTGTTCCATCCGGGATCGCATAGATGTCTCCGCTGAATCTGAAATTCCGCAGATATTCCAGATACTCCTCGCTGTTCCCGATGCTGCGCAGGTAATCAAGATCTTCTTCCGTAAAAGAAAGATTCTGTATATAATCGATGACCTTCCCCAATCCCGCCATGACCGCATAGCCGCCATCATTCGGAACCTTTCTGAAGAAGACATCGAATACCGCTTCCTGATCAGCCAGATCGTTCTTCAGATAAGCATCCGCCATCATGAATTCATAGGCATCCGCCAGCATCGTGTAGTTTCTCGGATTCTTCATTCCATCACCTCTTTTATCATTATGAATATCGATAATGCCCTATTTCAGGCTCTTTTTGTATCTTTGTGTATTGCCAGGGCAATATATCACTTGTTGCGTTTGTTTTGGAAAAAGCTTTTCAGCAGTGTTGAACACTCGTGCTCCATGACTCCTTCTTCATAGAACGGATAGTGGTTCAGTCCGTTGATTTCTTTGATCCGGACGTTGGATACCAGGGCTCCGCCTTTCGGGTCTCTGCAGGCATAAACGATCCTGTCGATCCGGGAATTGATTAGTGCTCCGGTGCACATCATACACGGTTCCAGTGTCACATACATAGCACAGCCTTTCAGGTTCCAGTTGTTCAGCTTCCTGGCCGCTTTGCGGATGCATTCGATTTCCGCGTGAGAAACAGCACAGTTCTTTTTCTCTTTCTGGTTGTGCGCCTTGGCTATGACCTTGTCTTCTTTCACGATCACGCAGCCTACCGGCACCTCGTCTTCCTCAAACGCTTTGCGTGCTTCCTTGTAGGCGATGCGCATATATTTTTCGTTCATCATAATTAAAATGGTACACACAGACAGAGGCTCGTATGGCTGCTTGCTTCCGCACCTGACCAAGTTAGAAACGTGTTTGTTGTACCACTACTATTTTAGCTTATTATGCCTTTTCTTTCAAATCGATTTTTTGATTTATGTTTGTTGCTGAATCTTGATAGAAATGTTCAGTAAACATCTCATAGATGATAGAATGAAGATAGACAGGAGAGATCAATAATATGAAAATAGGTGTGTTTTATGTCGTATCACAGACAGCTGCCGCAACGATTGCCAACCAGGGTAATTTCCCATGGCTGGATAAACTGAGCGAACTGACGGGTTATGAATTTGAAGTAACGGATATCGATCATATCAATGATTATGATCTGGCGTTTGATTTTATCGGCGGAGGGGGAACCGAAGGTATCATCCTTCAGCATCTCGATCGCTTGCCGAAACCTTGTTTCCTGCTGACGACCGGCGCAAACAATTCTTTGGCTGCTTCGATGGAGATCCTTTCTTATCTGCGTCAGCATGATATTCCGGGCGAGATCATTCATGGATCGGATGATTTTGTGGCGAAGAGGATCAACGAACTTGCTGCTGTTTTTGCGGCGAAAAAGAAACTGAATGGCTCGCGGATCGCGAGAGTCGGCAAGCCTTCCGACTGGCTGATTTCTTCCGATGTGGATGCGGAAGAATCCGAAGAACTGAACAGCATCAAGATCTTGGATGTTTCGATGGAAGAATTCATGGAAGAGATCGCTAAAAAGACTTATGTGCCGAACCGGTTTACCGACATGATCAAGGCAAGACCTTTTGATGAAAAAGAAATCGAAGAAGCTTTGTATATCTATGGCGCTTTGAGAAGGATTGTCGATAAGTATGAATTGAATGGGGTGACGGTACGTTGCTTCGATCTGCTGGATACGGTTCATTCCACAGGCTGTGCCGCTCTGGCTATTCTGAATGCCGAGGGCATCTATGCTTCTTGTGAAGGCGATGTGCCTGCGCTGATCTCAATGATGGTGTTGGGTAACCTGACGGGCGAACCGGTCTTTATGGCAAACCCGAGCCGTATCGATACCGACAACAACGAGATCGTGTTTGCTCATTGCACCTTGCCTATCAACATGCCGGAAGACTTTACGATCATGACGCATTTCGAATCGCAGATCGGTGTGGCGTTCCGCGGCAGGATTCCGGAAGGTCCGGTCACGATATTCAAATGCGACGGACTGATGAATGAATATTTCGTTTCGCGCGGCGATCTGCTGAAGAATCTGACGGAATTCAATCTGTGCCGTACACAGATCCAGCTGAAACTGTATGAGCCGGTTTCTTACTTCCTGACGGAATCGATTGGCAACCATCATCTGATCATCAAAGGCGATCACACCGAAATCGTCAACGAATTCTTTAAGTGGTTATAAACCGATAAACAGAAAAATCATATAAAAACAGGCATTTCAGGAATGCCTGTTTTTTAAGTGTCTGTTGTTGTCAGTCGAATATCGACAGGTCGATTTCGTTAAAATCATCTACGACTTGGATGATTTCCGGAATATCCGGGGTCGCTTCGTTACGAATCGCGACGATCTGTTTGCAGCCCGCTTCTACAGCGCCTTGGATCGATTGCAGCGAATCATCGATGACCAGACACCTTTCGATCGGCTTGCCAAGAACGGCGGCTCCATCCAGACACATCTCCTTCTTGTCTGAATGGATCCCGTCGTCATAGATGACCTTGCTGATATCGAACCATCTGTCCAGACCAAGATATGTAAAATAGAATTCGACATTCTCGATCAGCGAAGCGGTACACATGGTGTAAGGGATCCCTTTCTCTTTCAGAAAGCTTATAAATTCTGCCGCACCGGAAGCAAGCCGATCCCGTTTTTCGGCACGGCAATATTCCTGATAGTACTTCGTTTCTTTTCTTTTCGCCCAATACATGACTTTTTCCTCATCCAGAGGGAGACCTAATTCAGCGAAAGCTTTTTCTACCAGGGGCTGATTGCGTGTTCCGATGCACTGCGCATAAAAAGGTGCAAATTCCAGTTTTCCTTCGGACAGTTCATCCAGCGTCTGCTGCCAGGCGATCCTGTTGATATCCGAATCAAAGAACAACGTACCGTTGAAGTCAAAGAGTACCGCTTCTATATTGTGTTTCACGTGAAACATTTCCTTCGTCATATAATAATGCTCCGTATTCCAATAACGATCATGATAGTATATTTCATCTTTTATGCTTCCTTCCTTTTTCATACCGCATTTCCGCATCACCCGGATGCTTTGTGCGTTTTCGGCGATTGCCGTGCAACGGATCGTCCTGATTCCTTTATCAAAAAGGAATCTCATCATCTCCGTCAGGGCTTCGGTCATATATCCCCGATTCCAGTAAGAGCTTCCTATCGCATAAGCAACTTCCGTGCTGCGATCGTTTTCCTCTGTGCCGCCATACTGATTGATCATTCCGATGACATCATTCGTTTCTTTTAAGACGATCGCAAACAGATAGATCTTCTTTTCTCGGCAGCGATCGATCATACCGGCCAGATCGACATCTTCTTCCTTTTCTATGTAAGGAGCCAGATAGTATCGCTGTACCTCTTTATCGTGATAGATGCTGCGATGAATAGCTGTCCTGTCTTCGGTCTTCAACGGACGCAGTATAAGCCGTTCCGTCGTCAGAACGACATCTTCTTCATAACAGTCATCCATTTCCGGTTCCTTTATGTTTCACGTGAAACATCCGATCGATCAGGTATGCCAGTAGAACGGAAACTGCAAAGATCGCGGTCCATAAGTACCAGGTGTTGCTGGTGGCACCGCCTCCCGGATCATATCCTTCGGCATGGAAACAATAAGCAGCGATGTAACTGGCAACATATAGAAACGGAATGCAGTTTGCCGCGAGTTCGCGTCCGTTGACAGAGAACAGACAAATCAACGCACTGCCGAGAAGGATCATCAACCTGTGCCAGTCATAAGATCTCAACCAGGCGAATAACGGAAACCTTGTGATCAGGAATCCGATTCCCAGTATCAGAAACCGTATTCCTGTCTTATATATCAGCTTGTCGTTCATGTCTTCATTCTATTACAAAAGACAATGTTCCACGTGGAACATTGTCTTTGTTTTGTTACTTTCTTACTATTTTCTTCTGACCGCCAAGATACGGCTGCAGGGCTTCTGGGATATCGACGGAGCCGTCGGCATTGTAGTTGTTCTCCAGGAACGCGATCAGCATTCTTGGCGGAGCGACGACGGTGTTGTTTAAAGTGTGCGGCAGGTAGTTGCCGTTCTCCCCTTTCACCCGGATCTTCAGCCTCCTCGCCTGGGCATCTCCCAGGTTCGAGCAGGAACAGACCTCAAAGTATTTCTCCTGTCTCGGCGACCACGCTTCGACGTCGCAGGATTTGACCTTCAAATCCGCCAGGTCACCCGAGCAGCACTCCAGCGTCCTTACCGGAATATTCAGCGACAGGAACAGTTCGACGGAATAACTCCACATCTTGTTGTACCAGTCCATGGAATCCTCAGGCTTGCAGATGACGATCATTTCCTGCTTCTCAAACTGGTGGATGCGGTAGACGCCTCTTTCTTCGATGCCGTGCGCACCGACTTCCTTACGGAAACAAGGAGAATAGGATGTCAGGGTCATCGGCAGCTTGCTTTCCTCATTGATCGTATCGATGAATCGTCCGATCATCGAATGCTCGGAGGTACCGATCAGATACAGGTCTTCTCCCTCGATCTTGTACATCATGTTTTCCATCTCTTTGAATGACATGACGCCGGTAACGACTTCGGAGCGGATCATGAACGGCGGCACACAGTAAGTGAAACCCTTGTTGACCATGAAGTCGCGCGCATAAGCCAGGATCGCGGAATGCAGACGGGCGATATCGCCGGTCAGATAATAGAAACCATTTCCAGATGTCTTACGTGCGGAATCCAAGTCGATGCCATCAAAGCTTTCCATAATATCGACATGATAAGGAATCTCAAAATCAAATGTCCTCTTTTCTCCAAACCGTTCGATCTCGACGTTCTCGGAATCGTCCTTGCCGACAGGTACGGAATCATCAATGATGTTCGGAATCACCAGCATGCGTTTGCGGATCTCCTCCTCATAACGCGGTTCTTCCTCTTCCATTCTCGCGATCTCTTCGCCGATCTGTTTGACTTCTTCCTTGATCTTCTCTGCTTCGTCTTTTTTTCCTTGAGACATCAGTGCCCCGATTTCCTTGGAAATGGTATTGCGCTGTGCCCGCAGTTCGTCGGCTTTCGTTCTGAGTCCGCGGTATTCTTCGTCTAGTTTCTTGACTTCATCTACCAGAACCAGTTTTTCTTCCTGGAATTTCTTTCTGATATTTTCTTTGACTTTGTCCGGGTTTTCTCTGATTAATCTGATGTCGATCATATTGGCCTCCTTCAAATAAAAAGGTGATACAAGGGCGCTGTGGCGCGGTACCACCTTTGTTTCTAACTCTTTCCTTTAACGCAGGACTACGTGTCTGATTGGGACATCCATTAAGGCGGATTCGCTGCCGTTCTGCTGATAAGTCTCACCTTCCCTTATCTCTCTTGAAACATCCTGACAGTTACTGGCCCTTAAGCTTATATAGAAATCATATCATAAATTGTGATCTTCGCACATGGTGAAATAGAATGTTGCAGATCAGAAATCGTTATAATCGCTGGAACGGCGATTGACGTTGCCGTCATTGACATCGAATCGCAGCGAATAGGAAGCTCCGCTCGGGAATTCATAATATTCGTCGCCTCCGTTCAGCAGAAGTCTCTGGTACGTGCCTGTGTCGCCGAATGATTCCTCCGGGCCGAACCACCAACCGTTCTCTCCATAAGCGACTGCCATACGGAAAGATCCTCCCTGGAAGTAAACGGTAGCCGATTCTCCGTCACGGAGATACAACGTTTCGATCAGCTCGTTTTTCTCGTCGTAGATCTTCAGATACATATCCTTGCCGTCTTCCGTATCATAGACCGTGACTTCGACGGAACCGGAGCTGGCGTTGCGGTAAAGGATCCCGGATACCGGTCTTGCCTGGAAACAGGTCTGTGCCAGTTCTTCTGCGTCCTTGAGTCCATAGCTGTTTTTGAAACAGGTATAAGCGCTGAAATACAGTTCCTTTTCCAGATAATCGAGGCCTTTCACATATTCGATATAGCCTCCCTTCATATTCGATACGAAGGTGTCTTTGGAGCCAAGCGCTCTTAATGTATCATAACTGCTTAAGTCATCGTTATCGAAAGCGACACTTGCGTTGATATAGCTCAGAAGATCCGCCGCGTTGTTGTAATAGACTTTTTTGATTGCTTTCTTATCTACGATCTTCTTCAGAAGTTCCGTCGCATTGCTTCTGTTGTTCAGGAAGGCTGTAATTCCCTGGCAATATTCTGCCATGGCTTTGCTGTCAAGCAGATTACCCGCCTGTTCAAACAGTTCGATTGCTTTTTCGTAATCTTCGGCGGCAACGCTGTCGCTGATGATTTTTTCCGCGTTGATGTAGCTGATGTACTGCTGGGC
>JAFYHQ010000020.1 GCA_017539105.1 Erysipelotrichaceae bacterium
ACGATGCGGTACTGTGGGCATACTCCACAGGCATCACCACAGGAGTAAACAACAATACACAGTTCGGTGTGGGACAGAACTGCGTCAGGGGAATGGTGGTGACATTCCTCAAGAGATACAAAGACGCATATCCGGATTAGATATTGATCATCAGCATAAAAAAACATCAGACTGCTAAGGCAGTCTGATGTTTTGTTTTAATTGATACACACAATCACCGGATCTGCCAGTCGATTGGTGTCAGACCATTCTGTACCAGAAAGTTGTTTGTCTTGGAAAAAGGTCTGGAACCAAAGAAACCATTATATGCGCTCAAAGGAGATGGATGCGGCGATTCAATAATCAAGTGCTTCGGATTTGTGATGAATGACTTCTTGCTGCGTGCATTAGCCCCCCAAAGAATGAAGACAACTGGTTCTTCTTTTTCATTCAGTTTCTGAATGATCGTATCTGTCAGGATCTCCCAGCCCTGTCCTTTATGAGAATTGGCGCGATGTTCCTCTACCGTAAGCGAAGTGTTAAGAAGCAGTACGCCCTGTTTTGCCCAATAGACAAGCTGACCGTGATTCGGGATCGTGCAGCCCAGATCGTCATGAAGTTCCTGATAAATGTTTACGAGGGACGGAGGGATCTGGATTCCTTTCGGAACCGAAAAAGCCAGACCCTGCGCCTGTCCTTTCTCATGATAGGGATCCTGTCCGAGAATGACCGCTTTCACTTCATGATAAGGTGTCAGACGTAATGCGTTATAGATGTTCCTGGCCTCAGGATAGATCGTTTTGTGAGAATATTCTTCATTCAGAAAACTGCGCAGTTTCTGATAGTATGGCTTATCGAATTCTTCTCCTATGATCTCATCCCAGTCATTGCCGATCATTTTCATGAATTCATTATATAATATTTATATGTTTACAGATATTCAGGAAGCCATTAAATGGCTGATAAAAAGAAGAAACAGCAACTATTCGTTTGAACACTTCAAAGAAGTCTGTCACAAGATCGGCGATCCGCAGAATCATCTGTACCAGATCCATGTGGCGGGAACCGATGGGAAAGGTTCGACAGTCAGCTATCTGGCGGCATTGTTAAGATCACAGGGATATAAAGTCGGAACTTTTACTTCGCCTCATTATCTGACGCATCTGGATCGTATCCGTATCGATGATGTACCGATTCCCGAAGATATCTTTTTATCCATCCTGAATGAGGGACTTCCTTTCTATCTGGAAAACGATCTGTCGATGTTTGAGATCGATTATCTGATCATGTGCCGTTATTTCAAGGAATCGCGGGTCGATGTCGCAGTCGTTGAAACAGGGCTGGGAGGACGTCTGGATTCGACGAATGTCGTAGATAATACGAAACTGTCGATCATTACGACGATCGGCTATGATCACATGGATCGATTGGGAAATACCTTGGCAGAAATATGTCGGGAAAAATGTGGCATCATCAAAGATGATTCCAGGATACTGATCGGGCATCTCGATGAAGAGTGCAGAAAGATCGTGGAAGACTGTGCATCGCAACATCACAGTGTTTTCTATGAACTGGGAGATTATACGGATCTGGGCGATCGCCGTTTCCGTTTCCATGACAGGGAATTTCAGCTGAACAGCTACGCTTCTTATCAGATCCATAACGCTTCTCTGGCTCTGTATGCCCTGGAGATCATCAGCAAGGATCTCCGTTTCCAGATCGATTATTCTAAAGCGAAAGAAGCTCTATCCTCTGCTGTCTGGCATGGCCGTTTCGAGATCGTCAAAGAAAAACCGAGAGTCATCATCGATGGCGCGCATAATATTCATGGAGTCGAAGCGCTGGTCCAATCTTTTGACCGATTCACCGGAAGCAAATGCATCGTATTCTCCGCACTGAAACGGAAAGACTTCCATCCGATGAGCGAAATGCTGAAGGAACACTGCGATCGACTGGTGATTACTACCTTCGACAACAAAGAAGCGATCAGCCACGAAGATCTGCTTCAGTACGACTATGATCCATCCTATGAACATGCGATCGATGAAGCCATAAAGAACTACGACAATATCCTGATCTGCGGCTCTTTATATTTCCTGAGCGATGTTGTAAGTAATTATAAATTTTAATAAAATGAATCTATAGATAAGGAGACGATAATATGATCGATTATTCTCAGAATGAGGGGAAACAGTACCATATCGGTACCAGCAAAGATGATGTAGGCAAATATGTGATCTTGCCGGGAGACCCGGGCAGATGCGCCAAGATCGCTCAATATTTTGATAACCCTGTCAAAGTGGGACAGAACAGGGAATATGTGACTTATACAGGCTATCTCGATGGCACGAAAGTGTCTGTCTGTTCGACCGGCATCGGCGGTCCGAGCGCTTCGATCGCTTTGGAAGAGTTGGTCATGAACGGATGTCATACGTTCATCCGTATCGGTACCTGCGGAGGCATGCAGCTGGATGTCATGTCCGGCGATGTCATGGTTTCGACCGCTTCCATCCGTATGGAAGGTACGACCAGAGAATATGCTCCGATCGAATTCCCGGCAGTTGCCAATCTGGATGTCACGAACGCCCTGATCGCTGCCTGCAGGAAGCTGAATATGTCTTACAAGGTCGGTGTGACCCAGTCCAAGGATTCCTTCTATGGCCAGCATCGTCCGGAAACGCTTCCAAATGGCGATGAACTGCTGAGAAAATGGAAAGCCTGGCTAGCGCTTGACTGCAAGGCTTCGGAAATGGAAAGTGCCGCTTTGTTTATCGTCGGACAGTATCTGAAAGTCAGAGTCGGTTCCTGCTTCCTGGTTGTCGCAAATCAGGAGAGAGCCGCAGCCGGTCTGGAGAATCCGCAGGTCCATGATACCGATGGCGCGATCAGAGTCGCTGTCGAAGCGCTGAGAGAACTGATTGCCGCGGATAAAGAAGCAGAAAACCAGTAAATAATGAAACCGAAAAAATATATTGTTCAAGCCCTGTATGCTTTCACAATATATTTTTTATTATCCGAGATATTGAAACAGTTCCTGCTGTTTCAGGAAAACGGATCCTATGACTGGTGGCATTTTCCCTTCCAGCTTTGTTCGATGCCGCTCTATGATCTGCCACTATACCTGTATTTCAAAAAAAGGAATCACAAGCTTGCGAAAGCGATCGCGACGTTCATGACGGTTTATGGAACCTTGGGAGGGTTCATCGTCTTTCTGGATACCTCCGGTATGCATTTCACAAATCCTTTCCTGACGTTCAACAGCTTTCTCTGGCATATCATGATGGCCGTCCTATCGGTTTTCCTGTATCGGAATGTTGAAACGGACTTTTCTTGGAAAGGCTATCGCAATGTATGCGGGATCTATCTGGTCCACGCGGTTATCGCTACGATCCTGAATGTGACATTGCGATATTATGGGACCATAGACATGTTTTATATTTCACCATACGAAAAGATGAATCAGATCGTTTTCAAAGAGATCGGTGAAACGATCGGCAACAGCAATGTGATCATTCTATATATTCTTGTGTCGCTGCTTGGAGGAGGGATTGTGATGTACCTGTATCATTTTCTGGAAAGGGAAAAGGAATGCTGAAGCGGTTTAAAGAAAGAAGCGGTATCTATATCGCCGATATCGCAGGACAGGATCGTCTGGCTTATTCCCTGTCATCGAATGTCGACTTCTATGATCTGTCCAAGTGGCCAAAGAATGAAACCTGTCCGGGCATGATCTTGCGTTTCTTTGATTTGGAAAACGGAGAAGTCTGTCAGCCTTTTGAAAAGAAAGATGATGTGATCTATGGCAATGTCCTTTATCTAGAAGGATACTGCTGGTTCCTGCAGGCAGACCGTCAGACCGGAAAGATCACGCTCTATCGCTATCTTCCTGCATCCGTTCCCGAAGCAGTCACATCTTTCTCCATGGACGAAATCGATGCATACAATCTGTCTGTCATGGGCAATCAGGTCCATGTGACCAGCCAGGACTGTGACAAATTTTGCTGCTACTATCCGGAAGCATTCTCTTTTCCGATCGGCAATCATGAGACTGCCGTCTTCATCGATGATGGCAAGGTCTATCTGGAAAACTGGATCGAAGAAGGCTGGGACAATGAAAACAACTGTGCAAGCAAAGACTATCGCTTCTATGATGAAGTCATCATCCGGGACTTCAAAGGGAATATCCTATCCAAAGAAACAGGCACATTGTATCAGTCTCGCGATGGAGGCTGGTGGATCGGATAATAAAAAAATGGCCTCGACGAGCGGATTCGAACCGCTGACCTTCCGCTTAGGAGGCGGATGCTCTATCCTGCTGAGCTACGTCGAGAACTCCACTACCATTTTAAAAGTAAACGGAAATAAAGACAAGATGTTTATAAGTTTGATATAATATATAAGTTAATTGGAGGTCACTATGCCTATTAATAAGATAACCGGTAAAGGACAGATCAAGATATCAGATAATGCGATTGCTACATTGGCGGGAACGACTGTCAATGAATGTTACGGCGTGGTTGGCGTCGTATCGAAGAACTATCTGAAAGACGGATATTCGACTTTGCTGAAGAAAGAGAACTATTCCAAGGGAATCGTCGTCAAGAACGACAAGACCGGTCTGAATGTGGATGTCTATGTGATCATCAGTTATGGGGTCAAGATCTCCGAAGTCGTGACCGGCTTGCAGCAGAGAGTCAAGTATGTCTTGGAGAAATCATTGAATATGGATGTGAATTCCATCAACGTTCACGTAGAAGGAATCAAAGTCAATGGATAGGATCAATGTCATCGATTTCAAAGGCATGCTGAAATCCGCCTGCGCAAATCTGGAAAACCACGCAGATGAGATCAATACCCTGAACGTGTTCCCGGTACCGGATGGAGATACCGGAACGAATATGTCCATGACTTTTAGCAATGGTTATGCTGAGGCAATGAAATGCAACAGTGACAGCGTTTCAGATGTTGCCAAGGCTTTTTCAAAAGGCTTATTGATGGGTGCCAGAGGCAACTCGGGTGTCATTACTTCACAGATTTTTAGAGGCTTCTATCAGCACATCGATGGAAAAGAATATATCGATACCGCGGATGTCGCCCAGGCTTTTGAAAATGGCGCAAGAGTGGCCTATAAAGCTATCATGAAACCGGTCGAAGGAACGATCCTCACGGTCATCCGGGAAGCTTCCTGGTATGCGAATCACGACTATGAGATCGAACCATTCGATCTGAATACCTATTTTAAGAAACTGTGCCAGTATGCCGATGAATCGTTACAGAGAACTCCGGATTATCTTCCGGTCCTGAAGGAAGTCGGTGTCGTCGATTCAGGCGGTACGGGTCTGTTAAGGATCATTGAAGGCATCAGGAATTTCCTGGAAGGCCATCCGGATGAATTCTCTCAGGCAAAGAAAGAGACTGCGGTCAATCCTGCGTTGCTTCTGGAGAATGAAGAATTCGGCTACTGTACGGAATTCATCATCCGTCTGAATGATGATCTGGTCAAGAAGTTCGATGACAAGATCCTGAGGCAGAAACTTACCGATATGGGCGGAGAATCGCTGGTCGTGGTAAAGGATGACGATCTGGTCAAGGTGCATGTCCATACGTTGAAACCGGGAGATGCTTTGAATATCGGCCAGCGCTATGGCGAGTTCCTGAAGCTGAAGATCGAGAATATGCAGGAGCAGCATTCGACGATCATCGAGAGCGCAAGAGGGCAGGAAAAAGAAGAAGAGCCTGTCAAGGAGGAACCTGTGCCGGAAGCGCCGAAGCAGCCGAAGAAATATGGCATCGTAACGGTAGCGGCTGGGGAAGGCATCACCAAGCTATTCTATGACATGAATGCGGATAAAGTCATTTCCGGAGGACAGACGATGAATCCTTCCACGGAAGATTTTGTCAAGGTCATCGAGGAACTGGATTACTGCGATCATATCTTCATCTTCCCGAACAATTCCAATATCATTCTGGCTGCCAAGCAGGCGCAGAATGTCTTAAGCGACCGCAAGATCACGGTCATGGAGACAAAATCGGTTCAGGCCGGATTGTCTGCCGTAGGCATGTTCGATATCAATATGGAACCGGATCAGCTGATCGAGAGTCTGCAGGAAGTTATCGACAATGTAGATGCGATCAGTATCACATATGCGATCAAGGATACGACTTATGAAGGCATTGAAGTCCGGAAAGACGACTTCATGGCTATCTCCAGGAAGGGGATCCTGACTTCCGGAAAGAACCGCAAGATCGTGCTCTACCGTCTGTTGGACCAGCTGTTCCATGATCCTGAAAAAGAACTGCTGACCATCATCTATGGCGAAGATGTGGATGAAAAAGAAATCAAGGAAGTCGATAAATACATCAGCGACAATTCCGACTTCGATTATGAGATCATCAACGGCGGCCAGCCGGTCTACAGTTATCTGATCTCTCTGGAATGAAATGGATATCGATATCGATACATTAGACGTTCAACTGAATTGGCCGATCATCGGCCGCTTGAAAGACGACTTGTATCCCTATGAGGGATATGATCATATAAGATATACTGCCAGAGGCCTGATTGAAAACAGCAAAGGCCAGTTCGTTTTCCTGCATATCGAAGGAGAAGATCTTTTTGGCGTGCGCGATCATCTGGAAACCTGCGGGGGCGGACTGGAAGAGAATGAAACATTGGATGACGCTCTGGCAAGAGAAGTCCGGGAAGAACTGGGTCATGAGATCCATGGGATCGAACTGATCGGGTCCATCATCGATGCCTACAATCTCATCCATCGGATCACGTTGTCTACTTTCTTTCATGCCTATATCGATGAACAGGAAGTATCCACACATCGTACGGAAGAGGAACAGATCCTGATCAAGGAGGTCGTCTGTCTGGATCCTTTGGCTGCCTTGGATCGTCTGGAACATCATGCGATCCATGGCGTGGATAAGCTTGTCCAGCGAAGGGATGCATTGGCACTGCGCTATTATCTGAAATGTAAAGGTTTACTGTAAAGGAGTTTTGTTATGTACGGAGCAATCATTGGCGATATCGTCGGTTCCCGTTTCGAATGGGACAATATCCTGACAAAAAAATTCGATCTGTTTACAGATCATTGTTTTTTTACGGATGATTCCGTGATGACGATCGCGGTAGGCAAAGCGCTGCATGAGTCCAGGAAGCAGAACTATGCGGATCTGAACGATCAGCTGGTCTACTGGATGCATAAAATAGGGAAGAGATATCCCGACTGCGGTTACGGAGGCCATTTCTATTACTGGATGTTTCATGATGATGCGGAACCTTACAATTCTTTTGGCAACGGCAGCGCCATGAGAACGTCCTATTGCGCGCAGATCGCGGAATCATTGGAGGAAGCGCTGTATCTGGCAGAGAAGTGTGCGGCTGTCACCCATAATCATCCGGAAGGGATCAAGGGAGCGCAGGCGGTTACAGCATGTATCTGGCTGGCAAAAGAAGGAAAGAGTCAGGAAGAGATACGCTGCTATGTCCGTGAACACTATTACGACATGGATTTCACTCTGGATGGGATCCGGAAGAGCTACCGTTTCGATGTGACCTGTCAGGGCTCCGTGCCTCAAGCCATCGAGGCATTCCTGGAAGCTGTTTCGTTCGAAGACGCGATCCGCAATGCGATCTCCATCGGTGGGGATTCCGATACGATCGCGGCCATCACCGGTCCCATTGCGGAAGCATATTTCGGAATTCCTGAAGGATTCATTCAGGAAGCCGACTCTTATCTGGATGACTATCTGAAAAAGATCGTTCATACAATACTATAAGGAGGTATCCTATGTCTTTGAATTATAATATCTTTCTGCACGAAACCGATAAGAATGCGCTGAACGCTTTGAAATCCATTCCGGGTTTCACACAGCTGCTGAAATCGTACATGAAAGTGTGGAACGAAAAATTCTTCTATATGCAGAATATGTCCACGCTGGTACATATCACCGATCAGCAGCTAAGCAAATACAAAGACATGCTGATACCGATCTGCAGGAAGCTGGACATCGAAGTACCGGATCTGTTCCTGCAGCTGAATCCATATCCGAATTCCTATACGAGCGGAGATACGAAACCATTCATCGTAATGACATCCGGATTGCTGGAAACCTTGCCGGATAGGCTGATTCCGACCATTCTGGCGCATGAATGCGGGCATATCGCCTGTCACCATGTTCTGTACCGTACGATGGGCCAGATGATCCTGAATGGCGCTCTGTTTACATTGCTGGGGAAGGGAGTCAGCGCCTTGCTGACACAACCGATACGGGCAGCCTTCTACTATTGGATGCGCTGCAGTGAATTTTCGGCAGACCGGGCAGCCGTTCTCTATGACGGTTCCCCCGATAACATGATGGAAGTCTGTGCAAGACTGGCCGGTTTCAGCAAAGCGATCGATGAACCGATCAATATGGAAGCCTTCATGCAGCAGGCGGAAGAATATCGCAAGCTGGTCAACGAGAATGCCGTAAACAAAACGATGGAATTCATGGCCTTCGGCTACAGTACCCATCCGCTGAATGCGGTCAGAGCCTATGAAGCATCTGTATGGGCTTCTTCTGAACAGTTCACGAAAGCCGTAAACTATTGCGAAGCCTATCAGCGCGGCGACGCTTCTTTCGAAATCCCTTTGTTCTATAATGAAAAACACTATCTGAATCGTAATTATCAGGAAGTGCTGAAAGAACTCGAGGAACAGGGACTGAAAGCTACTTCGGTCCGTTCCAAGGATAAGAACGGAACGTTCAAAGAAGGAGGTGTCACATCTGTCAGCATCGATGATTCCCATAGCTATAAAGAAGACGACTGGGTCAGGACCGACGCGAAAGTCGAGGTCGCATACTATCAGCCTCTGACAGACGAAGAAATCGCCCGTGAACATCCGGGTCAGGTATGCATGCCGGAGAATTACATCTATTATATCGGTAAGGACTACAAGGAAGTCGAGATGGAACTGATGAAAACCGGTCTGGCAGACATTACAACGATCCCGCAGAAAGATATCAGAAAAGAGAACGATCGCGCATTGCACAGAGTATCCGCCCTGCGGATCGATGGCAAAACAAAATTCAGCAAGGGCGACTGGTTCGATATCGCATCCGATGCGGTCATCATCTATCACGAAATGGCCGACTGAATCAAAAGAAAAGGATCTGCTTAGTTCGCAGATCCTTCTTTTTCTTCCTCAGCTTTGATCTTGTTCAGTTCTTCTTCTTCCAGGACGCGGTAGGCTACCTTGCCGACCAGCGTCTTAGGCATGTCTTCTCTGAACTCGATATCATATGGTAATGCATATTTTGCCATGTATTTCTTGCAGTGAGCCATGATATCGGCCTTGACCTGTTCGCTTGGTTCGATGCCAGGTTTCAAGGTAACGAATGCCTTGACTTTCTGCATCCTGTATGGATCCGGTACGCCGATGACGCAGGACATCTGCACATCCTCGTGCGCATCCAGGATATTTTCCAGCTGTGCAGGATAAATATTGTATCCGGAAGAGATGATCATTCTCTTAGATCTTCCCTTGAAGTAGATGAATCCTTCTTCATCCATGATACCCAGATCTCCAGTATAGACCCAAGTCAGGCCGTCGACAGGAGATTTCCGTAACGTAAGATCGGTCTCCTCCTTGTTGTTCCAGTAACGATCCATGACGGTCGGACCGGCCAGAAGGATCTCGCCTTCCGTTCCATAAGGAACCTCGTTATCCGTATCCGGTTCCACGATCTTGATGAACGTATCCGGGAACGGAATGCCGATGGAACCTTCCTTGTACATGAACGGCGGAGTCAGGCAGCAGGCTGTCACGGTTTCGGTCGTTCCATAGCCTTCTCTGACCTGAATCGTCGCATGATGATCCAGCAGGAAGTGGTCGAATTTCTTCTTCAGTTCAATGGACAGCGAGTCTCCTCCGGAGAAAACGCCTTTCAGGAAGGAAAGATCCTTGCCTTCCATCGAAGAGATTCTTAATAATGCTTCAAACAGTGTAGGAACACCGGCGATGAAGTTGCACTTGTATTTGACGATCTGTTTCGCATAAGATTTTGCGGTAAAACGAGGAATCAGGATGCAACGACCGCCATTCGCCAGCATCGAGTGGATGCAGACACCAAGACCGAAGCCGTGGAACAGCGGCATCGCCGCCAGCATCTTGTCGCCATGACGGTACATCGGGTTGGTTGCCACGATCTGTCCTGCCAGAGCGTTGAAGTTTCTATTTGTCAGTACGATTCCCTTGGTCGTACCCGTGGTTCCGCCGGAATACAGGATGACAGCCGGATCATCCGCATTTCTTTCTTTACGGTAGTTGTAGAAGCCGCTCTTGGCCAGATTCATGAACTGGTTCCAGCGGATGACCGGAGCGTCTTCCGGAATCTTCTTGATTTTCCTGCCTTCCGTAAGCATATATCCCGCCCGGATCGGACGCGAGAGTTCATCCTTGATCGAAGCGATGATAATATTGATCACATTGGTGTTTTCTCTGATCCGTTCGAATTTGTCATAGAACTGATCCAAAGTGACTGCTACGACCGAATTGGACATATTGAGATAGTTCTCGATCTCTTTTTCTGCCGATAACGGATGGATCATGTTCGCGATCGCACCGATCCGGTTGACTGCGTAGAACAGGAAGATCGCCTGCGGGCAGTTCGGCATCGCGATCGTGACGCAGTCATTCTCTCTGACGCCGATCGTGCGCAAAGCGCGTGCGCATTTGTCGATTTCTTCGACCATTCTGCGGAAGGTCGTAGATCTGCCCATGAAATCGAAGGCAATGGATGTCGGATATTTCTTAGCCATTTCTTCGATCGCATCAGCCATCGATCCATCGAAATATTCCAGCGTCAACGGTATCTCACTTTGCTCAGAAGCTTTTGCCCAAGGGATCCTTTCAGTGATCGGGGTATCAAAAGCCTGTGCAGTTTTCGTCGTTTTTTCTTTTTTGTCTGCCATATAAGCTCCTTTTATCAAAACATAACAATTATAACCTATTATTTATTAAAAAGTAAGTAAGAATAGTTTAAACCGAAGAACCCATACGGGACGATCCTTTCTTTGACGTATCGATGGAAACGGCGATTGTTCATCCAAAGTTTTCCAATAAAGGTATAATTTAAGTATGGACGACAAACAGAGACTTCTCGAACTGAGAAAATTATTAAAACGATACAGCTACGAATACTACACATTGGACAAGCCGACGGTTCCCGACAGCGAATACGATGCTTTGTTTCGGGAACTGCAGGAACTGGAAGAACGATATCCGGAAATGGATGATCCTGATTCCGTTACCAAGAGGGTAGGCTATGAGATCTTAAGCGAATTCCAGAAAGTCGATCATGAAAAACCGATGCTGTCACTGGGAGATGTCTTTTCTTATGATGAATTGCGGGAATGGTCCAAAAAGATCACGGATCTCTATCCGGAGGTCGAATACTGTGCCGAATACAAGATCGATGGACTGGCCATGTCGCTGACCTATGAAGACGGGCAGTTCAAACAGGCAGTCACCAGAGGCGACGGCATCACCGGAGAAGACGTCACAAACAACGTCCGCACCATCCATACGATCCCGATGGCGATCCCATATCAGCAGCACTACGAGATCCGCGGTGAAGTGTATATGCCGAAAGCATCGTTCCAGCGGGTCAATCGCGAACGTCTGAACAACGGGGAAGAAGAATTCGCCAACCCGAGAAATGCCGCTGCCGGTTCGATCCGCCAGCTGGATCCGCGTATCTGCGCTTCCAGAGGCCTCGATGGCTTCTGGTACCATGTACCGGACGATGTCAATTCGGAAACCCACTATGGTTCTTTGATGTATGCCAGAAGACTGGGATTCATCGTCAACGAGAATACGAAACTGTTCCATAATATCGAAGAAGTCATTGAATATATCGAAGAAACAGCACAGATCAGGAACGATCTTCCTTATGAGATCGACGGCATGGTCATCAAAGTCAATTCCTATGCCTTGCAGAACAAGCTCGGTTTCACTTCGAGAATACCGAAATGGGCGGTCGCCTACAAATTCCCGGCAGAAGAAGTAAAAACGACTTTAGAGGATATTTTCATTACCGTAGGCAGAACAGGGAAGTGTACGCCAAACGCAAAACTGATTCCGGTACGTATCGCAGGAACGACCGTTTCCTTTGCGACACTGCATAACGAAGACAACATCAAAGACAAAGACATCCGCATCGGCGACCAGGTCATCGTCCGGAAAGCCGGAGATATCATTCCGGAAGTCGTCAGAGCCATCAAAGAAGACAGAAAGAGCGATCTTCCAAGCTATGTCTTCCCGGAAACCTGTCCGGTCTGCGGCGGAAAACTCTATCGTTTTGAAGATGAAGCGGCGCATTACTGTGTCAACAGCGAATGCAAAGCCAGACTGGTTTATTCTATCGCGCACTTTACCGAACGGAATGCGATGAATATCGATGGCTTAGGCGAAAAACGCGTCGAAGCGTTCTTCAATGCGGGTCTGCTGAACAGTTTCGAAGACATCTACAAGCTGCATAACCGCAGAGAGGAAATCTTGTCTTTAGAGAAATTCGGCGAGAAATCTTACAATAACCTGATCGAAGCTATCGAAGGATCCAAACAGAATTCCCTGGAACGACTGATCTATGGCCTGGGTATCCGGCAGGTAGGCGAAAAGGCCGCCAAGATCCTGGCTTCCTATTATGGGAATATGGATCGTTTCATGGAAGCGTCTCTGGAATCCTTAAGCGAGATCAAAGATATCGGGCCGGTCACTGCCGAGTATATCCGTGATTTCTTTGCGGAAGAGAATAATCAGGAAATGATACGCCAGCTGAAACTGTTTGGCGTCAATATGGACTATATCGACAACAGCATTTCCAATGATTCCGTTTTCAATGGAAAGACCGTGGTCGTAACCGGCACTCTGGAAAACTATACCCGTAACGAGATCAGCGAACTGCTGGAAAACCTGGGAGCCCATGTAGCTTCTTCCGTATCCAGGAACACCGATTATGTCATCTGTGGCAAAGATGCAGGTTCCAAGCTGCGCAAAGCCCAGGAACTGAATGTGACCGTCATTGATGAAACAGAGTTTGGAAAGCTTCTCTAATATGTGATAGAATATCTTATGGAGTATTTATGAGCGAAATCAAACAGACCAAAACAAAGAAAAAGAAGAAAAGATTATCGAAATCCGCGCTGATCCTGATCATCGGTACGATTATTATCGCTATCCCGGTCATCGCTTTTCTGACGATCTTGGGCATTTCAGCACTGCAGACCGGTTCGCCGCGCGAAGGATCGCGTTTCGATGCCGATCTGGATCCGGCAATCACGGAACAGGCAGTCGCTTCATTGAAAACGGATCTGGAATCGATCGGTTCCGTGGATAGCGTCGAAGTCGTCTTATCCGAAGGACAGTTAAGGATCTTTATCGATACCAGAGACAGTTTGTCCGAAGAGGAAGTCGATTCCATCGTTACCTCCGCCTACAACAAGGTCAACAGTGCTTTGCCTGTCAATACCTACTTTACCGCTACCGATTCCAAGAGGATGTACGATCTGCAGATCAATGTCTATACGACAGCGGAAGCAAGCCCGATCGGTGCGGAGAATTCAAGACAGTATAAGCTGCTGCATAAGAATTCCATGGAAGAAACATACAGCATCGATGATATGGCTCATCCGAAAGATCCGGCCCTGGCTGCCGAACTGGAGGGCCTGACCCCGGAAGCTCAAGAGGTTCCGGAAGAAGAAACTTCTGAAGAAGGTTCAGGCGATTAACTTCATGGAAACATGAAGTTTTTTATTATATGAAAAACGATATCGTAAGATGCGAATGTGTGGATATGGCCATCGATGGCTCCGGGATCGCCAAATGCGGAGATTTGGTGGTTTTCGTCAAGGAAATGATCAAAGGCGAAATCGCAAACGTCAGGATCACGAAAGAGAAGAAATCTTACAGCTATGGGATCATCGATGAATTGATCGAAGCATCTCCTGAAAGAGTGGCATCGGATTGTCCGATCGCATACAAATGCGGGGGTTGCGATTTCAGGCATATCAGCTATGATTATCAGTTGAAACTGAAGAAAGAGATCCTCACAAACATTCTGAAGCCATTTGAGGTCCTGGACATCGTTCCTGATGAAGTCCACTACTATTACCGCAACAAGGTCCAAATCCCTTACAGAGACGCTAAAATGGGCTTCTACCGCAAATATTCCAACGACATCGTAGAATTCGATGACTGCCTGATTGAATCCAGGACAGCGAACCAGATCATCAAAGATTTGAAAGAACTGCTGAAAGAGTATCCACAGGCGGAAAAGATTCGTCACATTCTGATCAAACAGAATCATACGCAGGATGAAACGATGCTGGGATTCATTGCCTATGAGAAGATCGATCAGACTGAAATCATAAACACCCTGGTGAAAAAGTATCCTTCGATCTGTTCCGTCATTCTGAATATCAATGAGAAAGAAACCAACGTCATCCTGGGAGAAGAAGAGATCCTGCTTTATGGAAAACCTTATATCATGGACGAATTCTATGGAATCAGCGTAAAGGTCTCCTTGAAATCCTTTTATCAGGTGAATTACAGACAGATGCTGAAACTGTATGAACTGATCCGGGAACTGTCCGGATGCAATGAAAACAGCAGGGTGCTCGATCTGTATTGCGGGATCGGTACGATCTCTTTGTTTATGGCAAAATCTGCCAGACAGGTTACCGGGGTCGAGATCGTCAAGGAAGCCGTATTGAATGCGGTAGACAATGCATTGAACAATGGGATTGGAAATGTTGACTTCGTCCTGGCGGATGCTTCCAAAGGAATGGACCATTACCTCAAAGACAAAGACATCGTCATCGTCGATCCGCCTCGCAAAGGACTCTCAAACGAGCTGATCGATTCCCTGATTCAAAATAAGACAGAAAGGATCGTCTACGTTTCATGCAATCCTCAGACTTTGGCAAGAGATCTCAAACTGTTTGAGAAAGACTATCATATCAGTGAGATCCATCCTGTCGATATGTTTCCATATACGATCCATTGCGAATGCGTGGTGCGTCTGGATAAGAAATGAAAGAAAAAAAGATCTGTCCCTATCACGAATACTGCGGAGCTTGCACAAAGCAAGGTCTTTCTTATGCGAAACAGCTGGAATGGAAACAGAATAAAATCAACAGGCTCTTTCAGAAGATCCATGAAGTAAAAACGATCATCGGGACCGATGATCCTTATCATTACCGGAACAAGGCACAGATCAGTTTCGGTTATGATGACAGGCATCATATCATTGCGGGAAACTATGTGGAATCGACGCATATCATCGTGCCGATCGAGGAATGCCAGCTGGTCGATCCAAAGGCGAATGCGATCTTTCAGACGATCCTGAAACTTGCAAAGAAGTATCACTTGTCTGTATTTGATGAGAGAAAGCTATCCGGTTTCCTGCGTCATGTGCTGATAAGAAACAGTCATGACGATACCGAGATCATGGTGGTGTTTGTCACAGGAACGGACCGTTTCCCTCATAAGAAAGAAATCATCACAGAGCTCACTGACAGACATCCTGCGATCGTTTCCATCATTCAGAATATCAACCGGCGTCATACCAGCATGATTCTGGGAAACCATTCTTTTACGCTTTACGGAAAGGATCATATCACGGATGAATTTTGCGGTTACCGCTTCAAGCTGTCCTGCAGTTCGTTCTATCAGATCAATCATGCCCAGACGGAAAAACTCTATGAACATGCGTTAAAGATGGCAAAGATCAGAAAGACAGATACGGTTCTGGATACCTACTGCGGCATTGGAACGATAGGCATCATCGCTTCGAAAGAAGCAGGGAAGGTGATCGGTGTGGAACTGAATAAGCAGGCCGTCAAGGATGCCATCAGCAATGCCAAGGATAATAAAGTCAATAATATCTATTTCTACCAGGAAGATGCAGGCACCTTTATGGACAAATATCAGGATGAAGTCGATGTGCTCATCATGGACCCTCCTCGTTCCGGCAGTGATTTCCGTTTCTTAAGCGCAGTCAACCGCCTTTCTCCGGAACGGATCGTCTATATCTCCTGCGAGCCTGAGACCCAGGTCAGAGATCTGAAATACCTGTTAAAAAAGAATTACAAGATCACCGATGTGCAGCCTTTCGATCTGTTTCCTTTCACGGACCATATCGAAAATGTCTGTGTATTGAAAAGAGAAAAACGCTGAGATATGAAAACAAGGATCATGAAGTATGGCATCAATGGGGAAGGGATCGCTTATGTGAAACGTAAGCCTGTTTTCGTGCCGTTGTGCATCAAAGAGGAAGTCGTTGATCTGGAAATCACCGAAATGAACGAGCGCTATGGAAGAGGTATCGTCAGGAAGATCATCGAAAAGAGCCCTCAGAGGATCAAAGCGACCTGTCCTTACCAGAAAGACTGCGGTTCCTGTGTGATGATGCATATGAGCGAAATAGAACAGAACCAGGCCAAGAAAGAGATCCTGAAAGAAGCATTGCAGAAGTATGCGGACTATGATGGGGAAGTCCCGGATCTGATCCGGACCAATGAGTTCTATTATCGGAATAAATGCAGTCTGGCTTTCGGTCTTTTTCATGGGAAACTGGTCAATGTCATGTATCAGAACGATTCCCATAAGAATGTCTATATCAATGAATGCGTGATTCATGAGAAGGGATTGGAGAGAATCAGGAAAGAGATCCTGAAAGTCCTGAACAAACATCAATGCGAGCTTTATGATAAAAAGAATTCCAAGGGTTACCGCTATCTGATGATTCGCGGCATCGAGAAAGAATATCAGGTCGTCCTGGTGACAGGAAAAGAAGAGATCCCATCGTCGATCATCGATGAGATCATGAAGATCAAGGGTGTCGTGTCCTTGTATCAGGGAATCAATACGGAACGGAATGCCTTGAGTATGATTCCCGAGGATCTGCATCTTCTGAAAGGGAAAGAAGCGATCGATTTCGAATTGCTGGGGCTGAAACTGCAGCTCAAGCCATCAAGTTTCTTCCAGCTGAATACTAGAACGGCAGAGAAACTCTATGAGACGGTCATAGAGGAAGCGGGAGAAAAGAATGGGCTGATCGTGGAAGCCTATTCCGGGATCGGCGTGATGGGGCTTATATTAAGCAGAAAAGCCATGAAAGTGGTCTGTATCGACACTGGTAAAAGTTCCATCAGAGATGGACAGACGATTGCGCAAGAGAATTATATCGGTAATATTGAATATCGCTGCGAAGATGCCTCGAAAGCCTTGAAACAGATCGTAAAGAAAGAGAAGATCGACTGTCTGGTCGTCGATCCTCCGCGTGTCGGTCTCAGCAAGGATCTGCTTCAGACGTTGAACAGTCATCCTGCCGATAAGATCATCTATGTGTCCTGCAATCCTGCCACGTTAGCCAAGGATCTGGATGTATTGAAGAAGAACTATGAAATAGAGAAGATCCTGCCTTTCGATATGTTCCCCCAGACCCAGCATGTGGAGACGGTATGCTGCTTGTACCACCAAAAGAAAGACTTCATTTCAGTGCCTTATGAGCCGAAGAATGCGGACTATCTGAAAAAAGATGAAAGTGATGAACAAATCGAGTTTTGCGGAGAAGAATAAATGGATTATAGAATCGAGAATCTGACAAAAGAAGATGCCGAATATATCGGCAAAAAGATCAATGAAATCGTGCCGCATGAAGTGGACGCAGATGAAGAAGAATTTGTTCTTAAAGTTGAGAATGAAAACGGTGAGATCATCGGCGGATGCATCGCAGAGGCATACGAATACCACTGGTCGAGAGTTTTGCTTGAAGAGCTTTGGGTGGATGAATGCTATCGCCATCAGGGGATCGGCTCTATGATCATCCGCGAGGTCGAACGTATTGCAAGAGAGAAGGGCTGTCGGGTCGTCACGCTCGGCACCGCCAGCTATATGGCCAGGCCGTTCTATGAAAAACACGGCTACACGGTTTTTACAACACTGAAAAAGGCAAACGGCTATATCGATTATTCATTGGTCAAGTACCTTGACAAGGACACGTCAAACTATGTGCCGACAAACAACAGCGGTACGTGGTTCAAGGTTTCCCTCGGCAATGAGGACGACGCGGATGCTATACAAGACGGCCTTGACAAATATGACGAAGCCTACGAGCCGAAATACGAAAATGTTGGTTTTTATAAGAAACTTGTGGATAAAGACGGCAGGTTTGCGGCAGGCGTGATTGCGGACGTGAACAAAGATGCATATGGCTTCGTTGAGGCACTGTTTGTGGAAGAGCTGCTCAAAAATCAGGGTTTGGGCACATATCTTTTGAAGGAAGTGGAAAAACAGGCAAAAGAAAACGGCGCTTCCATGATTTTGACAAGCGCAGGCGACTGGAATGTTGATTTCTTTAAGAAGAATGGCTATCTGGTCAGAGGCGAACTCAAAGATGTTCCCAAAGGACACGACTGCTACGAGCTCTTCAAGAATATCTGAAGCAAAGGACCATTACTTCCTAAGTGTCGATTTATTCCGCAGTTGACTGTTTATGGAGACGGTTGTCCAGCTTTCCAAGGGAAACATATCGAGTGAGAAGATCCGCGTGGAATTCAATCTGGAAGACATGGATATGTCTGGGTTCCGGCAAGGAGCTACATATGAAGAGATCCAGGAGTGGGTGCAGGAGAAATACGGTTTCCATGTGACACACCAGTCTGAACACTATGACGTTGAAATACGAGATTCTGAAGCTGCTGGTAAAAGCCGTGAATATTAAGAAAATGTGGACCGGTATGAGTACGGAAGAGCTTTCTTCGGCTATCTGGGACCGGTAGTAAAAGACCGCGGAGAACGCAAGGGTACGGTAGAATACATCTAAATCGATCTTATACATACAAAAGAAATGACCGGTTAACCGGTCATTTATATTTCAATGTTCTGTTAATTCAATCAAAACCGAATGCGGTCAGATAAACCATGACGATAAAGGAAAGGATTCCGAACCACACAGCCAGGGACAGCGGCGGAACGAATAAGGCTTTCAATATATCCTTCAGCATTCCTTTCTTGAGTCTGAATTCATGTTTCTTGCGGTAGCGTTTCAGCCTGCCGTTATCCTGATACAGATAGATCCAGGGATTGTCATGCAGTTCCACGATCCCGAATTTCAGCAGATAGATCGGAACCACCGGAACAAAAATACAGAACCAGACCCCTGAACCTCTCAGATCCAGACGCTTGAAATCGAAGCCGTTCACGAACAGGGCTATGATCACCGGAAGGAACAGTGTCACGAAACACAGAAGAATGATTTCGATGACACGCAAAGGAGTCGTAAACTTCAGTACGACGGGCTGTTCTTCATTTCCGATCTTCTCGAAGAAGACCGGGTCGGCGATCCTGTGTTCTTCTTTCTGCTTTTCCGATGTGAAGATTTTTCTGCCTGAAGATACCGCAAAACTGTTATGTACCGTATCGCTGTACAGACACAACGTGACGATGATGAAGAAGATCGCCAGGATGCCTGTGACATAGAGACTGGAAAAAAGATCCTTGCTGAAAAGATAGATGACAGCACAGATGGCTGCGGAAAAGGCGATGGTCGCCAGGATCGCCTTGAGCCACCATGGCAGGAAATAGTAATGGGAGTCTTTCAGAGCTCTTACGCTGACTTTTCCGGTCTGACCGTTGACGGCAGCCATCAGCTCGCCATTCGTAAAATAATAGACAGGCAGAAGCACAGGCAGACGGATCGCACCGCTCACATCGGAAGAGATGTCGACTTTATCTGTTTCCAGGACTTTCTGAATCGAAGACTCATAAACGGAAGAAGATTCTTTTCTTGCACGTTCTTCCAATGCCTTGTCATTGATGTCGGCGATCTTGACACGCTGTCCGGCGATATAGCCGAAATCAAACGGTGCCAGTTCATCGATGTCGTAAGGTTCCATCCCATCCAGAAACAGGTTATCTAGCTGTTTCGATCGGTTGATGAACTCATCTTCCAGGAAACCTTCACAGTAATAGATTCTGGAACCATCCATACGGTCCGCAGACAGATGCACGGGACCTCTGATCAGTTCATATGGAAGATAGAAACCTTTCAATTCATCGATATGCTTCAGAAGCTGTCTCGCTTCCGCTTTTCCCTTATTTGAATCACACCAGTTCCGCAGTTTTTCTTTCGCTTCATCCGGAGTGATACGGAATGGAATGACGGATTCCGGCATATTATCGGTATGCAGGTACTCGCTTCGGACCAGGCTCTTCCCACAGAACGGGCAGGTCGACAAGGCTTCGTTCTCTTCGATCACGATTTCTGTTCCGCAGCCATCGCAAAGCGTATGAAAAAGTTTGAAATCCTTCAAAGAATCCCTGATCTTTTCCCTTTGTATCTTACGGAACCCCTGTTTCTGTTCCACGGCTTCGCTGATTTCGACTCTGCTTTGACAGTAGCCGCACAGATAACGCTGGCTTGGAATGTCGAAACGGGCAGGAGCGCCACAATTGGGACAGTAGATGGCTGCTATTTTCTGGTCCATAGGTTTTCCTTTATAAACCCATTATCGCTGAAAACAAAGAAAAAAACCATCCTGAAACGCATTTGGAGAAATGGCTGATTTTGGTTATCATAGAAGTAGAATTATCATGCATTAAGAATCATAGAGATAAGAATGAATCACGTCTCAGCAATGAATAAGAGGTATCCGCATGTTTAACAAGAAATTCGAACTGAATGAAGAAACGATGTCGATCGTGGAAGAAATCGGCTCGCATATGCCGGGCGGTTTCTTTATCTATAAAGCAGAGAAACCGGAAGAACTGCTCTACGCGAACAAAGAAGTTCTGAATATCTTTGGCTGCAAAGACCTTGCGGAATTCAAAGAACTGACCGGCTATACCTTCAAAGGCATGCTTCATCCGGAAGACTATGCCCTGGTCGAAGCATCGATCGATGACCAGATCGCCAAGAATGACGACAATCTGGATTATGTCGAATATCGGATCATCCGCAAGGATGGGACCGTACGCTGGGTCGATGATTACGGACATTACGCGGAAACGGAAACCTATGGCGGGATCTATTATGTCTTTATTTCCGATATCACAGAAAAACGGGAAAAACGGATCAGCGATGTCGCGACCCGGCAGGCTGTCATTGAAGCTTTGAGTGAATCGTATCATACCGTGTGGATGATCAACGATGTCGAAACAGAGAGTTTTTCACTATACAGCGGGGATCTGGTTGGGGATACGGTCCATGCCGCTCCGATCGAGGATGCTTTGACGAAAATGAAATACTCCCAGGCCAAGGATTACTATATTCAGACGATGGTAGCGGAAAAGGACAGGGAACGTCTGCTGGAGGAACTGGATATCAGGCATATCGTCGAGCGTCTTTCCAGAAAGCCTCAGTACAATATCAACTATCTGCGTCTGATGGATGATGGAAGCGAACGTTATTTCCGTATCGAGTTTGCACGTGTAAACATGCCGAATGGAAAGATGGGTGTCGTGTGCGGTTTCAAAGATGTGGATGATGATGTCAGGGAAGGCCAGGCGATGCAACGGGCCATCCAGGAAGGAAAGAAGGCTGAAGAAGAGAAAGCGCGGCTGATGCAGGAAGTGCAGTCTGCTGCCAAACTGGCCGATCTGATGGCGTCTGTCGCATCTTTGCTTTCGAACATGCCTGCCATGAGTTTTTCCAAGGATGTGGAAACCGGACGCTATCTTGCCTGCAACCAGGCATTTGCGGACTATGCGCAGAAAGCTTCTCCGGATGATGTCGTCGGTTTGACGGACTATGAACTGTTTGACAGGCAGTTCGCGGATCAATTCGTCGCAGATGACAAAAAAGCGATTGCGATGGATGAACCATACATCTACTTTGAAGACGTCCCGGATGCCGCAGGCAATATGCGTTATCTGCAGACGACCAAGCTGAAGTTTACCGACAGCAACGGAAAGCTCTGTACCTTAGGCATGTGCGTCGATGTCACGGAAATGAGCCGGGCCAAAGCCGCGGAAGTCGAAGCGAGAGTCAAGCAGCAGGAGCTGGAAGAGAAACTGGCTTTGCATAATCAGCTGATCGAACAGGAAAAGAGCCGCGAGCAGCAGAATAAGCTGATCACCGCTTTGGCTTCAGACTACTGGAGCGTCTATTATCTGGAACTGGATAAGAATGAAGGCGTGTGCTACCAGTCGCATGCGGATGTCGATAACGGGTTTAAAGTAGGAGAACATTTCAAATACCTGGAATCGGTCACCGCCTATGCGAATCAATACATTACCGATGCCTATCGGGAAGAATTCCTGCGTTTCGTACAGCCGGAGGCGATCAAAGAAAAACTGAAAGATCAGCGGGTCATCTCCTATCGTTATATGGTCAACCGTCATGGCAGGGAATCTTATGAAATGGTCAAATTTGCCGGCGTCAGACATCCGGAGGATCGCGATGATCATCTGGTGCATTCCGTCGGTGCCTGCTTTACCAATGTCGATCTGGAAACGCGCAAATCGCTCGCCCAGAGTCAGGCTTTGAGCGACGCCTTGGAAACGGCGGAACAGGCCAGCAAAGCTAAGACCACTTTCCTTTCCAACATGTCTCATGAGATCCGTACTCCGATGAATGCGATCATCGGCTTGAATAATATCGCTTTGAATGATCCGGAAGTCACGGACAAAGCGAAAGAATATTTCACGAAGATCGATGCTTCCGCAAAACACCTATTAAGCATCATCAACGATATCCTGGATATGTCACGGATCGAATCGGGTAGAATGATCATCCGGAATGAAGAGTTTTCTTTCTCAAAGGTACTGGAACAGGTCAATACGATCATCAGCGGCCAGTGCCGGGACAAGGGGATCCATTATGAGTGCAGGATCCATGGCAAGATCGATGATCATTATATCGGGGATGATATGAAACTGCGTCAGGTTCTGATCAATATTCTGGGCAACGCAGTGAAATTTACGGAAAGCGGAGGGAATGTTACCTTCACGATCGATGAGATCGCCCGTTTCGATAAGAAAGCGACGCTGCGCTTTACGATCAAAGACAACGGCATCGGCATGAGCAAGGAGTATCTGCCGAAACTGTTTGAAGCCTTCTCTCAGGAAAACGCTTCGACTGCGCACAATCTGGGCAGTACCGGACTGGGCATGCCGATAACGAAGAACATCGTGGAACTGATGAATGGCAATATCGGGGTCGAAAGCGAGAAGGGTGTCGGTTCCACATTTACCGTTACCTTGACTTTTGAAGAGTCTGCCAGAAATGATTCCGATCGAGGTCCGCACGATTTCGATCCGAATGAGATCAGTGTTCTGGTCATCGACGATGATCCGATCGCCTGCGAACATGCGCGTCTGACACTTGCCCAGGTAGGGGTCAGCTGCGATATTGCGGAATCCGGTCCTCAGGCTCTGGATATGGTTCGGATGCATCATCTGAGAAGAACGGATTATCATCTGATCCTGGTCGACTGGAAGATGCCGGACATGGATGGCGTGGAAACGACCAGACAGATCCGGGAGATCGTAGGCAGCGATACGCCGATCATCATTCTGACTTCCTACAACTGGGATGATATCGTCGATGAAGCGACACAGGCAGGGGTGGACAGTTTCGTGCCGAAACCGCTGTTTGCGGGAACGGTGCTGGATGAATTCAAGGAAGCGTTCAAGAAGAAGAACGAGCTTCTGTTTGCCAGCAAAGCCGATCTGAAAGGACGTCGCATCCTGCTGGCGGAAGACGTGCAGATCAATGCCGAGATCATGCTGATGGTATTGAATGCCAGAGAGATCGAAGCGGAGCTGGCAGAGAACGGTCAGCTGGCGCTGGATATGTTCGTTTCTCATCCGGAAGGATATTATGACGCGATCTTGATGGATATGCGTATGCCGGTCATGGATGGACTGGAGGCGACTAGAAGGATACGGGCTTTCGACCGCAGGGATGCCAAAGAGATTCCGATCATCGCCTTGACCGCCAACGCATTCGATGAAGATGTGCAACGCAGCCTGCAGGCCGGTCTGAATGCTCACTTAAGCAAGCCGATCGATGCCGATTCGCTGTTTGGCACTTTGGAGAGTCTGATCCGGGATTAAACGCATATGAAAAATTTGTTGAAAAGGATCTTTGATCCGAATGATAAGAAAGCATTCCTGGTCACAGCGGTCCTGCTGTTCCTTTTCTGTGTTGCTGTTATTATTGTCAGAGGAAATACCTATACCTGCCGCATTCCCAACTATAAGCATTTCGATGATATCGATCAGTATGTCATAACGATCGATCAGGATCAGCCGGTCATTGAAGTCATAGACAGCTCTTTGCATTATGATTATCTTGATGTGAAAGTCAAAGCGATCTCTCCGGGCAGTGTCTATCTGAATGCGAAAGATCCGGAAGGAAACAACTGGATCATCCACCTCTTTGTGTTTTCACCGGGGGTGATCTGCCGCGATACGTTTTTCGGAGACTGCACGGGAGATGAAATCATACCGATAACGATGTTTATCATCCTGGCGATCATGCTGATCAGGCTGATCCGCAAGTATAAGAACGAATATCAGGAAGATCCTTACCATTACCGCAATATCCGCGATCTGGGTCTGATCATTTTTCTGAGTTTCTTCCTGATTGATCAGATCGGTTCTGTTTTCCATTACTATGGCCTGATCGATACGATCTATTCCATCATCAATTCGGCATCCGGTTTTGCGATCATTTTATTGCCGATCGCTTTCGTGGTTTTCGTTCTGGTGTCACTCAGCAATCTTCAGCTGATGAGAAAAGAAGGAAGAAACTGGCGGAACATGCTGGGGTGCATTCTCGGGATCCTGGTCTGTGTCGGTACATTGCTGCCGATGATCATCAGCGATATCCTGCAATGGCGCTCGGATATTATCGACGTTCATGATATGCAGGGTGCAGGTTTATATATCGAACTGTTTGTCGAGAATGCGGTATTTCTGATCATCGCTTATCTGGAATGTATCCTTCTGGCAACAATTGTTTCCGCAATCGCTGCCGCCAGGCATATTCCTGATTATGACAAGGACTATATCATGATCCTGGGCTGCCAGATCAATGAGGACGGTTCCCTGACTCCGCTGTTAAAAGGAAGAGCGGATCGGGCCATCGAATTCGCAAAGATGCAGAAACAGAACGAAGGAAAAGACATTGTTTTCGTTCCTTCGGGAGGACAGGGTTCCGACGAAGTCATGCCGGAAGGGCAGGCGATCCGCAATTATCTGATCAGCCAGGGAATTCCTGAGGAGCATATCATCGTGGAAGACCGTTCCTTGAATACGAAGGAGAACTTCCGTTATTCCATGGAACGGATCAACGAAAAAGATCCGAAGATCGCTTTCTCTACTACCAACTACCATGTCTTCCGGGCAGGAGCGATCGCTTCGATGCAGGGAATCAGAGCCGAAGGCATCGGCAGTACGACAAAGGCTTATTTCTGGATCAATGCTTTTATCAGGGAATATATCGCGACACTGTTTGCGGAACGAAAGACGCATCTGAAAATCATCGGTTTATTGCTGATGATCGTCATTGCAATGATCTATATCTACTATCTGGCGAACAGCTGATTTAAGAGGGAAACACTATGGATATCAGAAAAGAATGTGAAAGGATCTATGAGGATGTCGTAACGCTTCGCAGGAAGCTGCATCAGCATCCCGAGATCGGGATGGAACTGAAGGAAACATCCGATATTGTCTGCAGCGAATTGGATAAGCTGGGTGTGCCATACAGACGCCTGGGAGATTCGGGAATCATCGCTGAGATCAAAGGAGAGAAGCAAGAGAGTTCCCATATCGTGATGCTCAGGGCGGATATGGATGCCTTGAATATCACGGAAGAGACGGGACTGCCTTTTGCCAGCCTGAACAAAGGAAAGATGCATGCCTGCGGTCATGATATGCATACCGCGATGCTTCTGGGAACGGCAAGAATCCTGAGTGAAAACAAAAAAGATTTCAAGGGAACTGCGAGACTGCTATTTCAGGCTGCCGAAGAGATATCCGATGGCGCTTTGTTTCTGATTGAGAACGGTGCGCTGGAAGGCGTTGAAGCAGGAATGGGGATCCATATGGACCCGTTTGCGGAAACAGGCACGATCAATGCGAAACCGGGACCGGACTGGGCAGCAGTCGACCGTTTCGTGATCACCGTCAAAGGCAAGGGCGGACATGGGGCTCTGCCTCATGAAAACTGCGACGCCATCGTTGCCGCCTGCAATATCGTAACGAACCTGCAGACCTTGGTCTCAAGAGAAACCGATCCGATGCAGTCTCTGGTCGTGACGGTAGGTTCTTTTCATGCAGGGACTTCCTACAATATCATTGCGGAAACCGCAGTCATCGAAGGAACCTGCCGCTGTTTCGATCCGGAAACCTATGAAAAGATCCCTTCCATGTTGGAAAGGATTTCCGTCAACACAGCTGCCGCATTGAAATGCAGCGCAGAACTGACATTGGAACGTCTGATCCGGCCATTGGTCAACGATGAAAAGATGTATGAACGCTTAAAGAGATCTGCCGTCAAAGTATTGGACAATGAGAACGATTTCCAGCTGGCGAAACCGGCCATGCTGGGAGAAGATTTTGCGGAATACGCCGATCGCGTTCCATGCGTTTTTGCTCATCTTGGCGCAAGCGGAGAATATCCGTTGCATAGCAGCCATCTCGTTTTTGATGAAAAAGCGATGCTGACAGGTATGGCGTGTGAGCTGCAGTTTGTCATCGATTCTCTGGAAGAAGCTTGAATATCCTTCAAGTGCCGTCTATAATTGAATTGAGGTATCTTTATGGAATTCAAAGACAATCTTCGTTACTTAAGAAAAGTCAATAAAATGTCTCAGGATGAGCTGGCGGATAAGCTTGGCTACAAGTCTTTTACGACCGTACAGAAATGGGAAGACGGAACGGCTTTTCCGCGTGTCAGTACCTTGAACAGGATGGCGGAGATCTTCGATATCGATGTCGATCATCTGCTGAATGTCAATATCCGTGCCAGCCAGGTGGCGGTGCCGATCCTTGGGGAAGTCAAAGCGGGCTACGATCTGTATGCCAATGAGGATATCTATGGGTTCGAATACTGCGATAACCGCGAATATGGACCGGGAGAGTATTACTATCTGAAAGTCAAAGGCGATTCGATGATCGATGAAAGGATCGGCGAAGGGGATATCGTCTATGTAAGGAAGCAGAATTATCTGGACAACAAGGATATGGGCGTTTTCCTTCTGGATAACAACGAAGTCACGATCAAGCGGGCGATCTTCAATAAGAACAGCATTACTTTGAAAGCGGCCAATCCGGCCTATCCTGACCGCCGTTACGATCTGGATGAAGTAAAGATTTTAGGTAAAGTCCTCCACAACAAGGTGCTGTTCTGATGGGAAAGAAGACATTGCCTTATATCGGCTTATGTACCGGAATGTATCTTCTGCTTGGCGCGTTCGAGATCTTTCTTTGTAAGCCGTTGATCGATTTCATCGGATTCGGATACAGGACGCATCTGATCGTATTTCTGTTATTATTGCTTCTAGTCGATCCGCTGATCGTCCGTTATGTGGCAGATAAAACGAAATACGGCCAGAACAAGGAAATCAGACAGGAAGGTGAACTGCTATAGTCACCTTTTTTTATTTCATGATAAAATAGGTGTTATGAAAATCGTGATCGTAGCCGGAGGATCGGGAGGACATATCTATCCTGCTTTATCGCTGGCGAATGCTTTGAAAGAACGGGGACATGAACTGCTGTTTATCGGTTCCAACGACCGGATGGAAAAAGACGTGATTCCTGCGGCAGGTTTTGATTATATCGGGCTGGATGTTTTAACGACCCGCGGAGGTGTCGTACAGAAGATTCGCAGCGTTCTTTCATTGTTTTCTGCCTATCGCAAATGTCTGAAACTCTTGAAAGGCTACGATATGGCGATCGGTTTCGGAAACTATATTTCCGTGCCCGTCATGGAAGCTGCGATCAAGCTGGGATTAAAGACGGTCATTCATGAACAGAACTCGTTTGTCGGCCGGGCGAATCGGATGCTGGATCAGAAAGTCGATCTGATCATCGGCTCTTATAAAGAAAACCTGAAACAGTTCAAGAATCCGAATATCCGTATTTTAGGCAATCCGCAGTCATCCAGGGCTTATGATCTGCCGAAGGATAAGAACGTATTGAAAGAACTGGGGCTGGATCCCGATATGAAAACGGTAGTCATCTTCATGGGATCTTTAGGTTCTTCCAGCGTTCATGAGAAACTGCAGGAATATTTCGATCTTTTCGATGGTACCTATCAGATCGTTTATGCGACCGGAGCATCCCATATCGATGAAGTCGAAGAGCGTTTCCTGCATAAAGATCACCTGAAGATCTATGAACGGATCGATGGCGTTCAAGTCATGAATAATTCCGATCTGATCATCTCCAGAGCCGGAGCGACGACTTTGGCCGAGATCCAGGCCATCGGCATTCCATCCATCCTGATTCCATCGCCATATGTGCCAAACAATCACCAGTACTACAATGGAAAAGCACTGGTTGATGAGGATGCGGCGATCATGATCGAAGAAAAAGAATTGAACGGAAAACGATTGAATGATATAGTGAATGGGCTGATTCATGATGAGAAACGGCTTAAGACCATGGGAGAAAACGCCAGAAAAACAGGTAATCCCAAGGTGCTTGATGATATGATTGAGGAAATAGAGAACTTATGATCAAAGACTTTCTGCAGCAGCATGGCTCTTACCATGACGACTGCAGCTTCAAAGAACTGACAACGATTAAAATGGGTGGACACATCCGGCATTTTGTGTTGCCTTATAACGTGGAAGATGTCAAGGAGATCGTCTATTACCTCAAGCGGAATCATATTCCGTTCAAAGTCATAGGCAACGGTTCGAATCTGATCTGCGGGGAATCGGAATATGATGGCGTGGTTCTCTGTCTGAAAAATCTGAACAGTTATGAGATCCGCAACGATGAAGTCTATGTGGAAGCAGGCGTAATGGCGCCGCAGCTGGCTGCCATACTTGCCAGACAGGGATTAAGCTGTCTGGAATTCGCTTCAGGCATCCCGGGCTGCATCGGAGGGCTGGTCTATATGAATGCCGGAGCTTACCGCAGCGAAATGGCAAACGTGATCAAACGCGTTCTGGTGCTGAAGGATGATGAATTCATCTGGATGAACAACGAGGAACTGCAGTTCTCTTACCGCCATTCCTTGTTCCATGATCATCCGCATTGGGTGATCCTTGCGGCAGAACTGAAACTGGTCAGAAAACCGATGGAAGAGATCGAAGAACTGATGGCAGATCGACTGAAAAGACGCAAAGAGACCCAGCCCCTGGATAAACCGAGCGCCGGTTCCTGTTTCCGCAATCCCGATGACGGCTATGCCTGGAAACTGATCGATGGCATCGGCTACCGCGGCTATCACATCAACGATGTCAGCGTTTCCGATAAACATTCCAATTTCATCATCAACAATGGCAACGGTTCTGCGCAGGATTATCTGCAGATCGCCTACGAGATACAAGACAAAGTCAAAGAGAAGTATGACATCAGACTGGTCATGGAAGTTGAGAAATTCAATTGTTAGGGAAAGAAGAGATATTAAAGAAGAATGTGCTGCTGGATCTGAGAAAGAAGCGCAAGCAGCAAAGCAGGTTTGATCGAGCGAAGAGTCGCTCTTTCCTTTTTAGTATTGTTTTGGGATTCAGTATCATCGTTTTAATATACTTTTTAAGTTCGGTTTCCAATATCTATCGGATCGTAGCCAATGGGAACCGTTATCTGAAAGAAGAAGATATCATTGCGATGAGCGGACTGACGACAAAGGACAAGTTCCTGCTGGTGTTTCCAAAAATCTATGAGAAAAAGATCATGGCCGATCCTTTGGTCGAATCAGCCAGGATCTTCAAGAAAGACGGACGGCTGATCGATATCGAAGTCAAAGAAAAAAAGATGCTGGCTTATATGCAAGAAGCGGATGGCTACAGCGTATTGCTGGAAGACGGAGAACGGCTGGGTACGCAGGATCATCCTTATCTGATCGATCATGTGCCTTATCTGGATGGATTCAGCGAAGAGGAAATCGAACTGATCGTCAAGAATCTGAGGGATTGCGATCAGGGAACGATCAATGAGATCTCGGAGATGCATCCATATCCGGATCTGAAGTATCAGAATGTCCAACTGGTCATGCGGGATGGCAACTATATTTTCACTTCGGCCTATGGCTTGCCTATCCTGAATCATTACCATGACATGAAATCGAGCTACGTAAAAGATACGCAGATCTGTTACTATTTCGAGGATATTTCCGGGAACGCGTATTCTTCTGCCTGTCCCTGGGAAAAGGAAGAGCCTCTAGAAGAGATCACGGAAATTGACGATGAAGAGGATGAATAATAATATATAGTTAAGAGCGATAGAAATCATTTGCAAAGGAGGAATAATATGGCAAATAAATACGCTGGTACGAAAACCGAAGAAAACCTGAAGGCTGCTTTCGCGGGCGAGTCTCAGGCCAGAAACAAGTACACTTATTTTGCGTCTAAGGCGAAAAAAGAAGGGTATGAGCAGATCGCTGCGCTTTTCTTAAAAACCGCTGAGAACGAAAAAGAACACGCCAAACTGTGGTTCAAGGAACTGGATGGTATCGGAACGACAGCCGAAAACCTCGCTGCTGCTGCCGATGGCGAAAACTATGAATGGACCGACATGTATGAAGACTTTGCGAAGACCGCTCAGGAAGAGGGTTTCCCGGAACTGGCTGCCCGTTTCAGACTGGTTGGCGCAATCGAGAAGCATCATGAAGAAAGATACAGAGCTTTGCTGAAGAATGTCGAAGCACAGGAAGTCTTCAAGAAATCCGAAGTCAAGGTATGGGAATGCCGCAACTGCGGACATATCGTGGTAGGCGAAAAAGCGCCGGAGATCTGCCCGACTTGCCAGCATCCGCAGTCTTACTTCGAAGTCAACGCGGAGAACTACTAAAAAATAGGCCTAAGCCTATTTTTTTTGTAATCTGATATCCGGAATGATCTTGGCAGCGATCTGATCCAGATGTTGTGAACAGGAACTGCTGAGATAGATATCTTTTCCTTTCCATCTGCTTAATCGATGGGATCCTGTCAGGATCTCTTTCAATTCCTGCACTACCGTACGGGAAGAAGAAACGATCTTAACATCAGGCATCTTTTCCTGAACAAGATCATAAAGCAGGTCATAATGGGTACAGCCGAGAATGACCGTATCCGCTTCGCATTGACGCGCTTCTTCCAGATACTTGTCGATGCTTCTATCAAGAAGTTCATCATATCCGATGAATCTTCCTTCTTCGATCAGAGGAACCAGATCCGGACATGGGATCGCTGTCACGGCGATCTCTTCATCGAGTTCCTTGATCTGTTTCTGATAAGATCCCGATAATACGGTCGCTTTGGTCGCCAGGACCGCAATCTTTTTATTTTTCGTCTGTTTCACAGCTTCTTCTGCCGCTGCCTTGATGACGCCTGATACAGGAATCTCATAGCTTTGTTTCAAAAGATCTCCGGCAATGGAATCCGAAGTATTGCAGGCAATGACCAGAGCCTTGAGATCATATTCATTCAGTATGGAAGCGTTATGTCTGGAAAAAGCAACGATTTCTTCCGGTGTCTTATCGCCATACGGCATATTCGCGGCATCCGCAAAAAAGACGATATTCTCTTTCGGCATTTCCGAAAGTATCGCTTTGACGACGGTCAGACCGCCTAATCCCGAATCAAAGACTCCAATACGTTTCATAAAGAATTCACCAGCTCCTTGAAATGTCTGCCTCTCTGTTCATATCCCGTGTACTGATCGAAACTGGAAGTGGTCGGAGACAGCAGGACGATATCTCCCGGAACGGCCATTTTCTGCGCTTCATGGACGGCCTGAACCAGGTCTTCCACGATCAGAGGATCTTCGCATAAATCTCTGGCGATCCTTGGTCCGGAAAGGCCGTAGCCGATGATCTTCTTGACACAGCCCAGATGTTCCCTTAAAGGCGTGACATCCAGTCCCTTCTCAAAACCGCCGACCAGCAGGATCACGTTCCTGTCGAACGCATCCAGCGCTGTCATCGTCGCATCGACATTGGTTCCCTTGGAATCGTTGTAGTAGCACACACCATTGAATTCCCGTACGAACTCGATGCGATGTTCGACTCCTTTGAAATGAGCGATCGTATCGACGATCGTTTCATTATCGATGCCCAGTGCCTTGGCGATCATGATCGAAACCAGGATATTCTGCTGATTGTGTCTGCCTACCAGGGTGATCGCATCCAGAGGCAGTACTTTTTCTTCGTTCACATACATGCATCCGTCTTTGATGCAGCCATAGGTATCATCTTTATCTAATGAGAATGTCTGTATCTTGCAATGGATCGGATATTTATCCGTATATTCTTTCAGCGTTTCATCATCGGCATTCAAAAGGAAAAGATCTTTCTCCTTCATATTGCGATAGACTTCGGTTTTTGATTTGTAGTAGTTGTGTAAGGAACCCATGGTCTCCAGATGATCGGGGCTCAGATTGATGATGATCGCGATCTCGGGACGGAAACGGTCGATATCGACCAGCTGATGGTTGGAGATCTCCAGCGAGATATAGTAACCGCTGTTGTGCATCAGATCGTGTTCGAGAACGAGTTCACATAATGGCGTGCCGATATTGCCGCCGACCAGGGCTTTTTCTTTGAATGCCGCTTTCAGCAGTTCATAGACGATGGTCGTCGTCGTGGTCTTGCCGTTGCTACCGGTGATGGCGATATAATGCTGAGGCATCGATACGTCATATGCCAACTCGATTTCTGTGATGATCGGAATCTTCCTTTCTTCCAGCCGTTTGACGATCGGCGAGACCGGAGGAACGCCCGGATTCTTGATCACCAGGTCATAGTCTTTCTCGAATACCGACATATCCTGGTCATAGACTGTCACGCCCATGTCCTGCAGTTGTTTCTTTTCTTCTTCGTTCGGTTCTTTCCTTTCCGATAAAAAAAGCTTTGCACCAAGCGTATGCAAGACTCTCAAGGCCGCCATTCCCGACCTGGCCAAACCGATGACCAGTACTTTCTTGTTCCTGTAATCCATCACCTAATTCTAACATTTATTGTTGACTTTAGGAAACCTTTGAGCTTTAATATAAGCTATGACTGCAGCAGTAACCTTGAAAGATTCGAATACAGGAACGGAAGACAAAGTATTAATCGAAGAGATCGAAGACCGCAACTGTTTCACCTATACCGACAATGAATCATGCAACTGTGAATTATGCATCTATGAAGACGGATTATGTTTTTTCCGTCAATGCGAAGATCATCTGCTGGAGCTTCATCTGAAAGATGATGCTTACGCTTCGATCACGACAGAAGAGGGAGTATTGAAATTTGTTGCAAAAGTAGTTGATTTTCAGAATTATAATGATATATTAGTAATGCGCTACATCGTGAATGATGAGGCAAAAACAATAGAAATCAGATATTATTAGGAGTACTATCATATGACAACAAGATCTATGGCAGACATTGCTTACGATATTTTAAAAAGAAAGAAAAGAGCGGTCCAGTTCATCAAGATGTGGGATGAAGTCGCCAAGACTTCCGGCTATGGCAATGACCATGTCGCTCAGTTCTATTCCGATCTGACCTTCGATCCCCGTTTTGTCTGTCTCAAGGACAACAAATGGGATCTCGTGGAGCGTCGCAAGTTCGACGAATCGCATATCGATATCTCCAAGATCGAGCTGGAAGATGATGAATCGGAAGAAACGGATGAGGAGAACGAAATCATCTCGGATGCGGAGAATGAATATGACTCTTAAGAGTCATTTTTTTATATATAATAGAACTATGAAGTATGTGATATTCGATTTCAATGGAACGGTTCTGGACGATACGATGGTCTGTATCGAGGCGGAGAATGAGACGATGAAACACTTCGGTCTGGATCGGGAGCCTTTGACACTGGAAGAATATCGCAAGATCTTTACGTTTCCTGTGAAGAATTATTATGAAGCCGTGGGTTTCGACTGGTCAAAGAACTCTTATGAAGAAGTCGGAGCCTACTGGTTTTCCTGTTATCGGAGATTTCGGAATGACTATACGGTCCATGAGGGTGTGATCGACATCCTGAAAGAGAATCATCTAAAAGGCTATCAGAATATCCTGTTGAGCGCTTCCAGCAAAGATGCTTTACTGGAACAGCTGGATGAACTGGGGATCAGAGAATATTTCGATGAAGTGCTGGGGATCGATAATATCTATGCGGAATCAAAAACGGAAATCGCCTTGAACTGGATCAGGGACAAGGATCCGAAAGAGTGTCTGATGATCGGAGATACTTTGCATGATCTGGAAACGGCCAAAGAAATGAATGTGCGCTGCATCCTTGTGGCAAACGGCCATCAGGATAAAGAGATATTGCTGCAGGAAACGGAAGATGTCGTAGATGATATCAGGGAGATCGAACTATGAGAATCGGACAGTCGAAAGATGTGCATCGTCTGGTGGAAGGAAGGAAACTGATCATCGGGGGCGTGGAGATCCCTTATGAGAAGGGACTTTTGGGCCATTCCGATGCGGATGTGCTGCTTCATGCGATCATTGAAGCGTTGATCGGAGCGATGGGGTTGAAGGATATCGGGACCCATTTTCCGGATACCGATCCGCGTTATGAAGGAATATCCTCGTTATTGCTGCTGGATAAGACTTATGAAATGCTTCAAGAGAACGGCTATGAGATCGTCAATCTGGATTCCCTGATCGTCATCGAACAGCCGAAGATGGCTCCGCACATCGATCAGATGCGTAAGAATATCGCTCAACATCTTCATATCGATGAAAGCAGAGTCAATGTCAAGGCCACCCGAGGCGAAGGCATGGGCTTTGTGGGAAACAAGGAAGGCGTCATGGCGGAATGTGTCTGCCTGATCGATGAAAAGAAATGAAGTCTGTTATAATGAAAGAAAGAGGAGTGTGAACGAATGGAAATGAAATTTTATCGTTGCAAGAAATGCGGACAGATGGTAGCGATCGTGAAAAAGAAGGGTTGCCCGATCATGTGCTGCGGCGAACCTATGGAAGAGATCATTCCGGGAACGACGGATGCTGCCGTAGAGAAGCATGTACCGGTTTATGAAGTCAAAGACAACAAGGTCTATGTGACTGTCGGTGAAGTCGAACATCCGATGCTGGCGGAACACTATATCGAATGGATCGCCATTCAGACGAAAAACGGCAATCAGCGTAAAGCGCTGAACCCGGAAGAGGAACCGAAGGCTGTTTTTGCGATCCTGGAAGATGATGAAGTCCTGGCGGTCTATGCGTACTGCAATCTGCATGGGCTCTGGAAAGCGTAAGAAGAGTCTTTTATCAAATCATGCTTAGGGGATACGGCAAATGCCGTATCCTTTTTTATCGCTCCGTTACTGATGATATTGTCTTTTTGATGTCTCTAAAAATATAATAGTAATGTATATTTGCTCGGGAGGTGGGGATTATGCTGAAGATATATCTGACAAAAGACGGAAAACTGGAAACGATCGACAAGCCGCAGAAGGGGTGTTGGATCAATCTTGTGCACCCCACGGAGAAAGAGCTTCTGGAAATCGAAGAGAAGTATCATATCGAACCTGACGACTTAAGAGCCGCACTGGATGAAGAAGAAGCATCCCGTTTTACCAAAGAAGACGACTATACCCTGGTGCTGGTCGATATTCCTTCCATTGAAGAAAAGAATGGAAAGAACCGTTTTACCACGATCCCGATGGGTGTCATCGTCGCGAAAGAAGCGATCATCACGGTATGTCTGGAGAATACACCGGTTCTTCGTTTCAACGATAAGACAAGCAAGAACATCAATACCGGTATGAAAACAAGGATGCTGCTGCAGATCCTTCTGGAAGATGCCAAACTGTTTTTGAAATATCTGAGACAGATCAATAAAGAATCGGAACAGCTGGAGGAAAAACTCAAACGTTCCATCGAGAACCCGGTACTGCTGGAGATGATGGAACTGGGCAGAAGCCTGCTGTATTTCACCACTTCAATTAAAGGAAACAATGCCGTACTGGAAAAACTGAATAAAGTCAGTGCCATTACCAGGTATGAAGAAGATGAAGACCTGTTCGAAGATGTCATGATCGAATCGAAACAGGCAGGAGAGATGGCGGATACCTATTCCGGTGTCATCAACGGCATGATGGATGCGTATTCTTCGATCATTTCGAACAATATGAACGTGATCCAGAAATTCATTGCGATCGCTGCCGTGGTCATTTCGATCCCCAGCATGGTGTTCGACGCCTATGGCATGAACATCGAAGGCGTGCCGTTCGAGAACTCTCCGATGGCGTTCCCGATCATCGTCATCCTGGCGCTGTTTGCTTCCTTCCTGGTCTATCAGTATTTTTCACGCAAGAGAATGTTCTAGGAGATCTCTATGTCCATCCTGTTTAAACATGCCAAGATCCTGTTAAGAGGGGAAAACGACTACGAAGTCCTGGAAGATGCCTATCTGGGTGTGAAAGGACGTCTGATCGATCATATCGGTACAGAAAAGCCTGAGAAACATTACGATGAGGAAAAGGATTATACGGATAAGCTTCTGATGCCGGGACTGATCGATGCGCACAGTCATATTCCGATGGTTTTCCTGCGGGGGATCGCGGATGGTCTTCCTTTGGATAAATGGCTCAATGAACGGGTCTTCCCGATCGAAGCGAAACTCACAGCGGAACAGATCAGGGTATCAAGCTATTATGCCATACTGGAACTTCTAGCTTGTGGCGTGACCTCCTTTACAGACATGTATTTCTTCCCGGAAGAGACTGCCCGGGCAGTCAGAGATTCGGGAATCAAAGCCAATCTGAACAAGTATATCCTTTGTTTCGATCCGGATCAGACGATCGAAGACAGCATGATCGGTTCATCGGTCGAATTCTTCGATCAATACAACAATACCTGCGACGGACGGCTGAAAGTCGATTTCTCTATCCACGCGGAATATACGAACCAGTCGCATATCGTCAAAGCATATTCCCAAGAATGCAAGAAACACGATGCGATTATGCATATCCATCTGAGTGAATCCAGATCGGAAGTCGAGAAATGTATCGAAAAGTATCATCAGACGCCGGTGGAGTGGTTCGAATCTTTGGGAACCTTTGAGAACCCGACCTGTGCCGCACATGTGGTATGGCCGATGAAGGATGATCTCAAGATCCTCAAGAAACATGATGTCTCAGTCATGCACAATCCTTCGAGTAACCTGATGATCGGCAGCGGCTTCGCTCCGATCAGAGAAATGCTGGATCTGGGCATCAATGTCGGTCTGGGTACGGATGGCACTGCTTCCAACAATAATCTGAACATGCTGGAGGAGATGCATCTGGCTTCGATCGTGCATAACGGCTATCATCTGGATGCGACCAATATCCTATCCTGTCAGGTCATCGATATGGCTACCAGGAATGGCGCCAAGCTTCAGGGACGTCCCGATACGGGAAGCCTTGAAACAGGAAAATGTGCCGATATCATCGCTTTGGATCTCAATAAGATCCATCTCTATCCGGTATTTGAATATCCTTCGATCATCACCAAATCCGCTCAGGGTTCCGATGTATGCATGACCATGGTCGATGGCAGGATCTTATACGAAAACGGAAACTATCTGACTCTGGATAAGGAAAAAATCATTCAGGAATTCAAAAAAGCTGTAAAAGACTTCTATGGATAAAAAAATACGCAACCTCATGTTGCGTATTTTTCATCTGGATTCCTGTTTATGGAAGCACGATATCTTTCGGTTCTTTTCTGGCAACCAGGATATCCATACAATGAAGATGAGGAACTCCCGAGGAATGGCATTCGAAGATCGTTTCATCGATCCTTTCGAATTTCCAGTCCGGATAGTAGGTAAACATCTTTCCTGAAGGCCACAGCTGTTCATATCTGTCCCAGTCCGGAGGTAGAGGGATGAAAGGCTTGTCAACGAAGACGTTGAACCAGTTGAGGCCGTTCGCTTTCGTCATCTTCTGAACCTTTTCAAAGAAAGCGGGGATCTTATCCGTATCAAGATACTGTATCGTGCCTGTGGAATAGATGATATCGAACATCTCATCGATTTCAAAATCATTGATATCCGCGATGAAAGCATTCACTTCGACACCGTTTTCTTTTGCCATCCGTTTCGTCTTGGCGATCCCGTTTTCCGTGATATCGAATGCTGTGACTTCATAGCCCTGTTTCGCCATGAACACCGCATCCTTTCCTTCTCCGCAGCCGATATCCAGGACTTTGATCCCTTCTGCAGGAGGAAGAAGCCGGATCAGTTCATGGCACAGATCTGCCGGTTCTGTCCCCCAGTAGTAATCTTCACATGCGTAATATTCTTCGTAATCTGTTTTGCTGCTCATGGTTATATTATATTATTTGTTCGTAAAAGATTCACGAAATCTTCAGGAAAAGTTCACGCTTTTCCGTTATATTTTTAAGTGAAAGGAGGTACTGCTTATGAATGAGACGTTCCAGCGATCCGAAAAAAAGTATCTGCTGAGCATGGACCAGTATGAAACGATCCTGCATCTGCTCGAAAGATACATTCAGCCGGATCACTACCATCACAGCGATCTCAGGTCGATCTACTATGATACGGATCGTTACGAACTGATCCGCAGATCGATCGAAAAACCCTTGTACAAAGAGAAGCTGCGGATCCGCAGCTATGGAAACCTGAAAGAGGATGACCTGGTCTATGTCGAATTCAAGAAAAAGTATGATGGCATCGTCTATAAGCGAAGAACGAAAACGCCTTATGGACAAGCCCTGAAAGACATCTACGGCAGCGACTTCCTTGACTCTCAGGTAGGAAACGAGATCCGCTACGCCCTGCAGCATTACGATCCGCTTTCGCCGAAGATCTATATCGGAACCTCAAGGTCTTCCTTTATCGGAAAAGAAAATGAAAAACTGAGGATCACCTTCGATACCGATATCCGTTACCGGATGAAAAATCTGTCGCTTGAAAAGAAGCTTGAAGACAAGCTTCTGACGGATCAGATCGTGATGGAACTGAAGATCCCCGAGGCCATGCCTCTGTGGCTGAGTTCCATTCTTGATGAAGTCCATGCCTATCCCAGAGGCTTCTCCAAAGTGGGAACTGCCTTTTTAAAAGAAATCAAAGGAGAATAACAATATGAGTAACTTATTTGGATCAATATTCAATGGAACACTGACCGTCGGTCTGTTCCTGCTGGCAGTGATCGTCAGCATCGTGCTGGGCTTGCTACTGTCACTGGCATTTATGTACAGAAATACCTATACGAAGTCATTCATCAGCGCATTGGTGCTGGTCCCGGCCATCGAGACTGTTGTGATCATGCTGGTGAACGATCATATCGGTGTGGGCTTATCCGTAGCAGGTTCGTTTGCTCTGATCCGTTTCCGTTCCGTAAAAGGCAACGCCAAGGAACTGACGGCGATCTTCCTGGCCATGACCATCGGCATCATATGCGGTACGGGCTATGTGATGCTGGCGGCATTGTATACCGTTCTGCTTTGCGCAGTCATGTTCGGATTGGAAGCTTTGAACTTCGGCAAGATATCCGAAAATGAAAGATATCTGAAAATCACGATCCCGGAATCGCTGAATTACGATGAAGTATTCGAGGATATCCTGGGCAGATATACCGACAGGCATGAACTGGTATCAATCAAGACACTGACATTGGGTTCTCTGTTTAGGGTCGAGTATGTGATCACGATGAAAGATCCGAAACAGCTGAAGAAAATGATCGATGAACTGCGTACCAGAAACGGCAATCTGGAAATCATGTGTGCCAAAGCTTCCGTCAGCAGGGAAGAATTATGATGAAAAAAGCAAAGATCTTATTGCTGGCACTGTGTCTGCTGACAGGATGCAATGCCGTGATCTCTGAAGCCGATCTGTCAGAAGACATGGATCTTGATATCAAGGATCAGGATTATTCCTATGAACTGAATGGTTCGACTTATATACAGCTGGGAAATGAAGATGTCTATATCAGCGAAGAGGGCACTTATATCCTGGAGGGTACGCTGAATGGCAGCGTCATCGTTGAAGTATCCAAGGATGAAAAGGTGCATCTGGTACTGAACAATGTCGATATCGATGCCGGAGATTTTGCGGGAATCTATATCGTTGAAGCCGATGAAGTTATCATCAGTCTTCCGGAAGGAAGCGTGAATGCGATCAGCGACAGCGGTACCTATACGCAGATCGATGGCAATGATGTGGATGCCCTGATCTTCTCGAAAGCGGATCTGACGATCGAAGGAAGCGGCGCATTGCATCTGTCTTCCGCAGATAACCACGGAATCGTTTCCAAGGATGATCTGATCATCGACGGAGGAACATATGTGATCGATGTGGCAGGAAAGGCGTTGTGCGGCAAAGACTGCGTCAAGATCGCGGATGGATCCTTTGATCTCACTTCTTTGAAAGATGCGATTTCTTCCGATAATGAAGAAGATGAAGAAAGAGGCTATATCTATATCAGCGATGGTGACTTTACGATACAGTCAGGCGCGGATGGGATCTATGCGTACCGGTTGCTACAGATCGATGGCGGAACATTTCATATCGTTACCAGCAAAGGTGGTTCTGCGGATTCCTTCAAGGCTTTGAAATCGGACATGGAGATCATCCTCAATGGCGGAACTTTCACGATCAGTACGATCGATGATGGGATCCACTCCGATGGCGATATCCTGATTGCGGGAGGAACGTATGAGATCGATTCTTCCGATGACGGGATCCATGCGGATGGCAAGGTCCAGATCGACAATGGAACCATGAACATCACAGCCAGAGAAGGCATCGAAGCGACTTATATACAGATCAATGACGGAACAATCTCTATCAGCGCTTCCGATGACGGCATGAATGCGACAAAACAGTCCAACAGTTACGCTTCGATTATCGAGATCAATGGTGGCAATATCACGATCGTCATGGGACAGGGCGATACGGATGGACTGGATGCCAATGGCAGCATCTATATCAATGGCGGTATCTTGGATATCACGGGACAGTTCCCGTTTGATTACGACAATATCGCAGAACATAATGGCGGTACGATCATCGTCAATGGTGTCGAAACCGACGAGATCACCAACCAGTTCGGAGGCGGTTTCCCTGGCATGCCGGGAGGGAATACGGATGGACCTCCGGAAGGCGGGAATCCGTTTGGCGGCAATCATTGATGACACAGAGAAGGAATGGGAGACCATTTCTTTTCTTTGTTGTGTACATAGGGAGATTTTATTATAATTTATGTGGAAGAAAGGAGGGAAGCAATGAGCGAATTAAAGACCTTCAAATGTCCCAATTGCGACGGACGTCTGGAATTCGATACAGAATCTCAGCAGCTGAAATGTCCGTATTGCGATGGCAAATTCGATCCTGCCGTTTTTGATGAAGGACAGGATTATGTCGTCAATAATGAGAAGTGGGAAGATGGCCAGTATCTGGTTTATTCCTGCAAATCCTGCGGCGGTACGATCATGGCGGATGAGGATACGGCTGCGGATAGCTGTCCGTATTGCGGGAATCCGATCGTGGTAAAGGGGAATGTTTCCGGTGATTTCAAGCCAAAGAAGATCATTCCTTTCAAATATGACAAAGAGAAAGCTAAAGAAGAGTTCAAGAAACACCTTCATGGCAAGATCCTGCTTCCCAAAGCGTTCCGCAGTGAAGCGACATTCGATGAGATCAAAGGCATCTATGTGCCTTTCTGGGTCTTCGATGGCACAGCCAATGCGCAGATGTGGTACAATGCGACCCGCAGGCATTTCTGGCGCGAAGGCGATTATGATGTAACGGAAACGGAATTCTATAAACTGTATCGTTCCGGCCGCGTTTCTTTCAAGAGCGTTCCGGTCAATGCTTCGGCAAAGATGGATAGCACCTTGGTGGAATCCGTCGAGCCTTTCGACTACAAGGAAGCCAAAGATTTCAATGACAACTATTTTGCCGGATTCTATGCGGATCGTTACAGCAAGGATGTGAATGCTTCCCGAAAGCTGGCAAACGATCGTATCGTCAATTCGACCGAAAGCATGTTTGCGTCGACCACAACGAATTTTGATACCTGTACGCCGGCAGGCAGCGATATCCGCGTCTACAACGGAAAACAGGAGTATGTCATGTATCCTATGTGGCTGCTGAATGTGAAATACAAGGATAAGAACTATGCGTTTGCGATGAACGGCGAAACCGGCAAGTTCATCGGCGATCTTCCGATCGACGAGATGAAATATCGTTTCATCATGCTGGGGATCTTTCTGATTGTCACGCTGGTACTGACCGTGATCCAGTTCTTTGCGATGAGAGGGTAGGCTATGAAAAAGATTTTAACGATACTGTTTACTCTTTTATTGATAAGTTTCAGTGTGTCTCATGTCAGAGCCGATGAGGAGCATCTTTTTCTGGGTGAATCCGGTTATTATCTGACGGAAGAGGAATACCGTGAACTGAATGATGATCTCAGATATATCGAAGACAATTACGATATCGGGATCTATATCGGTGTCGGTATACAGACAAACAATGCGCAGTCTTATGCGTATGAAGTCATGCAAGAAACCGGGTATGCTCCGGAAAAGGTCGTGCTGATCGTCGATGACAAGGGATCTTACGGACTTGCCGCAGAGGGTTCCTGTACGGATCTGATCTATGCTGATGAGGTCGATCTATGGACAAAATACGCTCTGGCAACGACTTATTATGACGGAATCAAAGATTTCTATCAGGCTTGCGTGAAGATCATCAACGGGCAGACCTATCAGACAAATGTCCCGCAGGTATCGAATGATGTCAAGATCTATGATGCCGCAGGCTTGCTGACGGATTCGGAACGCAATGATCTGCAGATCCGTTTGAAGAAGATCTCCGAGGAACAGAATATGGATGTGGTCGTCGTCACGGCAGATGCGACCGATGGCATGTGGATCAATGATTATGCCGATGATTTCTATGACTACAACGGCTACAAGGATAACGGGCTCTTGCTTCTGATCGTCATGGATGACAGCTCTTGGTATGTTTCCACCAAAGGCAAGGGAATCGATTATTTCACGGATTATGGCATTGATCTTATCATCGATGAGATGATGGGCGATCTGTCGAAGGGACATTTCTATGAAGCGTTCAATACGTTTGCCGATCAGACGGAATACTATATCAAAGAAGCGAAAAACGGTCATATCATCGATATCAATACCGATCCGGTTCCTAAGAAAAAGAAAGAATTCGGTGCCTTGAATGTCGGTATTTCAACGTTCGTTGCAGCGCTGTCATCGCTATTCAGTTCTCTGTTCCTGAGAGGACAGATGAAATCAACGAAACGTCAGCGTTTCGCGAACAGCTATCTTGTGGACAACAGTTTCCATCTGAATGGCTATTCGGATTATCTGGTGGATCGCAAGATCAGCCGTCATTACAATCCTCCGCAGCAGACGCAGTCAGGCGGCAGTTCCGGAGGCGGTTCGATCACGCATACGTCATCAAGTGGTTCTAGTCATGGTGGTCATGGCGGTCACTTTTAATAGATGAAAATTAAATCAAAGGAGGTTAAAACATATGGGTTTAATTAAAGCAGTTGTCGGTTCGGTCGTTGGTACATTATCCGATAGTTGGAAAGACTATTTCGTCTGCGATTCATTGGATAATAATACTTTAATGGTCAAGGGAACCAAAAGAGGATACAGCGGATCAGATGAAGTGATCACGAATGGTTCGGGCATCGTCGTCAATGACGGACAGTGCGCACTGGTTGTCGAGAACGGCAACGTTCTGGAAGTAGCGGCAGAACCTGGTCAGTATACGTTTGATTCCAGTATTTCTCCGACCATTTTCGATGGCGGCATGGATGGCATCCGCAAGACATTCGAAGATGCGTTAGAAAGATTCTCCTATGGCGGCGACGTTAACAAGTCGCAGCGTGTCTACTATGTCAATACCAAAGAGATCATGGGCAACATGTATGGCACAGCTACCCCGATTCCATTCCGTGTCGTCGATCATAATATCGGTCTGGATGTGGATGTCGCAGTCAGAATGAACGGCGAATATACGTTCCGTATCGCAAATCCTTTGACGTTCTATCAGAAGGTCGCGGGAAATAAGGCAGATCGTTTCACGAAAGATGAACTTCTGTCGATCATGAAGGCAGAAATGATGGATAAGCTCAATCCTGCTTTCTCGAGGATTTCTCAGCTTGGTATCCGTTATTCCGAACTGCCTGCGCACACAGCGGAGCTGAAAGAAGTACTGGCTCAGGAACTGAATGCGAAATGGCTGGAAGACAGAGGCATCGAATTCGTCAATATCGCTGTCAATTCCGTAACGATTCCGGATGAGGATGAAAGAAAGATCCGGGATCTGCAGATGGCTGCCGTCAACAAGGACAAGGAAATGGCCAATGCGACACTCGTATCCGCAGCTGCGGATGCCATGAGAGATGCCGCAAACAACGCCAATGGCGCCACGACCGGTTTCATGGGTGTCAATATGGCCCAGAATGTCGCTTCCGGACTGATGCAGAATACGCAAAGCGGTGATGCTTCCGGCGGTTACTGCCCGTTCTGCGGAAAACCAGTTCCGGTAGGAGCGAATTTTTGCCCGAGCTGCGGCAAACAGCTGAACTAAGCCGAACAGAAAATGAACCAAAGCCTATCTGAAACGATAGGCTTTTTTATTGAATTTCATATGATTTTTATCTATTGAAGACAAATATTTGTTATGATTAATACAGAATGAAATTTACGGATATTCTTGCAGTCTTAAGCGGTCTGGCTATCTTCCTGTATGGCATGGAGGTCATGGGAAGCGGTTTTAAGCATATGGCCGGAGGAAAACTGCAGGATTTCCTCGAAAAACTTACGAAAAAACCAATTGTGGCATTGCTGTCAGGTATGCTGGTAACAGCCCTTGTACAGTCCTCCGGTGCGACCACCAGCATGCTGGTGAGTTTTGTGAATGCCGGTATCATGAAAGTGTCACAGACCGTCTATGTCATTCTTGGCAGCAATATCGGTACAACGATCACCGGTCACCTTATGGCTTTGGATGTAGGACTGGTTGCGCCTTTCCTGGCTTTCATCGGCGTCTGTCTGATCATGTTTGTAAAGCAGGATAAGCTCAATGCGATCGGAGAGATCATGATGGGTCTCGGCTTCATTTTCATCGGCATGGATACGATGTCCGGCGGTCTGAAACCTTTAGGCAATTCGCCATTCTTCCTGAATCTCTTATCGAACATGCAGAATCCGTTGTTCGGTATCCTGGTAGGCTTCGTTCTGACAACCATCGTTCAGTCTTCCAGTGCCTCATTAGGTATCATCCAGTCTCTGGCCAAAAGCAATCTTGTAGGAATCAAAGACGTCATGTTCTTTAACCTAGGGCAGAATATCGGTTCCTGTACGACAGCGATGCTGGCATCCCTCAGCTTCAACCGTGATGCCAAGCGCGTATCGATCATCAATTTTACGTTCAATATCGTCAATGCGATACTGTTCACAGTCTTATATTCTTTCCTGCCGTTCGATAAGTGGTATCAGATGATTGCACCGGGCAGCGTCGTCAAACAGATCGCCTGGATGCATACGATCACCAACGTCATCACTTCGACGCTGTGTTTCCCGATTGCCAGACTGCTGGCTAAGATTGCTTATCTGATCATTCCTGATCAAGGAACGGAAAAGAAGCTGCAACCGGAAGTCATGCAGGCTGCCAATATTGAAAACAATACGGCGTTCAATATTTTCGGTATCAACATCGAAATCAGCAATATGTTCGATCTGGTCGAAACCAGCATACAGAAGAGTCTCATGTCGATCCTGGAACACAATTCCGTGCTTGATGAAGTCAGCAGGAACGAGGATGAAGTAAACAAGATCAATAACGGCATTTCCCGCAACCTTCTGTTGCTTATGGCCAGCAATACGAACATGCAGGAATCCAGACAGGCAGGGAAGCTTTTCTCGATCAATGTGGATCTGGAAAGGATGTCGGACCATGCCCTGAATATCGCTCAGGCAGGAGACGATCTTGTGCAGAGAGATGTTTCTTTTTCCGTTCAGACGCATGATGAACTGTATGAACTGACGGGAACGGTCTTGGACAGTCTGCATCTGATCAATACGTTCATTCAGACAGGGGATGCGACTCTGATGAAGCAGATCAACGAGAACGAGGATAAGCTGGATGAGCTTTGTTTCAGATATCGGGAAGTGGAGATCGATCGGATGAAGAATTCGACAGAAGCCGCGGAATCCGGCGTCATCTATACGGAACTGCTGATCGATATCGAAAGGATAGGAGATCATATCCTCAATGTCGCCGAGAGTCTGTGCGAGAGCTACGAGGATCAGTGATTGAAAATGATTTTATTGTTGTGATAGAATATATAAGCACATGGCGGACGTGGTGAAGTTGGTTAACACTCTGGATTGTGGCTCCAGCATTGCGTGGGTTCGAGTCCCATCGTTCGCCCCAGTTGGTAAATGAAAAGCACAGATTTCTGTGCTTTTTGTTTGTTTATGATAGATCGTTTTATCAGATTTCGATCACCAGGCCGACATGAAGCTGATGAAGCCTGTTTCCCAGTTTCTGCTGCAGCAGGTCATAGGCGTGTTCCTTGGTGCAGTGTCCCGTGCAGATGTAGCCGAGTCCCGTTTCTTGCAGATTATCTGCGACAAGGTCGATCTCTTGATCCGTCTTGTTGAACAGATGGAAGCCGCCGATATAGCCATAGATCTTCTGATCAGGGAAGGTCTTTCTGATCTCGTTGATGATATTGACGACGCCCCCGTGGGAGCAGGAATTGATGATCAGCAGTCCCTGATCCGTTTCCAGTACCAGACTCTGTTCGTGAGAGAAATCATCCACTATCCAGCCATTTGCCGTCTTGCGGTACATGCTTTCACGCCTGCCGATCGCGGAGAGTCCTTCCGTTTTATGAGGGATGAGATACGCTCCATCCATCAGTCTGTAATCTCCGGAAACGATCTCGATGCGATCCGCATATTGTTCCATCATTTTCTTGGGGATTCCGATATATTTATGAAAGATCCATTTTTTGGAGTAACAGTCCGCTTCTGTCGTTTCTCTGACATAGAATTTCGCATCTGCGTTGTTTTCAAAGAATGCAGGCATCCCGTTGGCGTGATCATAGTGCGCATGGCTGAGTGTCGCATAATTGACATCTTTCACATCGAAACCCAGTTCTTTCATATTATGAAGGAACAGATCCGATGCTCCGGCATCCACAAGGATCTTATTGCCGCGATATTCGATCAGCAGGCAAAGGCCCCATTCTCCTGAGAGTGTCTCATTTTGGATATTGTCGCTGATCACGGTGATTTTCGTTTCCATAGTCGTTTCCTTCTTTGCTGTTTCCATTATAGCAGGCATTTTCATCTCTGATATCGCAAGGTTTATTAACGGAAAAGGGAATGTTAGAATTGATTTATGATCGAAATCAAGGGGATCCGTTTCGATGTCGAGATCGAACATAAGAACATCCGTCACATGTATATGCGTCTGAAAGGAAACAAGATCTGTGTCAGCGCGCCTTTGCTGATGCCGAAATATCTGGTATATCAGTTCATCGAAGGAAAACGGGACTGGGTCTATCATACCTATCAGAGGCTGCAGACAAGGAAAGAAGCATCGCATGTCTATGACGGCGGGAATCTTTTTTATGTATATGGAGAGCCCTTTGAGCTGATCTATCAGGAAAGCAGCCGCAACAGCGTCAAAGTCGCACAGAAGCAGATCTTTCTATACGGTCCCGATAAAGAAAAAGCCGTAAAATACCTCTACAGGCATTTTAATGCCGATCTTTTAAAGAAAGCGCAGGAATACTTCTATCAGTACCAGAGAAGCATTCTGATCAGCTACGGCTATCTGAAAACGCCTGAATTAAGAGCCCGTACGATGACCTCCAAATGGGGCGTCTGTTACACCGCCAAAGACCGCATCTGCATCAGTTCCTACCTGATCCATTTCCCTCTGGACTGTCTGGAATACATCATGGTCCATGAGATGACTCACTTTATCATTCCCAACCATTCCAAGCGGTTCTACCAGATCGTCGGAAGCAATCTTCCGGACTACAAACAGATCCGGAAAAAACTCAAAGGATGAAAACAGTTACATAGTCTTTTGACTTGAAACGATATGTGTTTAATTGATACAATTATCCTAGATAGGATCAATATGAAAAGATTCGATAATAAGAGAAATACGATCTTAGGGGTAAATGACGCTTTACTTGTGATAAATAAAAAATGATCTTTTCAGGTGGACGTTTTAGCGTTCACTTTTTTATTCGTTTGATAAGGAGGCTATGGCAATGGATCAAACACTGAACGATGCACTGTTGGATGCATGCAGCAGCGGGAAACTGGGTTTAGTCAAAGAGCTGATCGAACAGGGGGCTGATGTCAATCATAAGAATGGTGATGGCAGGACATGTCTGATGCGTGCATCGAAAAGAGGGTATCTGGAAATCGTAGAACAGCTGATCGCGCATGGAGCAGATGTCAGAGCGCGGGACAAAAACAATGATACAGCGCTTATGGGAGCAGCCAAGCATGGCTATCGCGAGATCTGTGAGAAGCTGGTAGAAGCAGGAAGCGAAGTCAATGCGCATGACAACAGCGGCAGGACTTCCCTGATGCGGGCGGCTTTCTTGGGTGAAACGGGAGTCGTTCAGTATCTGGCGGAAGCGGGAGCGGATCTGGATGCCGTAGATGAAAAGGGACGTACTGCACTGATGGATGCCGTCCTGGCCTTCAAGGTCGATGTGATCCATTACCTGCTCACGAAGAAAGCAAACATCGATGCCAGAGACAATGAAGGCTGTACCTGCTTGATGAGAGCCAGCTATGGGGGATATAATGATTTAGTCAGATTCCTGTTACAGCGAGGCGCCGATAAGACGATCAAAGACAATGCCGGCAGAATTGCCGTGGAATATGTAAGAGATAGCGAGAATCAGGAATTAATCGATTTATTAAAGGAATAAGGGGAAATATATGAAAGAATACTTATCAAAAGATGTAAGAAACGTTGCGTTGCTGGGACATTCCGGTTCCGGTAAATCTGCTTTTGTCGAAGCTGCTTTGTATCTGACGAAAGCGATCGATCGTATGGGCAAGACAGTGGATGGAACTTCATCCATGGACTTTGATGCGGAAGAAATAAAGAGAGGTCTTTCCGTATATACGGCATTGGCTCCGATCGAGTGGAAAAATACCAAGATCAATTTCATCGATACGCCGGGTTATCTGGATTATGAGGGTGAAAAGGTTTCCGGTGCTGCTGTTGCCGATCTGGCGGTGATCGTTGTATCTGCAAAAGAAGGCATCGAATCAGGCACAGAAAGCGCAGTCAAACTGTGCAAGAAGAATAATCTTCCTATCGTTTTCTTCATCAACAAGATCGATGATGACAATGCGAATTTCGAAAATACTGTCAATGATCTGAGAAACAAGTTCGGATCTTCTGTCGTTCCGTTTGAAGTTCCGACCATGGATGGCAAGAAGATGACCGGTTCCGTCAAGGTTCTCGAAGATACTTCCAATCCGCATTATGATCAGATTTCCGAAGCGATCGCTTCCGCTGATGATGCACTGATGGAGAAATTCTTCGAAGGCGAAGCATTCACGCCGGAAGAGACAGCGAAAGGCTTGAAGCTTGCATTGGTTTCAGGCGATGTGAAACCGGTATTTGCGGGCAGTTCCACCAATTCGCAGGGAATCGAGCAGCTTCTGGATTTCATCAAAGAAAACGCTCCGGTTTACGTGGAAAAAGGAACGGTCAAAGACAGCAAGGGTACCGAGCTGAAAACCGATGACAGCGAATCCTTTTCCGGTCTGGTATTCAAGACGGTCGTCGATGCGTTCGTCGGCAAGATCAGTTATATCAAAGTCATGTCAGGTGTCCTGTCCATGACTACGCCTTTATACAACTCCAAGAAGGATACGGCAGATAAAGCCGGCGGTCTGTTCATCATTTGCGGCAAGCAGCAGCTTCCGATCGAGAAAGTCCATACCGGTGATATCGGCGCGCTGACGAAACTGCAGGCAACCGAAACAAATGATACGCTATGCGTCAAAGAAAAACAGGTCGTGTTCGCAGATATCGAATATCCGCGTCCGATGCTGGGTGTCGCAGTATCTCCTAAGACCAAAGACGATGAAGACAAGATGTCCGATGCGCTGAAGAAAGTACTGGTTGAAGACAAGTCCTTGAATTTCGTACGTAATGCGGAAACAGGCGAACAGGTATTGTATGCCGTAGGCGATCAGCAGATCGATGTCATCGTCAACAAGATGAAGTCAAGATACAAGGTCGAAGTCGAACTGAAAGAACCGAAAGTCCAGTACCGTGAGACGATCCGCGGCAAGTCCGAGGTTCAGGGCAAGTATAAGAAACAGAACGGTGGCGCAGGCCAGTTTGGCGATGTCTGGGTCAGATTCGAACCGAATCCGGATTCTGAAGATCTCGTATTCGCAGAAGAAATCTTTGGCGGCGCTGTTCCGAAGAACTTCTTCCCATCGGTTGAAACCGGTTTGAGAAACTGCATGGCCAAGGGTCCTCTGGCGGGATGCAAAGTCGTCAATGTCAAAGCGACACTGTATGATGGTTCCTACCATCCGGTAGACTCCAAGCCGAACTCTTTCGAAGCAGCCGCAAGACTGGCATTCAAGGCCGGTATCCCGAAGGCAAATCCGATCCTTCTTGAACCGATCGGCAAGGTCACGGTCATCTGTCCGGAAGAATATACCGGTGATATCATCGGCGACTTCAACAAGCGTCGTGGCATGATCCTGGATACAGGTTCCGCCGATGCGGGCGAAGCCAAGATCGAAGCGGAAGTACCGATGGCAGAAATGATGAAGTATGCGACGGAGCTCCGTTCCATGACCAAGGGCAGAGGTACTTATGTCATCGATTTCGACCGTTATGAACCTGCTCCGCAGAACGTGACGGACAAAGTCGTTGCCGCTACCGCTGCTGAAAGAAAAGACGAAGATGATGATTAAAGACGGGTATGAACCCGTCTTTTTTTTAAAATGTTTTAGATGGTCGCCTTATCTTGAACTTGCCTGAAGCGTCACTTCGAAGTGAAGTTCCTCATCGTTCCTCAGGATCGTGACATCGACTTTGTCTCCGACAGCTTTTCCATCCAGGACTTTCGAGAGATCGGCATAGGTTTCGATCGCGTGATCATCGATTGCAATGATCGCGTCGTTCGCCTGGATGCCGGCAGCATCTGCGCTTCCGCCTTCGATGACTTCCGAGATCAGTACGCCTTTGGAACTGTAATACGAACTGGAAGTATAGACTCTGACACCTAAGGCTGCCCTGTCTTTCACATAGCCGTTCTGAATCAGCTCATCAACGACTCTGACAACGGTGTTTGCCGGGATGGCATAGCCCATGCCTTCGACGGTCGTAGTCATGGAAGAAGACTTCTTCGCGTTGACGATGCCGATCAGATTGCCGTTGATATCGAACAGACCTCCGCCTGAATTGCCTTCATTGACTGCCGCATTGGTCTGAATGACCGACATATAGACATTATTGATATAGATCTCTTTCTCCAAAGCGGAAACGATGCCGTTGGAGCAGGAAATGCCTAAACCTAACGGATTGCCGATCGCGATCACATCCTGGCCAAGCATCAGCTGATCCGAATCCACAAACAATGCGAACGGCAGATTCTCTTTATCGATCTTCAGTACGGCCAGATCGGTTCTTGCATCATAACCGACCAGTCTTGCGCCGACGACTTCTCCCGTATAGAGTTTCACCTGTATCGTGTTTTCATCCGTGAGGCCATCGATCACATGTTCGTTGGTGACGATATAGCCATCGGAAGAGAAGATGACACCGGAACCGGTCGAAGTCGAAGTCGTGGTTCCGCCTCCGAAGATGAAATATCCGCCGCCCATGGATGTTTCGACTTTGCAGCTGATTTCAACCACGGTATTGTAAGCTTTCTCGATCGCTTTGGTGTAATCGGTTTTTTCGATATTCGTATATTCTACTTCGTTCAGGATGACGTTATCTTGCGTTTCCGTAACGTTGCGGACATTGCGGTCATAATAGGATAATACGCCGAATGTTCCGATTCCTGAACCCAGTAAGGCTACCAGAAACAATATGATAAGAGATTTAACGTTTATTTTCATACTCCTCACCTCCATGAAATACTATAGAACCGGAATGTGAACTTTAACTGAATTTTCTAAAAACCCATAAAAGTTATATAATTTTCATATGAGCAACATCAAGGGCAAAAGAATCAGCCGCAAGACCGCAGTCAGACATTTCAATATCGTAGGAACCTTGCTGACGGTCTATACCTTGTTTGTGCTGGTCATTCCTTTTGTCTTTCATTATTATCTGGTCAGTACGGATTCAGATATCCTGAAGGATACTTTCCTGTATTTCGGGATTTATTTTATTGTGATCGTTTTCGGTACGGTGATTCCATTCTGGCTGATGCGTAAATTCTTTCAGATCCCGTTAAGGCTGATCAATACGAAAATACGGACGACGTTCGTCAACCTTTTTGTGCAGACGATCGTCTTTTTTACGATCTGCATCGTTTCCACTTATGTATCGAATATCCTGTTTGCGTATTTCGGATTGGAAGGGAAACTGATCAGCAGCATCGGTTTAAGCTATGATGCGGGTTACCTGGATAATCTGCTTTACGTATTCATGCTAGTGATCGTAACGCCGATGATCGAGGAATATGCGTTCAGAGGCGTATTGCTTAGCGTTTTAGGAAGATATGGAAAGAATTTCGGATTGTATGCCAGCGCGGTCGTCTTCGCTTTTGCGCATGTGCATTTTGCCGAATATCTGCCGGCATTCTGCATGGGCGTCCTGTTGGGAAAGACCGCTTTGCGTTATCGCAGCATCGGTCCGACGATCATCATTCATATCCTGTTCAACGTTCTGATCTATTCTTTATGCGTCATCCCGTCTTCGATTGCCGGGTATATGGCTTACGGTCTGGCAGGCGTTTTCGTCATCAGTATCTACCTGTATATCTCCGGACGTTATGAACGGGTCTATGTGCAGAAACTGAATTCCGCCAGCAATACTTATCTTTTATTCTTCAGCTGTTTCATGGTGATACTCAGCCTGATGCTGATGATATTGCAGACGATTTTTTCTCTATTTATATAAATTTTTCATATAATAACAGTAGATATATTTTAATAGATATTTAAGAGGTAATATTTATGGATGAGTTCTGGTATACTCCTACAACGATGCGTGAAATCAAAGGAAACGGCTATCAGGCATTTAAGATGTTCGGCCCGACTTATTTTTTCTGGCTGATCCTTCTTGTGTTGGCTTGCGTTTGGGGAAAGATTTTCTTTCCGAAGATGAGCCAGGAAAAACGGCACAAAGTCTATGTCATTCTGACCTGGATGATGCTGATCGATGAGATCGCCAAATATGTCATGACGATACTGACGCACCAGTTCGAATGGCAGCTTCTGCCGTTCCATCTGTGTTCCATCAATATCTTTGTCTGCTTGTGGCATACGCTTCATCCGACGGAAACCGCAAAGGAAGCATTATATTCCGTCTGCATTCCTGCTGGTCTGGTTGCTTTGCTGTCGCCGAACTGGATCTGCCTGCCATTGTTCAATTTCATGCACATCCATTCCGCTTTGATGCATGTGCTGCTGATCTTATATCCGGTGCTGATCTTATGCGAAGGCTACCGTCCGAATCCGAAAAATATCCTTAAGGTACTGGCTTATCTGGTATGCGCTGCCGGTGTCGCTTTCATAGTCAACAGCCTGGTGGGAACGAATTTCTTCTTCTTAAGAGGCCACAACAATAATCCGGCACTGATGCTGATAAGCAATATTTTCGGCAAGTTCTATCTGGCAGGACTGATCGTTCTGGTACTGATCGTTCTGTTCCTGATGTATCTTCCTTGGCTGTTCAATAGAAAAACGGCGTAATCATTATGACATCTGCAGAAATCTTATGGCGCGTGGTCGAAGACCTGCATGCCAACAATCAGTTTGAAGAAGTCTTAAGTAATACACTTACGGTTTTTGAGGATGCTTTCAAAGTCAAAAGCGCTTCCTGCTGGGTCACGGATAAGAAGAGCCATCGCATCTATGTGATCGCCAATACGGGAGAAGTGGATTTCACCGGTTACAGTGTGGACTATGGCGAAGGGATCGTCGGGAAAGCGACGGTAGAAGGCCGTACACTGACGGATGAAGATCCGGATGTCATGATCAGCGATGATGAAAAACATTTTATCGAAGGTCATTGCATGGCAGTGCCGTTGCATTCGCCTTATGGAAACTATGGCGCTATCCTTTTAAGCAACCGTGCGAGTCGATTTACTTCGGAAGAAATCAAGATCTGTGAAAATATCGCCTCTTTGATCGCTTTGGATCTGGAAGAAAAAGATACGTTCTCTTTCGATGACAACCGGAAGGTCATTCTTTCCTTGCGAGGCGTCATCAAGGAATTCATGTCCGGAGAAGAGATCCGCAGGATCCTGAAAGGAATCGATCTGGATATCTATGAGAAAGAACTTTTGGTCGTATTAGGCGAGTCAGGATGCGGCAAATCGACGATGCTGAATATCATCGGCGGCATGGATGAACTGACACAGGGGCAGATGCTGGTGGAGGGAAAAGATTTTTCCCATCCGAGTGAGAAAGAACTGACAGATTATCGCAGGGACTATATCGGCTATATCTTCCAGTCATACAATCTGATGCCGAATCTGAACGCTTTGGAAAATATCGAATTTATCGCAGAGATCGCTAAAAATCCTCTGGATTCCGAGGAAGCTTTGGAACAGGTCGGTCTGGCAGATCGCTGGAACCGTTATCCTTCTTCGATGTCAGGCGGCCAGCAGCAGCGTGTCTGTATCGCGCGTGCTATCGTCAAGGATCCGATGATCATTCTGGCGGATGAGCCGACTGCGGCTTTGGATTTCGTGACTGGCCAGGGCGTTCTGAAAGTCATTGAAAAGATCGTCAGGGAACGCGGCAAAACGGTCATCATGGTTACCCACAACGTAGAGATCGCCAAGATGGCGGATCGTGTCATAAAACTGAAGAACGGCAAGATTTCAAGCGTACGAATCAACCATCATCCTTTGCATGCGGAGGATCTGTCCTGGTAGTTTATGAAAAAGACACAGCGTATCGATTCATTACGTAATATTCAGAAAAGGATCATATCCTTTTTATCAGTATGCATTATCGTCATGCTGGGAATCGGCGGTTTTTCGACTGCTCTTTTAGAGAACAACGGTATTCGTAATGGTGCGCTGGATTATTATGAGGAAGTCAATTTTAAAGATTTCGAACTGGTATCTTCCGCAGGCTTTACTGAAGAAGATCTGAAAAAAATAAAGGATCAGCCATATGTAGAAGATGTCGAAGGAGCGATCGTCGTTTCCGGTCAGCTAATCAGCGGAGAGAAACAGATCAAAGTCGAAATCGATTCGGTAACTGAAAGGATTTCAAAGCCTTATCTTTATGAAGGCATAAAGCCCACTGCTCCGGATGAATGTGCCATTTCGATCGATCTTGCCAGGAAACTGGATCTTTCGATCGGCAACACCGTCACCATCAGGATCACAAGCGTTTTCGATGAAGATGCTTTATATAATACATCGTTCCGGATCGTGGGAACCGTTACTCATCCGGATTATCTGCGTCAGGACTCGAAATATGTGGTTTTCCTGAACGAGAATGCCTTCGACAAATCATTGACCGATGACCGCTACAGCAAAGCGTATCTGAAAGTATCGATCGGCGATGAGACAGATGTTTTTTCGGATGAATATACTGCAAAAGCCGAAGAGATCTATCGGAAACTGTGCAGTCTTTCGGATGTTCTTTCCAAGGAACAGGAAGACAGCATAAAGAAAGAATTCATGGATGAATTCGAAGAAAAGAAAGCGGATGCGGAAAAACAGCTGGAGAATGCCAGGGAAAACATTGCCAGCGCGGAAGATGAGATCCTTTCCGGCAATTCGCAGCTTCAGGAAGCAATCGATGAACTGAATCGAAAAAAACAGGAAGCCGAAGCGGCGCTGGATCAGGCACGCGCCCAGATCGCATCAGGAGAGAGTGAACTGAGAGCTGCCAAGATCGAACTGGATCAGGGCGAAGCCGATTATGCCGAGAAGATGGGCTATTATGAAGCAGCGCAGAATCGTGTGAAAGAATATCGTGAATCGGCAGTAAAGCCTGCCGAGGAAGGAAGCAAGATCCTGGAAGCGTTCAGAGATCTGATCGAATGGGCGGATGAACAGGATGATCTGAATGAACCTGCAAGAAGCATGATCGAACTGCTGCGTAAATATATCGATGCTTCCGATCTGTTCAGGGAAGAGGTCCGTGTCGCTTATTTCAATGTGGCGGCTGCCGAACTGGCGATGGTGGACACGACAGAATATGAGGAACAGGCTAATCAGGAGATCGCGATCGCCAGGGCTGTATTCATGCATAATGTGGATGGTCTGGTTATCAGCAATCTTGAAATCGATAAGATCATGGATCAGTTCGAAAGAATGATCGAAGATATCGGATATGGAGAACATCTGAGTGAAGAACTGCTGCAAAGGATCCGCGAACTGATGCACGAGTATCACGATCTTCCGAACGATATACTGGCAGACCGGATCGAAAAATTTGGTAAAACATGCGCGATCTATGACTGCATCGATACAGCAGAAGAAACACTTGCGGATATGAAAGAAGATTTTACAGACGCACGCAAGCGTCTTGACGATGGCTGGAAAGAATATGAAGAGGGCAAACAGAAGCTTGCGGATGCCAAGTGGGAACTGGAATATAATGAAATCAATCTGCAGCAGCAGTTTGCCGATGCGCAGAAACAGATCGATAACGCCAGAGAAAAGCTGATCTCAGGAGATAAACAGCTTGTCGATTACAAGCAGGAGTATGATGAGAAATACAACGAATATGAAACACAGGTAAAGGATGCCCAGAAACAGATCGATGAAATCGAAGCCATATGGCTGGTTGAAGATCTGGATGCGAATATGGGTTATTTTGATCTGAAATCCAATTTCGATTCTGTCAGCAAGACCGGCATGGGCCTGGGTGTCTTGTTCCTGATCGTCGGAGCGATGGTCACGGCGTCGACTCTAATCATCATTATCGATGACCAGCGCAAGCAGGTAGGTACGACCAAGGCATTCGGTTTCCATAACGGAGAAATCTTAGGAAAATATCTGGTTTTCGGCATTTCTGCCGCAATCATCGGTTCATTATCCGGTGTCGTTCTGGCAAAGTTCCTGGCGAAATATGTCCTGAAGATCATGGATCGCTCGAATATGTATGCGTTCCGGATGGGTGAGCCGACGATATCGCCTGTCTATATCCTTATCGTCGTGCTGATTGCCGTTGCCATGTGTGTACTGGTAACGATCGCTGCCTGCAGCGGCCTGATCCGGACACCGGCGGCTTTGCTGATGAAAGGAGAGATCCTGAAGAAGATCCGTAAAAAGAAAAACAGCGCAAGAAAACAGTCGCATAAATCACTGTATTCCCGTCTGATCCTGCGTAACATGATCAACGATAAGGCGCGTGTGCTGGTAACGATTGCCATCATTGCGGGCAGCTGTCTGATCGTAGGTCTTGGTTTTACCATGAAGGATGCGTTCGATGGCATGGTCACTCATCAGGTCAGCGATATCTATATCTATGATATCCGGGTCGATCTTCCGGAATCGCTGTCCGAAGAGAGCAGAGAGAAAGTAGAGAAGTATTTCTCTGATAATGATATCGATTATTCCCCGGCACGTTATGAATCGCGTCTGTACAGTGATAATGGTTCGATCACGGCATTGACGATGATTACCGGAGATGATGATCTTGGCCGTTTCATCGGCATTCATGATCCGGAAACAAAGAAAGATGTCATATTGCCGAAGGATGGCGTACTGGCACAGCATCGTTTCCTTGAAGCGTTTGATTATGAAACGGGAGATGCGCTGAAGATGTATGACGATGGGCTGCATCTTACCGATGTACCGATTTCCGGTTCTTTCTATAACTATTACGGACGTTACTTCATCAGTTCGTTTGAAGCATATGAAAAGATCTTCGGCACAGATGCGAGCATCAACGCCTACTATGTGAACCTGAATGGAAAGAATGTTTCCCGATTTGAAGAAGACCTGTCCGAAATCAACAGCGATATCGGCTACGATACCCCGGATTCTTTCGTCTTGCGTACTTCTTCCATTTCTCAGATGTACAGCATCATCATCGTGATGATGATCGTGATCGCTATCATCCTTTCGTTCATGATCCTGATGAATATGACGAATATCTATATCAGCAAGAAGCGTAAGGAAGTCATCATCATGCGAATCAATGGATTCAGCTACAAAGATACGATCATCTATCTGATCCGTGAAACGATCCTGACAACGATTCTGGGCATCCTGTTTGGCATCGTTCTGGGCTATTTTCTGGCACCGCTGCTGATTTCCTTCTGTCAGTCGGCAGACAACCAGTTCATCACGGCATTCAATTTCAGAGCCTGGGCGATCGCTTCCGGAATCGAGATCCTGTTCGCATTCATCGTGAATCTGATCGCATACCGCAAGATCAGATCATTCAATATGCGCGAGATCACCGCATCATAGGCAATACTGACGGATTCAGGCAAAAGCATTTCAAAGATGACCTTGGTCATCTTTTCTTTCTATGGATACAGTGAAGTGATACAATGATTTTAGTTAGATAAAGCTAACTATCGGAATAAAGGAGAGGATATGAAAGCGAAACGGTATTTTACAGTCGATGCGGATGGCTTCTATGGCGCATATTATCCTATCAGTGGTGCAGATCACGCGTTTATCGCCATGCTTGGAGATGACATCGATGATCTGCTGGCTAAGACCGGAGTGAAATGGCTGCACGAGAGAGGATACAGCTGCCTGACCATGTCTCCGGCAAAAGCGGATTACGGGCATCATAACTATCCTTTGGAACGTTTCGAAAAAGCCATTGCTTTCCTCAAGGAACAAGGAAACAGAAAGATCGGCATCATCGGCGCTTCTACGACAGGCATGCTGGCGTTGATCGCGGCATCCTATTATTCCGATATCACGATGACACTGGCATTCTCTCCAAGCGATTTTGTGATGGAAGGGTTCTATCGCGATGGCAAGGATGGCGCCACAGAACGTCCGGGGGATGGGGAATCGACAGTATCGCTTGATGGCAAGCCATTGCCTTATCTGCCATTCGCTTACCGTCATCCGGAATACTGGCAAAAGATACAGGAAGAAAGCAAAGGAAGCGGGAATTTCATCAGTTCAATCCAACTCTTTGATGAAAGCGAAAAACGTCATCCGCTTCAAGAAGAAGAAAAGATCAAAGTAGAAAAGATCCAGGGACATATCGTTCTTATCGGAGCTGAAGACGATGTCTTATGGGACACCTGCCGTTATATCCATCGGATGGAAGAACGTTTGTCTCAGATGGAACACAGCTGTACCTATGACACATTGTGTTACAGATATGGAACACATTTCATTTTCCCTGAAAGCATGCTGAAGATGATGCTGCCGATCGCTTCGAAGCTGATTCTCGGACTGATGTTCCGTTCCGCAAAGGAACATTCTCTTGAATGCAAAGAGACCAGGATCGATATCGAACGGAAACTGCAGCCGATCTTAAAGAACTGGTAACTGCTTATCTCTTTTTGACAAAGGTTTTCTCATAAGGTAAAGTTGAAATATAGAAGATAAGGTTTGTGACTCGCTCTTTGAGGCTTATCCTTGAAACAAATACTTTTTCAGATGTTTTAGGAACGGATCAAAGAGTTTTTGTTAGAGTAGAAGATTATTTCACGAAAAGTGAAAGAGGGGAGATTTATGAGAAAACTGACGATTGTCGCATTGACGGTGTTGCTGGGTTTGCTGGTGATCGGCGGATGCGCGCAAAAAAACAAAGATTATGATCTGGATTATCTTGTTCTGGTGAACAAGCTGAATCCGCTGCCGGATGACTGGGAAGACAAGATCAGGACCGTAAGTTTTACCAATACGGTAGGAAACAATGTCGAAGTGGAAGAACGGGCTTATGAAGCATATCTGAAACTGAAGAAGGATCTTAAGAAACAAGGCATCTATGTCGATCTGGATTCCGCAAGAAGAAGCATTGCGGAGCAGCAGCAGATCATTGACGACTTTACCGAACAGTATGGCGCGGATTATACGGAAAAGGTCGTTGCGAAACCGGGATTGTCCGAGCATCATACCGGACTGGCATTGGATCTGTATCTGATTATCGATGGTGTCAATGTGGATGAAAACGAAGACATGATGCAGTATCCGGATATCTGGGAAGTGATCCATGAAAAACTGGACGATTATGGTTTCATCCTCCGTTATCTGCCGGAAAAGGAACATATCACCGGTTATGCCTATGAACCGTGGCATATCCGTTATGTGAATGACAAGGAGATCGCAAAAGAAATCATGGATAAAGGTATCACATTAGAGGGTTATCTCGGTGCAGTGAATGAAACGGAGGTCAGCCTTGATTATGACAAATCAGTTTTGTATACCAAAGCGGAACTGGATGAAGTCTTTACCAGGATCAAATGTCAGTTTGCTTCGTGGGAAGGCGTGGAACTGCATGCGCTTCGCTATGCAGGCGATACCTGCAACAATGATGCGAATCTGGCTTGGGTGAATTCATTGGAAGGTAAAAACTTCAGTAGGATCATTGAGGTTTTCAGCGATTTCCATACGCCGAAAGAAGGTTATGGCACCTTGGAACCTGACAAGGATTATCAGGATTACCAGTGGTGGCTGGCTTGCGGCGAAGACGGAGACTGGGATATCGTCAGTTTCGGTTACTGATAAGGAGGAATCATCATGGCTGTTATGGTTGCAGTAGCTCTTCTATCTTTTATTCCTTCGATCCTGTTGTTTCTGTTTCTTAGAAACAACAGAAAGGATGACGAGACATATCGCAAGGATTGCGTGTCTCTTTTAGGCAAAGGTCTTCTGATCTGTACGCTCGTTCTGCTTGGCGATCTGGCTTTAAAGATTCCTTGGAACATGATCGGCATCGGGAAGAAATATCCTCTTCTCAATGAGATATTCAACTGTTTCGTCATCAATGCTTTAATCGAAGAAGGCGCCAAATTCCTGACCGCAAATAAGTATATTAAGAAAGACATGTCCAAGACTTCCAGACTGGATGTGATTTCCTTCCTGGTTATCGCTGCCTTGTCTTTCGGTCTTCTGGAAGATATCGTCTATGCTTTTAATACAAATATCGGTCAGATCATTCTCAGAGGGATACTGATGGGGCATGTTCCTTATGCGATGCTGACAGGCCAGCTCTATGGCAAAGGGATCGCTGAAAAGAAGAAATGGCTTGGCGTTCTGGGTTTCATTCTGTCCGTTCTTCTGCATGGCACCTACAATCTGATGCTGAAAGAAGATATGCCTGACTGGTCGGCATTCGTTGTCGTAACGGAAACGGCTTTGGAATTCATTTATATGATCTGCATGATCTTCTTTATCCGCAAGAAAAGAAACGATCCGGAATACAATCGTCCGATCTTTACCGGAATTCAAGAAGCATAATCAGACAGGCGGTCCTGAAAAGGGCCGCTTTTTTCTGTTATACTAGTTTCAGAGGAAATGAATATGTACTATCTGATCGAACAGACACTGAAAGAAGTCGGGAAAGAAGAATATAAGAAAAGCAGGAAACACTTTGTTGCGGTTTTCAACAGGAAAGAATGGGAAACCGGAAAAGAAGAGTTTCCGTTTTCAAATGAAATCGATAATGAACTCAATGAGATGCTGACAACAAAAGCCAGCGTCAATTATGATTCGTTATCAGGTACTTTTTCGATTCCTGACCGTATGGATATGGATAACGACGATTACTGTTTCGCGTTCGCTTTGAATCAGAAGGGGATCGTTTTTGTGGATGACAGCGGTTATGTGAAGAACGCGGTCGATACGATCATCCGGACCAAGAAATGGAATGCTCCGAGTCTGGAGAGGTTTATCTATGACTTTCTGGATCATATCGTGAAGGATGATCTGCGGGTCATGGAAAAATATGAGAAAGAGCTGGATGAAATGGAAGCCAAGATCCAGAATGACGATAAAGATATTTCTCTGAATGAAGCGAACTATGTCCGCAGCGCGATCCGCTATCTGCTGGTTCATTATGAGCAGCTCATGGATCTTTCCCAGGAACTGGATGAAAACGAGAATGGTTTCTTTAATGAAAAAAATCTCAAGTATTTCCGTTCCTACATGAACCGTTTGGACCGCTTATACAACAATGCGGCGTCCTTAAGGGATTACTCGATACAGATCCGTGATTTCCATCGCGAATCGATCGCGGTCAAACAGAACAATATCATGACGCTTCTGACGGTTGTTACAAGCGTATTTATGCCGCTGACTCTGATCACCGGCTGGTATGGCATGAACTTCAAATACATGCCGGAACTGAATCAGCAGATCGCTTATCCGCTGGTATTTGTCGTATGTATCGTCATTGTGGTCATATCTTTGTTGTATTTCAAGAAAAAGAAATGGTTATAAATAAAGGGGATGGAATATGCGTGAATTGTTGATTAATACAATGGCGCCTATGCTGTGGGCCATGACATTCTTTGATGCCATAGCGATTTATTTCATGATAAAAGAATTCAAAAATAAATGCGTAGATCCTTTGCCTCTGCTGACAGGAATCTTATGCGTGGGCTTGTTTTATGATTCCTTGATCCTGTCATGTGGCTGTTTCTTGCAGTATGGGACGCTGTTTCATCATCTGAGCCAGATGCGCTATATCCTGCATTGCACGCTGATACCATTGCTGTTTCCGATCTGTGCCTACTCACTGACAGAGAATAAAAAGGTTATCAGGATCGTCTGGGTCTTGTCTGTTATCATCATGATCCTGGGCTTTGCCGGAGGACTTATGGTCATCACGGAGCCGAGAACCGTAGGACTGATTAAACGATATGCGACTTCTGATTTTACCGGAAAGTTCTCAAGTACGCTGACTTCTCTGCTGGATACGGTACCGGTATTTATCATGATCGGGATTGGCGTTTATTTGTGGATCAGAAAGAAGAATTCGAACATGTTTCTGTCGGGATTCTTCATGCTGCTGTTTACTTTGATAGGAATCTTTTTAGGCAAGGATCCTTCGGGGGATCGGAGCCAGAGCCTTATGTTCTATATCAGCATGTATGGAGAAGCGCTGATGGTATTCTTCCTCTGGCGTTTCATCCGAAAGAAATAACACTTACAAAAAAAGCCCTATACGGGCTTTTAAAATGTTTTTTATCAAACGATGCAGATTCACGAAATGATCCTTGCCAGAAATTGTCTGGTCCTCTCATTCTTCGGATGAATGAAGATCTCGGAAGGCATCCCTTCTTCCAGAATGATGCCATCATCCATGAAAATGACTTTATCTGAAACATCCTGAGCAAATTTCATCTCATGGGTCACGATGATCATTGTCATGTCTTCTTCTGCCAGTTCTTTGATGACATTCAGCACTTCTCCGACCATTTCCGGATCAAGAGCGGAAGTCGGTTCATCAAACAGCAGGATCTCTGGATCCATGCACAGTGCCCGTGCGATGGCCACACGCTGCTTCTGTCCTCCGGATAAAGTGGATGGATAGGCGTGAATGAATTCGGCAAGACCGACTTTTTCCAGCTGCCTGATCGCTTCCTGTCTGGCCTCTTCTTTGCTTTTTTTCAGCACTTTTATCTGCGCCAGCATGCAGTTGTCCAAGACATTCATATTATTGAAGAGATTGAACTGCTGAAAGACCATTCCCACTTTCTTGCGGTATTCATTGATATTGCGCAGCTTTTCGATATCCTTTCCAAGCACAATGATCTGACCTTCATCGATATCTTCCAGCAGGTTGATGCATCTCAGTAATGTGCTTTTGCCGGAACCGCTCGCGCCGATCAGACAGACGACTTCGCCTTTCTTGACTTCGAACGAGACATCGCTCAATACGACATTGCCTTCAAAACTCTTTTTCACATTCTTTATCTCAATGACGCTCATTGGGTTTTCTCCTTGGCGATCTTCATGCTATAGATATTCGTATCCGACTGCGGAAAAGAAGTCTTGGTGTGATTCATTCTCAGTTCGATATGATGGAAAAGGAAACTGGAAATCATGGTAAGCAGCAGATAGATCATTGCCGTCACAAAATAGGTTTCCGTAAAACGGTACGTCGTTCCTGCCACAGAATTGGATTGAAACATCAGTTCCGTGATCGAAATGATCATCAGTACGGAACTGTCCTTGATGTTGACGATGAATTCATTGCAGATGGCAGGGAAGGCATTACGGATCGCCTGAGGCAGAATGACATCCATCATCGTCTGCATGGAAGACATGCCCAGGGAACGGGCTGCTTCATTCTGACCGGGATCGACAGACTGGATACCGGAACGGATGATCTCCGACATGTAGGCGCCTGTATTGATGGAAATGACGACGATCGCTGCGACCATCTTATCCCAGTGAACGATATTGGTATAGACCATATAGTAGATGAATACAGCCTGAACCATCATCGGTGTACCGCGGAAGAATTCGATATAGATCTTCAGCAACACATCGATTGCTCTCTTGAGACATTTTGATCCTGCAGATGCGGTCTTATCCAGCCTTACTGCACGGAACCCACCCGCAAGCAAGCCGATCGCTAGACCGATCAGGGTTCCGCTGAAGGATACGATCAGTGTCGTCCTGATCCCCAGAAGGAAACTGGGATAATACTTGATCAGTATCTTGATACAGTTTTCCAGCGACATTCTATTCCTCGGTTGCCGGCTGTCTTTCGATCGCTGCCTCCATGATCTGCAGTCTCTGTTCCTCTGTGATCTTGTTCAACGCATTCTGTATCGCATCTAACAATTCCGTATTCTCTTTCGCTACGGCGATGGAAACGGAAGTATCGACTACAAATCCCTTGCCTGGGGCAAATGTGACGATCGCCAGATCCGGATTTGCTGCGACGACGCCATTGGCCACCGGCATTTCCGCCGTGATCGCATCCGCTTCCCCTGACTGTAGCGACAGGATCATTCTCGGGTAAGTCGCCAATGGAACCATGTGGTTGACACCCTCGATCTGATCGATGACTTCATCATAAGTCGTGTTGGCCTGTCCCAGCACGTTGTATCCGCTCAGTTGCTGGATATCATCGATACCGACAAGCTCGGAATCTTTCCTTACGACCACGACCATCTGCGACTCATAATACGGAGTCGTAAAGTTCACGGCCTCCGCTCTCTCCGGCGTTTCCGTCATACCGGCAATGATGCAGTCGATCGCCCCGGCATTCAATGAAGGAATCAGCGCATCCCAGTCGGTCTTGACGATCTCGACCTTCATGCCCAGGTCTTCCGCGATCATCGAAGCGATGACCACGTCATAGCCATCCGCATAATCGACAGAAGAAATCTGTACCGCAGTATCGCTGTCTTCCACTTGGGTCCAGTTGAATGGCGCATAATCGCATTCCATGCCAACACGTAAAACGCTCTCGTCAGATGCACTGTTTTGTGCACCGCATCCGACTAGCAGCATAAGCATCATGATTACTGATAATTTCTTCATAACTCTCTGTCCTTTCAATAAAAAATCGTATGCACTACCACATACGACATTCATCGAAAGTGATAGCACCTCTTCTTGCGAAGGAGTGATACAGGTATTTCCTGTATCCCCACATTCCTGCCATGCCTGACAGGAACGTTCGGCGATGATTGCCTTTCATGCGACATAACGTTTGCCAACTAGCCGCATTACTCATCTGCATCGCTGCCTCTATACACAGATTTTTTATAGTCACTATTATTATCGAATCATCGGAAAATGTCAACAGTTTTACACCATCCCGATCAGGAATCATGTAAAGTAGTATATGAAGGGACATCGTTAGGGAAATGTGTATGACAGAAAAAGAACGTATCTTGGAATTGAAAAAAGAAGCATGGAAAGAGCTGGACCAGATCGATGGTTTCTATATGAGCAGGAATGCCGTACGGAGACTGGATCAGCGTTGCGATGAGATTCCGAAAGAGGATCTTATACTGGCGCCTTTGCTGTTTATCGGAGATCACAATGAGGTCATGAAGAAATATGCGCAAGTCATAGGAAAGATACTTTATCTGAATGGCGCAACTGACAGCGATGCGGTACGATTCATGAAAACGGAAGAACTGGATTGGATCGTCGATTATTATGATGAGATCTATGACGATGATTTTGATCGTGTCCGTTTTTCCAGCGATGTCTATGACAGACTTGCCGGCGAGACTGCTCAACGGTTCGGAATCCTGTATCTGGAAGACAGCGATGGACTGATGGATATCGATGATGATTATGACAGGTATCCGATCCTTTCAGCGATCTACGGCATGGCGGAACAGAGAGCCGATTTCCTTACGATACTGGCGGGGAAACTGGAGGGAATGAGAGATTTGTTTCTGTGCCTGGATGCTTTCGATCTGTATCATCCCGATCAGCGTCTGTGGTTTGATGATGTATCGAGATATTGGAAGGAATAGAAACTGTTATAATGAGAGTGGTTGATCATATTTTGAAATAGAATAGGAACAAGGAGAAGCGTATGCCATTTAGAAAAGACTTTTTGTGGGGCGGAGCGACCGCTGCCAATCAGCTGGAAGGCGCTTGGAACGAGGATGGAAGAGGACCGGCACTGACGGATGTCACGACCGGAGGAACGGCTACGGAGCCTAGGAAGGTCACCTACATCGACAAAGACGGGAAGCATGGCTATATCACCCGGCTTCAGAAACTGCCTGAGGGAGCCCATTATGCCGTTCTGGATGAATATCTGTATCCGAACCATGACGGGATCGATTTCTATCACAGATACAAGGAAGACATCGCTTTGTTTGCGGAAATGGGATTCAAGATCTTCCGTATGTCCATCTCCTGGTCAAGGATCTATCCTACGGGAATGGAAGAGAAACCCAATGAAAAGGGTATCGAATTCTACCGGAACGTTTTCAATGAACTGAAGAAAAACGATATCGAGCCATTGGTTACTTTGTGGCATTTCGATACGCCGTTATATCTGGAAGAACAGCTGGGCGACTGGAAAAACAGGGAACTGATTCCGCTGTTCGTAAAATTCGCCAGGACCTGTTTCATGGAATTCAAAGGACTTGTCAGATACTGGCTGACTTTCAACGAAATAAACAATACGATCAATTTCCTTCCGGAAGGACTGGAAGATTCCTATTATCAGGAAGCCTATCAGCATCTTCACAATCAGTTTGTCGCTTCCGCAAAAGCCGTCAGGATCGGCCATGAGATCGATCCTCAAAACAGGATCGGCTGCATGATCTGCGGCATTACCTACTACCCGCACACCGAAGATCCGAAGGATATCCTCTATAACCGTTACAAATGGGAGAAAGGCGTTTTCTATTGCGGAGATGTGCAATGCTTCGGCTGCTATCCGACTTATGCGCAGAAGCTCTGGGATGAACATCATGTGAAACTTGATATCACCGAAGATGATCTGCAGTCGCTGAAAGAAGGAACGGTAGATATCTATACGTTCTCCTACTATATGTCGCAGTCGGTAACGACGCACAAGGGAGGAGATGAAACGCAAGGAAACATGTCCCGGGGCGTAAAGAACGAGTATCTGCAGTATTCCGACTGGGGCTGGGCTTATGATCCGGATGGCCTGCAGTATTATCTGGAAATGATCTATGACCGCTACGAGCGTCCTCTGATGGTCGTAGAAAACGGTTTAGGTGCCTATGATACGGTGGAAGAAGATGGTTCCATTCATGATGACTACCGCATCGACTATTTCAGAAAACATATCGCTTCGATGAAGAAAGCGGTAGAATATGGCGTCGATCTTCTGGCTTATACGACCTGGGGTCCGATCGATCTGGTATCTGCCGGAACCGGGGAAATGAGAAAACGTTACGGTTTCATCTATGTCGATAAACATGACGATGGCACGGGAACGATGGAAAGATCCAGAAAGGATTCCTTCTACTGGTACAAGAAAGTCATAGCTTCCAACGGCGAAGATCTGGACTGATTCTTGACTGATTCACAAAAGATGATGATTCGATAAGGAACATCATCTTTTTTATGTTTCTTTTCCTATAGTTTATGTATTTTGATTTCATATCTGCCTTATCCGATTTACAGGCTTTTCTTGTTTTTGTATAATGGTTTCACGGTCGCGGTTTAAGGAGAATATCATATGAAAAACGGAAAATGTCTGAAGACTTTTTTTGCGGTCTTACTGCTTTTGGCTGCGATCGTTTCCGCATGCCGGTCATCCGATACCCCGATCCATCAGGAAGACATTCCGGAATACGCGATACGGAACGAAGACTGTCTGGAGACTGATGGCAGAAAAAAGAAACCGCATCCCGCCGGAACGGATATCGATGAAACCGAAAACGAAACAGCAGATGTTTCTTCTTCCATGAAACAGCCGTTCCATAACGATGATACGGGTTACGCATCATCCTCACCATCCGATCCTTTGCAATCGAAAGGTCATTGGGAATATCGTGAAGTCCTGGTTTCTCAACCCTGGGAGGAAATGGTTCTTGTGAAAGACGGATACATGGAAAACGTACTGGTTTCTGAAGCCTGGGAGGAAGAAATAACATATTGCGCAATCTTCGGTTCGACAATGGTCGAAATGGAAGTCTGTAATACATGCGGCGCGCAGTTTCAGGGAGGCATCAACGAACATCTTTCGCAGACCGGCCATTCCGGCTGGCATAACGAGTATGTCGCGATCGATGAACCGCATTGTCAGTCCTATGATTCCTATGTCGTTTATCACGATGCCGTCTATCAGGAAGTCTGGCATGATCCCGAGTATGAAACCGTATATCATGAAGCGATATACAAAACCGAAAAATACTGGGTCGATGACTGAACCGTCATTCCATTGGAAACAGATCTGAAATGTGTTTCGCGGTTATATTCATTCCTATTCTATTTACGAATCGTTATAATGAGATAGTAAATGCAAAATACAAAGAATAACGACAAAACAAAAATAGGCCAGGACTTCAGTCTGCGTTCCTTATTGAAATTCGCCTTGCCCGGTCTTCTGACCAGCCTGTCATCGCGTTTGTTTGAAACGCTGGATGACGCGCTTTTTGTATCGCGTTTCGTGGGGCAGAATGCATTGGCAGGGATCAAGATCCTGATGCCTGTGGATGGCCTGATCCTGGCGATGACGCATATCTTTGGTCTGGGAGCCTGTACCTATGCCGCTACGGAAATGGGTAGAGGAAACAAGGAGGAAGCGAAACGGATCTTCAGTAGAATGATACTGATGGCACTTGGTTTCGGCATAGCGTTTGCTGCTTTGGTGATCACATTCGATGATCAGATCCTTTCTTTCCTGGGCGCGGAACGGGACATCATGCAGTATACGGAGACCTATGTCGCAATCACGTTTGTGACCTTGCCTTTCAAGCTGGCATCCATGTGTTTCTCTTCCTTCTATTCTGCCGCAGGCAAACCATCGATGGGCTTGTTTAACAGCATTCTTTCCGGAGTGATCAACGTCATAACAGACTATATCACTATCGTCGTTTTAGGAATGGGTGTTGCCGGAGCCGCGATCGCAACCAGTCTGGGATTCATTGCGAACTTCATCGTCGGAATCATCTTCTATCTGCGGGGAAAGAACGATATCGGTTTTGTCAGACCGGAAAAGGGATACTGGAAAACATTGCTGGAATCGACGCGCTATTCGCTGTCTCAGGTCACCAACAGTCTGACCATGAGCATGACCGCTTTTGTCGTCAACCGGACGATACTGTATTATCTGGGATCCGATGGCATTGCCGCCAGATCGATCGTGAACGATATAAGAATGATCCTGAATTCGGCATTCGTCGGATTTGCGACTACGGTCGGACCGATCATCGCTTTCAATTACGGTGCGGGAAGAGTCAAAATGCTCAAGAAGATCCTGTATCACAATCTCAAGATCTGGTTCTTTGGCTGTACCTCCATGATCATCATTGGACAGTGTCTAAAGAGACCTCTTGTCGGTCTGTTCATGAATCCGGAGACTTTTACCCAGTCGTTCTATGACATGACTTATTTCGGACTGACCATCGAACTGTTTGCGCCGATCTTTACGGCAGGCTGCATCATGGCAAACCGAATGTTTGTAGCGCTGAGAGCGCAGCGTATTTCGACCTTCCTTTCATTGACACGCAATTTCGTCTTCCGCATGACAACGACACTGCTGATTCCGAAAATCTTCGGAGGCAGCAGCATCTGGTTCTGTTTCCCGGTTTCGGAAGCTTTATCATTTACGCTTTATGCCATCGCCATCATCATGAATGCGGATAACTATGGCTACGGAAAGAGCGGGATCGCTTATCTGATCGATGTCCGGGAAGAAGAAAACGAAATCGATCTTATGGAAGCAGAAGCATAATGCAGAAGAAGATGAAATAAGGTACAATTAGATTATCTTTTCTGATATTCATCAAACGTAACGGATTTTTGATCTTTTTGTAGTTTAAGGGAGGTTAAAGATGAAAACGGTAGGATTTCTGATCAGCCACAAAGACAATGAAAGAAGAAGAGCTTTGCTTCCAAGAGATCTGTTGAATGTGAAATATGAGGGACAGATCTATGTGGAAGAAGGATATGGAGATACGTTGCGGATCCCGGATTCGGACTATGAGAATTTCGGTGCGCATATCGCCGGCAGAAAGGAAATTTATCAGTGCGACTGCCTGGTGGATGTCAAGCTTGGGGATGCGGATTATCTCGATGAATTGGGGAAAGAGAAAATGCTGATTGGCTGGGCGCATGCCGTACAGAAGACCGATTTTACCGGAATCTGCATCGCAAATAAACACACGGTACTTGCCTGGGAGAAAATCACCCAGGATGGCCGTTATATTTTCTATCGCAACCGTGAACTGGCCGGAGAAGCGGGCGTTTTACAGGCCTTCCTTCATTTCGGACGCATGCCATATGAGTGCAGAGTCGCTATCCTTGGCAACGGACAGACCGCCAAAGGAGCTTTGCGCATTCTCCATGGACTAGGCGCGACCGTCGATGTCTATGGAAGAAAGCTGGAAAAACTCTTCAAGGAAAAGATGTTCGAATATGATGTCATCGTCAACTGCATCATGTGGGATACTTCCCGTACCGATCACATTATATGCAGGGAAGATCTGAAGAAGTTCAATCCCGGAACCATGATCATCGATATCAGCTGCGATCCGGGCATGGAGATCGAAACCGCAAGAGCCACAACGATCACCGATCCCGTCTATGAGATCGATGGCGTCATCCATTATGAAGTAGACAATACGCCTGCACTGTTCCCTTATACCGTTTCCGAGATCCTGTCGAAAGCATTCTCGACTTATCTCGATGGCATCATCGCGGGCAAGATGGCGGATGAACTGAATCGGGCGATCGTGATCGATCAGGGAAAAATCATCGATCCGGAGATCATCGAATACCGTAAGAGATTAGATCTGTAAAAAAGAGCTGTTAAGCTCTTTTTAAAAGAAATACTTATTGATCAGTCCAAGAAGGATCATGTGGACCGGATAGTAGTAATAGAAGAATTTGCCCAGCCATTTCGGTTTGCCAAGCTTAGAGTTGTACAGGCTCAGCAAAGGAACGGAAAACCAGGTTGCCAGATGGACCATGCCATAGATATGATCCGCGAAGAGGAAGATCATTACCGCATACAGCGAGCACATCGCCATCAGCCATAGCATCTGTTTCGCAAAACTGTCTCTGTTTCTGCCAATCATCAGGATCGCCAAAGGAGCTGCCAGACTCCAGTCCGAGGTGAAAGTCAGGATGCAGATCAGTATCGTGATCAGGCATTTCAGATGTTTCTTTAACGATTCCATGTCCCATATTTTTAGCAGGATCAGTCCGCAGAATAAAGGCCAGATCACGCTTGTGGCATTGAAGATCAGATTGGTGAAGGGATTGAAATCCGAACCATTGAAAAAGCAGAACGCAAAGTGCGATATGATAGCAAGGATCGCCATTCTGGAAGCATACTTTTTAAAATTGTGGGTATAGTGATAGCCTTCCGCTACGAAATAGATCATGATCGGAGCCGTCAGCCTGCCGATGCAATGAAGCAAGGCATGACCAGGATCCTGGGGATAGTAGTCATAACCCAGCCAGGCGGCATGATCGATCGTCATTGCGATGATGGCAATGACTTTCAATGCATTTGCGCTAAGACCGTTCTGTAACAGCTTCTTTAACTCCATTTCATCTTTCCTTCCGTATACCGTTTTTATTATAAGACAAAACAACACGATGGAATAAAGCGAGTCAAACAAGAGAGGGATCGGGAAACTGAACGGATAGCCATAGATCGGCTGGTCTTCTGAAAAGAGCAACAAATGGATTATTTGTTTTCATATTGTGTTAATATTGATTTGTGAAAAATAAAAAGACTGTCATAGTCGTATTGTCTTTGATATGTGTACTGCTGGTACCCGTTTTTTTCCATTATCGGACAAAATATCTTGAGGTTCTGGCTATCGAAGAACAGAAGAGGATCGAAGAAGAAGAAAGGATCGCAAGAGAGAAAGAACTTGCCCGCATCAACGGTCTGCCTGTTTCAAAAAGCATTTATATCTGTCTGGAAGAGACCAGAGACTATTCGGTTACGTTCCTTTCAGGTGACCAGGTGCTCGAAATCAATGACACGTCTTTTAAGGCGATCGCAACCGGCGATTGTATCGTCTATCGTCCTGAAACGGATGAAAAGCTGGAGGTTTCCGTTTCAAATCTCTATTCAAAAGCCCATATCGACAATTACAAGACGGATATCTATGAATATGCCTATACACCGGAAGAAGCCGCTTACCTGGATAAAGCGTTGGAAGCAAGAATTAACGAAGTCGGCTATAAGACCAGAGCAGCAGTCGTTGAAGCAGCAAGATTCCTTTCGATGTGTTTCGACTACAAGATCCCTTATTTCTGTGAGAACGGAAGGATGACCGGTGGGATCTACTGTGATGGGGAAGGAAGATTCTATCATAAAGGCTTGTTTTTAAGTGAAGACAAGTATTCTGTACTTGACCCGAAGGGGATCATCGAAGGACCTGGCATGTGGGGTTCCATGATGCGCATGTCATGCGGTGTCCTTCTTCATCCGAACGGACTGGATTGCAGCGGCTTTGTCACATGGTGTCTGGTGCAGGCCGGATTCGATCCCGGAGATTATGGAGCAGGGAATAATGCGGAAGGGGATGTCTTCTGTGTTCCCGATCTGTCCAATGGTGATGCAGGCGCTGTCTGGCTGGATGAGATCGACCCGGATGAAATCCAATGCGGAGACATCATTGCGTGGGATGGCACGACGGCGATCGTTGTCGGTATCGATGAAGAGAACCTTTATATCGCCCATCAGTACTGGGATAACGGATTGGAGGTCATCACTTCCAAGAAATCCGATCTGAAGGATTATTTACCAGGAGCAAATGATCACTGGTCAGATAACTGGCAGTATGTTTCTTTGATGGATGAATATTATAAAACCAATGGCAACGGCACAGGCAATTATACCAAGATGTGGGATTGATTGTCTTTAAAGATTTTATAGATATTAAAAATATTGCAATACTGTTTTGTATTGCAATATTTTTATTTTGCCTCTTCCATTTTCTTTGTCAGGTACTGCCGCGTTTCTTCGTTATCGGTATTCTTCAGTATCTCCAGACAGAACGCGATACGTTTCTCTTCGCGGTCTTTAATCAGATACGATATATCAGAATCAGAGTCGCAGTATAACAGAGCATCCAGCAGTTCTTTGCTATGGATCTTTGTTGCTAGTATCTTCTTTACATCTGTATATGCGGTGACCGCTCCGACATAAGCGGCAAGCTCTTCGGAAGTGATTTTCTTTGCATATTCTATTCTTTTTGTCTCATCCGGATGGCAGGCTGCCAGAAAGCCGATCAGCAATGATGTGCTGATTAAGGAAGAATCAAGTTTTTCGTTCATTTCCTGATCCAGGTCGATCAGTCTTTCGGCGTATTCGCAGGCTTTCGCATACCATTCTTGCATGACGGCATCTTTTTCTTCCTGTTCCATTTCGAAATAGCGTTCCGGATATGCGGAACCGATCTCTTTCAATCGTTCTTTCGCGGTGTTCCGATAAGAGAATGAATACAGATACGCCAGCATCAGCAACTCTTCGCTGTTTATCACGTACATGGATTCTCTTTTGTTTTCAACATAGGAATCCGTCAACAGGATCCGGATCGCCAGCAGTTCATTCAGCTCGCGGCTGATTGCCAGATCATGGATCAGCGTCTTGCGTCCTTTTATGTTGCTGCTGATCATAGCGTAGCGATATTCTTCGCTCTTGATCATGGAAGCCGCGACATCGCCAAAAGAGAAGGACCTGTTTCTGGGAGCGCTTTTAGCGATCCTGTAAAGAAGTTCGTCATCCGTACACAATCGAAGACCTTTCATGAAGATCTCGCTGTCCGTCAGATCGATCCCGCGATCCATCTGTTCCTGCAGATAGTGTTTCAGATCATTCTGTTCGATCGTTCCATCTTCGATCAGAGCTTCTGTCAGGATCTGATTGAGTTTCCAGAATGCAGCCCGTTCTGCCAGAAGGCCCGCTTCTTTCAGATTCGTTTCCTTCAGATCGATTACGGTTGATTCTCCTCTGGCAGCTTTGTTTATTTCTTCGACAAACGCCTGGAGTCCATTCCAGGTAGCTTCTATCCTTTTTGCCGTATCTTCCGATACATCTTCTTTGCTCAATCGAAACAGACCGGTAAGTTCCTTTGAAATGTTGTAGCTGTTATCATCAGATGTCATGCTTCCTACCTCTTGGCTGTGACTTGCTTTCTTTCTATCATTGTAACAACTTACGGATGCTCCGTCATCAAGACTGAATCTTCATTTTTCAGAAAAGCATCGGATGCTTTATTCGTTATGAACGCTTCCCTCGCCGGCAAGTGCCTATGAATCATAATTCAACTCATATATAATGAAAATAGTAAATCAGCCTGAAGAGTATTATCAGGAGAAGGGATTCGGAATGTCATATACAGCTTTGAAACAGATGCAGGAGCATAACAGAAACCTTTTCGGATCGGATGCGGGTCCGATACAACCGGAACGGCATTATGATTCTTTTGATTACGGACTTAAGGCGATGGCTCTCAAGTTTCTTCATACGCGATGTGAAGGACTGGGCTTTGATACTGAGATCGCAGAAAAAGAAGCTTCTGAAAACAGCTATCAAGGCGCCAGCATAAAAACGGGACAGATCCCGTATGACATGCAGATGGATATCAACCGCCTGTGTCTGGAACGGGAACTGGAAAAGTTCATCGATTCCGGATCTGCGGAAGATGCCTACACGATCTATTACTGCTATCTGGAAATGTTTTTCGGACATTATGGCAAGTCCAAGAAGATGGTGGAACTGCTTTCCGAATTCGAAGCCAACGGCAGCTCTCTGCTGATGAAACACCGCGATCACTACTCCCATTCTGTCTATGTGTTCGCTCTGGGTCTTGCCATATACGAAGGCAACGGAGCGTACCGCAAGGCATTCAAACAGTTCTACGGTTTCGATCCGGATGAAACCAATCAGGAAGAAGACCACAAAGCGGCATACTGTTTCCTGGAATACTGGGGACTCGCTGCGCTGTTCCATGACATCGGTTATCCTTTTGAACTACCGTTCGAACAGATCCTTTCCTATTACGAAGTCGAAGGCAAGAAACGCGGCAAAGGCATCTATCTGGCATATCGCGATATCGATACAATCATCAGTCTTTCCGTCGAAGCGAAGGCGCAGTTCATGAAACTGTATGGCAAAGACTTCGCTACCATCGAAGAAGTACTGGCTCATGTTACAACAAATAGACTCGGATACAAATATGGATTTACGGAAGAATACATCCTGAAAAAGATCCACGACAAACCGATCGACCCGAATGAATTCGGATATTTCATGGATCATGCCTACTTCAGCTCGATCAGGTTGTACCAGGAGATCGAACGATCGATCGGGATCACACGCATCAATGAAAAGCATATCGATGCTCTGACAGCAATCCTGCTGCATAACAGCCTGTTCAAGTTTGCGATCTCTTTCTATAAAGACAAAGACAGCAAAGGTCCGCTGCCTATGGATGTCCATCCGCTGGCATATATGCTGATGCTGTGCGATGAACTGCAGTGCTGGGACCGTACGGCATACGGCAGAAACTCGAGAACGGAGCTTCATCCGATGGCAGCAGAATTCGACTTTCGGAACGACACGATCCATGCCATTTATTATTTCGACAAGGAAGAGCAGGAAAAGATCGATGACTTTAAGGCAAGATACCGGCAATGGGAAGATAACGGAGAACAGGGGGAAGCGCCTCGTCTGAAGGCTTACAGCGATATGGCGGAGAAGGAACAGCGTTTTGCTTCGGATATCGAAAAGATCGTTGATATGAAGGATATCCTGTTAGCGATCGTTCCAAACACAAAAGAAGCCGATCGCAAGAGCAAACATATGTATCTGTCTTCCAGCAGTTTCATGCATCTGTATGATTTTGCGGTCGCTTTGAATGCGAGATACAACTATCAGGGTGCCGAAAAGGACGTCGCAAATCAGAAACTGGAACAGGATTTTGAAGAACTGTCCCTGGAATACCAGCTTTCCAATATCAATCAAGCCAAGAGTTTTGCGAAATATCTGGATGAGATCAGCTGCTTCTATACGGACCGTCCGGTGGATTACGAGATGGTTACCGTATTTATCGAGGAACAGATGGCGGTCTTCGCCAGGCTCGAACATGAACGGTGGATCAAAGAACATCTGGCCATGGCTTGGAAGCAAGGCGATCTTTATGAAACCGTTTCGCTTTCTCAGAATATGATCGAGAGATACGGAAATGAAACAGATGCCAGAAAAGCTTTGCGAGAACAACTGCGTATGCATAAGCTGACAATGGATGGCAATCCGACAACGGAGGAGATCTTCGAGCATTTCGAGGCTCTTCCTTTGGAAGAAAAGCGAAAGGATTACGAACCGTTCAACAGCATGCTGAAACTGATCAAGAAGTTCGATGGGCTTCGTATCTACAAACTGGATTAACTGCGACATATGATGAAACAGCTTTCCGATCTTGAATACTCAAACACCGATGCGACCGTGAAACAGGTCAAGGCTGCGATCCGTGCCGCCAAAGTCATCATGATGCGGCCGCTTCCACTGACAAAAGCCATGCCTGAGATCGCTCTGGTAGGTTATCAGGAAGAAAAGAGCGGTCAAAACAAACTGCTTAAAGAGATCCGCATATTTCAGACGGGAAAACTCTTCGCATCGATGACGGCGCTGGAGGGGCATGTGCGTCTGATCGCTTTGCCACATATTACCGAGGAAGAGTATCTCGCGGTACAGGAGTCCGGACTACCGGATTACAGAGTCTATGAATCGCTTACGGAAGATGCCGGGTAAATACGAAGGGAGATGACTTTATGGCAGAAGAGATCTTCATTGTTGAAAACGGAACACTGACGAAATATGAAGCGGATGATCATGTCGAAGTCGTATCTATTCCCGACTGCGTGAAGCGTATCGGCTGTTGCGCGTTTAAGGAAGCCTCAGTCGAAAAAGTCGTGATTCCCGATAGTGTGACCGTTATCGAAGCGGATGCGTTTGTGGATTCCGGGATCATGGAAATCGAAATACCGGATAGTGTCACGACCATCGAGACCTGGGCATTCTCGGGCTGTGAAGCACTTAGAGAGATCAGGATACCGGAAAGTGTCACTTCCATCGGAGCATGGGCGATCGGATACAAAGAGAATCAGTTCCATCCATGGCTAGATCCCATCCCATTCGGACATCCCGTTATGATCTATGGAAAAAAAGGCAGCGAAGCGGAACGATATACAAAAGACAATTACTGGTGTTTTAACGAACATATCACAGAATTCAGGGAAATCTGACAAGGAACAGGAAACAGATCAGATTGAATATCATAGACACAGGAGGAAACAGAATGGAAACGAAACTTGTACCGGGCGTAGGATGCATGCCATATCCGGCATACCGGGGGAACGAACCCTATATTTTCATAAGCTATGCGCGCTTAGATAAAGACAGAGTATATGAGGAGATCAAACGCTTCAACGAGGCAGGTTTCCATGTCTGGTATGACGAGGGAATCACACCGGGCAATGAATGGTCGGATGCGATTGCGGAGGCGCTATCCAAATGTGCGGTATTTGTTGTGATGCTGACGCCGACTTCTGCTCCGCGGGAAGCCGTGCTGAATGAAATCAGTTTTGCGCTGGACGAGGGGAAACCATTTTTAGCGATTTATCTGGAAGATACGGAACTTCCTCCGGGATTGAGACTTCGCATTTCCCGTAAGCAGGCAATCCTGAAATACAACATGACGAACGAGGAATATGAATTCAAATATCTCGAAGCGTTTACGGGATTCGGCTTGAAACCGGCTGAAATGCAGCCCGTAAACACGCCTGAGGCTGTGAAATCCAGTGACGAAGTAACCATCAAACAGCTGGATGATTTAGCGGCAAAATTTCTGGGAACGAATCAGGCTGTAAGCCAGACAGAGGCAGAAAAAACGGGAGAGGAATTCTATGATGACTCCCCGGAAGATGCCAAGAAAAGAGCCAATGGAGATCTGGTGCGTATCGATGGGTTTGACATTGAGCATGGGCTTTTGCGGGGATATTACGGTTCAGAGAAGGATATTACTATCCCAAATGCCGCAAGGATCATCGTACCCGACTCGTTTGACAGGTGCCGCTTATTCGTCGAATCGATCGATCTCAATAATGCAGGTAAAATAATTGCCGGACTGTTCGGGACATTCAGCAACTGTCCCAATCTGAAAACGGTCAAGATCCCGGCAACGGTAAAAGAAGTCACTCCCGACATGTTTCATAACTGTCCCAACCTGACGGTGTATGTCCGCAAGAGCCAGGTCTCTTCGGATTTTGAAGCGCGTTTTACAGGCAAAAATATCGTCTATCTCGATGAATAAGGAGATGGAAGCGCATGTCCAGCTGAAGAGAACAGCATGTTTTACGGATGCCGGCGACGACTATCGACATTCACACGGAAGAGGAATGGAAAGCGTTTTATTCCAGACTCATCAAGGAAACAGATTGGGGACCGGGATCATTTGCGCCTGCTCTTTGTTCGTATGAAAACGGACCGATGATCGATTATATCCTTGTCGACAGCGCTCCCGTTGAGGGCGGAGGCTATAAAATGTCGGCAAGGCTTCTGTGGTACAACGAAGAAGTAGAGTATCTGCCTGTTTTTCAAAAGGAATTTCCCGGATTTACGCTCGATCAGATGGATGACGTGCATTATTGCGAATGCAAATGGTATGACGCCACGGAAGCGCCGTACTGCTACTAAGCTAGGAGGTTTCATCGAAGATGTGGTTGAAGAATGTCTGCGTGATCAGAAAGATAACGATTTATGATGCGGTCTCGGTCAGATCGGATCCGGATGTTTTAGAGTTCGTTGAAAAGGCATCGCAAGATCTTGGCAATAACGGCCGATTCCTCATTAAGTTTTCAGGGATACCGCAGGAAAACAGCATCCTTGTCGAAGGCAGAAACAAAAAGCAATGCAACCGGTACATTATGGAATTCGAAAGGCTGCTTATCGATAAAGGCTATATGGAATGCGAACATGACTGGGAAAAAATCGATGAAACCGATTATGAAGAGATGGATTACTGCTCGTATGGCGGAGGGGTCGATCATTTTATCGTAACGACATATCGCTGCCGGATCTGCGGTGAACTGAAAAAAGAAAGCACCGGCGATTGCAATGGCGATCCAAGCGAATATCTGGAAATAACCGATAAGGAAAGAAAAAACGCCAGACTTGCCGTTGCCGATGATTAGTAATAAGACAATAATATGCTTTGCTGAAGAACAAATATGTCGTCCTGAAAGAAGAAAAAGAAACAGTTCACAGGTGCAAACATTAGATATAGAATAATAATGTTAGGAGGATAAATACATGAAAAAAACGGCAGGAATCCTGAAATTCTGCTTTACAGTCGCTTTAGTAGTTGAAATCGCGACAGCTGTGCTGCTGGGAATCGTTGTAGTCGCACTGCTGATGGCGGGAAGCTTTTCCGCTCTTGCAGCAAAAGGCGGCATCATCACCGTAAGCGGCACCAACATGACACCGGAAGAAATGGATGCCCTAAAACCGATCGCGCTGGCTGCGCTTGGACTTTCACTGGCAGCTTTGATCCTGGCAATCATTGGCACGCTGAAGACAAGAACGGCACTGGGCGAGTGTAAGGAAGAGAGACCTTTCTCCGAGAAATGTGTCAAGGCTCTTAAGACATCTGCACGCATGGATATTATTGGCGGCATCCTGGGTATCGTTACTGCGATCATTCTGGCTCTGATGGCTTCTACGGTCACGGTCAACGGCTCTTCCGTCGGCAAGACATCTTCAAATATAAGCATGACGTGGCTGTTCTACGCGGCGCTGAAGTATCTGCTTTTCCACATCGCCAGCTACGGACATTCCTTGGAAACAGATCCGGAACGTCAGTAGATTGGGAAACATTGTTCCTGTATAAAACCTGATCCTTTGCGGGATCAGGTTTTCTATGATTAAAAGATAAATACATAGTAACGCAGACGTGTTTTATAAGACAAACAGAACAAAACAAAAAGCCCGTTAGCCGGGCTTGATTCACTCTGGCTGCGGATGAAGGAGACGGTTCAAACTCGTTTCGCATCCGTTCACATTATTAAATAGCAACACCATATGTTTACGAAAAGCCTTTAATAAAGGCTGTTTTTAATGTTTGCTGATTTAAGTACATAAACCAGCATAAACGAAAATACAGCCTAAAAAACATAAATCTTGCAGAAATCTTGCAGATTTTTAGGAGGTACAGAACATATGGAAAAAGAAAAAAGAATCAGATCCGGAAGCAGACGCTATTACTGGATGCGGCTGAAGGCGGATTTCTTTGAATCGCCGGAAATTAAGAAATTAAGGAAGCTTGCCGGCGGAGACACCTACACGGTCATTTACCTGAAGATGATGCTCAAAACGCTTCAGGATGATGGCGTATTCATCTACAAAGGGATCGAGGATACCTTTGAGAAAGAAGTTGCCCTGATCATCGATGAAGATGAAAACAACGTCATGATGACGATCGCCTTCCTCAGGGCACACAATCTCCTGGAGGAGGGGTATTCGGAGAACGAATATCTTTTGAATGCCGTGCCAAGACTGATCGGTTCGGAGACAAGGGATGCGGAAAGGAAAAGGATCGCAAGATCCGTGGGACAAAAAACGATTGAAACTATTCAAACGGATGCCAGAGCGGACATTGTCCGTCAATTGTCCGCGAATGTCCGCAATTGTCCGACAGAGATAGAGAAAGAGATAGAGATAGAAGAAGAGTATATAAGAACAGATTCAGATTCAGAACAAGAACAGAACATACAGGAACAGAACGAACTTGAACAGTACGCACAGGATCAGAACGAACAGGAACTTGTACAGGGACATATCGGTGCTGAAACTGAAACTTACGAACAGTACGAGACAAGAATCATCTGTGCTCTTGAGGAAGAGCAGTACGCTGCATGGAGGGAACTCCTGAGAAAAATGCAACTGGGAGAACTGAAGACAACCAGATCCAATCTAACCCGTTATTTCGAACAGATGATGAAACGCTCCTGGAAAGACTTCTCCGGCAAGCCGATCCGAAACATCGTGAGCTATGTCGAAATGAATTTCGCTGCCAATGCCAGGGACAGGGATATTGCCAGCGAGAAGCTCAGGGAAGAAGGATTTGAACCCGGATCGATCTTCATACCGTACAGGAAGATGAACTGACGACAGGAGGTGATGAAATATGCAAAGAATCATATCAATAAACAACCGTAAAGGAGGCAGTTCCAAGACAACGACCGCCATAAATCTTGCCTATGAGTTCGCAAAATCAGGATACAGGACACTTCTGATCGATCTGGATCCCCAGGGCAATGCATCTTCCAAGTTCGTGGAAGACTATGAAGCAGTCGTAGGCATAGCAGAAGTACTGTCCAAAAGCATCAATATCAACTATGCGATCCACGAGACATCCGCCAGCAGGAACCTTTTCGTCATCCCGTCCAAGATCGAACTGGATGATGTAGCAGAATACATGCAGGGAAACTCGCAGATCGCTCTGCTTTCGAAAGTGCTGAAAGAGCTCAAGGAAGAATATCAGGTCATAATTCTGGATTCCAATCCAGGAATACCGATCCTGCTTAAAAACTGTGTCTATGCAGCGGATATGATCATCATCCCGGTGAACGTGGACCGCAATTCAATCAAGGGAGTGGATCTGACGCTCAAGAAGATCAATGAGACGATCTACGACTCACCCAGTGATCTGAATATCGATTACAGGATCCTGATCTCCATGGTTACACATTCAGCAGGAGGACCAACAAACATCGCCAAAGGAGTCCTTAAGGCGGTAAAAGATACATACAAAGACAAGGTGCTGGATACAACGATACGTATGCAGTCTAAACCTGCGCAGCTGCAGACTTTTGAGAATGAATACTATGCCACTGATTTCAATACAGGATACGGTTGCGACTATAAGAAACTTAAGGAAGAGATTGAAGAGATCGTAAAAGTGGGACAGTGTCCCGCTTCGGAGGAACTATGAAAGAAGTACAGCTGAAACTGATCAACACAGAATCGTTTGATTCGATAGAAAAAGCCAGGAAGAGCAAAGTCTGCTTCCTGCCTCTGACGGACTTGGCCACCAATCCATTGAACACGATTTACGAAGATCTTGATACCAAGGAAGATCTGGATGAACTGATCGAATCCATCAGGGAAACAGGATTGCAGCAGCCTCTGATCGCATCCGGATCAGATAATGGAGGATACGTCCTGCTTTCTGGACACAGAAGGCTGAAAGCTCTTAAACAGATTTTCTCGGAAGGAGTCGAAGTTAAATACAATGATCTTACTGTGACAGAGGAACACATCCCGGTGATCATCCAGCATGTTTACAGGACAAAGGAGGAACAGTTCAAGGCGCTTGTTGCATCCAATTGCTACAGACACATCAGCAAAGAGACCAATAGGAAGCTTATCGCTGAAGCAGTAAAGATATACAATAAGCAGCTTTCAAAAGGAGAAACGGATCCCGGAAGGACCAGGGACAATATCGCCAAGATCGCCAACGTTTCCGGAAGATCCGTACAGCGATATGTCGATATCGGCAAGAAAGGTGAGCCGGTTAGGATGAAGGATCAGGGGAAAGAAACAAATACTCCTGAAAAGAATACACTACAGGATGACAGAAAGAAACTGATAAAGAAGATGGCATCATTGGAAAACCGATTCACCGATCTGGAAACAAGTGATTTCAGTCAGGAAGATCTGAAGGATTTCAAAACTGCAGCGATCCCTTTGATCAACGTCATCATGCAGAGGCTGGATATCGATGCTGGGGAACTGTAGTTTCGTAGCAAGTTGCTACAAATTATCCGGCCCATGGCTGTACTACGATCCTGCAAACAATCCATAAAGAAGCAGGATAAAGGAAATGTTTACAGGAATTGTTAACATTTCCGGTCTGAACAACTTGGCTCTGCCAAGTTTTGGCTTAAAACCGGCCTTTGCGCTGTTAACAAATAATCGCATTTTGTAGTACAGAGTGTATACGGAAATGTTTACCTGTTTACTCTCTGTACTACAAAACGTATACGCCTGACTTTTGTAGCAAGTTGCTACAATTCGGCTTACGGCATCATTTCGTAGCAAGTTGCTACAAAACGGAAAGAGAGGAACACATGAAAAGAGACGACAAGAAAGTGATGTCCTTCAGATTCGAGGATCCGATCATTGACAAGATCGACTATCTGATCGAGGAAGATAAAGAGAATATGAAGAGGCTCGGCTTAAAGCCAAGCACCAGGAAGCAGATCATTGAAGAAGCCATAAGAGATTATTATCTGAGGAAGATCAACGGCAGCAGCGATCCCGATACGATGGATCGGATCAGGCTGATGATAGACGATGCAGCGGATGAAAGATTCGGAAAGATGAAAAGAACTCTGGACGAGATCCTGCTCCTGGTCATCAAGAACGATCTGGCAAACAGGATCCTACTCAACAGCGATTGTGTCCCGGACCCGCATCCTTTGATAAGCATTGCTGCCAGCGAGATTGTCAAGGGAGAATGCAGGTGGGATGAGGTGCTGCAGGATTATATGACAAGGAACAAGACAAGGATCATGGCAGAGATGCACAACCCAAGGAGGTTTTCAAAATAATGCCAGATCTCATCTGCAAGGCAAGATACTTCCGCATGGGAGAAAAGGCTCCGAAGAACAGCTGCTTCAAGGGGCTTGTCACACCTTCGTCAATCTTTGGTGGATCCGGCAGCTATTTCAGCTATACGGAACGCTATAACCGGAAGGAAGAGGAATCCCTTCTGGACTATACCGGGAGATACGGCTATACCATGACATCCAATGGTTTTCTGGATACCGATGAAAAGAAAGAAGCATTTATAAGCAGAGGAATCGAATCCTTACAGAAACCGGGAGCTGTCGTCTATGAAATCATCTGCAGCATGGAGAGCTACGAGAAAGCCAGCAGATATTCTCTGACGAACCAGGACCAGTTCTCCGCTGTCGTGACAAGAATCATGCCTTCCTATATCAGGGCGATCGGCCTGGATCCAAGAAACGTCACCTGGTGGGAGGACTTCCATCCGGAGAACCGTACCAGCATCGTTCCACATCCCCATATCCATCTGCTGTTCTACGAGGATGAACCGTCACATACATTCGACCATCTTTATGGAAAGCTTCCCAGAAAGGCCATAAAGGACTTTAAGAGGATGTTCGCAAACGAGATGATCAAGAGACAGGACCACAGTGTTTACAGGGAGACTTTTAAAGATATCGATCTGACCAAAAGAGATCTGCTGGAAAAGGTCCAGCATATCAGGTTCGAGAACATCCAGACCGTAAAGGATCTCTATGCAGTTTTGCCGGAACATGGAAGGCTGCAGATCAACTCTGCAAATATGGCTCCTTACAAGGATGCGATATATAAGGTCGTAGACAACCTTCTTGAATCCGATCAATGCGAGTTTGCATGGAAGAACTATCTCGGTTCCCTGAAGAAATACGATTATGAAGTTGATGATGTCACCGGTGATGATGTTTCAAGCAAGAGCGAGAAGGAGATCTCAAAGACCAGACAGCAGATCGCCAACATGATCCTGCAGGGAAGAAAGGACGCTATTGAGACATTTGATTATGAAGAAGTCGTTTATAACGACAACTACAAAGAAACAGATGGAGACAAAGGCATATTATACAAGGATCCATCCATCGTCAGGGACAGATTGTCATCCAGGAATCCGGATATACCGATCATGAAAGGGATCGGAAGTCTGCTGGCAAAAAGACAAAGAGAGATTGAACAGGAGATCGAGGAATACCTCGATCAGGACAAGGGATACAGCTATGGCATGTAAAGTGGGACAGTGGCCCACTATATCATTTCTATAATTGGCGCTTATTATATAAGTGCCTTTTTATATGTCCGAAATAACATAAATTAAATAAGATTTATTTTTTTCTATGAGATAATAACTATTAGAGACACCAAAATGAAATTAAAGGATTTTGCAAAATTAATTCAAAAAAACCTCAAAAAAGTGAGTAAGGAGATTACAGAAGATGATTAAGGCAGCTTCACTTTTTTCAGGTGCGGGTATTGGAGAATACTATTTGAATGAACTTGGGATAGATATTGTACTGGCTAATGAGGTTGTCAAGTCAAGAGCAGTCGCCCATTCTTTTATATATCCTGATTGCGATATGATTGTCGATGATATTACAAAGGAATCAGTTCAAGAAGAAATAATTAATAAGTGCAAAAAAGAAAAGGTCAAACTCATTATTGCCACTCCACCTTGTCAAGGCGTCAGTACTGCCGGGAGTAATAAACAAGAGAATAAACTGTTCAAAGATCCGAGAAACTTTTTAGTACTATCTGCTTTGAATATTGTTGATAAAGTGAAACCTGATTATGTATTGATCGAGAATGTTCCTCGTTTTCAACAAATGCTATTCCCCTATAGGGAAAGAGTGATCAGTCTAGAAGAGCTATTAAATAGAAAGTATTCTGATGAATATGAGCTTGATTGCAGAGTTTTTAATGCAGCAGATTATAATGTGCCTCAAACGAGATATAGAGTTGTGTATCGTCTATGGAGAAAAGGATTGCAATGGCAATTGCCTGAAAAAAGAGGTCATCAGGTAACACTAAAGGAAGCAATTGGAGATCTTCCATCAATTGAACCTGGCCAAGATAGCGGAATCAAAAATCACTATGCAAAACCTCATCCAGAAAACCATATAGAGTGTATGAGACACACTCCTTCTGGAATGTCAGCATTTAAGAATCAGATTTATTATCCGAAGAAACCTGATGGTAGCCGTATTACAGGATATGGGAATAGTTATAAACGTATGAGATGGGATTATCCAGCACCTACTATTACCATGCGAAACGAGATAGTATCATCACAAGAAAACGTCCATCCTGGTAGACCTTTGCCGGATGAGCTTTGGAGTGATGCCAGAGTCCTTACTTTAAGAGAATTGCTGATTGTATCATCGTTACCACCAGAAATGGATATCCCCTCAAATCTTACCGATACAGCATTTCGCCAATTGATTGGCGAAGGAATTCCACCACAACTTTTGAAAGAAATCATGAGAGGTATTGTTTCGAATGAATAAATGTTTAGTTGGATTATCAATGTTTGCTGGAGGCGGAATTGCTGAGACATATTTTGAACAAATAGGAATCCATATTGCTGTTGCTAATGAGTTACTTCCTGAGAGAGCATCGTTTTATCAATATACGCACCCAAATACCCAAATGATTTGTGGCGATATTTCAGATGACAAAGTATTTACTGAAGTGATGAATAATGCGAAAGACGCTAAAGTTGAGTTTCTTATGGCAACGCCTCCTTGCCAAGGCATGAGCACTTTAGGAAGAAAAGAATACGAGAGTGATAATCGTAATTCTTTGATTCAATATGTAATTAAGGCAATTGATGAATTAAATCCAAAATATGTACTGATCGAGAATGTTCCAAAATTCATTGAACTCCTTTACGACATAGATGGAACGACATTCTTTAGCGATACCGCGAAGGCAAAGCAACCATATCATATTGTTGATCTTTTGAAAACTCTCTATAGTGATAAATATGAAGTTGATATGAGAATTCTTAATGCAATGTATTATGGGGTTCCTCAAAGTCGTCCAAGAGTAATAATTAAGCTTTACAGAAAAGGTTTGGCATGGCCCTGGCCGAAAGAGGAATCTCATATAATTACGCTTAGAGAAGCTATTGGCGATCTTCCGTCACTTGAATCTGGACAGAACTCGGGAATAAAATGGCACACAGCATTGAAACATAACGAAAGACAGGTCGAAGCACTGAAGCACACTCCGGAAGGTAAAAGCGCTATGAAAAACGAGATATACTACCCGAAGAAAGCTGATGGCAGTAGAGTTAAAGGTTTTCATAATACTTATAATAGAATGCGTTGGGACGAACCAGCTCCGGCACGTACAACAAATAATCATCTAATGAGCGGTCACAACAATGTTCATCCCGGAAGACGTCTGCCTGATGGGACATGGAGTGACGCAAGAGTACTAACACTTAGAGAATTGATTATTGTCTCTTCGTTACCACTTGATTGGAATATTCCTGATGGTTATCCCGAATCTCAGATAAGAATCATTATTGGAGAAGCAATTCCTCCAATGTTGAGTAAAAGAATAGTTGAGCAAATATTCCACGTTGGAGGTTAAGGCAATGTCGGCTATTAGATATGATCGTAGCACTGCAAAAGACAAATGGACAATCATGATGTATATGCGTGATTTTGATTTAATGCTTGCATACGCTTACGCTCTTCGCGCATCAAACAGATTGACGAACGATAACATAGATGAAATACTCTATAAAATGGAGGATGAAGGAATATACCGTCCTAGAAATGGAGGCAGTACATTTACAGGAACGTTTAAGTCAATTCAAATAGCTTGGTATATGTTCGGATACTATAATAAATCCCGTAGGCGCGAAGAAGAAAAGAAAATGGTCTTCAGTCCATTAGGAAATCTTTTGCTTGATAATTTGAAAGATAGGGATAAAGTAACAAAGATATTTCTAACAATGCTTTATGGAAATGGGTTCCGCCAACCGTTCAGTCAAATGAATGAACAGTTTAATCTATTTCCTTTTCGGCTAGTATTTAAACTGCTTAGAGATCCAAGACTTCAAGGTAGACTCTATAACGATGAGGTCTTCTACCTTGTGATGTTTATGAAGACAATTACACCAAGTTCATATGAAGCTTTAGTGTCAGACATTCTGGAGCTGAGAAATAAGGATCCATTTGAGAAGTTTCGCGAGTTTAAAACCAATGAGCGTGTTGTTGGCCTGGCTCTTCACGAATGGCGTTATGCAACCGGCATGTTTGAATCAGCTGGAATTGTCAAAATCTGTAATGACAACAATGATCGTACCATAGGCCAACTGACATATGGCAATGTGAGCCAAGCAACCGGAAGGCCTAACGCTGTACGAAATTATAAAGAAGACTATATTGTCCTTCAAGCGTCATTAAAGAATTATGTAGACACACTTTTATCAAATTACCCGTATTACGTACAGCCGTATCCAGAAGATGAACTCAGTCGTTCCTTTAACAATGACATAGTTGTTGAGATGTATTCGTTCTATCCACCGGAGTTGCTCAACGAAATAGGAATGAATACAGAAGAGGATAAAGCTATCGCAACTATGCTGAATGTGGCCAACAATGTCTATTACTATTCCCATGAAGAGACCGAGACGGGCGTTAATTTTGAAGATGCTTTGGTAGAAGCGTTTAATATGTTCTTTGATATCGAAGCACGACGCATCGGTGGAGCAGGGAATGTGGATGTGGAATGCCTTTTTCATACAGAGAACGATTCTATTAAAAAATTCGATCTAGAAGCAAAGTCTACAAGAACAAAGCTTCTTCAAATCAATGCTCGCAGATTGAGAACACATCGTAGTCTAGTAAACTCAAAATATACAATGATTGTTACTCCTAATTATGCAATTGGCGTACTTCGGGATATTTCTGGTGATCAATCTGTCATCATCAAAGCAGCTACCCTTGCAAACTATCTGTATCAGTATATATTGAAAAATGGACGCGAAATATCGTACTCTGTGCTAGATGAGGTAATAGAAAACGGTATGGGTAGTGATATCACAGACTCTGTAAATGCATATGTTTATGATAATTTTGGACATGGTGCTGCTGACTTAACAATTAGACCAAGTAGAACTAATACCGCAATGATTTCCGCTTCAGCAGTTATTGAAGAACCGGTTTCTTAAAAATTGTTTATTTTAAGATAGTTGAGTTAAAATGTCTGATATTTTTTCCTCTGACAAACGATCAGAGATAATGAAAAGAGTTAAATCTAAGAATAACAAAACAACCGAATTGCAGATGATAAAAGCGTTTGGGGATTTTAAAATACATGGATGGCGGCGCAACTATGATATAAAGGGACATCCTGATTTTGTTTTTCTTAAAAAACACATAGCAGTTTTTGTTGATGGCTGCTTTTGGCATGGCCACGATTGCAGAAATACTAGGCCCGAGAACAACAAGATTTTTTGGGAAGAAAAACGGAATCGAAATATGCAACATGATAAAGAGATTACACAGTATCTTATAGATCGTAACTGGACAGTAATTCGAATATGGGAGTGTGAATTGAAAAAGAAAAATCGCGAATTGCTAAAGAAAAAACTCGCTCCATTAATTCATCGATGAATTAATGCTTCTTATGCACACAACTTCTACAACCGTGTCCACTAGCTCTATTTGAAATTGACGTTTGCCATTCTCTTCCGCAATTAGAGCATTTCCACCAGACTTTTTCACTAGAAAATGGCTTATAATCTTCAGGTTTTTTATTTCCATTTCTATCATAATTCCATTCGACAACCAACTCTGGATACAGATCTGCGAAGGACGATCCTTTAACAGGAATCTTTTTCCATGATCCTTGTTTGGTTTTAGCACACATAGGACATCCGTGATTTGCATTCCTATCTACAATCATGGCCTGCCATTCGTGTCCACACTTCGAACACCGCCACCATACCTTGTCGTGGCTGCCACACGTTTCGAGAGATGGATCAATCCCTTTATTCTTGTCAAAATCCCACTCTTTAAGAAGATCCGGTCTTAAAGTCGCCAAATCGTTTTTACCGGTGACCAAATGCCTGTTTTTGGCAACACTTTGGTAATTGCACGTGGAACAATGAACTCTCTTTCTCAGCTGTATTTTTGATTTGAATTCTCTTCCGCATCTTGAGCATTTCCACCATACTACTCTGTCTTCATAATAACCAACTTCGTCAGGTGTAAGAGATCCATTTCTCTCATAATTCCATTCCTTCGCTATTTCAGGTTTTATAGTAGCCAAATCATTAATGCCATGGACTACCACCTTATTTGCACAAACAGGGCATCCTGAACCGTTGGTTCTGTCCTTGACGGTAGCTTCCCATTCGCCACCACATTTTGAACACTTCCACCAAACCTTCATGTGACTCCCGTACAAAACGTATTGCGGAGCCATGTTCCCGTTTCTCTCGTAGTTCCATTCCGCAGCAATCATCGGATATCTTGCACTTAATGAATCCTCTTTCTTTTCGGAAACATAAAGACTTAATATCTCGAATCTGTCCTCTGATATTTTTATCTCGTTTTCTCTATCGGAAAAGCCCAAAAATCCATATAATTTCTGTATCGCATCTTCAACATGAGAACCGTCTTGTTGGGGAATACCAGTATTAATAATTATTGAAGAGCTGAGCAGTTCGGGACAATCGTGTTCTCGAATTCTATAAAATGTGATCCCTTTTTCAGCTAATACTTGATCTTTCTTTAGATCCTTTTTGATATTCTGGTGCCAATATGAACCATCATATTCAATTGCTACATTAAGTGAAGGAATAAAAACATCCAGCTCTTTTCCGTTGAGCCACTTTGGTCTATATCCATTAATAGAATCAGGACATATTCTTTTGATGTAATAATATATAGCCTGTTCAGGAAAAGAAGTCTGATTTTCCTTGGCACATTTAGGACAACTTCTTGCGCTTGTTCTTGCAGCAACCGTTGAACAATAATGGTTATTGCATACGGGACAGACCCACCAGACTCTTTTCATGCTCTTCGAAGTCACTTCCGTAGGTAAAAAAGCATTTTTATCATAGTCCCATTCTTTAGCTATATCAGGGTATTTTGTCTGCAGGTCATTATATCCAACCAGCACACGTCTTCCAGAACAATAAGGGCAACCATAGCCATTTGTTCTATTATTAATGGTTTCTTCCCATGACCCGCCGCATATTGAACACTTCCACCATATCTTCTTTCCGCTTCCTTTTGAGACTTCTGTCGGCTGAGTAGTGTTTTTTTCATAATCCCATTCTTTCAGCAAATCGGGATTTGTCGACGCAAGATCATTATGCCCAGGCCATACTGCTTTTCCAGCACAAACAGGACAATTTCGTGTTTTTCTATCCTTAATTACAGCTTCCCATTCATATCCGCATTTTGAGCACTTCCACCATACTTTTCTATGGCTTCCCAAACTAAAATCAGTTGGAACAATTCCTATGTTTTTCTCATAGTTCCATTCTTTGATAAGATCAGGTCTAATATCTGTAATATTTCTATCTTTTGACATATATATTAGCTTTTATGGCATTACTACCTACAAGTATTTGCGTCTAAATATTTATAATTGTCTTTTTATTTGTTACGTAATATTTGCTGCTTCTAGAGTCTATAATCCTGGCATCCGTATCATATAGTAGATAACATACCTCAAACTCCTTGCCCAGATTGATCAGATTGATCTTTTCAAGCTCGTAATAAATATTGCAATCATCAGGATTATTCTTGTCTAAGATGAAACGGATTTCTTTAATGTGTTCCGGATTAGCAAGATCTTCAAGAAACAGCGTTTCCTTAAAGATAAGCTCTCTAAGTTTATCGTCTTTATCAGGATCGTTTATGGCGGAGAGATACTTGTCTCGATCATAATTTCCTAGAAGGACTTTATAATAAGGGAATCCGCTTTTCCAATATAATCCATCAAACACAAGTAGCTTATCCTTTTTGTATATGAAGCGAGGCGCAACATTTATTACATCGTAGTATCTCCATCGGCTTGCCAAGTATATCTTATGTATTTCTTTAAGCTTATGATCATACTCTGTCTCTTCATTTTTGAAGAATATATCATAAGCAATATCGATAGGATCTCCTCCGACATATTTCACCAGAGAGTCGAAGAGCTCATGCCGGGGCAACTTGGTCCTGCCGGTTTCAATATTCCTGATCTGGGAATTTGACACTTTCAATAATTTTGCCAGTTCATCTTGAGACAGTTTTCTGTCTTTTCTCAATTCTTTAAAGTAGGTTGAAAATGACATAACGATTTCCTCTGATTCTATTATATACATAACCGTCAAAAAAAATTAAAGAAATGATATTTTAATTGGTTGACAACAACATATGAAAATGTAATAATGAGTACGTTAAAAGAAAAAAGCAAAACTAAATAGTATTTAACGAATGATCTTTGACAAACAGTCTGATACCAGACTCATATCGAAACTGATAAGGCTTATGTAAACGAAATGGTTTGTTGCGGAAAGGAAGGACAATGAAAATCAGTTGGAAAGATAAAGTGGATCTGATCATCATGAATCCACAAGTCAGCTTAAAACAGATTCAGAAGCTGCTGGATGTCGGCCAGCCCTCGGCGATCAAGATCAGAGAGGAAACACTGAAACTAGCAAAGAAAAACGGCAGATGGGTAAGCGTCAGGAAAGTTCCTACGGATCTTCTGCTGGAAACGGTTGGTCTTGACTATGACTATTTCAAGACTATGGCCAGAAATGAGCTTAGCGCCGCAAGAAACACTGTTTATGAGAAACAGTAAGATTGAGAAGCTGCTGGCAAAGGGTGAAGAGAAGCTAACTGAGCAAGACCGCAAAAAGATCAAAGAAGAGCTGAAGGATTATCAGATCAAAAACATTCCCATATATGCATATATCAAAGGGAATGAGGTCTGTTTCAGGATCGTGTATGATAACCAGTCTTTCCCCGGATACGATGATTATGATGATGCTTATAATGATTACCGGGATCTGAAGAAGGGCAGAAAAACAGCTCTTGATCTGAAAGAGATCCGGACCAAGAAACAGGCTTCCGATGTTACTCTGGATGATGGATTCGAGAGGCTCCTTGATAAGCATACAAAGCAATATAAGAATGGTGATCTGAAGTACTGCAGCTATACCAAAAAGGAAAGCACGATCAAGTACCATATATTGCCATTCTTCAACAAGAAGCCTCTGATCCTGATCAACAAGAGCGATATCGCGCATTTTGTGGATCATATCATGTACGAGGAGCTTTCTCTGAAACATAAACAAGGGGAGGAGAAGCGTCTATCCGTCGGAATGCAGAGAGAGGTACTGATGTACTTCAAGATGCTTTATAAGGAGACCAAGAGGTGGTTCAACGTGGAAACGAATATCGATATCGATTATGAAGTTGAAATGCCTAGCCTCAAGAAGACCAGGAAGCTATACAGCGACAAGATCGGCAAGATCATCGAGAATGTTTATGACGGTGATCTGGAAAAGATCCTGAGAAGCATTTATAAGCTGGAGAACGGTGCATACAATCCGATCTTCGGGATCATGTTTATGATCTACTTCACCGGCATGAGAATCGATGAGGTCAATGCACTGACACCGAAGGATTTTGATCCGGAAAACAAAACGCTGCTGATCACCAAAAGCATCACCTGGCATCCGAACAAGGATAAGACTTCCAAATCATACGAAGTTACTACTACCAAGACCGGAGCTGAGAGGATGATCATGATTGCCGATCCAATCTGTATGTATCTTGAGAATTACATCGAGATGCTCAAGGGACTGTCGATCTATTCGGATGACATGTTCATCTTCAGCCGGATGGGCTATGCCAGGACGGAGGATGGCGAAGAGGATCCGTTCAGTCTCAAGACACTGGGCTATCGCGTTAAGGCAGCATACCGGGATGCCGGTATCATGAAAGAAGATGGAACCATTCCCAAAAACCATTCAGCACGACATGCTTTCAATACTTTGTTGAAGGACAATCACATCGAACAGTATGACCGGAACGCTTATGTCGGTCATTCAAACGGAACGAGTGTAAACGAAGGTTATACGCACAAATCAAAGAAAGAAGAAATAAGAATTACGAAAGTGGTCGAAAAATCTTGCAGAAATCTTGCAGATTTGCTTAAAAAATGACCACGGGTATGAAAAAAGCCCCATTTTAAGGGCTTAAATCACTATTGGCTGCGGATGAAGGATTCGAACCTTCGAAATGGCGGATTCAGAGTCCGCTGCCTTACCGCTTGGCTAATCCGCAAGGAACATTACTTATTATACACTATTTTTTTCAGAATTCAGCACAAGTTCACATAAAAACGCTAAAATATTGATATGGCAAAGATATTAATCGTCGATGACGAAACAAAAATCAGGGAAATGATCGCGAAATATGCATCTCATGAGGGACATGAGACCGTATTGGCGTGCAATGGAAAAGAAGCTTTCAAACTGTTTCAGAATGATCATTTTGATGTGGTGATCATGGATGTCATGATGCCGGAAATGGATGGCTATGAGACGTTAAAGAAGATGAAAGAGATCCGGGATGTCCATTGCATCTTCCTTACGGCTTTAGGTGAAGAATATGACCGTGTCTATGGTTTTGATATCGGCGGAGAAGATTATGTCACAAAACCGTTTTCTTTGAAAGAACTGATGATGCGGATCAATGTGATCCTGAAAAGAGATGCGAATACCACCAGCAAGATCGTTGTCGATGGCCTGATCGTGGATGAAGATGCGCATACGGTTACAATCGATGGAGAACGGGTCGATCTGGCAAACAAGGAATATGAACTGCTGCTGTTCCTTTTGAAGAACAGAGGCAATGCCCTGACCAGACAGGCAATCATCTCCAAAGTCTGGGGTTATGAATATGATTCCGATGATCGTACTTTGGATACGCATATGAAACTCTTAAGAAAAGATCTGAAAGAATATGGATCCTATATCACGACGATCCGAGGGGTAGGTTACCGTTTTGAAAAAGAAATATAGTCTGCGTCTGCAGCTGATCTTATACATGGTGCTGTTTATCGTCGCCGTTCTGGGTGTCATCTATCTGTTTCAGACAAACTTTTTGGATACCTTCTATAAGAAAAACAAGATCTCTACATTGATGAATGTCGGACGCAATGTCGCTTCCTATGTGGGACAGGATGATATCGATGATATTCTGGATCAGGTTGGCATGTCGAATGAAGTCTGTGTCCGTGTCGTTTCCAATAACGACTCTCTGAGCTATACGGGAGCCTGTACATTGCGGAATCTGGATAATTATACGATCAATATGATTGCGGCAGAAACAATTGAGAATGGCGATGAAAAGATGTTCGATGACTTCCATTATCAGCGTCCTTTCGATTCCAGACCGGAAGATATCTATATTTTCGCAAAGATGCTGAAATATGCCGATCAGGATGTCATGGTCATGGTCTCGAGCGCGATCACGCCACTGAATGTGACGATCTCCACTTTGAAGTCGCAGTATTTCATTATCGCTCTGATCGTCATTATCATGTCCGTCATCCTGGCCTTGCTGCTGTCCAGATTCCTGCTGAAACCGATCTTTCAGATCAATACAGAATCCCAGAACCTGTCCAAGGGACGCTATGACGGGGGCAGGATACGGACCGGTTCCAAGGAATATGACGAACTGAATCATACCTTGATTCAGGCCAACGAAGATATCCTGAAAGCTGATAAAGCGAGAAAAGAACTGCTGGGGAATGTCTCGCATGATTTACGAACGCCATTGACCATGATCGTCGGGTATGGCGAAATGATGAAAGATATTCCGGAAGAAAAGAATGATGCGAATATCGATATCATCATTGCCGAAGCGAAACGCTTATCTGCACTTGTCGACGATCTGATCGATATCTCCAAGATCGAAGATGACAACGTCGAACTGAATAAACAGGAGATCAGTCTCAATGATCTTCTGACTTCCGTCTATCATCAGTATCAGAAATACTGCGAAACGCAGGGGATTTCTTTTGAACTGCAATTGAGCGACGATATCCGGGTCGAACTGGATGAAAAACGGATCAGGCAGGTCCTTTATAATTTCATCAACAATGCTTTGAACTATAACGATAAAGACGATCAGAAGATGATCCTTGGCACCGAGAAACTGGAAGATGCATACAGGGTCTATGTCTATGACAATGGCTGCGGCATCGCTGAGGAGGATCTTGAGAATATCTGGGATCGTTACTACAAGGTCGACAAGGAGCACAAACGCCATCTGATCGGTTCCGGAATCGGCCTGTCTCTGTCCAGAGAACTGCTGGAAGCGCATGGGTTAAACTATGGCGTCGAGTCTCAGGAGAACGAGTATTCCCGTTTCTATTTCGATGTCAAAGCCGCAGAAGCTGATATATAATGATGATGAACAGGTAAAGCGTTATGAAAATCATTCTAGAAAATCTGACCAAAAAGTTTATCTCTCGCGACCATAAAAACGATGTCGTGATCGCGGTCAATGATTTCAATATCGAGATTCCCGATGGCAAACTGGTAGGTCTTTTAGGTCCTTCGGGCTGCGGGAAATCGACGACTTTGAATCTGATCTGCGGTCTGGAAGAACCGACGGAAGGAAAGATCTATTTCGGCGATGTCGATGTCACGAATCTGTCTCCGGAAAACAGGGGAGTGGGCATGGTGTTTCAGAACTATGCGTTGTATCCTCATCTGACAGTACGGCAGAATATCGTTTTTCCTTTGGAGAATCTGAAAGGTCCAGATAAGATGAGCAAGGAAGCGATGGAAGAAAAAGCCATGGAAGTCGCCAGACTCGTCCAGATCGAGAACCTAATGGATCGCAAGCCTTCGGAAATGTCGGGAGGGCAGCAGCAGAGAGTGGCGATCGCCAGGGCTTTGGTGAAGACTCCGGGAGTGCTGCTTCTGGATGAACCATTAAGCAACCTGGATGCCCGCCTGCGTCTGCAGACCAGGGAACAGATCCGCCGGATCCAGAAAGAAACCGGCATTACGACCATTTTCGTTACCCACGACCAGGAAGAAGCGATGTCCATTTCCGATCTGATCATTGTCATGAAAGACGGCATCATCCAGCAGGTTGGAAAACCGCAGGAAGTCTATAATGCTCCGGTCAATCTCTTTGTGGCACGTTTCCTGGGTACGCCTGCGATCAATGTATTCAAAGGTTATATCAAAGATCATAAAGTCTATATCGGAGAGGATGCGATCATGAAGACGAAAGCCCCGGATCAGGAAGTCTATGTGGGAATCCGTCCGGAAGGTTTCATTCCATCAGAGAACGGCGTCTTTACCTGTGAATTCGATCGTATCGAAACGACCGGCCGTGATACCAGCGTGGTCTGCCACAATGAGAACTGCATCTCCGATGAAGATATCCGGGCAATCGTCGATGACGATCTGTATACCCATAAAGACAGGATCATCCGCTTCGATCTGAAGCCTCATAAAACATATGTCTTTTCAATGGATGAAAAGGTGATCGATGAATAACAGGAACAATCTCAAAGGATGGCTCTATCTGTTGCCTGCAATGGTTTTTGTAGGAGTTTTCATGGTCTATCCTTTGCTGGATGTTCTGATTTATTCGTTTGAAGAAGGATATAATTTCGCATCTCAGACTTATAACGGCGTCGGTTTATACAACTATGCCTATGTCCTGCACGATCCTTATTTCCTGCAGGCGATCAGGAACACATTCATTCTGGTCATCATAACGGTACCGTTATCGACCGGGTTCGCTTTATTGATTTCTCTGGCATTGAACTCATTGACGAAACTGAAGGATCTCTTCCAGACCGTTTTCTTCTTGCCTTATGTGACCAATACGCTGGCAGTCGGTCTGGTGTTCATGATCCTGTTCAAGTAGACAGCCTATTCGGAGGGACTGATCAATCTGCTGCTGAACGCTTTCGGACTGGCTTCCGTCGATTTCATCGAAGGACCGTACTGGGCCAAGATGTTCGTGCTGTGTTTCTATACCATCTGGGTCGTATTGCCGTTCAAGA
>JAFYHQ010000021.1 GCA_017539105.1 Erysipelotrichaceae bacterium
TAAGGCAACAGACTTTGACTCTGTCATTTCGCTGGTTCGATCCCAGCCATCCCAGCCAGTCATGACTCGGTAGCTCAGGCGGTAGAGCATCTGACTTTTAATCAGAGGGTCCCGGGTTCGATTCCCGGCCGAGTCACCACTATGAAATGCAGATGTAGTTCAATGGTAGAACTTCAGCCTTCCAAGCTGACTACGTGGGTTCGATTCCCATCATCTGCTCCAAAGATATGCTGATGAAGTCTTAGAAATAAGACTTTTTTTGTGCCTTCGGAATGATGAAAGTCATGTTTTGTGTACCGTTTTGAATGATATCATTATGTCGGATAGGAAGAAAATGTCGCTTACGAAACGACCGGAAAACGATACGTTTCACAAATAATAGAATCAGAGATAAACCGGAGGATAATAAAATGATGATTTCACCAGATACTTATGTATCTCAATTCAAGAACCGTACTTTGAAACAATGCATCGAGGAAAGAGATGAACTGATCCGGGAACTGAAAGAGTTCGAAACCGATCCGCAATATGAAGGAATGATGCTTCCCTCTCCCCTGACACAGTACAATGTCACAGTCAAATACCTGAAAGCGCTATGCGATCTAATCGCTGAAAAAGTGAATCAGGCAGACCCTCATTATGAACCTGAGATCCTTTCGACGATCGAGATCAGAAAAGCCGGAATCACCAATACAGGCGCCGAATGTGTCGTCAATGCGGCTAATTCCTATCTGCAGGAAGGAGGAGGCGTCTGTGACATGAATCCAACTGCAAGTCTGAAAAGAGAGGATCTGGAAAACGGAGAAATGTTAAGAGAAGCGATCCTGCGTTTCAGCAATGAAAGAAACGAAGACAATTTCTTCGATGTTTTGGAACTGCTCAGAGACAGCATCGTCTGTGTGCCTTGCAGCGCGATCTTGTCCGATCAGGACCAGAAAGCCATGGAACAGCTGATAAAAGATGCCGAAAACGATCCCGATTCCCTGAAGGGCGTGGAAATCACCAGCAAGGATCAGATCCGCCTGGTTCCGGATATCCTGCAGAATGGCGATGATTTCTTTTTCCCGGTATTTTCCAGCGCAGAAGAAATGGGTGAATACGGTCAGCATTTTTCATGTGTGGAAACGGAATTCCTGCATGCGATCCGCCTTGCCAGGAATAACGAGAAGAAGCTGAAAGGCATTGTTGTGAATGCTTTCAGCATCCCTTTCATTCTGGATGCGGAACTTTTTGATGTCGTAGAAAAAACGAAAACAAGGATCGTGCAAGACTGACGATATGAACGTCTGTCTGCATATTGGGCCGCTGTTATCTTTCAAAAGCGATTAGTATATAATAAGACTATGCGTAAGCGTAGATTCAAGATACATCCGATCGAAATCATCCTGATAGCGATACTTTTCATGACGCTGATCCTGGCCATCATTGTCCGTTTAAAGACAAGCCATCCGCACATGGCAGGAGAAGATGAGGAAACGGTTGAGATCGATTATTCCCTGATCAAAGACAGGAATGGCCATTATTCTTATGAGGATGAGAACTTCACAAGCAGTTTCGGCATCGATATTTCGGAATTCCAGGAAAATGTCGATTGGCAGAAGGTCAAAGATTCCGGTGTCGAATTCGTATTCCTTAGGATCGGAAGAAGAGGCGCTACGACCGGACTTCTTTATGATGACACGGAATTTGAATCGCATTACGATGGCGCCAGAAAGGCCGGATTGAAAGTCGGAGTCTATTTCTTTTCGCAGGCCGTCAATGTCAAAGAAGCGCGGGAAGAGGCCGATTTCGTCTATGACCGGCTGAAAGGCAAGAAGATCGATTTTCCTGTGGTCTATGACCTCGAAGAAGTCTATTTGGAGAACGAAACGCCCCGGATCAGTGAACTGACCAGGGAAGAACATACCGCAAATGCATTGGCGTTCTGCGAGCGTCTGAATAAGAAACACTATGATACGATGATCTATACCTATCTCTACTGGTCGGATACCTATTACGATATGGAACAGATCAGCAGATATCCGATCTGGTTCGCCCAGTATGATACGGAAGAACCGAAACTGGAATATCCCATCAGCATCTGGCAGTATTCCAAGACCGGAATGATTGACGGAATCAGCGTACCGATCGATCTCAATATCATGTTTATCAGGAAATAACGATGGATCAGAAACAGAAACTGACGGATTATTATAATAAATTCAATGAAGACAAACGCCTGGATCATCGGCATGGCCAGGTGGAATTTATGACGTCTATAAGATACATCCACGAATATACGACAAATCAAGATAAGATCATCGATATCGGCGCGGGAACGGGAAGATATTCTTTGTATCTGAAAAACGAAGGCTATGATGTGACTGCCATCGAATATGTACGGCCGAATATCGGCAAACTTAAAGTGAAAGATCCTGAACTGCCTGTCATCGAAGCCAGCGCGACAGACCTAAGCATGTTCAGCGACAACGAATTCGATACGGCGATCCTGTTCGGTCCTTTGTATCATCTCTATTCCAAAGAAGATAAACTCAAGGCATTAAGCGAGGCCAAACGGATCACAAAGAAATATATTTTCACGACATATATCATGAATGAATACAGTGTCATCGAATATGCCTTTAAACAGGATCACTACAAAGAGATCAGAGACAAGCTGAAGGAAGATTTCAGGATCGATGATCCGGATGGATTGTTCTTTCAGATGCGGATCGAAGAGATCGATGAACTGAATGAAGAAGCGGGACTGAAGCTGATCAGGCGTTTCGCTTCCGATGGTCCCAGCGACTACATGCGTCGTACAATCAATGCGATGGACGATGAAACTTTTGCGGCCTACCTTGATTTTCATTTCAAGACCTGCGAACGCAAAGAACTGCTGGGAGCCAGCAGCCATGTCGTGGATATCCTTACAAAATAAAAGAAGCTTACGCTTCTTTTTCTTCTTTTTTCTCTTCCGGTGCGTATTTGATGCACAGATGTCTCTTGGCACCCTCGCCTACGGAAACGGTCGTCACATTCTTGAAATCCTGCAGATACTGGTGGATGACCTTTCTTTCATCGCTAGGCATAGGATCCAGTTCGCAATCCACATGAGTCTTTGCGACATTGAGCGCTTCTCTCTTGGCGATCGCTTTGACCTTCTTGTAGCGGTCTTCCTTGTAATGGTTGACATCGACGACAAGATCGATCCTCTTCTTGAAGGTAGCATTCACAGCAGCCTTCAGAACCGTCGAAATCGCTCTCAGGGTCTGACCGTTCTTGCCGATCACGATCGCGTTGTTTTCCGCATCCAGAATGACTCTGTAAAGAAGTTCCCCTTCTTTATCCTTGTTGCTGTCAAGAATGATCTCGATCGCGACACCCTGATTCAGTTCCGTGAAATAAGCTCCCAGATAATCGAAGATGAATTCTTTGACATCCTGGGAAGTATATGCTTCGATGGTGGCGGACTTGTGCATACCGAACAGACCGCCCTTGTCTTCTTCGATGACATTATACGTGATATCTTCAACGGTACAGTTCTGTTCCGCTGCGATCGTATTCAAAATCTCTTCGACTGATTTTCCTGTATATTGTTTCATATCACGCCTCCTTATGCGTCATCTTATCGATGATCAGTGTCTTAGCGATATTGACGATGGAAGAAATGCAGTAATACAGCGATAATGCGGTCGGGCAGGAAAACATGACGAAGGCAACCATCGCCAGCATGCTGTAGGTCATCATCTGATTCTGATTCTGCGGTTTCTGGTAAGTCTTATGATGCTTCTCCGCTTCTTCCTGGCCATGCTTATTGGCCAATATCTGCGGCAGCTTGATCGAAATGAACTGGCAGAGGATCATCAGCACGAAAATCACCACACAGACCCAGGCTTTTTCTTTCAAAGCCTGACTCGGGCTCATCGACAGGCTGACACCCATGAACTGGGCATTCGCCACTGTCTCGGATCTGCGGACGGCATTGTACATGCCGATCAGCAATGGGAACTGGATGAACGTGGAAATGATGGCACCCAGCGGGTTGACGTTGTATTTGGAATACAGCTGCTGCATTTCCATTGCCATGCGCTGCTGGGATACGTCATCGGTCCTGCCTTCATATTTGGCTTGGATCTTCTGCATCTCCGGCTGCAGTTCCTGCATCTTCTGCATTCCGACAGAAGACTTGAATGTAAAAATCATCACTATGGCATTGATGCCGATCGTCACAAGCGAAACCGCCAGAAAGATACCGACTTTCGGTTCCAGCAGATTGATTGCCTGCGCCAGAGGGTAAGTGATGACCGCGGCAAAGAAACCATCGTTCATCACATCGGAAAATGTGGTATCCAAAGTGATCAGTTCACTTGAAGTGGAACATCCTGATAGTACAAATGCGATCGCTATAACTGTCAATAGCCTCGTTATGCGTTTTTTTGTCATGAGACTCTCCTTATTCATACTGCTATATTATAACTTGTTTAAGCATCTTTTCCAAATCATTTTTATTATCAAAGAAACTTTGTTCAAGATACGGTTTTCTGACGATTACCACGAGATCATAAAGGCAGGAATCAAAATCCACCAGATCCCTCAGCATCTCCCGTACCTGGCGCTTGATCCGGTTTCTTATGACTGCATTGCCCAGCTTCTTGGAAACGGAAATCCCTACCCTGGCATTCTCCTGCTTGCGATCTTCGTAATACACGATAAAAACCTTACCCGCTTTCGAATGACGGTAAGAAATGATCTTGGAAAACTCTTCGTTCTTTTTGATCCGGAAACGCTTATTCATAAAATAAAAGCCACATAAGTGACTTTAATCAGACAATACCTTTCTGCCTTTGGCACGGCGTCTTGCAAGCACCTTGCGGCCGCCTACTGTAGCCATTCTGGCACGGAACCCATGGGTATTCTGACGTTTTCTTTTGCTTGGTTGATACGTTCTTTTTGTTGACATATAAAAACACCCTTTCTCAAATACTCTTCAATTTTATGCTAAATTTCTAATAAATGCAATGAGGAAACTACTTTTTTAGCTGTTTCTTGATCCTATGCGCGATCGCATAGCTTGGCGTACCGATTTCAAAAGACAAGCCATCTCTGGTTTCCGATACCCGATGTACCCCTGTATCCTGGATCTTTTCGATCGAGATCCTTTCCGGTTCTTTCAGATAGATGTTCAGCTTAAACAACCCCGCTCCGGCATCGATGATATTATCGATCCCTCCTACCGAATCGATCAGCAGCCGTACGAATTCATCGCCTTTGCCTGTCTTGACAAAATCAAAGGCAAAGAAACGGTAATAAAGCCAGGTGATGGCGAAACAAAGCAGGAACGCGACGGCTCCGATCAGTGCGATGTAACGCAAAGAATACGTCAGGGAAGCGTTGCGGATATTGATGATGTAATCGGCAAAACTGCCTGGCATTGCCGTAAGGATATTCGATACATTGCCGCTGAAACCCAGATAGACCCCATGGCTGACCATGAAGCCGGAAACAAGGCCGATCAGCAGCAGATATACGGCCAGAAGGAATGGCGAAGTCAGAAGCATCAGCAGTTCGATCGGCAAAGGATTGCCAGCCGCGATCGATAACAGGATCGCAACCACAAACATGATCCAGAGATAGCTGCGGTCTTTCTTGTCGGAAACGGAGCACAGCGTTCCCAGATAGATTCCCGGAATCATGAACATGTTTATGACGTAGTATGGCGTGATGAAACGTCCTGCGCCGACATAGGCAGCATTCGTTTCCTTGACATAACTGAAGATATTCACATCGCCCAGAATGCTTTGTCCGGTCATGGTGTTGGATAAGGAACCGCCTGCGGCAGTAAACCAGAACGGATAACGGATGATGTTGCCTAAACCCAGTATGGACAAGACACGGTCCAGGATGGAATAGAGGCCGATACGCATCGGATCGGAAAGATCGGCACCGATGAAAGCGATGGATTTCTGTATGTAGCCGTATAAGATCGGATAGGAATAAGAGACCAGAACGCCTAAAAGGAAGCAGAAAATGAAATTATAAACGATTCCTGCCATGTCTCTTGAGAAAAGGTTCGTCAGAGAATAGTTGCTGCGATGACGCGAGAATATGAAAGCGGCTCTGGTGGCATAGGCGACCAGGAAGGAACCGATCATGCCGGTCTCCAGCGGCGATCTGCTGCCGCTTGCGATATTGAAGATGGAGCTGTTCATATATGCCTGGCTGCTCAGATTCTGTGGCGAAAGCAGCATCGTCGTGACCAGGAACGTGAAATAACCGATCAGCGACATGACTACCGGTGAAGCATTGTTGGCTTTTTTGCAGACGAAATTCAGCATAAAGATGATCGGCAGATTCATCAGCGTAAACTCGCCGATCCGTAAAGCCAGTTCCGCAATAAACAGGATGATATTCGAACGGAACGTATAAAAGATATTGACATTCGGATTCTGGATCAGAAAACCGAAGGCGATCAGCACGAACGCAAAATAGGCCACCCTGATCGGTGTCTTGCAGCTTTCATAGATATCCATCAGTCTCTTCATAACAACACCATTTTACTACAAATGCCTTATAATAAAAACATGAAAGCTATCATACTGGTAACCCAGGGACTGGAAGAATGCGAAGCTCTGGTGACCTACGATCTGCTCTATCGGGCAGGCATCGAAGTGAAACTGGCCGGTCTTTCCGATACGATCGTATCTTCCCATGAAGTCACGTTTCTTCCGCATCTTCTGATCAATGAAATCGATCTCGAAGACTATGACTGTCTGATCCTGCCGGGAGGCATGCCCGGTACGCTGAATCTTGAAAACGATGAACGGGTGCAGCAACTGATCGATCGGTTTGTCGCTTCCGACAAGTATGTCTGCGCCATCTGTGCCGCTCCGAGCATCCTGCTTCACAAGGATCTTTTGAGCGATCAGCGATTCGTCTGCTACCCGGGTTTTGAGAACGGACATACTCCAGCACATGCGAAAGCGATACGTGACGGGAAGTTCATAACCGCCAAAGGACTTGGCGCAGCCTTCGAATTCGCTTATGAGATCATTTCTGCCCTGATCAGCGAAGACAAAGCAAAAGAAGTATTGGACAAGACACAGTACTAGTCTTTAAACGCCTTACGGGCCTGGGAATGCTGATTATTGCGGGGGATCTCATAGATCCTCCCGTTCACTTTTATTCTGGCTCCCGTCTGATGGAAATAGAAATCAACGCCATGTTCAAGGCATTGTTTTCTTGTTTCCTTGACCCATTCGAAATCCAGCAGCCTGGCATCTTCTCCCGATTCTCCGCCGATCGCGATCAGATCGATCCTGTCATAGTATCCGCTGAAATCGATCCTTTCCAACATCGGTTCCATCATGACACCTTTCTTCTTAAGATCAAGATCCAGATAGATCGGTGCCCGTTCATCGAAACGCTTCTGATTCTCCATCGTACAGTAGACCGTCAGGTTATCATACGACTTCAGATCAGGAATGCATGCGGCGATCCTTTCCGGGCGTTTGGTGATGCAGAAGAACTCGCAGTCGCTTCTTTCTCTGATCATGTTCAGTACATCGATACGCCATTCATCGGCTTCCTCGATAAAGAAATCGGAAGAAAAACACATGTCGAAATGTGTCCCGCCGGGATATTTATAGTTTCCATGCCTGTCCTTGCGGATCGGCAAATCGAACGATTTGGTTTTATAAACGATATTGCTGTCGACACCGATCGAAAGATCCCTGCGATATACGTAGCAATGCAGGCATCCTTCCGATTTTCTGTGACAGCCATGCCAACAGTTATAGGTGATTCCCATAATAATATTCTATAATTAAAGCGAGGTATAAACGTATGAATAATCAGGCTTTTACGGAAAAGTACTATATCGACCGCAAAAATACTTCTTCGATCAAATGGGCAAGAGGAAAGCAGATGAACTGTCTGCCGATGTGGATCGCCGATATGGATTTCAAATGCAACGAGAGGATCATCGAACATCTGAATGACTTTATCGCTTATGGAGACTACGGCTATGCGAATCTGCCGGAAGACTACTATGATACGGTGATCGCCTGGCACAGGAAGAGAAACGATGTCGTTTATAAGCAGGAATGGTTCCGGACTTCCAAAGGCGCCGTCGATGCGATGTATCAGGTCATTCACGCTCTGACAAAAGAGAATGATCCGATCATGATCAATACGCCGTTGTATCCTCCTTTCAAAGATACGATCCTGAAAACGAAACGGAAAGTCGTGGAATCGAAACTGATCGATACGGATGGATACTTTACTTTCGATTATGCGGATATCAAAAAGAAATTCAAAGAAAAGAAAGTGAAAATGCTGATGCTGTGTTCTCCGCACAATCCGGTCGGAAGAGTCTGGAAGAAAGGCGAACTGGAAGAGTTGTTTGCGTTGTGCAAAAAGTACAAGGTCCTGGTCTGTTCCGATGAAGTCCATTCCGATATCATCATGCCGGATCAGACCTTCTATCCTGCGCTGTCATTCAAAGAATATCAGGATCTGATCATCAGTATCATTGCCGCTTCCAAGTCCTTCTCTCTCGCTGTTTTCAGCCACAGCCATATCGTTATCGCAAACGAGAAACTGCGAAACCGCTTCATTTCTTACCAGCAGCTGCAGCATACGGGTGGCATCAACGCATTCAATGCGCTGCCGACTTACTATGCATACAAGTACGGAGAGGAATGGATGGATGCTTTGAATAACGTGGTCTTTGAAAACTATCACTACATCCGGGAGCATCTTGGCAAATACCTGAATATGACATCGCTGGAAGGATCCTATCTGCTGTTCCTTGATCTGGGAGCATACAACGATCAGGAATCCGCTTCGAAGTGCCTGATTGAAAACTGCCATATCCTGACCAATCCGGGGGAAGATTTCTCCAAACGCTACAACAACTGGGTCAGGGTCAATCTGGCGACTTCCCTGGATAATATCAAGAAAGCAGTCAAAGCGATCACGAAATACATCAGAAGCACGAAATAACGACAGATTGCCAACATAAAGCCGTTTCCTCAGAAACGGCTTTTCTTTGATGTATCAGTGTAACTGGTGATCCTTCTATTGAATGGTCATGCCTCCATCGACCACGATATTGGCGCCATTGATATAGGATGCCTGATCCGAACACAAGAAACAGACGACATTCGCAATCTCTTCCGGTTCCGCCTTGCGCTGGATCGAACCGTAGCAGATGCAGTTTTCAGGATCATCGATGCCGATCTCGCGATAGTTCTCCATCGTCTTTTCCATCATGGAAGTATTGACCCAGCCCGGAGACACACAGTTGCAGCGCATTCCTTGCGAACCGTATTCGTTGGCGATATTCCGGGTCATCTCGATGACAGCGGCTTTGCTGGAACCGTAGCCGATCTCATACTTGTATCCCTGGATCCCGGAAACCGAACCGAAATTGATGACCGTTCCCTTCTGTCCGATCAGGTAAGGGAGACAGTATTTCATCATCAGGAACGTTCCAAAGACATTGACTTCATAGATCTTACGGAAGTTGCTGAAACGGTAATTCTGTGCAAGTTCATAGTCTCCGCAGATCCCTGCCGTATTGACCAGGATATCGATGCGCCCTGTTTCTTTCACGATCGCATCGATGCCATTTATGATCTCCTCTTCTTTTGTAATATCAAACGAAAAGACATTGACATCTTCCCTGTCATATGTTTCTTCTTCGACGATATGATCCAGCCGTTCACGGTCAAGGTCGATCATCACTACATGATAGCCCTCATCAAAAAAGCGTTTCACGATGCATCGACCGATCCCACCGCCGGCGCCTGTAACCAGGCATACTTTTTTATTGGTTTTCATAAGCTTTATCTGCCGATCGGTTCCCTGAAACGATCCATGCGCTAGTAGCAGACCTCCATGATATTCTCTTCGAACATGATTGCCCTGAATTCCTGTCCTCCAACCGTATCCGGTTCATACAGGATCTCGTAGCCATCCGCTTTCGTTTTATTTAAAATCTCTTCGAATTTCTCTTTGCTGTCGACTTTGATGCAGATGTGGATATAACCGGCATCGTTCCTGTCTTTCACGACATCGATGACCTCGGGCTTGCTCATAAGCTCGATCTTCGGATTCTCATCGAATTTCATGATATAGGAACGGTAACCGTTATCCTCGTTGTATTCCGCATGAACGGTCGCGCCGAAGTAATCCTCAAAAAATTTTCGTGCTCCTTCAAGGTCTTTCACCATCAGACCTACATTGCTGATTCTCATATTCCCCTTCTCCTTGCAGTCATTCTTCTTCATTCCGTAAGATCCTACGCAGGAATCTTCTGGTCGCTTCCTCTTTCGGATCGCTTAAGATCTCTTTTGCCGGGCCTTCTTCGACGACAACGCCGTTTTCCATGAATATGACCCGATCTGCCACATTCCGGGCAAACTCCATTTCATGCGTGACAATGACCATGGTCGTACCCTCTTCGGCCAGTTTGACCATAACATCTAGCACTTCTCCGGTCAGTTCCGGATCAAGCGCAGAGGTCGGTTCGTCAAAGAATATGACCTCCGGATTGGCAGCCAATGCCCGGGCGATCGCCACACGCTGCTGCTGTCCGCCTGAAAGCTGGTCGGGATAATAATTGGCCCGATCTGTCATGCCTACTTTTTCCAGCATCTTCATGGAAATCTCTTCCGCCTGTTTCTGATCCATTTTCCGGGCAACGACAAGACCTTCCATGACATTCTGCAATGCGGTCTTGTTGCGGAAGAGATTGAAACTCTGGAAGACGAAGCCCATTTTCATCCGCAGTTCCTTGATCTCTTTGCGGGTGATGCTGCGGATCTCCTTGCTGAGATCATCAAAAGTATAGATCCCGTCATCCGCCTGTTCCAGAAACGCCATGCATCTCAGCAATGTCGTTTTTCCGGAACCCGAAGAACCGATGATGGCGATGACCTCTCCTTCATCCACCTGGAAATCGATCCCCTTGAGGACCTGATTGTTTCCAAACGATTTATGCAGATTCTTAACCCCTAACATTTACTTCACCTTCCATCTGGATTTATGAGCCAGATTCTCCGCTTCCACGGCTTCAATCGCCTGCTTGACTTCAATCGGCTGTTTCCATTCCAGTCTTCTTTCAAAGTCAGACTGCAGACGGGTCAGTACGGTACAGATCATCAGATAGATGAAACCCGTTTCCATATACATCCAGAACGGTTCGTAATAGACCGCCGCGATCCTCTTGGCAACCGACATCATTTCGATGACAGTGATGGAAGATGCCAGCGAAGTATCCTTGGTCATGCCGATCAGGGAACTGAACAAAGGCGGGAAAGCGATACGCGCAGCCTGGGGCAGCACGATACGGGTCATGACCTGGAAATAGTTTAATCCGATCATATATCCCGCTTCCGTCTGACCGATCGGAACCGCCTGTATGGCGGAACGGATGATCTCGCTGTTATAGGCAGCCAGATTCAAAGAAAAAGCGATCACGGCTGCCGGAAATCCTTTGAAATAGATGCCAAAGGAAGGAAGGCCGTAAAAGATCACGAACAGCTGCAGCATCAATGGCGTCCCGCGGAAGATCCACACATAGAAACGGGCAAACTGTTTCAAACCCTTGATTTCCGCAACCTGAACCAATGCTAAAATCAATGCCAGGATCAGCCCGAAAAAGAACGATAATACCGTCAAAGGAATGGTGATCTTCAGGCACTGAATCAGCAGTTTCGGAAACGATTCAACCAATATCCTGACGATTCTGAAGAAGCGATCGCTCATAATATACCTCCAAAGAAAATCAGCGATAAATGAATATCGCTGATTCTGATATCTGATTTTCTATTGCTTAGTTCAAAGGATTGTTTGTCAGATCATCATAGAACCATTTCTCTGACAGTTCCTTCAGTTTGCCGCTGTCTCTTAATTCTTTCAGTGCGGCATTGAATTCCGCCAGCAGTCTTTCTTCACCCTTGCGGCAAGGAATCGAGACTTCGTTGACATCCGTTTCGATCACGAAAGCGACTTCCAGTTCCGCTTCCGGATGATTCTTCAGATATTCACCCATGACGATATTGTTGAACATACAGAAATCGGCAGTGCCATTGATGACAGCCTGCGCGCACTGGTCGGTATTGTCGATCGGAACGATCTCTGCGCCTAAAGCTTCCAACTTGCTTGCCCAGGAGTTCGTGGCATTGGTCGCGACCTTCTTGCCTTTGATATCATCCAGAGAATGAAGACCGACTTCATTGCCCGTTTTGACGACGACCTGTCTGCCGGTAAACAGATACGGATCGGAGAAATCATATTTTTCTCTTCTCTCATCGGTCGCGGTAACATCGGCGATAACCGTATCCCAGCGCTGAGAATCGATACCTATCAGCAAGGCATCCCATTCCGCCATGACGAATTCGACTTCGACGCCGATATGCTCGGCAACCGCCGTAGCGACATCCACGTCATAGCCCGCATAATTGCCATCGTCATCGACGAAATTGAACGGAGGATAAGTTCCTTCGATACCGACAACAAGCTTTCCGTTCTCTCTGATCGTATCCAGCTGGTCTTTCGCTGTTTCCGGTTCCTCTTTCTTGGCACAGCCGGTCAATGCCGTTACGATCATCAGGAAGATCAGTAAAATCGTAATTTTTTTCATTTTGTACCTCTTTCTCTTTAACAGAATGTTATATTTTATAACGAATATCGTTACATTAATCATATCTCAGAAAGAAACGATAGAAAAGCGGAATGCCCGATAGAAAAAACACAACAGACTGCAGTGTTTCTCATGTCTGAAACCGTTATTCGTTTTCTTTTTTCTCGCGTGTTACAAAGAACGATAAGGCCGTCGGGAATCCGAACATGCCTACCGGTCCCAAAAGCTTCAGGCCGACGATCATCGAGAACAGGGTCGCCAGAGGATGCAGACCCAGATTGGTTCCTACCATCTTCGGTTCGATGATGTTCCGGATGAAAGAGATGATCGTATAAAGGATCAGCAGTTCGATGCCCAGAAGGACATTGCCGATGATCAGGCAGCTGATCGCCCATGGGATCAGGACCGTACCGACACCCAGTACCGGCAGGATATCCAGAAAAGCGATAGCCAGCGACCACATGATCGGATTGCTGACACGGAAAATGGTCAGTCCGATGGACAGTTCAATGAACGTGATGCCCATGATCTGCGCATAGGCAACCAGGATCTTTAAGAGCGTATTCTCGCAGAAATCTCTGATTTCATAGAGCACTTCAACGAAATGATCCGGCAGTGAACCGGTGAACCAGTTGGCGATCTTTTCATAGTCGGTGACGAAGTAGAATGAAGTCACCAGCATGATGATGACAGAGGCCAGAAGATTCGGGGCGCTGGTGATCATATTGGTAGTCAGATTGACCAGGCCGCTGGCCAGCGAAGACAGTCCCGATTTCACGGCTTCAAATACCGATCCGGTGATATCGTTCCAGGAATTCTGGATAAAATCCGGAAGCAGATCGCTGTAGTGTTCGACGATCTGTTCCATGGATGTGATATAAGGTTCGATCGTGGTTTTGTAGAAGTTCGGCATGGCTTTGATGAAGTCCCCGACTTTGTTGATGCCCATCGTCACCAACAGCGTGATGATCAGCGCAATGACCACGTATGTAATGATCAGGGTAATGATCCGATATAAGACTTTATCTGCCTTGAACAGCTTATGACTCAAGCGGATCGTGTTGTAGGCAAACAGAAAACCAAGCAGAAACGGCAGGATGATGTCCAGCACGTATCTGACTCCCAGATATATCAAAGCAACGATGACTGCTATATAGGCACAATTGATGATAAATTCTTTCTTTCTTTTCATACTTCTATTCTAATCCAATCCAAGGTTGAAAAAAAGTAGCAATGCTACTCTGTTTCGCTCCAGGAAGGAATGCTTTTGCCCCGTTTGAGCAGGACCGATTTCTGATAATCCGTACAGTTGAGAAATTCTAATACTTCTTCGCATTCCTCATCGCTTAAGCCTACCAGCGTTTTCACTTCGAAACGCTTGTTGATGATATCGGCACAAAGCGCGATGGCGTTGACTTTGTTGTCTTTTCCCGATTTGAAGACTTCGATCGGTGTTTCGTTGCCTTTATCCAGCGTCTTGACATAACCAAAATCGCAAGGATAAGTCAAAGAAGGATAGGTCTTATGGACGCTGCCCTTTTTATTTGTAACCTTGAAATCTCCCGAGGAATATAACGTATCTACTTTCTGCCAGAAAAAAGCATTGTTTTCAAATTCTTTCATAAATCGTCGTCCTATAGATGATAATATAACATATTACAATGCTCTTGTAAATATTTTCTAAAAATGAAAAAAATTACATATTCTTGCGCAGATGCATGTGCAGCAGTTCCATGAGTCTGTCAAGATCGTATTCTTCATACCGTTCCATCGTTTTCAGCAAGATGCATAAACAGGCAAACGCATCGGATTTCGCGTTGTGATGGCTCAGATCGATATCCAGATATTCGCTGACGGTATTGAGCTTATGATCTCTCAGTTCCGGAAAGACTCTTCTGGATAAACGTACGGTGTCCAGGAATGGATTTTTGAAATGTTTCAGGCCATAGACATCACACATCGCATTGAGTACCGTGATATCAAACATCGCGTTGTGCGCTACGATAACGGCATCATTCAGGATTTCCGCCAGTTCGTCATAAAAGAAAACGAATTCCGGTTCATCCTGCACATCTTCGGGATAGATGCCATGTATATGGGAATTGGTGAAATAGTTGTACTGATGATGGGGACGGAAATACCACTCGAAGGAATCCAGGATCTCTCCTTCCTCATAGATCGCGATCCCCAGGGAACACGCCGATGCGTAATGGGAATTCGCCGTCTCGAAATCCAAAGCGATGATCCTCATTTGATCGTTTTCTTCTTTCCTTTTACGAAACGGTTCATATTCGCTTCAAATAACGTTTTCGAGAATGCTTCGATCTTCTCGACCGTTCCATTCTCCAGTTCGATATACAGATAATCCCGATTGGCGCTCCAGGTATAGTACCAGGAGCTGATCTCATCGTAATAGATCAGCACACAGCTGTTCTTGTCCGCCTTATTGAACATCACCAGATATTCCTGAAAAAACTCCATCAGATGGACTTTAGGCATGAACAGAAGCACGCACAGAGACGTCAGGATCAGGGCTGCTCCATAGAAACGCGAGATCTCCAAAGTGAAAGAAAAAAGCCCCAGCAGGATAAATACGATAAACAGCCAGTCCGGTTTCGCATCGATCTTGCTGATCGGAAAGACATCGACAGGCAGATTGCGGGTCTTCAGTTCTTTCGATTTCATATCATAAGTATAACATGCCTGTGTTATCATTATTTATATGAAAAACGATTCTTTTAAATATGAACTGATCCATCAGGACAAGAACTGCAACGCCCGTCTGGGAAAGCTGAATATCTTTGGCAAAGAAGTCGATACCCCGGTATTCATGCCGGTAGGCACCAGGGCGACGGTCAAGTTTCTGGCTCCCGAAGATCTCTATAAAATGAATGCTTCGATCATTCTGTGCAATACCTATCACCTGTGGCTGAGACCGGGTCCCGAGACTCTGGAAGAGGCCGGAGGCATCCATAGATTCATGAATTATGAAGGTCCGATCCTGACAGACAGCGGCGGTTTTCAGGTCTTTTCTCTGGCTGACAACCGGAAGATCTCCGAGGAAGGCGTTTCTTTCAAATCCCACCTGGATGGCACGAAAATGTTTATGACACCGGAAGATTCCATTCATGTACAGGAAGCCATCGGATCCGATATCGCCATTTCTTTTGATGAATGCATCCCCTATCCAAGCGAATACGATTACTGCAAAGATTCTGTGGAACGTACCCTGCGCTGGGCCAAGCGAGGAAAAGAAGCCCACATCAGAAAGAAGCAGGCACTGTTCGGCGTCGTACAGGGATCGGTCTACCCCGATTTAAGGAAATACTGTGCGGAAGAACTGGTAAAGATGGATTTCGATGGCTATTCGATCGGCGGCACTTCCGTCGGCGAAGATAAGCAGACCCACTACAAGATGCTGGATGATACGCTTCCCTATCTGCCAAAGGATAAGCCCCGTTACGAGATGGGTATCGGCGCGATCAACGATATCCTGGAAGCCGTGGAACGCGGCGTCGACATGTTCGACTGCGTGCTGCCTACCAGGATCGCCCGCCATGGCACTTTGATGACTTCCAAAGGAAGGATCTCCATCCGCAAGAATATCTACAAGAATGATTTCACTCCTCTGGATCCGGAATGCGACTGCGAATGTTGCAGAAACTATACCAAGGCTTATCTCAATCATCTCTTCCGTAACGATGAAGGGCTGGGCAGCCGGCTGATGTCGATCCATAATCTGCGTTTCCTGATCCGTCTGATGGAAGAGATCCGTCAGAGCATCGCCGAAGATCGTTTCCTGGAATTCAAGGAAGAGATCCTGAACAAATATGATTTCGATGAAAGAGGTTTCTGATGAAACTGAGCGACTTTGATTTCGATCTGCCGGAAGAACTGATCGCCCAGCATCCTACGGATAAACGGGATGATTCCCGTCTTTTGGTCCTTCATAAGAATACGGGAGAGATCGAACACCGGCATTTCTATGACATTATCGATTATCTCAAACCGGGCGATGTGCTTGTCCGTAACAATTCCAAGGTCATTCCTGCCAGACTTTATGGCACCAAGAAGGATACGGGAGCCAGAGTCGAAGTACTGATCCTGAAGATCGACAACGATGTCTGCGAATGTCTCTGCGGGAATGCCAAAGCGATCAAAGTCGGAACTGTCATCGTTTTCTCGGACCGTCTTACGGGAGAATGCATCGAACGGAAAGAAGAAGGCATACGTATCTTCCGAATGCATTATGAAGGCGTTTTTCTTGAGATCCTGCAGGAAATCGGCCTGATGCCGACACCTCCCTATATCCACGAAAAACTCAAAGACAATTCCCGCTACAACAACGTCTATGCCCAGATCAACGGCTCTGCCGCCTGCCCTACCGCAGGACTGCATTTTACCGAAGAACTGATTCAGAAAATAAAAGACAAAGGCATCGAGATCCTCGATATCACTCTCCATGTCGGTTTAGGTACTTTCAAACCGGTCAAGGAAGACAATATCGAAGATCACCGGATGCATAGCGAATACTATTCAATGGATGAAGAAACGGCGCAACGCCTGAATCTGGCCAAGAAAGAAGACAGAAGGATCATCGCAGTCGGTACGACAACCACCCGGACCCTGGAAACCATCATCAGCAGATACGGCGAATTCAAAGCCTGTTCCGGTGAGACAGATATCTTCATCTATCCCCCTTACGAGTTCAAAAGCATCGACTGTCAGATCACCAATTTCCATCTGCCGAAATCGACCCTGATCATGATGATCGCAGCCCAATGCTCAAGAGAAATGATCCTGCATGCCTATGAAGTCGCCATCGAACAAAGATATCGCTTCTTCTCCTTCGGCGACAGCATGTTTCTAACAAACGAATAAACAGAGAGAAAAAACTATGGACCCAATTCTTTCACTCATCGTCATCGCAGCCGTACCGTTCTGCGTAAGCTTCGTATTATTTATGTTCTATTCTTCGAAAGAAGAAGATAGGTTTTCCTATAACGCCAAACAGCTCACGATCGGAATCATCTTCGGTATCATCGCAATCTGCGGTACGGAATTCGGCGTTTCCTTGAATGGCGCCGTGATGAATGCCCGCGATGCGGCTCCGCTTTGCGCAGCCTTGATATTCGGAGCTCCTGCCGGCATCATCGCCGGATTGATCGGCGGCATCGAACGGTGGTTTGCCGTGTACTGGGGAGCCGGATACTATACCAGGCTGGCCTGTTCCATCTCGACGATCCTGTCCGGTATCATCGGCGCTCTTTGCCGCAAACGACTCTATGACGATCACATGCCTGAATGGCTGCATGCCTTGGCCATCGGCGTGGTCTGCGAAGTCATCCATATGCTGATGATCTTCGTCACCAATATCGATGATCTCAAAACGGCCTTCAGCTATGTCGAAGCCTGTGCACTTCCGATGATTGCCGTCAACGCGATCGCCGTCGCATTCACCGTCTATATCATCCAGACGACCGATGAGGATATCAAGCAGCAGCGCCAGCGTCATATGAAATCGATCTCCCATCAGCTGCAGAAGATCCTGGTCCTGGTCATGACCCTGGGTTTCTTGTGTACCGCTCTCTTCGGTTATTTCATACAGAGCAGACTGTCTCAGAAAGAAATCAAGGATCTTCTTTTCCTGAATATCCAGGATGTCGTTTCCGATTTGCGCAGACAGTGCGATGCCGCTTTGCTGGATATCAACCAGCTTGTCGTCAATGAATATGAAGAATTCCCGGGCATCAATCTGAGCGAAATGAAAGAACGCTTCAATGTCACGGAAATCGATGTCGTCGATGAAAACGGAATCATCATCGCTTCCAGCGAAGAAGAGAACATCGGCTTCGATATGAGTTCCGGAAGACAATCCGCAGAGTTCCTGTGTCTTTTGGATGGCGAAACGGAATACGTCCAAAGCCTGCAGGCGCAAGCAAAAGATTCCAGCATCTACCGCAAGTATTCCGGCATCGCTTCCGGAAACGGCTTCATCCAGGTCGCTTATGACAAAGAACAGTTCATTTCGGATATGAACAACCGGCTTGCCAGCATCGTCAATTTCCGTCATATCGGAGAAACCGGAAACATGCTGGTGATCGATCCGGAGGGCAAGATCATTTCCGATTCGATCAACGACAACAACGAGATCCACTATGACGTCAAGCTGGATCCGAACGGTACGCAGGAAAACACCGTCTATATCGCTACGATCAACAATCAGAAATACTACTATATGTATACGCTGGAAGAAGGTTACAAGATCTATGGCGTCGTGCCGGTCGAAGAAGCCGAATTCTCCAAGAAACTGACTTCCTATTTCGATCAGTTCATGGAGATCGTCATCTTTGGCGCTTTGTTTGCAGCAATCTATTACGTTACCAAGAAACTGATCGTCGACAATATCCGTAAGGTCAACCGTTCTTTGAATGATATCACGGAAGGAAAACTCGATACCGTCGTTGATATCAGAACCAATAGAGAATTCGATTCCCTTTCCGATGGCATCAACACGATGGTCGATTCTTTGAAACAGCTCATTGCCGAAGCCAATTCCCGTATCGACAACGAATTGCGTTATGCCAAAGAAATACAGACATCGACCCTGCCTTCGACCTTCCCTGCTTATCCGGATCATGACGAGTTCGATATCTATGCCCTGATGGATCCTGCCAAAGAAGTAGGAGGAGATTTCTATGACTTCTATCTTCTGAAAGACAAGATCCTGGTCTTCCTGGTTGCGGACGTTGCCGGAAAAGGAATCCCTGCTTCTCTGTTTATGATGAGAGCCAAGACGATCCTGAAGACTTATGCGGAAAACAATGTCACGGTTGCGGATATCTTTACCAATGCCAACTTCCAGCTTTGCGAAGGAAATGACGCCGGCATGTTCGTGACGGCATGGATGGGTCTTCTGGATCTGGAAACGGGCGAACTGTATTATGCCAATGCCGGACACAACCGTCCGCTGTTAAGAAGAAAAGACGGCAGTTTCGAATATCTGCAGGGCCCCGCAGGCTTTGTCCTTGCAGGGATGGAAGGGATCGTATACAAGGAACAGAAACTGGTCCTGGAGCCGGGAGATGAACTGTTCCTGTACACGGATGGCGTCGTGGAAGCGACCAATACCGAGAAAGAACTCTATGGCGATCAGCGTCTGCAGGATTGTCTCAATGGCAACATCGGAAACGATGCCATGACGATCTGCAAAAACATCAAAGAGGATGTCGATGCCTTCTATGAAGGCGCCGAACAGTTCGATGACATCACCGAACTTTCGATGCAGTTCAAGAAATACAGGAATCAATGAACAACTATCAGAAACAGTTGAAACAGTTAAGTGAGATACAAGGCAGACCCGAACTGCTGTTGCATGTTTGCTGCGGGGTCTGCAGCGTCTATCCTTTGGTCTATCTCAGGGATCATTTCAAGATCACGATCTTTTTCAGCAATTCGAATATCTATCCCTATGAAGAATTCAGCAAGCGTTTGAATGCCTTGGAAGAATATCTTAAAATCCTCAATGATCCAGAAATCCGGCTGATCGTAGATTCTTATGAAAACGATGGCTGGGAAGAAGAACTGGGATCTATGAAAGAAGAACCGGAAGGCGGAAAACGCTGCAAAGCCTGCTACCGCTACCGCATGGAACGCGCATTCGCTTACGCCAGAAAGCATCATTATCCCTGCTGCACTACTATCATGTCGATATCGAACCGCAAGAATGCCGACTGGCTGAACGAAATCGGCGAAGAACTGGAACAACAGTATTCCGTCACCTACCTGCATTGCGATCTGAAAAGAGGCGACGGCATCACCATCAACGAACGCATGAACAAGTCTCTGAATCTCTATCATCAGGACTACTGCGGCTGCCGCTATTCGATCCGAGATCTCTAAACAGAGGTCTTTTCTTTTTCCATGTTAGAATAGAAACAGATGAAACACGTATTACAAGAAATCTACAAAAAAGTGGGCCTCGTCTTTTCGACCATGATCGACTGCATCGTGCCGACCTTGCCGATCATGATCGGTGTGGGCATGCTGAAGGTCGCGCTGATCATCGCGGGACCGCTGGTACTCAATCTCATCAGCGAGAGCTCCGATACCTATGCCGTGCTGTCCTTCGTTGCCGATGCCGGATACTATTTCATGCCGATCTATATCGCCGTCTCTTCAGCCGACGTGTTCAAGGTGGACCGTTTCCTGTCGGCCGTGATCGGCGCCATGCTGCTGTCTCCGGCCTTTGTCCGATTTGTGGAGGAAGGAAAGAAACTTTCGGTATTCGGTTTGCCGATCGCTTCCACCAGCTACGGCAACCAGGTCATTTCTTCAATCATCGCCATCTGGCTGATGTCTTATATCTATCACTTTCTGGAAAAGAAGCTGCCCGGCAATCTCAAGCCGATCCTGCTTCCTTTGTTGAGCATCGTGATCATGGTTCCGGTCACATTCTGCGCGATCGGTCCAATCGGCGTATTCCTGGGGGACAGACTGGTGGATCTCATCATGAAGCTCAAGGATCTCGGCCCGATCGGAAACGGCATCATGTGCGCGATCATCCCGTTCATCACGATCGGCGGACTCGGCGGAGCCAATCTCAGCGCCATGCTGCTACTGGCTTCAACGGGAGTCGATCCTATCCTGTTTTTTGCCAATGTCCTCTACAACAACATCCTGGGCTTCGTTACGATGGCGCTCTATCTGAAAGACCGGAAAAGCGAGACACTGGCCGCCGCCATTACCGCCGCGCTTGGCGGTACCAGCGAACCTGCCTTGTTCGGTATCGTGATGAAAGACTACAAAGCCCTTTCGATCCTGAGCATTTCCGGCTTCTTTGCCGGTTTCTATGCCGGATTGATGAAAGTAAAATCTTACGCCATGGCTTCCTTTGGAACCTTCGGCATCGTCACGACGATCGGACCCGATTCTTCGATCCTGCATGCGGCGATCGCCATGGTCATCGGCTGCGCTCTCGGTTTTGTTCTGACTTATCTCACACATCGAAATGATCAACAAAAAACAGCTGCGTAAAATCTGTCTGGATAGACGCGACAGTCTGACAGAAAAAGAAAGAGAAGACGCCTCTTTGGCGATCTGCGAGAAACTGCTTCCCTATCTGGAAGGCAAGACAGTCTTTTCCTATTATCCCTGCGGCAGCGAAGTCGATGTTTCTGCCGTAAACGAAATGATCGATGTCGCCTATCCGCTCGTCCGGCCCGAACATCAGATGGATGCCTGGAAACCTCTGAATCACAAAATGATCATGAACCGCTACGGCATCCCGGAACCGGACCCCGCTCATTCTCTTTTCATCAGCAAGGAAGACATCGATGTCGTCATCGTCCCCTGCGTCGGTTTCAATGAAAAGAAGCAGCGTCTGGGACATGGCGGCGGCTACTACGACCGCTATCTGAAAGACTGCAGAGCTATGAAAATCGCCGTGGCCTACGAGATACAGAAACTGGACTGCGACTTGGCAGAAGAGAACGATATCCCTGTCGATCTGATCATCACAGAAAAGAGCGCTTACTAGCGCTCTTTTTTATTTCATATTGATCTTTGCCCAAAGCTCGTCGGAGAGCTTTTCATTCAGCGGCTGATCCAGCAGTTCCGGATTTTCCAGAAACAGCTGCAGCATCTTGAAGGATTTCGAGAAGTAATACCCGTCGGCGATCCTCTCGTCGACCGTGATGCCGAGCTTGACGCCGTCTTTGAAGACGGTCTTGCTGTTCTCATAGAACGGCATCTTGCCATACTGTCCGATGACCACGAAGATGGAAGTCGTTCCCCAGTTGCTCAGATGATGATAGCCATCCGGCAGACCGATGGAGCCGAGATTCGCCAGCAGGACCGAAGAATGATACGGATCGGTCTCGATCAGCGCTTTCGGGATCATGTTGTGTTTCTCCAGCCAGCAGACGAAGCTGACCAGCGGACGGGAGATGAATTTCGGAAGCTGGTTGAACTTGTCCATGAAGCCCGTCGATTCATCGACATAACTCCTGTCTTTCAGTTTCAGCAGCTGCCTTCTCAGTTCGTTATGCACATCATCGACATTCCATTCTGGCTTGGCATGAATGAAGCAGAGCACTTCGCCACCATTGTCGAGGAATTCCTGTTTGACGGTGAAGGCGGCCGATACTTCATTGCGTTTGTACATGCGTTTGTCATGAATGAAGATCGATAGTTTGGAACGTAACGTAACAATCTTCAATACTGCCGTAACGATGCACTGGAACATGTTGTACTTGTAGTCCGGATCATCGGCGTTCTTTTTCCTGATGTATTCGTTCAGATTCGTCAGATCGATCTGGAACGTGAAAAACGCCTGGTTGTCGCAGCGGTTCGGAAAGATGAATGGCATGATGAAGTGCATCGAATCGCAGTCTTTCATATATGTCGCATCAAATCTACTCATGTCTATTCCCCCTATAAAAGCAATAACGATTCTATTCTACTCTTTTTTATATAAAAAAAGAAGAACATTTCGTTCTTCTCAGTTGACTGTCTCTTTCTTTTTCTTTTCTGCGAGCTTCTCTTCCAGGATCCTGGCTTTTGCTACTACCCGGTCTTTCTGTTCACTGACTTTCCGAGGCAGTTCCATGCCGCTGGAGACCGAAACGGAAAGGGTCTTAAGCAGCTTGACCGCAATGCTCTTGGCAGTACCATCGATTTCCGACAGTTCCTTCAGGACCCGGAAGATGACAGGAAGACCGCCGTTTGCCAGCTGGCCGACGGTACTGATGCCTGCATCCGCAAACGCCTGAAACACATCTTCCACAAAAATCTCTCTTTGTTCGGGAGTCGTTTCCTGCATGAACTGGATCAAGGCCATTCTGGTCTGGTCCGTCTGGTAGCTGTCGGTATCTGCCTGGACGATGCGGTTCTGGTCGATCTGCCAGGTCATGACGCCATGGGCTTCCACGATATTCTTGGTCAGGATGCGGGCGATGACTTTCCGGGAATCCATTTCATAGATCGTGCCGACGCCGTCCTTTTCCGGAACGATCAGCGTATAGCGGTCCCTGACTTTATTGTAGCTGTCGGGAAGATAGGAGCCCGGCCGCAGTCCCGGGCCGTCATTGGAAATGATCTGGATGATGTTCCGCCGGATCAGAGGCTTGCAATGAACGGCGGCATAGATCGCGAGATTGCCTCCTTTCGAGTGTCCGATCAGACGGTATTTTCGGAAGATGGAGCAATAGCGGTTGACATACAGCAACGCGTCTCTTTGACCGGCAATGTCCTTGTACGAGAGATAGAGATCCTCCTTCCAGCCGATCAGACTGTCGTCCGTGCCTTTGAAGCAGACGACCGTCGTACGATCGGGAAGATCGATCATGCAGACGGTGAACTGTTCCGCCGTGTCATGATGCAGTTTCGACTGGTAATTATAGATCACGCAGTCCCCATAGCGTCTGGTATTCATGATCTTCCCAAGGATCTCGATCCCATCCTTGTTGAAGATCTTCCCGTCTTTCGCCTGATCCGGAAAACTATGAAAAAAACGCTCCCCCAGTTCCCTGATCGTGAACCTGTCGGAAGAATCCAGGACGAATTCGAGATCGGCATAAATCAGCTGGGAAAAGACCAGATTGTCCACTTCGTTGAACGGATCCGATTTGAAGCTGAGATTTCCCCGCCAGCGGATATAATCCAAGATATTCATCGTTTTACTCCTTTCTCATTTTATCCAAAAAGTACGCAAGATTAAACCATTAACCTATTGCATTCTGCAAACGGCAGAGGTACAATACATATGAACAAATGTTCATATATTCAATATGGAGGATGATATGAAGAAAACATACAAGATCGAGGTCGATTGCGCAAACTGCGCCAACAAGATGGAAGAAGCAGCCAAGAATACAGAAGGCGTTAAGGATGCCGTCGTCAATTTCATGACGCTGAAAATGAAAGTCGAATTCGAAGAAGGTGCGGATGAGAACGCCGTCATGCAGGAAGTGCTGAAGAACTGCAAGAAAGTCGAAGACGACTGCGAGATCTATCTATGAACAAGAAACAGAAGAAGAATCTGATCAGGATCATCATCAGCGTGATCCTTTTGATTTTAATCAGGATCCTGCCGATCAATGATCAGAAGATCGAGATCGCGCTGTATATGACCGTTTATTTCCTCATCGGATACGATATCCTGCGGAAAGCTCTGCTGAGCATCAAAAACAGGGAATCTTTCGATGAGAACTTTCTGATGGCCGTCGCAACGGTCGGCGCCATCGCCCTGGGCGATTACGCGGAAGGCGTCGCGGTCATGCTGTTCTACCAGATCGGGGAATGGTTCCAGTCCTATGCCGTAGGCAGATCGCGCAAGAACATCACCGAGCTGATGGACATAAGACCGGACTATGCCTATATCGAACAGGACAACGAGCTGGTGAAAGTCGATCCGGACGATGTCGAAATCGGCGACACGATCGTCATCAAAGTCGGCGATAAAGTGCCGTTGGACGGCATCGTCATCGAAGGAGAAACATCCCTGAATACCAGTGCGCTGACCGGTGAAGCCAAGCCGAAAGACGTCGCCGTCGGCGATTCCGTCATCAGCGGCTGTATCAATATGACTTCTCCGATCAAAGTCCAGACGACCAGAAACTTTGAAGAATCGACCGTCTCCAAGGTCCTCGACCTGATTGAGAATGCCACCAGCAACAAGTCACGTTCCGAGGACTTCATCAGCAAGTTCGCCCGCTACTACACCCCGATCGTCTGCTACAGCGCCCTTGCTTTGACGATCCTTCCTCCGTTGTACATAAGATTCATTCTGGGCGGTCCATGGGATTTCAACACCTGGATCTTCCGCGCTCTCACATTTCTGGTCATCTCCTGTCCTTGCGCTCTGGTCATCTCGATCCCGCTTTCTTTCTTTGCAGGAATAGGCGGTGCCGGCAATGCAGGAGTGCTGATCAAAGGTTCCAACTATCTGGAAGCGCTGTCGAAAACGAAATACGTCGCCTTCGACAAAACCGGCACGATCACCCTGGGCATCTTCGAGGTTACCACGGTCCACAATACCGGCATCGGCAAGGATGAACTGCTCGAATATGCCGCACATGCAGAAGCCTATTCCAATCATCCGATCGCCCTGTCGATCGTCAAAGAATACAGGAAAGAACTAAACAAAGACCGCATCGGATCGATCAAAGAGATCGCTGGGCAAGGAATCAGCGCCCTGATCGAACACAGGAACGTCCTGATCGGCAATGAGAAGCTGATGAACGCCAATCATGTTTCGATCATCCCTTGCGATGATGAAGGAACCATCGTCCATGTGGCGATCGATGGCTGCTATTGCGGCCATATCCATATCGGCGACCGCATCAAGCCGACCTCCGAAGAAGCGATCCGGCAGCTCAGAGCCCTGGGCATCCGCAAAATCGCGATCCTGACCGGAGACGAAAGGAAAGCCGCTGAAAAGATCACGCAGCCGCTTCAGGTAGATGAACTCTACGCGGAACTGCTTCCGCAGGACAAGGTCGCCAAGGTCGAAGAACTGCTGAAGAAACGCCAGGACAACGAGACGCTGCTGTTCGTGGGCGACGGCATCAACGATGCGCCGGTACTTACACTTGCCGATGTCGGCATCGCCATGGGATCGCTGGGATCCGATGCCGCGATCGAAGCAGCCGATATCGTGCTGATGGACGACGACCCCCTGAAAGTCGCCAAGGCCATCAGAATCGCCAACAAGTGCATGCGTATCGTCTATGAAAACATCATCTTCGCCATCGGCGTCAAAGTCGTCTGTCTAATCCTCAGCGCTTTCGGTATCGCCAATATGTGGCTGGCGATCTTTGCGGATACCGGCGTCATGGTGATTGCGGTCATCAATGCGATCCGGGCTCTGAGGGTGAAAAATCTATGAAACAAGAAATGAATGAAAACATCCTGTTCGATGTTGCGGAACTGTTCAAGTGCTTTGCGGACTCTACCAGGATCCGTATCCTTTACAGTCTCATCAGCAAGGAGAGAAACGTCAACGAGATCGCCGATCTTCTGAATATGAACCAGTCGGCCATCTCCCATCAGCTTCGTATCCTTAAAGATGCGAAACTCATCAAAAAGCGCAGAGATGGCAAAACGATCTACTATTCTCTGGATGACGACCATGTCTACAATATCATCGCCCAAGGCATCGAACACGTGGAAGAATAGTATTATTTATAAAAAAGTATGTTAAAATATTTATAAATTATATGCCTACTACTTATGCACATTATCGTTTCGGTGAAGAATGCATCGGTGTCATGCCGGAACATTTACAGCAGATCGTGAGAGCACATCGTGATCTATTTGATATTGGTGTCCACGGACCCGATATCTTTTTTTATGATCTGATCCATCGCGAGTTCCCTGCGCATGGTCATGAGATGCACGCCCTGCCGGCAAGAGTTTTCTTCGAGAATGCCATCCGGGTCTATCAGGATCATTCCGAGAAAGAAGAGATGCTGGTATACCTGCTGGGGTTCCTTTCCCATTTCGCCTTCGATTCGCAAGCCCATGGCTATGTGGACCGCAAAGCGGAAGTATCGAATATCACCCACAACAAAGTCGAATCGCAGTATGACGGCTACCTGATGCGCAAAGAAGGCAGGAAAGTCAACCTGGTCGACCGTGCCGAGTCCCTGAAACCAAGCAGGAAAAACGCCCGGATCATCGCCCTGTTTTTCCCATATGATGAAAAGGTCATGTACCGTATCTGCAAAGACCACCGGCTCGTGATCAGCACGCTGAACTGTGTTTCCGATTTCAAGTACCGTTTCATGAATTTTGTCTTAAACAAGACGAACGACCGGGATCTGCCGGTCAATCCCCAGGAAGAAGAAATCTGCCGGGATTCCAATCTGCGGATGGAAAAACTGCAGAAGAAAGCATTGAAACTCTATCCTAAACTGCTGGATGACCTGATGAATGCCTTGGAAGGAGAAAAGAAACTGCCTCGCTATTTCAACCATGATTTCGGGCCATGGAAAGACTATCAGGAAATACCGGTATTAAGTTATGAAGAAGAACTGAACTATTAAAGTGTAAAATAGATTTATAACGGAGTAAAACCATGAAAACACTATTTAAAAAACTCAACGAATCGAAGATCTTTAAAGATCTGAACCCGCAGGAATTTGCGTGGGTGCTCTATGATGTAGGCAACTCTGCCTTCACCATGTTGGGATGTTCCCTGATCCCGATCTGGTTCAAATCGCTGGCCATCGGTGATGCACCGGGTCAGATCAGCGGCGACAATGCGACTGCCTACTGGGCTTTGGCTACCAGCATCGTTACCGTCATCGTTGCTTTGATCGGACCGTTCTTTGGCGCGATCGCCGAACACAAGGATACCAAGAAGATCTTCTTCACTACGGCAGTTGCCGGCGGTGTCATCGGCTGTATCATCAACGGTTTCGCGATGAACTGGCTGCTGTTCCTTATCATCTATATTCTGGCAAAGATCTCTTATCAGATTTCTTTGACTTTCTATGATTCAATGCTGAACGATGTCACGACCGATGAAAGATCCGATGCCGTTTCCGCTTATGGCTATGCCTGGGGCTATATCGGTTCCTGCATTCCATTCACGGTCGCTCTGATCGCTTATGTGCTGGGACCGGATATGGTCGGCATGATTTCCGGCAACCTGAGCCGTTTCATCGGCTTCGCAGTCACTGCGGTATGGTGGTGGCTGGTCACGGTTCCGCTTCTGAACAACTATAAGCAGATCAACTACTCTTCCGATCAGAAAGGCGCAGTCGCCCGCGCGTTCGGAAAGATTTTTAAAACTCTGCGCAAGATCGCTGTTGAAGACAAGAAAGTCCTCTTCTTCCTGATCGCTTTCTTCCTTTATATCGATGGTGTCGGTACGATCATCGACAACTGCATCAATATCGGTACCGACTTGGGCCTGAATACGGTCGGACAGGTCGTCTTCCTGCTGCTGACCCAGGTCGTTGCCTGGCTGGGTTCTCTGGTCTTTGCGAAACTGTCCAAGACAAAAGACACGATCTCTCTGATCCAGATCTGTATCCTGGGCTATACAGCAGTCTGCCTCTATGCGCTGACTCTGACCAAGCTCTGGCAGTTTGCGATCATGGCCTTCGGTGTCGGCTGCTTCCAGGGATCGATCCAGTCACTGTCAAGAAGCTACTTTGCCAAGATCATTCCGGATGAGAACTCCGGTGAGTATTTCGGCATCTATGATATTTTCGCGAAAGGCGCATCCTTCCTGGGCTCCTTCCTGATCTATGTCGTCAAGAAGATCGGTATCAGAACAGGCGGCGTCTTCCATTTCTTCGGAGCAGAGATCAAGAGCATCAATGTCGCAATCGGCCTGATGGCTGTGTTCTTCCTGCTGGGTCTGATCTTTATCAAGATCGCGGACAAGCAGGAACAATCCGAGGAATCAAAACCGGATATCCAGTAAGGTGAGAAAAATCTCACCTTCTTTTTTTATAGGCTACAATAGAAACATGGAGAATCCCTTCCGTAATTCATTCAACGAGAAAAGATATCATACGTTCAACTACTACCTGAAGACCAGATATCATTCCAAAGTCTCCAAGATCATCCTGGATGCGGGTTTTACCTGTCCCAACCGGGATGGATCAAAGGGCTTTGGAGGCTGCATCTTCTGTTCCAATCAGGGAAGCGGCGATTCCAATCTTGTTAGAAACGAGGATCTGCTCAGACAATATGAGGCAAACAAAAAAGTCATGGACCGCAAATGGCCGGATTCCTTATATATTCCCTATTTTCAGTCCTTCAGCAATACCTATGGTCCGTTAACGAAAATAAGAAACATGTTGGAGCCGTTCCTGGAAATGGACGAAGTCGCAGAAATTGCCATTGCGACCCGTTGCGACTGCCTGGAAGAAGAAACAGTCGCTTATCTTGATGAAACATCGAAGCAGAAGCCTCTGTGGCTGGAACTGGGCCTGCAGACATCCAACGACAAGACAGGACAGCTGATCAACCGCTGCTATGCTTTTCACGATCTCACAGATGCTTTAAAACGTCTGGAAAAGACTTCCATCAAAGTATGCATCCATGTCATGAACGGTCTTCCGTTCGAAACGAAAGAAGACATGCTGAAAACGATACGGGATATCTCGCGTCTTTCCTTCCACGGAATCAAGATCCATATGCTACACGTACTTAAAAACACCGCATTGGGCGACATGTATCGCAAAGAACCGTTCCCATTGCTGGAACGGGAAGAATATATCGAACTGGTCGTACGGCAGCTGGAACTGCTACCGGAAGAGATCGTCGTGCAACGTCTGACGGGCGATCCTATCAAAGAAGAACTGATCGCGCCTGAATGGCTTCTGAACAAGACGACCATCCTGAATGATATTGACAAACGGATGCGGAAAGAAAACACCTGGCAAGGCAAGTTCTATGAATAACAATACTTACGTTCACAAATACATCAAAGGTCTCATCCACGAAGACGACGTCTGTGCCGATATGACCGCAGGCAATGGCTTCGATACGCTTTTTCTCGCTTCGCTTGCTAAGAAAGTCTATGCTTTCGATATCTCAGAGACCGCCATCCGAAACACCAGAGAAAAAACCAGAGACTGCGGTAATGTCATCCTGATCTGTGACGATCACGCCAATCTGGATTCCCATATCAAAGAAAAGATCCGCCTCTTCCTCTTCAATCTGGGCTATCTTCCCCATAGCGACATGACATCCGTTACCGACAAAGACACGACCCTCACGGCCTTTCGCAAAGCCTACGATCTGCTGGAAGACAACGGCTATATCGTGATCACCTTCTATCTCAGACATCCGGGCGGCAGAGACGAGTATTATGCTCTGGATCGCTATATCCGCACAAAAAAAGCAGATATCATCGATATCTACAGACAAGATAAGAAGGATTCTCCGATCACTTATATCATCAAAAAATCAGTCTAAGACATCGATGTACTGCTCATATTTCGACAGACTGGAAGCAGCATTCCAGGTCAGGAAGCCATCATAGACATCTGCTCTCTTCAATCCATCCAGCTGATCCAGAACTTTATCGGCACCATAGGTGACTTCATAAGGATCCGAATTCTGCGCCATGATCCAGGTACGGCATTTTGCCGGATCATAAGTGTTTTCTTGTGCATGATAAGTCGCCCTGCCCCAGGCATACATCAGTTCTCCGGCATCGATCCACGGCTGGGCAATGCCATATGAATAGGCCGCGAAATGATCCGGATAAGGCATGGAACTGATCGCATCGACCGCATTGGAAATGGCAGGCCAGAACTGTCCGTAGTATGCGACAAACGCCGAGAATGTCGAAGCATCGCTGCCGCTGGTTTCCCCAAAGACATCGGCCGAAACATAAACGCCTTTCTTATGAAGATACTCTGCCGCATAACGCAAGAAATTGGTGATCGCCTGGGAGCGGGTCTCATTGAGCTTGTTTCTGAGATTGACATCTTCGACATCTTCAGGCAGTCTGACATAGTCGAACTGTATCTCGTCGAAGCCCATTTCTTCCGCTGCTTCCAAAGCCAAAGCGACATTATATTCCCACATTTTCAAAGAATAAATGCTCGGCCACCTGACAAAACCATACGTATATAAAGAATCATTGTAAAGCAATGCTTCCTCGGGATTATCCGAGGCAAAAGCATCATCCTTGAATGCCGTGATCCTGCCGATCAGATAGTAACCCTCATCCTTGATCTTGCGCATCGCTTCCTGATAGTCGCTGAAAGTGTTAGGAATATTGCTGGTGGATGGCGCATAGCTTCTGGCAACCGGAGAATCATAACCCAGCTGGGTATCAACGTAGCAGTCTTTGATATCCACCACAAACGCATTGATACTGCTGCCACGCGCCAAGGCGAGATACGAATCCACATTCTCCACTGCTTCCGCATTGATATATAACGCTTTCACGATCTCAGGCATCCCATCAAAAGAAAGTTCCTCTTTCGGATAATAATCGATCAGTGTCGGATCGCCGCCATCCTTGTAATAGACATCGGCATAGACACTGCTGTCATATGCCGTCTCATAATAGCCTATGGAAGCATATTCCGATGAAATATAACCCGTTCCATCCACGAGATAATAATCAACCAGGCCATCCTGTTTCAGTTCGTGATAAGAATCAACCGTCAGTTCCTGTCCCTTATACACGAAACCGGCGATCTTGTAAGTATCATAGTCCGCCGTCAGCACATGATCCCGCAAAGCATATACCACTTCTTCCAGAACGCAGTCTTTACGCGATTCACGCAATACATCTTCCGTCGTATAGTAAAGGTTCTCGTTGTATTCGAATTCTTTATAAACGACATCATCGATCGTGACATCCTTGTCGCGGATCTCCAGCATGGTTCCTCTTGGCAGATTCAGAAGATCCCCCTCTTTGGTCCTGACCGTCACATACTGTTCATAGGAAGCCAGAAAATAAGGCGAAGTCTTATTTCCGTTATGAATCATCCATAAAAGATAACCGCCTGCGGCACCGCACAAGAGAAACAAAAGCAAAGCAACGATTCCCAGTTTCTTACTCATAACACTATTCTACCATGAGAAAAGCCCCTATTATAGGTGGGGCTTAACTTTTGTCTTATTTAAGGGGATAAATATTACGATACGACTAATATTGGGGGCTGGTATCGGCAAGGTATTTCAACCTTGCATCTTCATAGTAACAGAGAGTTTTCCATATATTATGTTTCAATTATGTAAAATTATGTGATAGACATAAGCTATAATAAGGGTATGCTCAAGAAGGTCATCATTGCGTTCACGGTTCTGCTTGCCTTATCTTTGATCGCTTGCTACAACGCGGTCAAAGTCAATACCAGACAGCTGAATATCCGGGAAGAAAGCATTTACTCTGCCAAGATCGATGAAGACACCGACGGCTTGCTGGTGGCGTATTTTACGGATCTGTATTTCGGCGAGTTCTTCAAAGAAAGCGACCTGCAGAACCTGATCGCCAAGATCGATGCGTTTCATCCCGATCTGATCATGTTCGGCGGCGATCTGGCTGTTCACAGCGCCGAACGGGAATACCTGCTTTCCTGCCTTTCCGGTCTGGATGCGACCTATGGCAAGTATGCGGTCAGCGGAGATCTTGATGACGAACGAAACAAAGACATCCTCCGGGAAGCAGGTTTCGTCCTGCTGGAAAATGATCACAATACCATCGACATCGACCGCAACAGCTGCATTAATCTGATCGGCTTGAACGATCTTGTCCAAGGAAATCCCGATCCCGCATCGGCTTTCTCGGGAGTAGATAATACCCGTTTTACGATCGTATTCTCTCATTGTCCCGATATCTTTACCCAGCTGAACAGCTATGATTTCGATTATCTGCTTGCCGGTCATTCCCTGGGAGGACAGGTCTATCTGCCGATCATCGATCTGTTCAACCGTCCGGAAGGCGCCAAGAAGTATTACAAAGGCAAGACAACGATGAACGGCAAGACACTTGATATCAGCAACGGTGTCGGCCGCACCGGAAAAGATGCCCGTTTTCTCGCGGACAGCGAGATCGTTCTGTATACCCTGCATTCAAACAAATAGTTCCAGTAGCATGAAAAAACTGATCCGATACTCTTTCAAAGGAACATTCTCATCCAGAAAGAGTTTTTTATTTGGATCATAGACGATTGCCGAAGAAAGATCTTCCCCGATCAGCTGCTGCAGATAATCGAAATTTTCCCTAAAGCTGAGGCGTTCATCCAGATACGCTTCATAGACCTTCCCGTTTCGCATGATCATCAGTCTCAGCAGGATCTCGTTATTCATCGATGCACCTCAGCAGGATCGACCTGTTTCCCTCCACCAGTAAGCCTTCGTTCGCTTTCAAGTCATTTCTGAGATCCGGAAGAAACATTCTCTGATGAAAGACGCCCGGACCAAGCCACAGAAAAGCAGATGATGGATGCGATACCGTTTTCTCATATTTTCTTGTTTTCAGTTTCGGATAAGCTTTATGATACGGTTCCAGCAGTTCCTGCTGATAAGAAAGAATCATGACCTCCTCATCGATGAATACCTTTTTCCTCGAAGACATTTCATAGCCTGCCAGACAACTGCCATCCTTCTCTTCATGAACGATCCATGCAGGAATATGATCGATGATCCCGTCTGTCTGTTTCTGTTTGCTGAGAAATGTCTCATATGCGAAAGGAATGAAAGTGATAGGCTCTTCCTCGAAATAATAGTTCCTGCCCTGATAACGGGTCTTATGTCCATAGAAAGAACCGACTTCGTTTCTATCATCCGCACCGACCAGGATCTTCCTTTTGAAACCGTTCAACAGGCGGAAACCGATCTGCGTGCTGTTAGAAAAAACGATGAAATTGTGTTTCATCTTTCCGCTTCTTCTGATCGCCTTCAGTAGCAGTTCCATATATGCGTCATCATAAGACAGAAATACATTCAGATCCTCGATGATCACCGTGATTTCCGGGTCATCCGCCAGAACATAACGGAACAGATAGAGGATATCTTCTTTCTCTTCATAAGCCAACAGATCGCTGATATAGGCATTCTGATATTCTGCATTCGTTATCACGACACATCTTCTTTTCCGTTCATCGAGATTGTTTAAAACGTTCGGGATCATGTGCTGATCCAGATCGCAGATCAGAAGGTTTTCTGATACATCGTAAGCCAAAGGCTCATAGAACCCGTTGCGATAATCGTCTTTCAGTCCCAGCAGGAGTTTTCCTTCGAGATTATAATCCGTCCTGCTCTTAACATCCGGAGGCAGAAAGACGAATTCATCAGGCACAAGCTGATTCCGTTCACAGATCTCGTTGATCTTCGAAACAAAGTACACCGCTTCCGACATCGTCTTCTCAGGATAGGAAATCAGGCGTTTTTCTTTTATAAGCATATTGTCTGAAACGCTGATCCGGATCGGATCGTTTCCGCCGATATCCGACTTGCTGTAGACGCTTCTTCCATGGACCAGGCTCTCATCGACTCTCAAAAGAAACTCTCCCGGTTCCTGCAGATACGCCGCCTGTTTCACTTTGACGATATCCATCGAATCTCTTTCTTCGAATACTTTCAAAGAAATCTTGAAACGCGAATTAGACCAGATTTCTTCATCGATATTCCCCGATGGACGCTGCGTCGCCAGGATCAGATGTATCCCCAGGCTTCTGCCTATCCTTGAGATCGAAATCAGCTCCTTGATCTGCTCGGGATGTTCCTTTTTCAATTGAGCGAATTCATCCACCACGATCAGCAGATGTGCGATCCGCTCCAGGCCATGTTCCGCATAACTGCCATTGAGATAATCATCGATATTCATGATCGACAGATGCGCTGTCCGGGAGAGCTGCTTGAACAGCGTTTCTCTTTTCTGACACTCGTTATGCAAAGCGATGATCAGACGTTCCAGCACATGATTCTCCAGATTTGAAATCGAAGCTGTGATATGCGGAACCGTCCGGTTCATTGCCGACAGGGATTCCTTTATCCCTCCGCCTTTGTAATCGATCAGAATGATATTGAGATACTCCGGCGAATAACGGATACACAGCGAAAGCAGCAGCGACACGATCAGCTCAGACTTCCCGGAACCTGTCGCGCCTCCGATCAGGCCATGCGGTCCCTGCTTCGTTTCATGAAGGTCCAAGGAAAGGATTTCATTATCGCTAAACGCAAAATCCGCGCGCAATCCGTCCTGCTTTGCCTGATACGACTGTCCGATATCGAAATCCTTGAAGATCCCCGAGAGATCGTTATTCCGTTCATGATTCCGATCCCTGCTGAATTTCCCCAGATAATGAAAATACGATTTGAAATCGATATCCTGTTCGATATCGGCAAACTCTTTGATTTCATCCTCATAAAGAAACGCCTTGTTCGTATCATATTCGACAACAGCTTCGCTGTTCCTGTATCTGAACTGCTTGTCATCGCTGAAATACACGACATGGATATGGGGATTGGAAAAAGCATAATGCAGTTCATCATAGACAAACAGGACCAGATCTTTATCGAAATGACTCTGATCCAGTTCCCGTATCTGTTTATAGGAATTCAATGTCAGCCGTTTCTGTTGAAAAAACAGATGAGGCAGATTGTACAGATCCCTGATGATCGATGGATCATCCGCATAGATCGCTACATAGAGATCATCATAATGATGCTTATACGCGATCTCAAGAAGATACTTCTGCAAGTAGTAGCGCTTCAGGCTTCCTTTGGATACGATCGTAACGATCTTGTGATCTTTCAAAGAAAGAAAAACCGGTATGTCATGGATACAGGAAAGCTCCGAGGCGATCTGTTTCAGACGTTCATCGATCACAAGATCCTTTGTTTCTTCATAAGGCCAGGACAGTTCCAGAAACTGTTTCCCCAGACTGATCTGCAGATAGGCGGGACTCTTCGGATCGGCATAAAACATCTTATCCTGATGATCCGTCAGATCGAAACAGGTGCTGTCGAGTTCCTTCCGGTATACCGCGATCTTCTCTTCCTGTTCCTTCTGATAATCCTTCAGATATTCCAGATAATCATCCCTGATCTGCCGATAGGCTTCCTTCTCCTTGCGTCTGTCGATCAGATGGAAAAGCAAGGGAAACAGGACTCCCGTCATCAGCATTCCCATAGGCATGATCAGATAAGCAATCCTGCTTAAAGGTTCCTGATCGCGAAACAGACTGTTATAGAAGTTGATCGAAGCGATAGAAGCGATCGCCATGGTCATCACGATATTCGGTAACAGAATGCGCAGAATATCCTGTTTCGTATCCCTAACAACATCGAATCGTTTCAGTTCGTCATACGTCAGATCATGGACCTTCAAGGGAAGATAATAATGCGGACGATACAGCTGCGGGGCATACGTGATCTTCTGTTTATGGATCGCATATTCCGGCAAACGGATCTCGCAGCAGAAAGAATTGATATAAAGAAATTCTTCGTAGTAAACGATTCTCAGACCCAGATACTGAACGACATCCTCCGGACGCAATTGCCGTCCGTCATACTTTCTGCCATTCAGCAGGACTTCATAATTGCTTTGAAGATAAGCGCCTTTCAGGATCAGATACCTGTCTTTCAGAAAAGGATCCCGGCAGACGATGTCCGCTTTTTCACTGGCAGCGGCGATGAAATCCTGCTTTGCGTAAAGCTTGAAATCATCGATCCCCGCATCATTTTCGTAAACGAAAATCTCCCGGACATAATAGCTGTTTTCCGTGATCACTTCATATCTTCCCGGTTTCAGTTTTTTCGTCTTGACATGATCGCTGAAATAATGATTCTCTTTCAGCGTCACATAATAACCGTCGTTTCGATGATAGATGACGATGCCTTCGTAACTGATTTCCTTCGTCGGATCAGTAAGAAAGTGATGGATCTTAAGCCTGTCTTTGATGATGACAAACATCAGCCGGTACTTACAAGGATATTGACATAAGCGCTGTATTTCCCGTCTTTCGTATCGACTCTAATCTGTACGCTGCCTGGACTGACCGCCTGGATCAATCCGTCATTCACGATCGCGATCGCATCGTTCCTGCTGGAATAAAGCAGATCGCTGATCTCATACCCTTCCGGCAATGCCTTGACGATGATCTGATAGGTCTCATTCTTATGCAGCACTTCCGCATAGGAATCCAGCACGATCTTTTCCGAACTGACCTCATCCATCTCCTTGACATTGACGCGGTCTTTTCTCGTACACTTCCTGACGAACTGTCCGTTCTCGATATGATGCAGATTCCCAAACAGCTGGTCATCATCATCCAGAAGATGCAAGGTCTTGGAAAAACCGAGCTTATTCATCTTGCTCTTGGCGGTATTGATGACAAGATCCATCACCCAATGCAGCGACACGTCTCCGCAGATCCTGACATCGGGATTCTCTTTGCTGATCTCCTGCAAAGCGGAATAGCTGATCGGACTGTTCTTCGCCGAGACCTTTCCCTCATCGTCATACAGATAGATCGTACTCTTCAGTTTCGCCTGTATCCCGCCATCCAGTTCCACATCCGCCAGTCGGCAGGCCAGCGCCTCCAGAGCGACATTCAGACCCATTCCCGTTTTCCCGGAAGCCTCGATGATGGTATCCGCTGTACAGCTGTGATCATGGATATAACGGATCTGGCCGTTTTTCGTTTCAAAACCCAGTTCAAAATCATTGCTTACAAGCAGTTCGATCTTCCCGCTTACGCTGATCTTCAGCAGGACATCCAGGCACAGATCCGCCGTCGGGATATTGGGAATCGGCGTCTTGATCCGGCATAACGGAATGCTGGTATCGACTTCATCCGAAACCGGATCGATCATCGAATCCAGCAGGGAAAGGAAAGAACTGCTATCCAGATCCTTGAATTTCAGATAGTAGTCTCCGTACTTTCCCGTCTTGGCACCCAGCTGCTGGCTGGTATGCATCGCGAGATCGAAGTAGCAGTTCTTCAGATCCCCTTCCTCATACTTCCAGTGGAAACTGGGACGGACATTGCTGATGGAAATATCCGCATAGATATCGAAACCCTTGATATTGTTGACCGCATGCAGATCGACACCGGAACCGCTCAAGGTATACGTGATCTTGAAGCCTCCCGCTTCAAACGTGTTCTTCTTGCTTGCCAGCAGTTCATGATTCTCATTCTGGTATGCCGTATCCGAAGTCCCATAGGGAATCACTTCGGCTTGCGAAAAATCGATCTCATAGGTATCGGATATTTCAAACTCACGGAAAACATCCTCAAACGCCGCATCGCTGCATTCATAGCCATCCTCATCGGCATACGTAACGATCTTGTAGCTACCATCCTCGATGATCAGATCCCCCGCTTCATACGTTCTGCTGTCCGGATTGATCTCCTGCTTATACTCATATTCCAGTACCGGAGAAAAATCCTGCGAGTTGATCTCTTTCACCGCTTCTTCGATCAGCTTCTGTGCTTCTTCTTTCCGGACATAAGTATCCTTGCGATGTTTCCCCATGCCCTTATCCTGGAAGAAACGTTCCGCATCCTTCTCCATCAGTCCAGACAGGCTGTCAAACAGGAATCCGTAAGTCACACAGTCATCCAAAGAATACATTTCCTCATTCAAAACGCCCCATTCTTCCAGAGAACGGATATTCGCATTCACGTCTTCTTCCGCAGACAGACCCGAAGACACAGCCAGATCATGCAGATAGTCGCGCACATAATAAGGAGAACTTGCTCCACAAGCCGTGCAAGTAACGATCAAAAACAGGCCTGTGAAGCAAATCCTTACTTTTCTAATCAAAGTTCGACGCATTGGCAACGATCGTGGATTCTAAGGAATCGTAATCGGATACGGTGTTATCCAGAAAATCCGCATAGGAACTGATGACTTCCGACTCGTCGACGAAACGGGTCGCAAACTTCTGGAACGCGTTCAGCAGCGTTTCCTCTCCATCCGAACGCCATACGGCATTCAGGTCGTTCATCATCCGGTTCACCGAAGACAGGATCTCATCGAGACGGACATTGTATGCCCGGATCTGCTCCGCGGTATTGCTGACTTCCTGTAAAGTAATATTGATCTGATCCATTTCTCACCTCCTTCTAAGTCCGTAAACGATAGGCTCCCTCATAAATCTCATCCTGCGTTTCCCGATACGCTCTAGCTGAATTATGCAGGAAATCCGCATACTGTCGCATGATGATCGATATCTGCCTGAGATCATCTTCGAACGTCTTAATCTGATTGGTGAAAGCGACATTGTCTTTCCCCGACCAGGATGCCGACATCTTGTCAACTTGTTCATAGATGGCCTGATAGGTGCGGTCATACTCTTGATTGGCTTCTTCGATATTGAACGCAACGTTTTCAAGCCGTTCAGGTTCTACTACAATACTTCGCATTTTTTTACCTCCTATACATAATTCACTTGAAAACGCAAAATTCCTAATAGAAAAAGAGACTTTCGTCTCTTTTCTTTCTTATCTGTTCGTTTCGATCCGCTAAGCGGCATCATTCAGTATCTTATGCCTGATCCATCTCGCCTGATCCTTGGTGATCAAAAGGATATCGATCGGACCTCCGCAAGTGGCTACCCCGATGGAAAACCTCTGCGCCTTGCAGTTGACATCGATCATGAATTCCGCCAGTTCGATCCCATCTTTCAGATACATGTGGTTCCAGTCGAAAACCATCGGCGTCTTGCCATTGATCAGATCCGTCAGATGGGAAATATCTCCGCTCCAGGAAGCGTTATACGCGTTATCCGCATTCAAACGCGTCACGCAGTCCCGTACTTCAAAGATCCTCTGTTCATCCCCATCGTAGCCTGCCACATGGAAGATCACGCCGGCGTCTTTCTTTTTTTGATGCACAAACTCTTTCAGGTTTTCGGCAATCGCTTCGATCGTATCCTCCCCGCTGACATGAGCGCTCTCGAATTCGCGGATGCAATCCGCAACGGTCTGGCTGCCAATCTCGGCGTTGCCGCAGGCAGAAATGCCAACTCTCTTTTTTGTCAGAAGGAAAACCTTCTGTCCGTTGTCGCTCAGCGTATAACGGTCCACCATATTGCTTTCGCCATGCCTGAAAGAACCGGTGACCCGGCTGTCCGCAGCCATGATGATGCCTTCGGGAATATAAACGGTCGCAATGACGCTCATAAACGGCTTACTTGATGACCAGAATCTCTTCCAGGCTCTTTCTAGGCCTCAGGACAGGTTCCTGTGCGCCTTTGCCGATCGCGATCACTACCGTGATTTTCTCATCCTCCGGAATCGCAAAGACCTCTCTCAGTTTCGCTTCATCAAACAGTCCCATGATCAGCGTATCATAGCCCGCTTCTTTCGCCTGCAATAAAAGATATGCGTTCTGCAGACCGAGATCGTAGCTGCCGATCTGATCCTGTTCGGGACCCGGGACACCGACGATGCCCTTTTTGAAAGCGGAAACGATAAACGCCGCGTTCTTTGTCGAATTCTGATTGAAACCCGGCAAAGCTTCATAGACTTCCTGTACCGCTTCCGGACTCACTGCCGCATAGTAACGACTGGTCTGCGAATTCTTCCAGGATGGCGCAAGAAGCACCTTTTCCACGATCGCCTTCAGTTCTTCTTCCGTAATGCCATCTTCATATGCCCGTACGCTTCTTCTTTTTAGAAACAGTTCCTGCAGTTCCATGTCTAGTCCTCCTCGATCAGTTCATAAACGATATAATGAGACATCATCTCGTCTTTCTTTAAAACAGGCAGAAGATACTTCTCTCCATAATTGATCCCATTGGGATAATACTGACATTCCATGGCGATCCCGCTGTAGTATCCGTAAGGCTCCCCATATTTCCCGGTGTCGGTCTTCAGTCCATAGGACGTATACACATGCATATCCGGCAGATCGGAATAAATATTCAAAGTCAGCTTTCCATAATTCAAGGTACTCATCTTCTTCTCGCCCATGGTTTCCCAGACATAGTTGTTGTCGATGCCGGAAGGAAGCTGGGAAAGATTGTCTCTGATCCTTGTCGGTTCATGGAAATCATATGGCGTTCCGACTGTCGTGCTGACTTCATCAAGAGTCAGGGCATATTCATCGGTTGGCGAATATTTGTCCGTACCTATCTGCAAGACGTGTTCCATGATATCCTTGTCTCCCAGATTGAAATAAGAGTGGTTCGTGATGTTGAACAGCGTATCCTGATCGCTGCTGCCGGAGAATTCGAAGATAAGTTTCTTTCCCTCCAGACGGTAAGTGACCGTCACAAGCAGATTGCCAGGAAAGCCTTCTTCTCTATCTTCGGACAGATAGGAGAATTTCACCATATCTTCTTTTTCTTCGATCGCTTTCCAGCGCTTGAAGCTGAAGCCGTTGATGCCGCCGCCATGCAGCTGATTCATGTTGTCGTTGACGGTGAGCTGATACTCTTTTCCATTCAGCGTGAATCTCGCATTGCCGATCCGGTTCGCGTTCCTTCCTACGGTCGCTCCGAAGTAGCAGCTGTAGTTTCTCAGATAATCCTCTTCTTGATTGAAACCGAGGATCACATCTGTATCGCTTTTCTTGCTGATGAAACGCACCAGCGTCGCACCCAGATCGCTGATTTCCGCTTTCAGGTATTCATTTTCTATCGTATAGTTCATAATATGTCTCCTATCCCTATTATAACGAAAAAAGGCCCGTAAGGACCTAGGTAAACAATTCATTGATCCCATGATCGACATCGATGAACTGGGAGTTGTATAAACGCTTGTAGAAGCCGTTGCGCTTCTTCATCAGCGTTTCATGATCGCCTTCTTCGATGATCTTTCCGTTTGACACGACCAGGATCTTGTCCGCGTTGCGGATGGTCGAAAGACGGTGGGCGACTACGATGGTGGTGCGGCCTTTCTTGAGGCTGTTCAAAGCTTCCTGTATCAGTGCTTCCGTGGCGTTATCCAAAGAAGAAGTGGCTTCATCCAGAATCAGGATGGAAGGATTCTTCAGGAATACCCTGGCGATCGAAAGACGCTGCTTCTGACCTCCCGACAGGCGGATGCCCCGTTCCCCGATCTGGGTATCGAAACCCTCCGGAAGCGACATGATGTAGTCGTAGATATTGGCTTTCTTGGCGGCATTGATGATCTCTTTCTCGGAAGCGTCTTCCTTTCCGTAAGCGATATTCTCATAGAAAGTCCCCGAAAACAGGAACACATCCTGCTGGACGATTCCGATATGCTCGCGCAAGGAATGCATCGTGATGTCTTCGATATCGACGTTGTTGATGGTGATACGGCCGCTGTCCGCATGGTAGAACTTCGGAAGCAGATGGCAGATCGTCGTCTTGCCTCCTCCGCTTGGTCCGACCAGAGCGACGGTCTTTCCTTTCGGAACGGTAAAGCTCACGTTCTGCAGGATCTCCCTATCATCCTCATGATTGTAGGCAAAGCAGACATCTTCGAAACGGATATCGCCATTGAGACGCTTGTAGTCTCTGGCGCCTTCCCTGTCTTCTTCCACCGGCAGGTCGATGATTTCCACGAAACGCTCGAATCCGGTCGCGCCGTCGTTGAACTGTTCCATCCAGGAAACCAGCTGCAGGATCGGACTGGTAAAGAAACCGATCGAGACGATGAAAGAGGAATAATCTCCGAATGTGATCAGTCCGTTGTATAAGAAATAGCCTCCGCTGATCAGGCATACCACATTGAAGACATCAGTCACGAAGATGGTCGTAGCATGCTGGATGGCCATGGTGAAATACTGACCTTTCTTGGATTCGACGAAAGCTTTGTTTCCTTTTTCGAATTTGGCCATCTCGATTTCCGCATTGTTGAAGGCTTTCGTGATACGTATGCCCGAAACGGAAGAGTTTACGTCCGCATTGATCATGGCCAGCGATTTACGTGCTCTCCTGGACGATTTGAGGTGCTTCTTACGCACGAACATCGTAATCAGCAATAAGAATGGGGAACACGAGAAAATGATCAGAGAAAGCGTCAGATTGATCCTGGAAAGATAGATCAGAGAAAAGACCAGAGAGAACGTGGACATCACGGCCATTTCCGGACCATGGTGAGCCAGTTCGGAGATCTCCTGCAGATCCGAAGTGATCCGCGACATGATCTGTCCGGTCTCGTTGTCGTCGTAAAAAGAGAATGGCAGCTGTTCCAGCTTGTGGAAGAGCTGTCTTCGCATATCTGCCTGCATATGGGTCCCTACCATGTGACCGTAGTAGTCCACGCAGTATTTCATGATCATCTTCAGGATGTATGCCAGAAGCAAAAGAATGCCGAAACGGATGATCAGTTCCGACTTTCTATTCGGAATCAGATCATTCAGCATGTATCTCGTGATGATCGGATAAACGATGCCTATGGCTGAATTGCCTAAGGCGCAGGTCATATCCAGGATGAATGTCTTGAGATACGGTTTATAGTAAGAAAAGAAACGCTTCAGCATACAGGTTCATTTTAACATAATGCATTCTGTTCTTCGTGGAAATAACTCCTATGTATATGTCAGGTTTTAATTACAATCGATTTGATAATCTCATAAAAGCCTGCTGTGTCATTACCGGAAAGATATCTACGGATAACTCCACAGACATTATCTGCAAACTGCAGACCTTTGCTATTGTATGACAGGTCATATGAAATCGATATCACGTTTTAATTATTCTGTATTCTATTTATTACATCCTGTTCGAATCTTGAATTGCCAAACGCATCAAAAGTGATGATTAAAACATCGTCATCTATAGAACTAACTATATTATTTAATAGTTTGATATATGTGTTTTCTCTATCTTTATGGTTCCATTTATCTATCATCCGCACAGATGAATAAATGACTTGACAATCAAATGTATTGAGTTTTTCAAGCAGTTTTCTTTTGATATGTTGATAGGAATGATCCAATAGGGTCCCTTTAAATATGTATGTGATTTTTTCTTTCTATTTTCTGTTCATCGGAATACTATCGATAGATTTCTTGAATTGTTTATATGCCATGAGCATTTCCTGCTCGCTCCCTGTCAGGATTCCCCCTACAATAAAATTCATTTCATCCATTGACTCATCGATATACAGATACTTCATTCTATGGAAAAAGAAAAAGTGAGGGCCCGCATCAATCTGCACATCCAACATCCATCTGCCGGAAACCGACACTTAATCTACTATTAACATGAATTCGATTTTCGTTCAATGTCAAACTGTCACATTTCATTATTTATTTGCTGAATATGTGAAATATGAAAATACAGTTTGCGAATGCTTCAAGCCGGAACAGTTTTTTCAGTACAGATATGTTCTGCTGACCATTCCTATCCTTACCACAGTTCCACAGGCTGATCTTCGATGCTTGCTTCGGATGTCAGGATGTCTTTCCCCTCAACCACGTAAAACAGGAAAAGATAAGCCATGTCCATCGTCAGACCCCGTTCCCTGCCGATCTGCAGCTTGATGACATCTCCCTCAGTCTCAACTTCTTTCAAAGAAAGCCTGTTGGATCCGCTTCTTTCATCCGAAAACATCGCAACAAGGTTATGTTCTTCAAAGAAAGCCTCGTCATAAAACTCTTCCGTTTTCAAGATGAACTCTTCCGATAAACCGATCATTCCTTCCTTCAGAAAGGCATCAAAATTCCCGAAAGAAACAAATACTTTCGAAAAGATATAAGCATCCCCTAACGGATGATCCGAAATTGCATCGAGATAGCGATAGGTCTCTTCATCGAAACGGATCTGCGTCCTGCATATGTTCAATCTATTTTCCATACTTCAATGTTAAATCAAAAGAATGATAAAGTATATGTAGGAGTATTGTTATGAACCATGAAATGATCAGACTGAATGAACTGACGATCTATAGCGAAAAGACCGGAAAACAGTATGTGAAGATGCTGGTACCGGAAGGATGGAGCAGTACGATCGATCGCTATGAGGATGCCTGCGGAGGCTATTGCATGCCGGATGTTTTCGAGATCACGAACAACGCTCCGGATGGAAGCTGCAGCATCCGTTACCATTCCATGACTTCTTATCTCGATGACGAGCTGCATCCCCGTGCGGATGGAACCATCGATGAAACGGGGCAGCTGCATAAGAAAACCATAGGCCTGGAAATGTATCTGGAAGAAGAGGCATTAAAACATTTCTCTGACAAGCAGGACCTGGCCTTTGTGGAGCATATCCCTTTCTCCGGCAACGATGTCAATACAAGAAAGATGTATGAAATAGAACTTGAGAAAGAAAAGGAAAAAGGAAGAAGACTGATCGATGCGTATTACGCAAGAGGCATCAGTGTCTATACCTATACGCAGGATGGCCGGAAGCATTATTATATGAATTCGGCCCTATTGACATCCAAGTATGTCATCAAAGAGAAAACGATCGACACGACCGGATTGAGCGAAGAAGATCTGCTGCGTCTTTACCCGAACTGTCTCTATGATGAAGATAACGACCGCTATGTGCAGTTCATCGAACAGCAGGTCGAATGGGATGTCGATCAGGAACTGGGGATGGACTGTCTGGAAGAGGATTACGACTTTGCCTATGAACAGATCTTCCTGCCGGTGGTCAGGCACAATGTGCAGATCTGCGAGGATGTCTGGAACGATGTGAGAGAACGGATGGAAAAGAAAGACACACCTGTGCAGAAGCCTGAGGTCGACGAAGAGGAACAGCGCAAGATCGAAGCGATCTGGGCGGAGTACCGTCGCTGGAAAGCAGAGAATGATGCGCGTACATTTGATTACATCAGAAACACGCAGGATGAGATCGCGGCGATCCACAACAGTTCCTATGAGAATGCAAAAAAGACGCACGACAAGATGAATGAACAGTGGTCGGATACCTTTCGGGGAGACCGGAGGTTTGTTGACGGTTACGGACACGAGCATGTGATCCATACCGACAATCATTACGCATATAAAAAGGGCGACACTTATGTGACAAGCGACAGCCCTTTGGATAAACCGTTCGGTTTCGAGGAACTGAAAAAGAAGAAATACTGATCAGATA
>JAFYHQ010000022.1 GCA_017539105.1 Erysipelotrichaceae bacterium
TTAAGAATCATTTCCCTGAATTCTGGATCATACCTGTTGAACTTCTGTCCTTTCCTAGCCATAAGAAAAACTACCTCCTTTCGGAGATAGTTTCATTCATAAGCCGTTTTTAATCAAGTGTACTAATCGGGGTACACTTCAGATGACCGTTTTTATATTTCGTGATTATCTTTATTGATCACATTCTCACTTCATACGTGAAGCCTTCGCCATTCACATCCTTGGTTTCCGAAATGATCACGAAAGCATTCGGATCGTTCCGATCGATGATCTCCCGGATCGCCTCATACTGGTCTTCCGACACGACCACCACCAGCATCTTTTTCTTATCCCCGGTATAGCCGCCTTCGATATCCACGATCGTCGTACCCCGTTTCACAATCTCATGGACCTCTTTGGAGATGATCTCATACTGATCCGATATGATCTCGAATTTCTGCGCCGAAACGCCATTATAGATATTCATCGTCCGCTCCATAGCAGTCGTACACAGATACACGCTGATCAGACCGATCAGCACCTCATTCATGCCATAGATAAACAGACCCGCAATGACCGTCAAAGCATCCAGCACCATGATCGTCCGGCTCACCTTGACACGGAAATACTTCTCCAGGATCAGCGCCAAAGCATCCGTACCACCGGAAGAACCGCCATTACGGAAAATGATCCCTACCCCGATCCCGCCGATCAGGCCCCCATACAGTGCCGCCAGCAGGGTATCGATCTCATAGACAGGAAACAGCCTCGTTACCAGCAGAAGCATGACGGGATAAGAAGCCGAATACACCAGCGTATTCAGGAAAAACTCTTTCCCAAGAAAGATGCTTCCAATCACAAACAGAAACGTATTGATGAGAATCGTCATGATATCTTCATCGATCGGAACATACGACGAAAACAGGTTCGTGATACCTGCCACGCCTCCGGAAAGAATGTTTCCCGGCAAAACAAACATGCCGATGGCAAACGCAAAAAGAAAAGTTCCTACCTCAATCATAAACAGCTGTCTGACTTTTTTCATCATCGTATCTTTGTATTCTCCGTTACCGATTATACCATGAGATCCCTGCACTTTTCAGTCCTGCTGATCATCGGTAAACAATTGGGTTATAATAGACTTGTCAAGGGGGATCTAACATGAAGAAATTTATTGAAGAATTCAAGGAATTTGCGGTAGGCGGCAATCTGCTGGATATGGCGGTCGGCGTGATCGTCGGCGGTGCCTTTTCCAACATCATTAATTCGCTGGTTGCGGATATCTTTACGCCAATCATCGGCATGCTGCTGGGTTCGCAGACCGATTTCTCTGACCTGAAACTGGGTCAGATCATGATCGGCAATTTCCTCAATGCGGTCATTTCGTTCCTGATCACCGCACTCTGCCTGTTCAGCGTCGTAAAAGCGATCAACACGGCAAAAGAAAAACTGGCGAAACCAAAAGAGGAAGAAGCGGAAGCGGATCCGGAGCCAAGCGAGGAAGTCAAGCTTCTCACAGAGATCGCTGCCGAACTGAAGAAACTCAACAAGAAGAAATAAGAAACGCAAGCGGACTACGGTCCGCTTTTTCATTTATAATATACCTATGAATGAATCCGACCGGTCTCATGTATTGCGGCAGCTTTTCAAGACAAGTTTTCTGATCTCCGCCTCCACTTCGGGAGGCTATACGATCGTATCTGTCATGAAAGATATTTTTGTGAACCGGTACCAGTGGCTGAGCGAAGAAGAGATGCTGGATCTTCTGTCGATCGCCCAGGCCACGCCGGGAGCGATCGCGATCAATACATCGGTGCTGGTGGGCTATCATATGGCGGGAATCGCCGGAGGGCTGCTGACCATGCTGGGTACGGTGCTGCCTCCGCTTGTCATCATGTCCATCGTGGCGACCTGCTACGGATTCTTTGCGGACAATCAGATCCTCCGTTTCGTCATGAAAGGCATGCAGGCAGGAGTATGCGCGTTGCTTATCAGTGTAACCCTGGATCTGTTTCTGAATCTCACGAAGCAGAAGAGCGTTCTTTCCTATCTTCTGCTGATACTCTCTTTCATCATCGTACGCTATACGGAGATCAGTATCCTGTACCTGGCGCTGTTCTGTGCCATAGCAGGCATCGTCAAAGTCCTGCTGCTGAAGAAAGCAGGTGCCGAATGAAGCTTCTTCTGGAAATCGTCTGGACCTTCATGCAGATCGGGATATTGAGCTTCGGAGGAGGCTATGCTTCCGTATCGCTGGTAGAGAAGCAGATCGTAACGATACGCCATTGGATGACTTACAGCGAATTTGCGGATATCGTGGCCATCGATGAACTGACACCGGGTCCGGTCGCGATCAATGCGGCAACCTTCGTGGGCATCCGGATGGCGGGCGTTCCCGGAGCGATCGCAGCTACGATCGGTACGATCCTTCCGTCTTGTCTCATAACGCTTCTGCCGGCATATCTTTACAAGCGCTACCGCGACCTGACACTGGTCAACGGCGCCGTATCCGGACTGCGAAGCATGGTGGTTGCGCTCATCGCTTCCACCACGATAAGCATCCTTCTTAACACGATCCGGGCCGGCTGCGGTTTCGATTTTGTAGCGATCGGATTGTTTCTCATCGCATTATTTATCCTACGCAGATACCATGTGAATCCCATCCTACTGATGCTGGGATGCGGACTTGCGGGACTCTTGATCTATCCATTCATTTAAGGAGGCTCTATGAACATCGACTTTACAGGAAAGACCGTTCTCATCACCGGAGGCGCATCCGGCGCAGGGACATCCATCGTCAGAGAATTCGCCAAAACCGGAGCAGATATCGCTTTTACCTACAATCATTCCGCACCGGAAGAACTGCTGAACGAATTCTCCGATCTTAAGATCAAAGGCTATCAGTTCAATCAGGGCGATCTCTCAGAGATCGATGTGCTGATCGATCGGATCATGAAAGACTTCGGACGTATCGATGTCCTGGTAAACAACGCAGGCATCTATCCCGCCCGTTCCTTCGATACGATGAGCGAACAGGATTACGACAACATGATGGATATCAACACCAAAGGCGTCTTCTTCTTAAGCAGAGCCATTTCCAAAGCCATGAAACAGGGTTCCATCATCAATATCTCTTCCATCAATGCGACCAATCCGGCCGTACGGCTGATCCACTACGGCATGTCCAAGGCGGCCATCGAGATGGAAACAAGATGCCTGGCTTATGAGCTGGGACCTGAGATCCGCGTCAACTGCATCGCTCCGGGTCTCATCTACAAGGAAGGCCAGGAGAAATGGATCCCGGGCTGGACGGAAAGTTACCAGGAACGTTCCGCGTTGCATCGTCTGGTCGATCCTTCCGAGATCGGCAAGGCCGCGGTCTTCTTTGCTTCCGATCTGGCCAGCGCCGTGACCGGACAGATCCTCACGGTCGACTGCGGCGTTTCCCTGGCGCCTTATTTCTATAACGAAGTGGAGGACGAATCATGACCAAGGAAGAGGTGATCAAGGCATTGGATCTCAAGCCCCTGATCGGGGAAGGCGGTTTCATCAACGAACTCTACCGCGGCGAAGAAGTCGACGGACGGGAGATCTATGGAACGATTTACTATCTGCTTACCCCGGACTGCTGCTCGATCATGCATAAGCTGGACGCGGATGAAGTCTGGTACTACCACGATGGTCCGGCCCTGGAGATGCTGCTGATCTACGAGGACCATTGCGAAATAAAATACCTGGGAAAGGATCTTCTCAAAGGCGAAGAACCGCAGATCCTGGTACCGAAAGGCGTCTGGCAGGGATCGCACATGGCTGATAAAGGCGAATATACGCTGGTTTCGACTTCGATGTCTCCGGTCTACGATGGAAAAGAGTTCACTGCAGGGACATATGAGGAACTGAAAGAAAAAACTGATAAACTTGAATTATTAAAGATACTGACCGGGGAACCGCAGTATCGCTGAAGGAGCAACTATGACACGTATGCGATTCGGACCGCGAGGCTTTCTGACCGACGAAGAAAAACAGAATGCCCCCAAGGTCACCAAAGAACTGATCTTCCGTATATTGAAATATCTGAAACCCTATTGGTTCCAGCTTCTGATCGTTTTTGCAATCATCATCCTTTCTTCCGTGATGGGTTTATTGCCTTCCCTGATCACGGCCCAGATCATCGACAAAGCGATCCTGGGCAAAGACTTCGAACTGCTGATCAAGCTGGTCATCCTGGCCATCGTCACGCTGGCGGCTTCCAATATCGTCGGCGTCTTCGAAACCTACATCAACAGCTGGATCTCGCAAAGGATCGTCTACGACATGAAAAACGAGATGTTCGAACATCTCCAGACCATGCCGCATTCTTTCTTTACTTCCGAGAAACAGGGAGACATCATCACGAGAATGAACTCCGACATCTCCGGAGTCTCCTCGGTCATCAGCCATACGCTGACTAATATCGTTTCCAATGTCTGTACGGTCCTGACCACCATCGTTGCCCTGTTCAAGATCGATGCGAAGCTGTCAATCATCGGAATATTGGTTATTCCATTGCTGGTGCTGCCGACCAAATCAGCCGGTAAATCGCGCTGGCAGCTGCTGTCGGAATCCCAGGCCAAGAACGACGAACTCAACGACATCATCAATGAATCGTTATCCGTATCGGGATCTCTCCTGATCAAACTGTTTACGCAGGAAAAATACATCAACGAGAAATTCCGCAAGACCAATAAAGAAGTCACCGAACTGCAGACCAAAGAATCAAGAGCCGGCAGCTGGTTCCGGGTCATCATGGGTATCTTCACCAACCTCGGACCGCTGCTGATCTATCTGGCAGGCGGCTATCTCATCATCAAGATGAACGATACTGCGCTGACCGTGGGTACGATCACGGCGACCGTCAATATGATCAACCGTCTCTACCGTCCGGTCGAAAGCCTGCTGAATGTTTCCGTCGATATGACCCGTTCGATGGCGCTCTTCACCAGGATCTTTGGCTATCTGGATATGGAGGCAGCGGTCAAGAATGCACGCGTCGTCATCAAGCCTTCCTTCGATAAAAAGACGGAAATCTCCTATGAAGATGTCGAGTTCTATTATCTGGAAGACGTTCCTTTGATCAAAGATCTCTCCTTCCATGTGCCATCCGGCAAGATGTATGCGATCGTCGGTCCATCCGGTTCCGGCAAATCTACGGTCGTGAATCTCTTGCCGAGACTCTATGATGTCAAGGGAGGCGCGGTCAAGATCAACGGCACGGATGTACGCGATATCGATCTGACCTATCTGCGTCAAAGCATCGGTATGGTCACGCAGGAAGCATACATGTTCAATGGAAGCATCCGGGAGAACCTGCTGTTTGCCAAGAAAGACGCGACCCAGGAAGAAATCGAAAACGCCTGCAAGATCGCAAATATCCACGATTTCATCGTTTCCCAGCCGGATGGCTATGATACCCAGGTAGGCAACCGCGGCCTGAAACTGTCCGGCGGCGAGAAGCAGAGGCTGTCCATCGCCCGTGTCATCCTGAAAGATCCGAAGATCCTGATCCTCGATGAAGCGACTTCCGCCCTGGATTCCATCTCCGAGAGCTCCATCCAGAAAGCATTGGATGTCCTGATGCAGGGCCGCACTTCCATCGTCATCGCCCACCGTCTGTCCACGATACTGCAGGCAGACAAGATCCTGGTCATCTCCGGAGGCAAGATCGTCGAAGAAGGCGAGCACGAGGAACTGATCGCGATGAATGGCGTCTACAAGGAACTCTACGAGACCCAGTTCCGTAAAGTCATCGAAATGGAAACCAACGGATAAAGCGAAACAATCTGTTCATACAAAATATCCACCGTCATGGTGGATATTTTTTATCGATTGATTATCTGTTTCTAGAAACGGTTCCCGCATTTCGGACAGTAATCGAAATCTTCCTCCGTCTCATATCCGCAGTATCCGCATTTCTTATAGGAAGAACGGTTTCCCCGGATCAGCACAAGATCATCTTCCTGAATCATTGTGACCGTTCCATTCTCGATCCCTCTTCCCACCTCGCTGTCGAGCTCATACAAGGAATGGCAGCAGCTTGTTTCCACATAATACCTCCGATTCCATTTCCATACAGGAAGAAAGAAAAGAGTAAGCACCGAATAGATCACATAGACATCGTAACGGCCATAGGCACCGCAGACATCGCAGGTCACCATCTGAATGAAATCAAGATCTTCTCTTTTCTGTGTGACACCCATCAGAAAAAACATGTCCGTATCCTTCTACTCGCAGTATTTCTCTTTCAGTTTCTTGCGCATCTCTTCATCGACGTGCAGATACGTTTCCAGGAATTCCAAAGGAGATCCCGCCTGTTCCTTCATCGTTTCGTAACAGGTATCGATGAAGTCTTCGCTGGCAGATAACGCGGTCTTAAACGAATCGCGGATGATCTCGTAGTTCTCGTGTTTTGAGGCAAGCTCATCGACCTTCCCCAGGATCTCATTCAAGGTGCGTCCGAGATGCAGGTTAGTCAAAAGATAATTCTCCCGTATCATCTGCCGGTCCGCGCCCAATGCCTCCAGAAGCAGTACCGCCGCGATCCCCGTACGGTCCTTTCCTGCGGAACAGTGCCACAGGACTTTGTCGCATTCCTCGCTAGCCAGGATCTCAAAGAAACGGGTATAACCCGCAATGGCTACTTCGTCGCTGACCAGATTGCGGTAGGCGCTGGAAAGATGCTCTGCAAACCGTGTCGGATGATCGTAGGATGCCTTGATCATCATCTCATAGAACGGTTCATCGTTATCGGTACGTTCCACCCCTTCATGTCTTTCTCTTTCTCTGAAAAGACTGAGATTGTAGTAGGCGACGCCATCGATTTCAGGATCCCTGTGCACATCGGCTTCCCGACAGGACCGGAAATCGATGATCGTATCGATCCCCAGTTCTTTTATCCTGCGGATATCTTCTTCGCTCGCATCATGAAGAGCGGCGCTGCGAAAGAGCTTCCTTTTTTTCACGGTTTTCCCATCGTTCGTCCGTATTCCTCCCAGATCACGGAAGTTCTCGATACTCTCTATCTTGTATTCGTTCTCTATCTGTTTATCCATATCAGTAATTGATCTCATTCTTCTTGTCCCGTCGCATCAGTTCGATGACGGCTTCTCTTGGATCGACCCCTTCATTGACGATCCCATGGACCATCCGGATGATCGGCATCTCTACCTGGTGTTTCTCCATCAGTTCCATCGCGGCAGGCAAAGCATTGATGCCCTCGACCACCATGCCGATTTCCTGCATGGCCATACGCGGATCTTCTCCCTGACCGATCAGGATGCCGCAGCGATTGTTTCTTGAATGCATGGAGGTGGCGGTAACGATCAGATCCCCGATCCCTGCCAGTCCGCTGAAAGTCTCCTGTTTCGCTCCGCAGGCTTTGCCCAAACGGATCATCTCTGCCATGCCTCTTGTCATGATGGCTGCTTTCGCATTATCCCCGAATCCCAGACCGGTCGAAATGCCGCAAGCCAAAGCAATGATATTCTTCAAGGCACCGCACAGTTCGACACCCAGCACATCCTCGTTCGTATAGACCCGCATATTGTCGGTCATGAAGATATTCTGCACATACTGCGCCGTTTCCTGATCTTCGCATGCGGCTACGATGGTGGTCGGAAGGTCTTTCGATACCTCTTCGGCATGGGTCGGTCCGCTCAGGGCAACGACTTTCACATTCTTATCTTTCAATACATCTTTGATCACCTGCGACATCGTAAACAGCGTTCCTGTCTCAATGCCCTTGGTGGCATCCACGATAACCTGCCCCTCTTTGATGAAATCCTTCAGTCCTTCGATGGTCGAACGCACGAACACGGATGGAACGACATTCAGCAGGATATCTTTCTCATCGCACAGTTCTTTCTTGTCCGAAGTGAATGCGATGCTCTCAGGAATCTCCACCCCCGGCAGATTCTTATGTGCCCTGGTTCTTGACAGTTCCTTCAGTTCCTGCTCGATCACGGAATAAACCGTAACCTCATAACCCTTGTTCGCCAGCAATCTGGCCAATGCCGTACCCCATGTTCCGGCTCCGATCACGCCTATTTTCATCCTCTGTGCCTCCCTTTTCATTTTAGCAATATTTCTTCGTTTTTATCCGTTCTCTTCATTGTATAATCAAATCAGGAGGAGCATTTCATGAATAACAATACAAATAAAGTCCTGGCAGCGATCGACCAGAATCCTGAGATCCTGAATCAGCTGCTGAACGGCGATTCCGGCGATATGACCAGAGGCGGAACCGTCAATCCGCTGGTCAATATCCTGGGCAATGTCGACAAGAACGAACTGCAGCAGGTTTCCCATGAACTCACAGAAAATCCGGCAGTTAAACTGTTCCTGGCTTCTTCCGGAAGCCTGGATGCCAAAGACCTGCTGAATTATGTCGGTGGTGTCGGCGGTACCAGAGCGTCTGCCAATCCGGCGGTAAGAGCCTTGTTCGATGGCAAACTGGATCTCAAGGAGATCCTGATCCTGATCGTTCTTTTGAAACTCTTCAAGAGAAAGAATTCCAACACCTACAACAATTCCGCGATCGGTCTTCTCGGTTCCCTGTTGGGCTACAATACCGGCTACAACAGCGGTCTGTTCAATGTCCTGGGCGGAAACAACTATTCCAACGGCCTCTTCGGCAACAACAGCTATTCCAACGGCCTGTTCGGAAACAGCTATTCTTCCGGCCTGTTCGGAAATACCTACAACACCAGTTCCGGTCTGGGCAACTTCCTGGGTCTGACCAGCGGTTACGGGAACAACTCGAGCCTGTCGAATCTGATGAATTTCGTCAATGGCAACTACAACAACAATTCCCAGTATCAGACCTTATGGAACATCCTGAATCAGGCAGCGCCTACAGCCGTTTCCAGCAACGGTCTGGTCAGCGCGTCGGGCCTGTTCTCGGTACTGGCACATATGATGGGCTACTAGAAATCATCCCATGATTTACAGAAGATCCGGTTTAAAAACCGGGTCTTTTTTTATATACTGTTTTTATGATACAAGATATCTTACCCGCCAGATATTCGCTGGTCTACGAAGACAGAAAGATCTCGGACAACGATCCAATCATCATCGGAGATGCGCACAAGAATCTTCTGCTGATGAACGATCATCTTCCTTTGTACAGACAGGTCAAAGATCAGCTTCCGGACGAATACCGTTTCCTGTTTACGATCGATGATCAGCCTTATTTCATGAGCTACCACGATCTTCCCGATTTGGAACATGTCCATATCCGTAATGCGATCCGCATCCTGAAAGGAACCGAAGCCTTCGCAGCACTGACAGGACATCATCTGCTGAACTGGTACCTGACGAACCGTTTCTGTTCCTGCTGCGGCAAGCCTTTGCGTCACAGCGACAGGGAACGGGCTCTGGTTTGCGATGCCTGCGGGATGGTCTTCTATCCAAGGATCTCTCCTGCCATCATTGTGGCGGTCACGAATGGGGACAAGCTGCTGGTATCGAAATATGCCAGAGAGGTCTACAGGAATTACGCCCTGATCGCGGGATTCTGCGAGATCGGCGAGACACCGGAAGAGACCTGCAAGCGCGAGGTCATGGAGGAAGTGGGAGTCCGTATCAGAGACATCCGCTACTATGGCTGCCAGCCTTGGGGCGTCGATGGAGGACTGCTGCTGGGCTATTTCGCAAAACTGGATGGCGATGATACCCTGCATGTGGATCATGTGGAACTTTCGGAAGCCGAATGGATCACGAAAGAAGAAATCGCTTTGGATGAAAATCCTCTGACTCTGACCTCCACCCTGATGCAGGAATTCAAGAAAGGCAACTGCTGAGATATTCTTAACAAATCAGATAAATATAACAAGCGATGAGGAATCGCTTGTTTTTGTGTGAATAATGTATAGGAACTTATCTCGTGCTTGCTCTAATTGTGTGTACATTTGACACATATAAATGTATAATGTGTCTGAAAGGAATCTTATGACAATCATCATGAAAAACAACAGGATCGATCTTCGGGTAGATGATAAAAACAAGGAACTGCTGGAGCAGGCTGCACAGCTCAAGAATCTGTCGCTGACGGCTTATATCACTTCGGTCTGCCTCAGTCAGGCAAGACAGGATATCCGTGAAAATGAAACGCTGTTTCTGTCGGAAAGCGATCGGGATCTGATCTACCGGCTGCTGGAAAACAGTCCGGAACCCAACGAGGAGCTGAAAGGTCTTTTTGAATGAATTTTGTTTCGATACAGGACACGAGCAAGGAAACGATCGATGCTTTCGACTGCGGTAGCGATGAACTGAATGAATTCATTCGGAAATACGCGAAACAGAACGATAAGAAAGATATCGGCAAGACTTTCGTCTGTACAGAAGATGACCACATCATCGGCTACTATACGCTTTCCAATGCGCAGATCATGTTTGAGAATACACCGAAAGAACTGTCGAAAGGACTTCCGAAATATCCGATTCCCTGCATCAGGATCGCCAGACTGGCAATCGATCGACGCTTCCAGAACGAAGGATACGGTTCATCGCTACTGAAAAACGCTTTGCTGAAGATCGTCCGCCTATCTGAACACACCGGCATCTATTTCATCATCGTCGATGCCAAAGAATCATCGGCATCGTTTTATGAACATTACGGTTTCATCCGTTTAAACATGGGAAACCTGACCTATATCATCCCTGTATCGACAGTCAGGAAAGCAATCGTCAATCATTGATCCTGTCTGAATGGATTTCCATAACAAAACATGAAGCGATTCCGTTTATATGAGGAATCGCTTGTTTTTGTGTGAATAATGTATAGATAGGTTTTATATTTAGCAACTATATTCAGTTGCTAATAATGAAAGGAAAAAGTATAATATGAGTCAGATAGAAAAACTCTTGGCAAGACTTTGCTCTTACCCGAAAAATTTGACTTACGATGAAGTCGTTAAGATATTTGCTCATTTCGGTTATACGAAAATCAGAAGTGCCGAAGGATCCAGAGTCATATTTACAAAAGATGATAAAAGATTCCGGATGCACAAGCCTCATCCGTCAAATATCATCAAATCTTATATGGTCAAAGAAATCGTTGCTTTTCTGAAACAGAAGGAGGACCTATGAATTATCTGGAATACAAAGGTTATCTCGGATCGGTTGAATATTCGAGTGAAGATGATATCCTGTATGGAAAGATTATCGGTTTACAGAATTCTTCCATATCCTACGAAGGTAATACGCTTGCTGAACTGAAAAAGGATTTTCATCAGGCTGTAGATGACTATATCAGCAGTTTTCCTGATCAATCGCTGATCGAAAAGCCATGCAAAGGCACCTTCAATGTCCGCATCGGACCCGAGCTGCATCTGCAGGCTGTTCTGAAGGCGAGACAGAACAACGAATCTTTAAACAGCTTTGTGAAAGAAGCGATCATAAGATACCTGGCAGCGAACTGATTCTATTAAGAAATCATTCATTGATGATCTCGCAGATCTGTTCTATCGCTTCCCTTCCTTCCGGGATCGGATAGGCCGGATAGACATGGCACAGTTCTTCGCCGATGTACAGCCGGTAATTTACTCCGTGTTCCTTCAGAACATCCGCAAACTTCAATATATCCGGATAGAACAGTTCGTTGCTTCCGGTAAAAAGATAGACATTCTTCAGACAGGAAACATCCCCATACAACGGAGACAGACGGTAATCCTTCAGATCTGTGCCGTTTGCCCAGTATTGTGCATCCACCTGCAGTTCACTGATGGTCAGGGTCGGATCGGTCTTTTCATATTTCTTCAGCTCGGGATCTTCCAGCGACAGTTCCACCCAGGGCGACAGCAGGATCAGCCTGTCAGGCGTTTTCAGGCCTTTCTGAGCGAAATACATGCTTAAACCGATACAGAGTCCGGCTCCCGCGGAATCGCCCATCAGGATGATCTGTTTGTCCGGATAGTATTTGAGACATTTCTTGTAGAAGACGGTCATCTGTTCGTAGCATTCCTTGAAATCATGGAACGGAGCCAAAGGATAGTCCGGAATGATGAACGTCGCATCGACCTTGGAAGTGATCTGATCCAGCATCAGCCAGTGGATCGCCAGCATCTCTTCGACATAAGCTCCCCCATGAAGATAGATGATCAGCTTATCGCTTTCACTCTCCACGTTCATATAGAAAAGTTCCATACCGGCAGATTCGATTTCATCGATATCGTTGCGTATCTTAAGAAAAATAGGAAGATCGTAACGCTGCTTCCCGATCTGTTTCCGGTAAGTCAGAATGACATCGGTCAGGGTCTTTCCTTTGGGGATGACGACGGTTTTCAGGATCCTTTCGCAGATCCTGGCGCTTCTTGATTTTGGCATCATCTCAATTATAGCTTAAAATAAGAACGGAAATGGAAACGAGGGAAAACAGGAAAACATTGCGGGTTGCAGCAGCCATCATAGAGAAGGATGACAGGATCATGATCGCCAGGAGATCCCACGGCGAACATGAGGGTCTTTGGGAATTCCCGGGTGGGAAGATCGAAGAGGGTGAGACAGCAGAAGAAGCTCTGGTCAGGGAGATCAGGGAGGAATTCAATGCGGATATCCGGATCAGGGAATATCTCTGCACCATCGAGCATTCCTATGATTCTTTCGATCTGGTCATGGACTGTTACATCTGTGAACTGGTAAGCGATGAAATGAAACTGCATGATCATTCCGAGATACGTTTCATCGATCCTGAAGAAGAAAACATCGAATGGGTACCGGCAGACAGGAAAGTGATAGAAGCATACAGGAACAGATAGAAAATCATCCACGGTTGTGGATGATTTTTGACTTGATAATAAGATGTCTGCTTACTGATTCTGTTTTTCCAGTTTCAGGGTGATAATCAGATGGCGTTATCCCGACACGATGATCAGCAGCAGCACTATAACCATCGTTCCGTATTCATAGATAGATGAAACTCTGCGGAGCTGCTTTGATTCCGTAGTCTTTCAGATCTTTTGGTTCCTGGTAGATCGTTGTTTTACCTAACGCATAGGCACAGGCGTCTTTATCGATAGGGAAATACCGGTTGAAAGCTTCTTTTGTTACTCCAGAGTATTCTTTGGTTTTGTTCCAGAGTTCTTCCCGGTTGCATTTCAGAGTATCGATCACTTCTGCTTCTCCGACTACTTTCATGACAGGAGATGTACTGTAGATGATAAGCTTATCTACAGGACGTTTAGCAAGCCTGGTACGGTATTCATATCGCTTGGAACCATTGAAGATCTTTTCAACATATTGGGGTTTGATGGAAATAAGGATATTAGCCATGGTACTTATCTATCTGTAACTAATTTGTATACTTTCTTTTATATTTTATAATAAATCATCAAATTATAATATGCTCTATGATTGTCATATCATAGTTATCATCTCCTAAAATGTCCATACTTCGCTTGTTCTTCGTAGCATATCTTTTTCATATCCAGTTCTCTTATGATATTCCCCGGTTCTGCTCTCTGGTACATGCTCTCTTCCGGTTCCAGATTCCCCTGATCCGAATCGATATAGATCGCCATCGGCCTTCTCATTCCGATCGCATACGAGATCTGCACCTCGCACCACTTCAAGTGATGCTTCCTTAACAGCTCCTTCGCAAACTCCCTGGCGATATACGTCCCTGACAGATCCACCTTGCTGGGGTCTTTGCCATTCATGCAACCCCCACCTACATTCGAAAACGACTGGTAGGAATCCACCACGATCTTCCTCCCCGTCAGTCCCGCATCTCCCTCGAATCCTCCGATCAGGAATCTTCCCGTCGGATTGATCAGGAATCTTTCTATTTCCAATCCATATTCTCTACACAGATCCGTTGCATAATCGATCAGTATCTTATCTGTCTTTTCTCTGTTTCTCTCTGCATTATTATAGGAGATCAAAAAATCCTTGATCCTCACGATATGAAAATCATCATCATAATATCCCGTGATCTGCGCTTTCCCATCCGGATAGAAATCCTCATAAGTATGAACCAGCTCATCATAATATCTGGCAAACCTTTGCAGTATCACCATCGCTGTCGGCAGCAGTTCCTTCGTATCATTACACGCATACCCGAACATCATCCCCTGATCGCCTGCCCCCATGACGCCGTCATTGGTCCCTAACGCGATATCCTCGGATTGTAATCCGATGTTGTTTATGATGTCATAGTCATCTTTATAACCGATATCCCTCAGTACCCTTCTTGCGATCTCTTCTACCGAGAATTTCGCCTTCGTCGTGATCTCTCCCGTAATAAAGATGATCCCCTTCCCGCCCACGGTCTCGATCCCGCAGCGACTTGTTTCATCCTGTCTCAGACACTCATCCAAAATCGCCGAAGAAATCTGATCGCACACCTTATCCGGATGACCCCGGAAGACGATCTCATTGGAAAACAGTTTCATATAACCTTCTTTCTACCTAAGAAAAAGTCTCATCCTATGACGAGACTTCACTTTAAACAATGTCACCCATCGTTCAAGCTTTAGCACCTTGTATACTACAGGTTGCTGCACAGTCATCGGGCTTGTCCCTCGTGTGCTCTTCATAGGTGTCTTAACTATAGTATATTTTTTCGATTATTTCAACAGCATTCCTTCCCAATAGAGATGATCGAAAGAACCGCTGTTCAAATCATAGTCATAATCGATATAACGGAAAACGATCTTGCTTCCATCGTTGAATTCATATTCCAGAAGATCTTCTTCATATTCAGATTCTTTCTCCTGTTCCAGAGAAAGGAAGAAATCTTTCAGTTCATCGTTATAACCGATCTGATCCCGATAGGACAAAAGATGCAGCACGGAATAATGACTGATATCGAAATCCCTTCCTTCCAGATCGATGCTGTAGTAGAAAGAACGGATATTCTTTTCTTCATACGAATAATCGCTGAAAGACTTGGCGATCTTGGATTCTTTGAATGTTTCAAAGAAAGAGCTCTTGGTTCCATCGCTGTATCTCAGATAATCATAGGCGGATTTCGCATCTTCGAGGTATTCCGCTTCCATGACCACATTCTCGTTCAAAACGCCATTCACCAGCGCTCCGCCTTTGCTTAAGGCGTTCTTTAAACGGTTCTCCTGCAGCTTGTTCGGTACGTCATAGATGTTCAACGGTGTACAGCTGAACAGAAGAGAGATCAGCGCAATAAACAGGAAACACCTGGACACATGGAAATGAAAGATCGCCGACAGCATGTATCCGACTGCGATCGCGATCAGGATCAGCGACATGAAACGTGCGGTAGTGAGACCATAGGCATTCAATCTTATGACGATCGCAAAGAGCTGTATCGCCAGTACCGGTACCAGCAGATAGGCGCCTTTCGTCTTGAACAAGGCCTGAACCTTGCCATCCGTTTCATCCACCGACAGATAGAAGATCACATAGAACAGCAACGCGAAGCAGCCGAACCAGTTCAACTTCCCTACCGGCATCTGCCAGGTGATGATGATCTTGAAGATATACAGATACAATATCCCGATCAGGATCAGATAGATATAGAACAATGCCTTATGGATAATCGTACGGTAGATCGATGGGACCGATACTTCTTCGTTGGGTCTTGGGACATAGGACAGGAATAACGTGATCCCGAAGAGTCCCAGCACCAGCAGGAAGAGGATGCTGTAGATTTTCCAGATCTCATCGAAATGGAAGATCAGGAAATGGAAGGCAGCGATACAGACGCTGAATCCTGCCAGGATGACGGCTGTAAAGATCCATACGATGAACGCCGACTTTGCCAGATAAGAGAAGAGATATCTGTTTTCTCTGTCTTTATATAAAACGTAAGCGGCCAGGGACAGCACGGCAACGCCGATTCCTGCCAGGGCGGTATAGATGTATTCGTTCTCGTATTTCTTCAATAGAAAGAATACAAGAAGCCCTGTGAGGATGCTGACGGCGGGGACAAGATACCTGATCCTGTGGATCTCATATTCCAAGGACAGTTCCATCAAGAAACAGAACATCCCTGCCATGATCAAAGAGACCGTCAGTTTGGATAGATCTTCATCCGTTATGATCATATAAGCCGATGCGACGGTGATCAGACACAGTATCGCAAAGCTGAATGGGAAACGTTTGATGCAGTCCTGCAGTCTTCCCGATGCCTTTTTTATTTTTTCAAGTAAGTTTTCCATAAATGCTCCTTTACCAAACATTAATGATAGCATACCTGAGAATTATGTGAATATTACAAAAGAATTAAGTGATGATTTCAAAGCATACATTCATGTTTCATCCATGGATTGTTTCTTGTAAAAATAGTGAAATAATAGTGAAATAATAATGTAATTTTCTGATATAATATGAATGGACATCACCATGATCAGATCGGTATTAAACAACGAAATATTAAACTATATCACACAGATCGAACTTAACAGATATAGAGTATCTTCTGTGGCTCTTTCGCATTCTTTGACTGATAGACTGCGTAAGAATTCCAAGAAAAAGAGTTCTTATGCATCTACAAAAATCGAAGGCAATCCTCTTTCTCAGTCACAAGTCGATGAAGTGATCGATCGCGATGAAAGAAAACACTTTCTCAAACCGGAACAGGAAGTACGAAATTATTATCTTGCCTTGAATTATCTGGAAGAGAAAGCGAAAGAGAAAGAACCATTCTCAAAGAAACTGATCCTTGATGTTCAGAGATATGTTGAAAAAGGAGCTTCAAAAGAAAAGATCGGTTTACGGGGTCCGATGCCTCCGGAAGTACTGTTTGCAGTCTATGATTCTCAGACAGGAAATCCTGATTATATTCCGCCGGAATATAGCGATATCCCTGAACTGCTGGATGAGCTGGTAGAATATGTAAACACGACCGATGATCATCCTTTGATCGTTGCGGCTGTCGTTCATTATCAGCTGGTAACGATTCATCCCTTTGAAGATGGCAATGGCAGGACGGCGCGTCTGTTATCCGGTTATATTTTGAATCATGACGGTTTCGGATTTAATGGAATTGGTTCCTTGGAAGAGTATTTTGCTTATGATGTGAATGAATACTATGAAGCGATACAGATGGGACTGCCTGCATTATATTACAACGGCAGAAATGATCCGCCTCATCCTGAAATCTGGATCAGATATTTCTTAAGAATGGTGCTTCTGTATTCGCGTAAGATATGTGAATTATCAGAAAGTTCTGATGAAGAAAACATCAGCGGAAGCCTTTCTTATCTTAAAACAAAAGAAAAAAAATTACTGCTGTATCTGGTCGATCATGATCAGAACGAGTATACGCCGATCGAAATCAGCAAAGTGATAGGTACTACAAATCGGACAGCTATCAACAGACTGACTCATCTTGTGAAAAACGGTTTCGTGGAACCGCTTCTGGTCAAGGAACGGATCCGATCCTACCGGCTCAGTGATTTCAGCAGGCAGTATAAGAAGCAGATCAAAAAACGGATCGAATCGTTATTATTGTCGTCTGATGACTGAACTTGTTTTGATCTGATTCTGAAAATCAGTTTCAGTTACTCTTTATCCAAGGGATCACGATATTATCGTAATTCACATGGTAAATCATAGGTGCAACAGGATATAAAAAGATCTCTGGTATTTCGAGATCTCCTTTGTCATATAGAAATGTGCTTCTAGAGGTACTTTTCGACGGCTTTCAGCCAGTTTTCCGCCACCTCCAGCTTGAAGTTCGCCCTCGCCTCTTCCGCCTCGTTCGTGGCTTTTTTCAGTTGTTTCAAAGCCTTCTCTCTTTCTTCTTTCGCATGTTCGACATTGATCTCTTCAATATCGATCACGTTATTCAAGACAAGATCAGCCTTGTTGTTTCTAAAGTATAATACGCCTCCGTTGATCGCATAATGCGAAAGCTTGCCATCCTTCAGTGTCTCCATCACTCCAATCTCCAGTTCCAGCATGATCGGGGCATGATTGGACAGGATGGTCCTTCTTCCTTCCGAAGTAGGGACATTGAGCTTCTCGGTCTCAATGGTCTTATAGATCCCCTGATACGTGATAAGGTCTGCCTTAAACAGCATTCTTTCCTGCTTTCTCTTCCACGTCTTCGATCGTGCCTGCATAGATGAAGGCAGACTCAGGATAAGTATCGTAAGCTCCGCTCAGGATGGTTTTGAAGGAACGGATGTTGTCCCGGATGGTGACGAATCTTCCATCGATGCCGCTGAATTTCTCCGCGACAAAGAACGGCTGCGACAGGAAGTTGCGTATCCTTCTCGCCCGGTTGACGATGACCTTGTCTTCTTCGGACAGTTCATCGATGCCAAGGATGGCGATGATATCCTGAAGATCGCGGTACTTCTGCAGGATCTGCAGCACCTGCAATGCGGTATCGTAGTGTTCCTGTCCAACGATGAAAGGATCCAGGGCTCTGGAAGATGACTCCAGAGGATCCACCGCAGGATATAATCCTGAAGATGCGATCTTTCTGTCCAGAACCGTTTTTGCGTCAAGATGGGCAAACGCGGTTGCAGGCGCAGGGTCGGTCAAATCATCGGCAGGCACATAGATGGCCTGAATGGATGTGATGGAACCGTTCTTGGTAGAAGTGATACGCTCCTGCAGTTCACCCATTTCGGTCGCCAGCGTCGGCTGATAGCCCACGGCACTCGGCATTCTTCCCAAAAGTGCACTGACTTCGGAACCTGCCTGGGAGAAACGGTAGATATTGTCGATGAATAATAAGACATCCTGTTTCTCTTCGTCACGGAAGTGTTCCGCCATGGTCAGAGCGCTCAATGCGACACGCATCCTGGCTCCCGGAGATTCGTTCATCTGTCCGTAGACCAGCACAGTCTTCTCCAGGACGCCGCTTTCTTTCATCTCCAGATAAAGGTCATTTCCTTCCCTGGTACGTTCTCCGACGCCTGCCACGACAGACAAGCCATTATGTTCGACGGCAATGGATCTTATCAGCTCCTGCATCAGCACGGTCTTGCCTACTCCGGCTCCGCCGAAAAGTCCTACCTTGCCGCCCTTGACATAGGGACAAAGCAGGTCTACGACTTTGATGCCTGTTTCCAGGATCTCCACATTGGTTTCCTGTTCCTCGAACGATGGCGCAGGCTTATGGATGACCGATTTCGGGGCATCTTCGATCGGACCGAGTCCATCGATTGGATTTCCTAACAGATCGAACATCCTTCCGACGATCTTCTCTCCAACCGGCACGGATATGCCCATGCCTGTATCGTAGGCTTCCATGCCTCTGGTCAGTCCGTCGGTCGGGCTTAAGGCGATGCATCTGACTTTATTGTCTCCGAGATCCTGTTCCACTTCGCAGGTGATGTTTCTTTCATTGAATGGAATGATGACGGCATGGTAGATCTTGGGCAAGCGTTCATTGAAACGGATGTCGACGACCGGTCCGATGATTTGGACGACTTCTCCGATATTGTCCATTATGATTCCTCCTTGATCGAAGCGGAGATCTCATTCATCTCCTGGGTGATGGCAGCCTGTCTGGCCTGGTTATAACTTAGGGTAAGCTCGCTGATCAGCTTGTCAGCATTGCGGTTTGCGGTGTTCATGGCATTGCGTCTGGCGGCATTCTCGCTGGTCTTGGCCTGCAGGAAAGTGACATAGAGCTGGGATGACACATACATCGGCACCAGACGGTTCAGTACGGCATCCCGGTTGGGTTCAAGGTAGATGTCGGAATCTTCTGCTTCCGTTTCCATTTCCAGCGGCAGTATTTTCATTGTGGTCGGCCGGTAGGTCAGGGTGTTGATGTATTCGGTATAGATCACATCGATCTCGCTGATCTCGTTGTTGGCGTAGAGGGTCAGGATATTGTCGATCAGGGAATTCATGATCTTGGGCTGCAGGTCTTCGAGCTCGTCGTACATTTTGACTACCAGATAGCCGTTCTTCATCAGCCAGTTGAAAGGGATCGTGCCGATCGCGAAGATCGGTTCATCCTTCGGGACGTTTTCCTCTACGTATTTCAAAAGATCATTGTTGTAGCTGCCGCAAAGTCCGGAATTGGCTGCGATGACGATATGCAAAGGATTGTCCACATCCGATTTGATCAGATAGGGATTCGTTTCTTTTTCCACAGGATGGGATAAGATGATGCGGATGAACTGTTCCAGGTCGGCCGCATACTGCTTGTTTACAAGGGTCTTCTGGTTGTATTTCTGCAGCTTAACGGTTGCCACCAGTTCGGTGGCATTGGTCAGTTTCTTGGTCGAGTCGACGGTTTTCAGCCGTTTGCGGATCTTGGTGATCTGGCCAGCCATTTATCTCTCCAAAAGGTTGAATCTCGTAGTGAAAACGGTAATGATTTCCAGAAGCTGGTCATGGAGTTCGTCGGAGATCTTCTTTTCTTCTTCGATCTGTCGCATGATCTGCGGATGGACATGGTTCATTTCCGTCAGCAGTTCGTTTTCATAGTCTCTGATATCTTTCAATGGAACTTCATCGAGAAGCCCGTTCTTGTTGGCGAAGAGAAGGATGACCTGGTCCGCGGTAGCCAATGGGGCATACTGCGGCTGTTTCAAGAGTTCGACCACATGGCGTCCATGATCGATCTGCTTCCTGGTATTGCTGTCGAGGTCGGAACCGAACTGGGCGAAATCCAGAACTTCCTGGTACTGGGAAAGATCCAGCTTCAGGGAAGAGGATACGGATTTCATGGCCTTGGTCTGGGCAGCGGAACCGACTCTGGATACGGAGAGTCCGTAGTCGATGGCCGGACGGATGCCGCTGTTGAACAGTTCGCTCTGCAGGAAGATCTGTCCATCGGTAATGGAAATGACATTGGTCGGAATGTAGGCACTGATATCGCCTGCCTGGGTCTCGATGATCGGCAGAGCCGTGATCGATCCTCCGCCCAGATCGTCATGCATACGGCAGGACCGTTCCAAAAGACGGGAATGCAGGTAGAAGACATCGCCCGGATAGGCTTCCCTTCCCGGAGGCCTTCTTAGCAGCAATGACAGCGTACGGTAGGCGACGGCGTGCTTGGAAAGGTCGTCATAGACGATCAGCACATCCTTGCCCTGATGCATCCAGTATTCGGCGATGCTTGTGCCCGCATAAGGAGCGATATACTGCAAAGAAGCCAGTTCGCTGGCACCTGCCACCATGACGGTCGTATAATTCATGGCTCCATACTGATGGAGTTTTTCGATGATCTGCGCTACGGTCGAATTCTTCTGGCCGATGGCCACATAGATGCAATAGACGTCTCTTCCGTTCTGGTTGATGATCGTATCGATTGCCAGTGCGGTCTTGCCGGTCTGGCGGTCGCCGATGATCAGTTCTCTCTGTCCTTTGCCGATCGGGATCATCGCATCGATGATCTTGATGCCGGTCTGCAGCGGTTCGTCGATCGGCTGGCGCTCGATGACGCCCGGAGCGTTGTTTTCGATCGGACGGAAATGTTCGGTCTTGATCGGACCTTTGCCATCGATGGGTCTTCCCAATGCATCGATGACTCTTCCCAGAAGTTCATCCCCGACAGGCACCTCTGCGACCTTGCCTGTAGAAGCGACTTTGGTTCCCTTTACGATCTCGCTGTCGTTGCCTAAAAGAACCGCGGCGATCTTGTTTTCCTGCAGGTCCATGACCATGGCCTTGGTGCTTCCCACATCCAGGATCTCGCCTGCCATGGCTTTACTGATTCCTGACAGATTGACGACGCCATCCGCCACGCTGATGACTTCGCCCATGGTATAGGCAGTCTGTCTCTGCAGATCGCTCTTATTGAAAGAAGCGATCTCTTCTTTCAGTTCCTTGCCGATGTCGTCGGATCTGACATCGAGTTCTTTCTGCAAGAGATTGTCTTTCAGTTCATTGATCTGGGCTTTGTAGCTGCCATCCCAGACGCTGTCGTTGATGGCGACTTTGACGCCGCCGATCAGGTCTTTGTCCAGCTTGTTTTCAAGCTTGATCGCTCTCTCCAGCTTATGAGTAAAGGCAGCTTCCAGGGTATATAAAGTCCCTTTGTCCAGTTCCCTGACGCTGTAGGCTGTCCCCAATGTGATGCCTCTGGTCTGATAGTAGTAGACCAGAAACTCATGGATCAGCCTGGACTCATAGCCTGCTTCCGGGATCGTATCGACGATCAGGAATAATCCGTAGAGTACGGACTCATCCAGATCATGATCGAACGCTTCCTGCAAGGCCTGTTTCTTTTCCGCGGAACGGTGGTCCGGGGAATCGATGTATTTTAAAAGAACATCATTCTTGTTGAGTTCATCATTGATTCGTTTGATTTCCGGATAAATCAGATCGACCTGCCCTTCCTGATTGGCCAGTTCCATCAGGTTGCGGGCATACGCCTTGATATCGACACTCATGAATCGATCACTTCCTTAATGAAAGAACGGATCGATTCCTGTTCATTCGAAGCATCCAGTTTTTCCTGCAGGACTTTTTCTGCGGCACTGATAGTGACATCGACGATTTCTTCGTGCATCTGTTTCATCATCTTGTCGTGCTGCAGTTCCATGTCCTTTCTGGCGTTCTCCAGAAGGAGCTTGGCTTCCTTCTGTCCTTCATCCGTCAGCTGTTCCTTGAGCAGGTTGCCTTCTTCTCTGGCTTCCTTAAGGATGACTTCCGCGGTCTTATTCGCATCGAGGATGGCCTGCTTGGCTTCGGTATTGAGCCGTTCGTTCTCTTCGATGAGTTTTTCCGCTTCCGTCAGTTTTGCCTGTTCATAGGCGGATCTCTCATCCAGAATCTTCTTGACCGGTTTCCATGCCAGTTTATACATCAGAAAAAACAGCACGGCTGTCGCACAAAGCTGCGTGATCGCTGTCCAGACATTCGGTACGAGCTGAGACAGGATATCGACGATCTGCATCTTAAGCTCCTAAAATGAAGATGATCAGGAAAGCGGTAAGCAGACAGTAGATGGCACAGGTCTCGGAAATGGCGGCACCGATGATGGCCATGGACTGGATCTTGCTGGCGGCATCGGGATTCTTGCCGATCTGTTCGACGGCAGTGATCGCGACTTTGCCTTCCATGATACCGGTGATACAGCCGCCTAAGACACAGAGCGTTGCCGCAAAACCTATTAATGCTTTTTCCATATGTTTTCCCCCTATTCTTTCTGTGGAAGTTCTTTTCCGATAAATGATAACGATAAGATCGTGAAGATATATGACTGCATCGCTCCTGAGAACAGATCGAAATAGAAATGCAGTACCGGAGCGAGGATGATGCCGAAGATATTGAGTTTGCCTATGAGAGGTATTTTATTGGAAACGGCTGCCAGCATCTGGTAGATGACCGACATCAGGATGCCTCCCGAGAGAATGTTGCCGAACAGACGCAGAGACAACGACAGGAGCGTCGAGAACTTGCTCAGGACATTCAGGACCACGAATGGTGCGAACGGTTCGAACCAGGTCTTGAGATATGCCTTGCCTCCTCTGGCTTTGAGGGAACAGACTTCGATCAGGATGCAGGTAATCGCCGCCAGAACCAGCGTCACGCTGTAGTTGGAAGTCGGCGTATCCAGGGAGAAGAGTCCCGCGATATTGGCCAGGAAGATGTAGGAGATGACCGTCATGATGTATGGCGTCAGATACTTGGCGAAACGTTCATCCGTCTTGTCTTTGACCATCTTGTCGATCATTTCCGCAAAGATCATCACCAGCAATACGATGCCTGTAGGCTTGCTTAAAGGATCGAAGGCCTTCAGTTTCCTGTTGATGTACAGCAGCAAAAGAGCCATGAAGACAGTGATGATGATAATGGAATAGACCGTTGTCTGAATGACCATCCTATGCTCCTTTCCTGCTTAAGGCATCGATCACGAGACTGACCATGAACAGGACCAGTCCGATGGTGACGCCATAGATATTGAAATACTGCGGATTCCGGATCGCGATATAGATCACCAGGGCCAGCAGTCCGTAACGGAAGATATTGCTCATGATCAGCAGCGGGTAGTTGCGCATATCCTGTTCCTTCATCACCATCGACATGCTGGCAGATAGCAGCAGCAGATTGACCAGGCTTGCCAGGGTCGCTGTCATGATTCCGATCGAAATCGTATAGTCAAAAAAGAAAGCGATGATGCTTAAGATGATGGCGATAAGTGCTGTCAGATAATAGATCTTAAGTTTCATGGGGTATCATTTGTTTCTTTTTGATACTAATATTTTATTATATGAGGATATTTCTGTTCAATATTCCGGATGACCTGAAAGACTTAGATCATCGGGATGCATTTTGTTTTTACAGTTGTCGCGTTTGATAATACAATGAAAGAGATATGAAGACACAGAATCTTTTCTATAACGAAATGAATGAGCCTCTGGCAGCAAGGCTGCGGCCGCAGACACTGGATGAGATCATCGGTCAGCAGCATCTGATCGGTCCCGGAAAAGTATTGCGTAAGATGGTGGAAAGTGACCGTATCCCTTCGATGATCTTCTGGGGTCCTCCGGGCGTAGGCAAGACGACGCTGGCCAGCGTGATCGCGCGGATGACCAGGGCTTCGTTCGTGGATTTTTCGGCAGTGACCAGCGGGATCAAAGAGATCAAGGAGGTCATGAAACGGGCGGAAGAAGCGGTGGAAATGGGCGATCGGACCATTCTGTTTATCGATGAGATCCATCGTTTCAACAAAGCCCAGCAGGATGCTTTCCTGCCTTTCGTGGAGAAAGGAAGCATCATCCTGATCGGGGCGACCACGGAGAATCCTTCGTTCGAGGTCAACGGAGCCTTGCTATCAAGATGCAAGGTCTTCGTGCTGAAACAGCTGACGGCAGAGGATATCGTCGAGCTGCTCAAACGGGCGATCACAGACCCGCGGGCATTCCCCGGGAAAACGATCGATATCGATGAGAAGGATCTGTATTTCATTGCAAACTTTTCCAATGGCGATGCCAGGATGGCGCTGTCTACTTTGGAGATGGTCGTTCTTAACGGAGAAGAAAAGGATGATCATATCACCGTTCGCAGCGAACTGATCGAAGAGATCACTTCCAAGAAATCGCTGCTTTATGACAAGAAGGGCGAGGAACACTACAATATCATTTCCGCTTTGCATAAGTCGATGCGTAATTCCGATCCGGATGCGGCGGTCTACTGGCTCGCGAGGATGCTAGAAGCGGGGGAAGATCCGCTGTATGTCGCAAGAAGGATCATCCGTTTCGCAAGCGAGGATATCGGAATGGCCGATCCCAGAGCCTTGCAGATCGCGGTGGCTGCCTACGAGGCTTCGCACTACATCGGGATGCCGGAATGCAGCGTCAACCTGACGGAAGCGGTCCTGTACATGTCCATGGCTCCGAAGTCCAATTCCGCCTACATGGCTTATGAAAGAGCGCGAAGCGATGCCATGCGAATGCTGGATGAGCCGGTACCTCTGGTGATACGCAATGCCCCTACGGGTCTCATGAAAGACCTGGGCTATGGCGATGGCTACCAGTATGCCCATGACACGGAAGAGAAACTCACGAATATGCAGTGTCTGCCGGATTCTCTGAAAGACAAAGTCTACTATGAGCCGGTCGATCAGGGTCTGGAGCGGCAGATTTCTGAACGGCTGAAACAGATCAAAGACTGGAAAAAGAAACATCAGTAAATTAATGCAAGCGATCGATCTTAAATGAGGAATCGCTTGTTTTTTTGTGAATAATGTATAGGAGATTGTATTTCTATGCTTATTCATATTCTTTATCTGATTGAATTGATAATACGTATTTATACGTGTTATACTGTTGATGGATCCGGGGGTGTCATCCTATGCCTATGACACCTAAGGAAATGGTGAGATTCCTGAAGAAACACGGGTTCGTAAGAACTCCGGGCGGGAAAGGTTCTCATTGGAAATACTACAATCCCAAGACCGGAAGATCTACAACTGTTCCTTATCACAACAGAAGTATGAGTATAGGAACGGAACAGGCCACACTCAGACAGGCAGGACTGAAAAAATAACTTAAGTATATTAGGAGGAATTTCAAATGGCAAAAATCTATTATCCCGCACTATTTCATGTCGCTGAAGATATCGGCGGATATTGGGTCGAGTTTCCTGATCTTCCCGGCTGTCTGACAGAAGGCAGGAATGAGGTCGAAGCGATGGAGATGGCGGAAGATGCTTTGGGACTTTGGCTGGACCGTACCGGTGAAACATGGGAAAGAGAGATCCTTCCCCCTTCTACCTGTGAAGCGATCCGGAAACAGTTTCCCGATGAATTGGTCATGATGGTGGGTTGCGATCCGGAAGAATGGTATCGCAGGACACATTCCAGAGCAATCAAGAAGACACTTACGATTCCGGCATGGCTGAATGAACGCGCAACGAAAGCGAACCTCAATTTCTCAAAGATCCTGAAAGAGGCACTGATCGATAAACTGGGCCTATGAAGATCGATATCCGAGCGATGAAAGAGACGGATCTTGATGACTTGTATCGTCTGCTGTCGGATCCATCGGTGATGAAATATCTGGAAGTTCCTTTTTCTTTGGAGCAGACCCGAATTTTCCTGCAGGAAGCAGGATTATCCGATCCGCCGATGATCTATGCGGCTGAATACGAGAACTCCTTTGCGGGTTATGTCATCTATCATGATTTCGATGAAACGGCCATGGAGATCGGATGGGTGCTGCTGCCGGAATACTGGAACATGGGTATCGCTTCTTCTTTAACGGAACTGCTGATCCGAAAAGCAGAAAGTGAAGGAAAGGATGCCGTCATCGAATGCGATACGGAACAGAAGATCACGGAACATATCGCTGAGAAATACGAGTTCCATTACGAAGGCGAATCCGATGGACTGAAACGGTACAGGCTGCGTCTTTATTGAATATTGCCGAATATAAAAAGATGTCTGAACAGACATCTTTTATAGTTCTCTGATATCGGATCTATTCTCAGAGCAGCGAATTGATTGCTCCATCGCTCAATCTGCCTAAACCGTTCGCCAAGACACCCTGGATCTTGCTGTTTTCGGCTGCGATCTCCAGTGCGCCATCCAGACGGACCTTGCTTCGCAAAGCATTGCCGACTTTCGTTGACAGTTCACCCGACTGCGTCTTGCCCAGAATATCGAGTGATTTCTTTGTGGTCTTATCCATGATCTCTTGGGTTTTGGCGGTTTTCGGTACCTTGACCTTCGACAGTCCGTGTTCGATGCCGGTGCGCACCGTTCCTTTCAATCCGCCCTTGACTGTTCCCCAGAAGACATTCTCGCCTTTTTCATAAGCTTCCAGACCGCCCTTGATGCCATCTCCTGCGCCATTGGCCGCATACTTGTAACCGATCTTGTTGACATTGGCCTGAGTCAGATCGATGACTGTCTTGGTGATGCTCTTGAGCAGCGAGGTACCGATGTTCTTTCTGTTAAGCAGGCAGTCCAGCATATCTCCCGCGCTGTTACGGGAAATGATATAGATGTTCTTGATCGGTCTGCCGCCGCCTAATGTCAGGACATCGCAGATATCGATCCCGAGATCCGCGACCCACTGGGTCCATTCCGTACGGTTGACGGATATGTCAAGTTCGTTGGCTTTTTCGATCTCTTCCAGCGCTTTGACTTCGTGTTCTCCCTTTTCCTTGCTGATGTATTCCCGCATTTCCTGTTCGGTCATTTCGCTTCGGCCGTAATGCTTGGCGAAACGCTCGCGGATGCCTTGCTGCCTTTCCAGTTCCGCCAGCTCTTTCTCGCCGTCCCGTTTCATCTGATCGACTTCCCGATCCAGAGCCGTGTCGCGTTCCTGCAGTTTCTTCATCTGCTTATCCGACCACTCGCGGTCTTTCATGCGCTGGTTCTCCCATTCATCCAGTTTCGATTCATCAAGAACCGATCCGTCATCGCTTTCCCAGATCTTTTCTTTTTCATTCCAGTGGAAGAGGCGCTGCGCATTGGTGGCAGGATCGGTGATGATGCGATCTTTTACGGTTTTCGGAACCTTGTTCAAATTCGGAGTCTTGCCCGTTTTGATTTTCGGCGTGTTCGGAACCTTTTTCTTGCCGATACCGGAAATTCCCGTAAACAGAGACAGGATAATCATTCCCAGCGTACCGGCAATGGTTGCCGTCCTGATATCTTCCGGTGGCATCGGTTCGATAAAAGCGTTGTAGTACTGTACGATCAGGGCAGGGATACAGTAACACCCAAGCGTCAGCAGTAGGCCTATGATCTTCCTCATCTATCCCACCTTCTTTCCGCAGGATGGACAGTAGACCGTGTCTTCATCCAAAGCTTCTCCGCAGTATTTGCAGAAGTTTTTCTTGCCCTTCCTGACCGGTTCGTCTTTGACGGAATCCGGATAGAATTCATCGCCGGTGAATTTTACGCTGATCTTGTCTTTGTTCAGAGGTTTGAACATTGGTACGATCTCGTCGAAATCTTCATGAAGCATGCAGATCTCGCCATCCGGGAATACGACATACCAGGTCTTTTCCGACAGAGGGTATTTCTTATCCAGATGCGCTGCCAGCAGCATCATTTCGGCATAACTGAATACTTCTTTGTCATCGCAGTTCTGCCACTTGGAACTGTAGTAGGAGGCGCGATCCATCGCGCTTGTGAAATTGCGGAATCCTTCCATTCTATTGCCCCCTGTTTCTGATTGCGATATAAACGCCTAAAACGGCCAAAACGCCACACAAGATATAGATTCCTGTCTTTGCGTTGTCTTCCATTCCCATCATCTGAACAACGACAGCCATGAGATAGAAAGCCCCCGCAAACATCACGGAGTATATGATCTTTTTCATCTTGAACCTCTTTCTGATGCCTGAGGCATCATTGCTACTTTCATTATATAAAATTCAGGTGCTGTTTCACCACAGCACCTTCTAAAGACATATTTTACAGTTTCTTCTCGAAACACTTCTGCACATCGCCGTTCTTGCCGATGATGATCATGCGTTCCCCTTTCACCAGCGGAACATCCGGGTTCAGGCCGATCATGAGATCGTCATCCGTCTTCAATGCGACGACATTCAAAGCATGTTTTCTTCTGACATCCAGTTCGCTCAAGGAATGGCCGACCCACTTTTCCGGCACCTCGACTTCAAACAGGACCATATCGTTGCCTAAAGTGATGTAGTCCAGAATATATTCGGAACTGTGTCTGGTGGCGGTCCATTCCGCCATCATCCGTTCGGGATATACGACTTCATCCGCGCCGTTACGCAAAAGGAATTTCGCCTGAACGTCTCTGCTGGCCCGGGAGATGACTTTCTTGGCTCCCAGTTCTTTCAGAGTGGATGTCGTTTCCAAAGCGCTCTGGAAATCATCGCCGATCGCTACGATGCACAAGTCGAAATCTTCGATGCCCAGAGATTCCAGGAAGTCCTGCCTGGTGCTGTCGCCGATCACCGCATTGGACAGATAGCTTAGAGCCGCATCGACTCTGTCTTCGTTCCAGTCGACTGCCAGGACCTGGTGTCCCAGTTCCGTCAGTTTGACACCGCAGTGTCTTCCAAATCTTCCTAAACCAATCAGTAATACGTTTTTCATTTTATTCTCTCCTAACCGACGTTGATGCTGCCCATAGGCAGTTTCATCGGATCTTTTCTAACACGAGGCAATGCCGCATAAATCAGCGTCAGACAGCCGACTCTTCCAAAAAACATCAGGAAGATCAGAATGATCCTGGTCGGCACTTTTACCAGCGTGGTAATGCCCTTGGTGATACCGACGGTGCCAATCGCGCTGGCTGTTTCGAACAGGCAATCGATCAGCGGAAGATCTTCGATGCTGCTGATGAAGATCGCGGAAAAAATAAACAGGGCCATATAGAGCAGGAAGATCGCGGAAGCGGCCTTAACCGTATTATCGGAAATGCGGCGGGTCTTCGTGTGTGCCGTCTCGCTCTGGTTGAACACGGAAATGCTGGAAAGGATCAGCACTGCGATAGTTGTCGTTTTCATGCCTCCTGCGGTCGATCCCGGACATCCCCCTATCAGCATCAATATGATACTGATGAGGCTTGCGGAATTGGACAGCTTTGCCAGGTCGGCCGTATTGAAGCCTGCCGTTCTGCAGGTAACGGATTGGAACAAAGAAGCCAGCACTCTTTCTTTTCCATAGAGATCCGTGTATTCGAAACAGTAGAAATAGATCGCAGGAACCAGGAACAGCCAGAAACTGACAGATAAGATGACCTTGCTTTGGAACGTATAATTCTTTATATCGAACCTGTGCTGTTTCACATCCTGCCAGGTATAGAAACCGATGCCTCCGAAGATGATCAGGGTCATGACGACCAGATTGATGTATGTATCACTGACATAAGAAGTCAGCGACTGGAAATTGCCGAAAAGGTCGAAACCGGCATTGCAGAAAGCGGAAACCGCATGGAAGACTGCATAGGTCATTCCTTTGATCAGACCGTATTCCTTACAGAAGGGAAACATCAGAAGCAAGGCTCCGATCCCTTCGAACAGCAGCGTTATCCGGATAATAAAGGAGATCATCTTCATGACGCCTCCGCCATGGTCCACGCTTAAAGAATCCTGAACCACGCTGCGCTGGTAGATGCTGATCTTCCTGCCTGAAAGACGGACCAGAGCAATGGTCATCGTAATGACCCCCAGACCGCCGATCTGTATCATGACGAAGATGATGAACTTGCCGAATTGCGACCAGTGGTTTCCCGTATCCAGGACTGTCAGTCCGGTCACGCAGGATGCCGAGGTCGCGGTAAACAGGCAATCGAGGAATGGCGTACCCTGATGCGCCTGGCTGGAGACCGGCAGCATCAATAAAAAAGTCCCGATCATGATCAGGGCCAGAAAGCCGAACAGGATCAGTCGAAAGGAGGTGATCCTCGCTCTTTTTAACAGGGGTTTCCTGATATCATTCATAGGTAATTATTTTAGCACTAACAGATAGGAAAACGCCATAGATTGTGTACAGGTAGGAAACAGGATAAAATGGTATTGTATAGGAGGTAATCATCATGAAAGCTCATGTCGATCAGGATTTATGCATTGGCTGCGGTCTGTGCACGACTCTGTGTCCCGATGTTTTTGAATTGAATGAAGAAGGAAAAGCGGTAGCTTCCAAAGAAGGCGAAGTACAGGATGCTATCGATAACTGTCCTGTTTCTGCAATCGCTTTGGAAGAAGCGGAAGAGGCTGTGGAAGCGGTGGAAGAAGCCGTAGAAGAAGCGGCAGAAGAGAAGCCTGCGGTCTATACCTGCAGCGTCTGCGGCTATGTCTATGATCCTGCCGAGAACGATGGCGTTGCCTTCGAGGATCTGCCGGAAGATTGGGTCTGCCCATTGTGCGGTGTCGGCAAAGACATGTTTAACGCGTAATCATCGATCTGAAACGCAAGCGTCAACAGTCATCTCAGGATGGCTGTTTTCTATGCAAAGGCTATAATAGAAGTAAAGAAGGTAAGAAGAATGGAAAACGATAGAAAACTGCAGACTTTGAAGATCCGTTACAGTTCTCCCGAAGGCGGAATCATCAACGCGGATCTGCCGCTTGGCATCCTGAAACCGGGCTTCGAGCTGGGTCTTTTGGATACACTGCTGAAGGAACATGAGGCTCTGGGAAACATTGATTTCGATCGGATCATGGAACTGGTAGATCAAGGTTATACGGGTGAAGTCATGAATGAGAAGACAGAGGAGGGTGGCGATCTGAGTATCGTCATTGAATGAGATGAAAATAACGATTTATCGTAAAAACGGAAAAGAATTCAATGTGCCGATGCCTTTGACTGCCATGGCATCGAAACTGTTCTGGAAAACGCTGGATCTCGAACAGGATGTCAATGATGCCCATCAGCAGGGACTGATCAAGGAAATGATCGAGGTGCTGAACGCATACAAACAGAAAAACGGCAGTTTCACTCTGGTGGATGCCAAGGATGACGAAGATACCGGAATCAGGATCGTGATATAAATACTGCCTTGGCAGTATTTTTTACCGTTTTTATACATCAAAAAAGACAGTTTTCACTGTCTTTGTTTATCTTCTCTTTTATTTCCGATGAATAAGGACGCCGATTCCCTGTATGAGGAAATATAGAACATAACCTTCCATCGCTGCCGTTGTCAGAAGAAGGAAAATCGTGTTCGCATCTCTGAATGCTGTCGTCCAATCCGTAACCATCTGCAGCAGGTTGACCACCAGCAATACTCCGATCAAAAGACAGATCCCAAGCATCAGCAGCAGCTTCCCGGTCCCGATCGATTCGAAACGATCCTTCAGAGTAAGACTCTCGGGAATCTCGACATTCTCATAAACCGTCAGCGTATCCAGGAACCTGCGGTACAGGAATTCCAGAATAAGCAGCGACAGGATCGCCAAGCCGATGGCCGCAAACCAGTTGTAGTAGAAACCGGCCAGCAGCAGGATGATCAGAGGGATCGTATAGCGCTGCTGAAACAGATACAGCTTGCTGCGGCTGTCGCGGTCGATCACATAGAGGACCCCTTTCTTTCTGTCTCCCACATAGGTGCGGCCTTTCTTATCTTCATAGATGCCTCCGCCTTTCGCTTCCAACCCATCGATCCTGCTTTTCATATGCTGTTTCCTTTCTTGATCTTCTTAAATAATCTGGCGCTCCAGAATTCCATATCCAGTTCATCCAGATAGAAATGAAGGATGCTCCTGTAATTCTTTGTTGCCGTAGATAGGACGATATATTCTTCTTCCGCTAGATTCTCTTCCAGATACTGAAAGAGTTTCGTACCGATGCCTTGATTGCGTTCTTCAGGGATCACATAGAGTTCTTCGACTTCAAAGAACAATGTTCCTTCTTTCATGATGGAACGCATGTTTTCGGAATGTTCCGGATGACCGAAAAGATAGGCAACGATCCTTCCTTCCTTTTCCGCAACGAAGATCCTGTTGCCTTCGATGTCCTCTTTCGTATTGGCGCGATAGCCGTAGGTGGAATCCTCTTTCTCCCAGTCGCGGGAAAAACCGATCAGGCAGGACAGGATCTCTTCGTTCAGCTGTATTTCTTTACAGGTGATCTCACTCATCCAGCAGTCCGGATGCTTTCTGCATCAGTTCGATGATCGGAAGATGCTGCGGACAGACGCTCTCGCACTGACCGCACTGCAGACAGTCGGAAGCTTTGCCGTGTTCCTTGTTCAGCAGGAAACGGTAGCTGAATTTCGCTTTATCGACGTTTTCATAGATCGTATGTTCATTGACGATCCGGAAAATATCCGGAATGGCGATATTCATCGGGCAGCCTTCGGTACAGTAACGGCAAGCCGTGCAGCCGATCTGTTCGACACTGAACATCTCTTTGACGACCTGATCGATCAGTTCTTTTTCTTTCTCATTCAATGGTTCGAAATGAGTAAAAGTATTCACGTTATCCTGCATCTGTTCCAAAACGGACATGCCTGACAGGATCGTCATGACACCCGGCAGAGAGCCTACGAAACGCAGCGCCCACGACGCGATGGATTTCTCCGGTTCCGCTTCCAGGTAATGCGCTTCCAGTTCCGGTCTGAGTTTCGCCAAAGTGCCGCCTTTGACCGGTTCCATGATGACCATCGGAAGATTGTGATCACGCAGGATCTGATACAGTTCTCCGGATCTTACCTTCGGATTGTCCCAGTCGGCATAGTTGAGCTGTATCTGCACGAATTCCACCTCGGGGTGTTCATCCAATAATTCCTTTAACAGATCCGGTGTTCCATGGAAGGAAAAACCGAAATGCCTGATCAGACCTTCGTCCCGTTTCGCTTTCGCCCATTCGAAACAGTCATTCTCCCGGTAGATATGGATATTCCCGTTCTCGACCGAATGCAAGAGATACATATCGAAATATCCCGCTCCGGTCCTTTCGAGCTGTTCATTGAAGATGCGGTCGCGATCCTCTTTGCCGTGGATCTCCCAGGCAGGAAGCTTGTCTGCCAGGATGAAGCTTTCTCTCGGATAACGGTCGACGATCGCTTCTTTGATCGCAACTTCGGATTTGCCGCGATGATAAACATAAGCAGTATCGATGTAGTTCAGTCCTGCCTTGAGATAAAGATCAACCATTTCTTTCATCTGTTCGATATCGATCTCATCGTCTTTGACAGGCAAGCGCATGCAGCCGAAGCCGAGCTTTGGCATTTTACTTAAGTCAATACTCATTGTGTTCCTCCGCTAGATATATTTATAATTTAATTATAAAGGATTTCTCAAGAAGGAGATTTATGAAGCACTATCATCAGGCGGATTTGAATAATATTTTTCGTAAAAGACCGTATACGACCAGACGGATTTCTTCTTATGACCGCAGCGGAGGAAACGACGACCGTATCCATGTGAAAGCGAACGAAGAATGCGAGTTCGCCTGTATCAATGGACCGGCCGTGATCACGCATTTCTGGTGCACCTATGGCAATGCGTTCCCGGATGGATCGGGGGCGATCGGACATGAACTGTTCAACACCAGGAAGATCCTGCTGAAGATCTACTGGGATGAGGAAAAGGAACCGAGCGTCGAAGTGCCGTTGGGAGACTTTTTCGGAAATATCGATGGCTATGCGAAGCAGTTCAGGAGCGAACCGATACAGTCGACCAGCGAAGACGGACACGGATGCAACTGTTTCTTTCCGATGCCGTTTCATAAGAAGGCAAGATTTGTCATAAAGAACGAATGTTTCAGCGAACTGGTTTTCTATTTCTACCTGGATTATGAAGAAGTCGATGAACTGCCTGAAGATACGCTGTATTTCCATGCTTCCTGGAGCAGGATGATGCCTACGAAAGGAAAGGATGAGAAAGGATACCGCACACATACCGAATGGATCTTTGGAAACAGCAAGGACAAAAACCTTGATGGTAAAGAGAATTATGTCATTCTGGATGCAAAGGGAGAGGGCCACTATGTGGGCTGTCTTCTGAATGTGGTGAACTGTTCTCCTTCTGCCAGCTGGGACTGGTATGGAGAGGGAGATGACATGATCTTTGTGGATGGCGAAGAATGGCCGCCGAGACTGCATGGTACGGGAATGGAGGATTATTTCTCTCTGGCCTGGTCGCCGACGCAGTCCTATGAATCCCTGTGGAATGGTGTGAACATCCAGACCAACGGTCAGTTCAAAGGCCACGCCTCCTTCTATCGTTTCCATCTGAAAGATCCCGTGATCTTCGACAAATCGATCAAGGTCACCATCGAGCATGGCCACAACAACAATCGCAGCGATGACTACACTTCTCTGGCCTACTGGTACCAGAAAGAACCGCACAAACCGTTCAAGAAAATGCTTCCGGTAGAGAAACGCCTGCCTCTGGACGAACATGAACTGTGGTGGAAACAGAAAATTGTAACAATAAAAAACAGCGATGAGATCAAATGATCTCAAAAGATAAAACAAAGAAAGGAAGATAAAAATGAAATATTGTACCTACTGTGGAAGCGCTATGGAAGATAACGCGAACTATTGTCCGAATTGCGGAGGAGAAGCTTATGATGCCGGGGCGGAGCAGCCCCTCGCGGCAGAGCCGGAAGATCTCGATGTCGGTTACCGTATCGTGCTCTTTTCCAGAGGAACCTGTTCACTGAAAACGACCAAGGAAGTGCTTTGCGATCTGTTGGGTTACACGACATCGACAGTCGAGGATCTGCTGGAAAACATGCCGGTAGAAGTTGCGGATGAACTGACGGAACTGCAGGCGGTCACGATCGCTCAGGTGCTGGCAGAATACGGCATGGAGATCACGATCGTCGATGAAAACAACAACTATGTCGATCTGTCTTCGAAAGCGAAGACTTCGGTCTTTGACAGTTCCGGATCGATGCTGGATTCGACCCTGCGTACGCTGGCGACCTTGTCTGCGCTCAACCGTGTCCATCGCTACCGCCGTTACCGCAGACCGAGCCTCTTGAGCCTTTTGTTTATGCCAAGCTATGTCAGACCGAGACCGGTCCATGTGAGAAGACATATCAACCTGGATCCGGAACCGCGCAAGCGTATCGTGATACAGCAGAAGCCTTCCCATTACAACAGCTGGTCTTCCAACAGTCACAGACCGCAGACCAATACCTGGTCTTCCAAGCCGTCAAGTTCCAAGCCTCAGCATACGCCGAAGGCCCAGAACAGCATCCGGCCTAGCAGCTCCAAGCCATCGACCGGCTTCAAGCCGTCCTCCAACAAATCTGCAGGCATGGGACACAAGATCCAAAGCAATATGAAAGCAGGACATTCCGGCGGACATAGCGCGCCAAGAGTCGGAAAGAAGTGATCAAGTATCGTCTGACGTTTCAACGATGAATAAGATTTTATCCGGTTCCTTTGTCAGGTTTGCTGCATCGGCACTCGGCTCCTGTCTGGTCGATTTCTCGGTTTTCCAGATCATGCTGCTGCTGACGAAAGACAGATTTCCTGCGGTCTATATCATGGCTTCGACCTGTGTCGCTAAAATCGCGTCCGGGTTGTTTAACTATGTGATCAACAAAACACTTGTATTCAAAAACAGAAAGAATGATGTTTCTTCCGTCTGGAAGTACCTTATGCTGTGGGCGACACTGATGTTTCTGTCAGGATCGATCGTGGGAATCTTATATCAGATGACGGGAGCTCCGGAAGTCTTATTGAAAGCTATCACGGATACGTTGCTGTTCTTTTTCAGCTATTTCATTCAGAAAAAACTGATATTCAAGCAGTAACAGAACACAGAGATACAAAAAGCTGTTTCATTAACGAAACAGCTTTTTCATATGTTTGCTCCCAGTCAGGATCTTATCTGTTTTCAGCGAGCCACTGATCCACCTGCGCCTGATAGTCGGCGATGATCGTGTCGATCCCCGCATCTTGCAAAGCAGCCAGGAATTCCGGATACTTCTCATCAGGATCGACATCGCCATAAGTCAGAATGTTGACATACTGATCGACAACACTTCTTACAGCTTCGATTTCATCCGAGACATTCTCCTGAGACGGAACAAAGCCATAGAGTGGCGGACACCATGCGTTTTGCATGAGCTGTTGCGCATACTCAAGATTCGAATCGAACCCGCCATCCACTTCGTGATTCCATGTCTGGAAATAATTGCCAAGCATGCCGCGATTATAATAGCAGTTGTATGGCAAAGTATTGAAACTCAAGCCTTCCGGATATCCGATTTTGGTATGATCATCGTTCCATACGTAGTCCTCGCCTTCCAATCCGAATATCAGGGTATTCCATATAAATTCATCCGTGTAAAGCAGATTGATGAAACGCTCTGCTGATGCGGGGTCCTTGCATTTCTGAGCGATACCGATACCCAACGAATCCGTATGGAGATCATCGATTCCCAACGAAACGGCACCGAATTCATGAGTCCGGCCATCGCCATAGTTGGCAGTCAACGTGAACATGTCTGCAATCGATTCGCAGTCACTCGCATGTCCCATGATGACACCCTTGGAAATGCCACTCATGACAATTGCGTCATGGCTCAGCGTATTTATGGAACCATTCGGATCGGCATAGCCTTTCTGCCGGAAATCATAAGCCTTGTAGATGGCGTCCTTGAATGCGTCTGTCTCATAGTAGTTATATAATGTCGTATTATCGCCGACCGTTGCGGTATATGTGCCTACTAGAGAAGTCTTGTAAGCAGGCTGAAGGATTCTGTCGAACTGGTTGCAGTAAACTACGAAGTATTCTTCGGGGTAAGCGGCTTTCAGTTCGGCCAGCGCTTCTTCCAGCGTATCCAGATCATGGATCTGTGATACATCGATATTGGCAGCTTCTACCAGTTCCTTGTTGTAGATCCACTTCCAGTCAAGAACGGTGGCGAAGTAACGAGGAATCATGTAGTAGGAACCTTTGTACTTGCCGCTGTCGGCAACATTTCCGATCGTTTCCATCGTATCTTTCAGAATGTTGCTGAGATACGGATCCATATTCTGCAGATAACCTTTGTCCGTCCATTGCGATAAATCAAATACTTGGACGATATCGGCGCTATCATCGTCACCTGAAGCGAGTTCGATAGGAATATTGGTTAAATAATCACCGATGGCAGTGATCTTCAGATCGATCACATACCTGTTTTCATGCAGCGTGTTGACCAGATAATCATTGATAACGTCTTCTACGGCTTGCACTGTTTCATCGCTTGGAACAATGAACAGTGTTGACAAATCCACTCGGATCACGGAAGGTTCGCCATAAGCGTCCTTGTATCTCTTCAGGAAAGTGACGACCATTCCCCTGATACAGTTCTGTCCCACACCGAATCTGGTATTGCCGTCGACACCGGTGGTGATACCCGTGGAGTATGCCCATAATACGGCGTCGTAGAAGTAGTTGCTTTCTTTCACATCATGGAAATTCATCTCTTTTGGAGTATAGGCTGGAACTTCTCCGCCGTTTTCATAGATCGCCGTTCTGTAAAGGAAGGTTACGATCTGTTCCCTCTTGCATTTTGCATTCGGGGAGAATTTCATTGTGGAAGTGCCGGTCGTGATGCCGTTCTGGTAGGCCCATAGTACCGCTTTATAGAAGAACTTGTCTTCCGTCACGTCCGTAAACGGATTGCTGATCGTCGGTTCCGGACAGCCCACGGCTCTCCACAGGAAGGTTACTACCTGTCCCCTGGTACAGTTGTCGTTCGGGGAGAACTTGGTACCACTGGTACCTGTAGTGATTCCGTTATCAAACGCCCAATATACCGGTTCATAGAAATACTTATTGCTGTCTGCAACATCAGTAAAGAGGATGCGGACCGTGATGGAATCCGTATATTCCGTATCCTGTTGGGTCACGGTGATTGTCACCAGTCCGGCCTTGATGCCTTTCAGCATTCCTGTTTCGCTTACGGTAGCGATCGCAGGGTCGGAAGATTCCCATGTAATATTGTCATTAGTTCCGTATACAATCAGCTGCTGGCTGTTGCCTGCAATCAGAGTTTCCAAAGCCTCGATCGCCAGTCCTTTCTTTCTGATCCAGGTGCCTGCCCATGTTTCCGCATTGCTGGGGTACTGCACATTCCCATCGGGTTCCGGGTCATCCCAGACAAAAGAGCCGCTCATTGCCTTTGGATACCATTTCCTATCCTGAAGTTCGTATCCTTCACTGCTGAAAGAAAGACCTTTCAGATGATAATCTGCGACATGTTTCGTCAGACTGTAGATGATTGCTACACTGTTCTTCAGATACGGATCGTTTTGCTGATCCGGTACAACCGAAACGACTTCCGTATCATAGCCTTCGATACTGATATTGATATCGTCGGCACTGAGCTGAGTAAAATCGATGGAATTATCACCGGACTGGCTGGCGGAGATATATATCACCGCATAATAAGTCACGCCTTCTTGCGGTGCGTTCTCCAGCTGTTCAGTACAGCCCGCATCCAGAAAGATGATGGTCTCAGATATTTCCGTCCGGTTTTCACCCGGTTCCGGTTCGAACTGCAGGCTTACTGCGTCTTCCGGATAGGTTCCCCATCTTCCTTCGCCATATTCTTTGACGCCATCGTATTCCGCCGTCACGCCTGATAAGACATATTCGCCTTCTGCATGGACCGTCTGCGGAATCATCGTTATCAGCAGCATGACCGATAACGATACTTTCATCAGTTTCTTCATCAAGGAATCCATTTGTTTCTCCCCCTTAATCAAAAAATACACATAAAAGTGTATCGTTCATTCAAAAATCAGATATGGAAAACAGGCAACGGTGTTGACTGATTCCTGTATCTGATCCTGTTGTAATGTTTTATGATCCATAATGGAAATTAGTATAGTTCCATTTTAAAATATCCGTTTCTTCTCAACAATATTCTACCAAAAGAAAAGGCCATTCACTGGTTCGTGCATGGCCTTTCATTTCTTGAATTACAGCTGTGCCGCGATCTCTTCGGCTTCCGCCAGGACTTTTTCGAATTTCTGCAAAGCGATATCGATCGGTTCCGGTGTCGTGAGATCCACGCCTGCGTGTTTGAGTTCATCCAGCGGATATCTGCTTCCGCCCATGGACAGGAATTCCAGATACTTCTTCACGGCTTCTTCGCCTTCATGCAGGATCTTCTCGGATAACGCGACCGCCGTCGAATAGCCTGTCGCATAGACATAGACATAGAACGGACGGTAGAAGTGCGGGATCCTCGACCATTCATACTGGACTTCCTCATCCATCGTGAGATCTTCTCCGAAATAATCCCGGATCAGATCGGCATAGATCTTGTTCAGCAGGGATGGCGTCAGCGTTTCTCTTGCTTCGACCAGTTCATGGGCTTTCTTTTCGAATTCCGCAAACATGGTCTGACGGTAGACCGTGCCTTTGAAGTTTTCCAGATACTGATTCAATAAAGCCAGTCTCACTTTCGGATCTTTTTCTTCGCTTAAGAGTTTTTCAATCAGCAGATTCTCGTTGACCGTCGATGCGACTTCCGCCACAAACAGCGTGTAGTTCGCATACTGGGCAGGCTGATGGCTGTTGGAGAGATAGCTGTGCATGGAGTGTCCCATCTCATGAGCGATCGTGGAAACGGAATCCAGGGTGCCTGTGAAATTGGTCAGGATATATGGATTGGAATCATAGGAACCGGAAGAGAATGCGCCGGTGCTCTTGCCTTTGTTTGGATAGACATCGATCCAGCGATCCTTGAAGGCGGAACGTACGACATCCGTGTATTCCTTGCCCAATGGAGCCAACGCCTGTAAGATCAGTTCCTGAGCCTGTTCATAGGTGTATTCTTTCTCTGCGGATGCGACTAATGGCGTATAGACGTCGTAGTAATGCAGTTCATCGAGCTTCAATATTTTCTTGCGCAGGCTTACATAGCGATGCATGGCAAACATATGGGTACGTACCGTAGCGATCAGCTGGTCGTAGACTTCTTCCGGAATGTCGGATTGCGACATGGACATGACTCTTGAGCTTGGATAGTGGCGCAATTTCGCTTCCACGGTCGATGCTTTGACCGTCGTAGAATAGGTCGAAGCCAGGGTGTTGTTGTGCTGCTTGTAAGTCTTGTAGAAGCTGCGGAACGCGTTCTCTCTCAAGACGCGATCCGGATTGCTTTGCAGCAGGATGAAATTGGCTCCGCTGACCTCGTGTTCGTTGCCTTCGCTGTCTTTTGCGTTCTCGAACACCATATCCGCATCCATCAGGTAATCGGCGATCTCTCCTGCAGCCTGATTGACTTCCGCAAAGCTGGCCATGATCCTTTCCTCTTCCACGGACAAGGTATGCGCTTTCTTCTTGATCAGACGTTCCAGATTGAAACGATGATCCTTCAGCCCTTCGTATTCCAGAAGACCATTCAGTTCTTCCATCGACAGAGACAGGATCTCCGGTTCCGCATAAGAAGAGACCGTCATCAGTTCCACGAACCGGGACATGGCCTGGCCGAACATGGCTTGGGCTTTTTCGCTGGTGTTGTCTTCGCTCTTGCGTAAAGAGACGTAGCAGAAGAGATCATACATCTTGCGGGAGATTTCCGTTTCCTGATGATAGAACTCGGCAATCGTTGCAGGATCATGAAGCTTTCCCTGGTAGGACGCGGCGATCCTGATGAAGTCTTCCGTTTCTTCGAGGGCTTTCTGCCAGGCTTCGTCATCTTTAAAAAGGCTTGTCAGATCCCACTTGTATTCTTCCGCGATCTCGCTTCTTTCTTTTATCGTTTCATTCATACATTTTCCTTCTTTCTGAATCAGTGATATCTATGATGTTTTATCATGATGAAAACATCGTTATCTCTATTGTAGCACCATGATGAAATCATGTTCGGTTCAGGACTTATTTCTTTTCCTGTCTGGCAATCAGGCTTTCCAGCGTCTCGTACAATACTTCCGGCTGTACCGGCTTGCTTAAATGGGCATTGAGTCCTGCCTGCATGCTTCTTTGGACATCTTCATCGAAAGCGTTGGCAGTCAGAGCGATGATCGGGATCGTCTTGCTGTCTTCGAGTTCCGCCGCCCTGATCCTTCTGCTTGCTTCCAGTCCATCCATTTCCGGCATGCGCATATCCATCAGGATCGCATCGTAATGATACGCAGGATGGCTTAAATATTTGTCTAATGCGATCTTGCCGTTTTCTGCCAGATCGACTTCGATTTCCCTGGCCTGCAGGACCATCTTCATGATCTCGGCATTGATCTGTACGTCTTCCGCCAGCAGGATGCGTCTGCCGCAAAGATTGGTTTTCGACTCTTCATAGATGTTCTGCTGCTTCTTTTTCTTGACCGCGGAACTGAATTCATCCAGTACGTTTGCCACAAACAAAGGTTTCGCGATAAAACTGTCTACTCCCGCTTTCAGCGCTTCCTCCAGAACGTCATCCCAGCGGTAAGCCGTCAGGATGATGATCGCCGATTCGTCTCCGACGATCTCGCGGATCTGCCTTGATGTTTCGACCCCATCCATTTCCGGCATCTTCCAGTCGATGAGGATGAGATTGTAAGGCTGCCTGCGGGCATGCTGAAGCTTGACCATCTCCAGCGCCTGCATTCCGGATTCCGCCGTTTCCGCAGCGATCCCCGCTTCCGAAAGAACCAGCCGGGCGTGTTCACAAGCGATCGGATCATCATCGACGATCAGAACGCTCATTTCGTCCGGATGAATCTCTTTATCATCGCTGTCGTCTTTGCGATCGGAATCCAGGAGAGTCACATCTACGGTAAAGGTCGAGCCCTCTCCCTTCTTGCTTTGGACCTCGATATTGCCATTCATCATTTCAACGATATTTTTCGTAATAGCCAGACCCAGTCCGGAACTGCCGTAACGGTTGGTGGAAGAAGAGTCTTCCTGGGCAAAGGTATCGAAGATATGAGGAAGGAACTCTTCGCTTATGCCGATGCCGTTATCTTTGATAACAAATCTCAGCGTTGACTGTCCGTCAAACTTGTTCAGACATTCGACATTGAATTCAACGGTACCGCCTTCCGGCGTGAATTTCACCGCATTGCCCAGAATGTTGATCAGGATCTGACGCAGTTTCATATTATCGCCGATATAGTAATCATCGACTTTTCCTTTGATGTAACAGTGATAATCAAGTCCTTTGTCCGTGCACTGTCCGCTGAACATAGTGTTGATGGTTTCCAGCAGTTTACGGAAAGAGAACTCTTCTTTCTTCAGTACCATCCTTCCGGATTCGATCCGGGACATATCGAGAATGTCGTTGATCAGATTCAGAAGATGCTGCGCGGAATCGCCCATCTTGACGAGATATTCTTTGGTCTTCTCCGGCGTTTCCGGATCGTTGAGCGCGATGCTGTCAAGACCGATGATCGCATTCATCGGGGTACGAATCTCATGAGACATGTTGGAGAGGAAGGCGGTCTTGGCCTTGTTGGCTTGTTCCGCGGTATCCAGGGCATCGCTTAAGGCCTGGTTCTGTGCCAGATTCTTCCTGGTCTCGGCATCCACATCGCAGAAGCACGCGCCTACCGCACGCACGAGATGATCGTTCCTATCTTCCGGATGTCTGACCCCGGCAAAACGGACCATCTCATAGGATTCTTTGTCATGTCTGCGTACTACATATGTATAAGAAATGATCCGGTTTTCGGAGAGCTTCTCTTTGATCGAATCGATCTGAATGAATTTCAAAAATTCCTCGCGGTACGCTTCGGTGACATATCTGTTGGCATAGTTCGTGAAGGTTTCCAGATAGCGGAAGTATTCCCCTTCTTTGACGCCATCATCGATATCGGTATGGGACTGGTAGCAGATGCCTTCATCCTTGTCCAGTTCCACGTAATAGACGCTCCAGTAGTCCGATGATAACGCGGTAATCAGCTTGTTCTGCTGTTCGCTTTCTCTTTCTTCTTGCAGAAGCTGTTCCTGCAAAGCAAGGCGCTGTTCCAGTTCCTGCTGCTTGATCCTGTTTTCCGCATCGGATGTCTCTTTTTCGATCTGCAGGCGGACATTCTTGCGGTTCTGCAGAAGCACATAGGCAAAGACACCCAGAAGGGCTATGAATGTCGCGATCGACTGCAAGCTGCTGCGGCGGATGATGCTGTCGGTAACGGAGCTGATCTCATCGGAAATGACGCTTTCCCGGATCAGGTAAGTCAGCTGCCAGTCCGTTCCCGTGACCGGGACATAGCTAAATGTTTCATAGATATCGTTGTAGGTGAACGAAGCGACGCCGCGGGAGCCATTGCTGAATTCTTCCACAAACTTTTCATAAGAATAGCCATCCGTAAATGTCGCATGGCTCATGGCTTCCAGCAGGTTGTCTTCCACCGCCAGACCGCCCAGGACCGTATCGGTCAATGCGACACCGTTGTCTGTATAGATATTGCTGAAGGTCGTGCCATCCTCCTGCTCCTGCATCGAAACACCTGTCAGCATTTCCTGCATATCGATCTCCATGAAACATACGACCAGTTCTTCGTTATTGAAAGCGATATGATCGACCGGCACGGCAATGATGACCTTCTTGTCGCCGCTCTCCAGATTCTTGATCGAGATCTCCGGACCGGATAATGACTTGTAGTCGAACTGATACTGATCGATGTCATCCTGGGTACCCAAGGAAGTGTAGATCAGGCCATTGCTGTCGACAAAGGCGAACTTTTCCAGTTTGAAAAGCTTCTTCATGTTGGACTGGTAGTTCTGTAACGCTTTCATGCTGCTGAGGTCTTCCTCGCTCAAAAGATTCAAAGCAGTCGTGATGACTTCGATTTTATTCTGCAGGTTGGCGGAAACGACCTGTTCCCGTCTTCCGGCCAGTTCGTCCAGATACAGCAGGCTGACGGAGCGTACGGCTTCGACGGTATCGTCTCTGGCATCCCGGCCGATCCGGATGGTACTGATCACCAGCGCGATGATAAGAGTGATGATGCCAATCAGGGCGATCATGGTAGTTCGATTGCTTTTGCTTTTCATCCGTCTGTTCCTTTCTGTTCTGTGATTTTATTTCATGTATCCTCATTATAACATTCCCTTCCGCCATGACAGAGTATAATAGGAATGAGTCATGAATTCAGGGGAAAATATGATGAAACGAATCGATATCGTCGGAGAGAATTATTTTGGAAACTATACCCGTACGCGTACCTCGTGCAGAGGGATCGTTCTGGATGGGGATAAGATCCTGCTGACATATGAAAGCGCGGTCGATCAGTGGATGATCCCGGGCGGAGGTCTGGAAGGAAACGAGAGCCCGGAAGACTGCTGCGTCCGTGAGGTCGCGGAGGAGACGGGGTATCGGATCGAAGTGGAGCCATGCGTACTGGAGATCGATGAATACTATGAGGAAGGAAAATTTCCGAATTTCTATTTCTTTGGCAAGGTCATCGGACAATGCGAGATGAAACTGACCGAACAGGAAATAGAAAGAGGCACAAAACCGAGATGGATCCCGATCGACGAGGCGATCGCCATCTTTTCGGCTCATGCTTCCTATGCGGATACGGACGAGATGCGCAGGGGGATGTATCTTAGGGAATACACGGCACTGACGGAATCGCTGGATAGAAAGAAACGATTTGAAAACGTCTATTTCATCAATGGGACGGCCTATGCCGGGAAATCTACGATGGTCAAGCTGCTGGCAGAGAAACATCACGGAATCGCCTGCGAGGAGAACTATCACGACGCCTTGCTGGAGGAACTGGACAAGGAAGAATTCCCTTGCCTGTGCTACACCAAGGATCTGGAAGACTGGCACGACTTCATCCGCAGAAGTCCCGAAGAATACAAAGCCTGGATCGATGGCGTCTCCAAGGAATGCGAGATCCTGGAACTGAGGATATTGGATGAACTGGTCAAAGAGAATCAACTGATCTTTGTCGATACGAACATCTCTATGGAAACGCTGAAGGAGATCGCCGAACCGGATCATGTGCTCATTATGGTGGCGGATCCGATGATTTCGGTGAACCGTTTCTTTGAACGTCCCGATCGGGAGAAGCAGTTCCTTTACCGCCTCATCATGGAAGAACCTGATCCGGAGGCGGCCATGGAGAATTACCGCCAGGGGCTGATGCTGATCAATTCACAAGAAAACTATGACCATCTAGTGCATTCCGGTTTCCGGGTCATCGAAAGAGATGAGGAACGCAGCATCGAGGAGACCTTATCCCTTGTGGAAGATGCTTTTGGCTTGAAACACTGATTTCAACTGTAAATAGAATTTTCTCAAATTTCTAGTTATTTATGAATTTTTTGTTATGCTGTATGATGAACTTGCGGGCCGCATAAGAGAATAAGGAGTGAATCATATGGATACATTAAAAATCGGACAATACATCCAACATCTGCGTAAGGCTGCCGGTATGACTCAGAAGGAACTGGCGGAGAAGCTGAATATTTCTTTTCAGGCGGTTTCCAAATGGGAGAATGGCGATACGCTTCCTGATACGGGCATTCTGCTGGATCTGTGCGATATCCTGGGTACGACCGCGGATAAGTTGCTCAATGGCGGAAGCCTGGTAGCGGCTACGGAGCGCAGGCTGATGAAGCTGGAGGATGTCAAGAAAGGCTTCGAAAACCTGGAAAGCATCGGCAAGCTCTTTGGCGAAAACTGCACGTTCTTCACAGGCATGATCGAGGGGATCAACGAGAAGATGAACATGGATATCCTGACCTACTTAAGCAATCCGATGACCAGGGAAGTCATGTATGCGGAGGTGCTGATCCAGGGAATCATGAACGGACGTACCGTGGATATGGAAGAGATCGAAAACAGTTTCCAGAACCAGGGAATGGTCGAACAGATCAGAAGATATATCGCCAAAAGCGGAAGCAACGAAACAAACGGATAGTCATGACGAAACACTCTTCATAGATTCCTATATGAGGAGTGTTTTTATTTTGTTATTATTTAAGAGAACAGAGGTAGCGGATATGAATGCCATTGAAACGATCAATAAAAGACACAGCTATCGCGGAAGATACAAAGAAGTACCGGTCCCAAGGGAAGATCTTCTGACGATCCTGGAAGCGGGACTGGCTGCCCCTTCCGGCTGCAACAGACAGACGACTTCTCTGATCTGCGTGGATGATCCTGAAGTATTGAAAAAGATCCGTGAAGCGATCGATCCTCCGGTTGTGGAAACGGCTCCTGCGCTGATCTGCGTATTGACCCAAAGGATCATCGCCTACCGGGATAAGTGCTACGCCACCCAGGATTATGCCGCAGCTATCGAAAACATGCTTCTGGCCATCGTGGAACTGGGCTATCAGAGCTGCTGGTATGAGGGACATATCACGGACGAAGACAGGATCGGGGATAAGATCGCGAAAATCCTGAATGTTCCGGACGGCTATGAACTCGTCTGCATCCTGCCTGTCGGGATTGCCGAAGAAGAAACGGTCCATCCTAAGAAAAAAGCGTTCGAAGAACGCGCCTGGTTCAATTCATTCCCTGAATAGAAAGAAGATACTATGACTGATCAGAAATTCAACCGGTTTTCCGTACCCTTAGGACTATTGGATTATGTCAATCCGATCCTTTATGCAGTAACGATGCTGGCGGTGATAAAAAATATCGGCTATCAGATGGTCATTCCTTACAATCGCATCCTGTTTGTCGGAGCTGCCATTTCGATCTTCTTCGGCTTGATCATCCCTACCGGAAAAGTGCTTGTCGGTCTGGGCGTGCTCCGTTTCCGTATGCCGGTGAGTCTGGTGTTCTGCGTCAATACAGGGATCCTGATCTCCGGAATGATGTTGCTTCAGTATGTATCGAAACTGAGGTCGCTTCCTCTTCTTGCGGTGATTCTTCTGATCGTACTGCTTCTGTTTCTGATCTATCTCAAGACAAAGAAAATGAATACGGTCGCTGTACTGACCGGTGCCATCGGATATCTGCTGATCTACGGCTCGCTGATCACGATATCCATCAGGAAAGAGATGACGGTTCCAATCGTGCTTTATGCCGTGGCGATCGGACTGTTCGTGATGCTGTGCGGGATCGGAATCAAGGCGGATCTGAAGAATCCGAAAGTCCACTGGGTCATCGAGATCTCCAATGTGCTGTGCCAGTTTCTGGTTGCGCTTGCGACGATCGTGCTGTTTTCTGCGAGATGATCCTAAAATATATAAAAAGAAAGAAACAGGTGACATTATGGAAATGGAATGGGTAGATGGCTTTGAGATCCGTGTCAGCGCCGATCATGGTCAGGTGCTGATTTCTGCCAACAAAGAAGGCTTGCTGTCGCTTGCGAAACAGCTGGTTGTCCTGGCGCAACAGGCACCGGGAACGCACATTCATTACGATGAATATAATTCGCTGGAAGAAGATTCTGCGGAACTGACCGTTGAGATCACGGAATGATGAGGCAGCTATGAGATTCAATGAATTCGGAAACAAAAACAATCCTCTTTTGCTGCTTCTGCATGGCATGATGCAGGACTGGAGAAGTCTCTATGAACTGCTGAAGCCTTTGCAAGAGCACTACCTTCTGATCCTTCCGGCGCAGGATGGCTTTTATGAAGGAAGCGGCGACTTCACTTCTTTTGCCGATCAGGCGCAGCAGATTGAGAAATATATTAAAAACTACTATCAGGGCAAGGCCCATGGAGCATATGGAGTGTCTCAGGGAGCGCTGCTGCTGACGGAATTGCTTACCCGGAACAAGGTCGATCTCGGGAATGTCATCATGGATGGCTGCTGTGTCGCCCACCAGGGAGAGTTTGCCGGAAAGAAAACGGCCAAGATGTTCCTTCAATACAAGCACACTGGCAGATTCCCTGCCTGGATCAATCTTATGATGAAACTGATGGGTCTTTCAAAAGATGACCTGGGCATGATGGATGGCTTGTATCTGGATGCCAGCGATGAATCGATACGAAGGAATTTCATGGAGAATTATACTTATCGTGTCCGTCCGGAAATCACGGAAAACGAAACAATGGTTCATCTCTGGTGCGGAAGCAAGGAACCATATGCGATCAAGTCGCACAAGGAACTGAAACAGTACCTGAAGAATGATCACGAGGAAATCATGAATGGATACGGCCATGGGGAATTTCTGATGAAGCATACGAAGGAATGCTGCGAAAAGATACGGGAAACGATCCAATGAAAAGACAGCTGATCATCGATGACAGTTTTATCCGTTCCCATCTTCCTGAAAAGCTGAGAAATCAGCCGATCGGTTTTTTTCATGGTTTTTATCTTGATGGACTGACGATCCTTCACGAAGGAGAACGGGGCGGAAAAGATATCATCATATATCAGGCGGAAGATGAAGAAGATCTCCTCTACTGGGAACTGGAAGAGGTCTGTTACGGTCTCAAGGAAAAAGAACCATTCCCAAGAAAAACCTGGCGTTATTACCGGGATCATGCGGAAAACGGGCAGTGGTTCTACATCGAACACCGCCATTACGACTACAACGCAATCGAAGACAGCCGTCTTTCCGGTTTTGAATCATTCCTTCGTCTTCTGAAATACGGATTCCCTCAGGATCGCTGGGAAAAGAAGGTAGAGAAATACACCGGACTGATGAACCGCTGGTATGAGATCCCGCACTGGGATTACGACTATGAGAACCTCTGTTTCATCGAGATCAGCGATTCCAGGGAACATGACCGTGACGATGTGATCGTCGAAGAACCGCAGCCCGGTTCGATCATCAAGGTAGTCAACTGATAACAGAAACGAGTAATATTATGAGGATCAACGAGATGAACGAAGGAATCCACAGGAAACAACTCTTTGAATCGGAGCATATTTCTTTTGTTGAGGTGTCGGAAGACCTGATACAGGATTATCTTGTCATGGTCAATGACTATGAGAACGTCAACAGATATATCGGAGGCTTGCAGAAAACATTTACCGAGGAACAGGAAGCTGATTGGGTACGCAAGAAACAGGAAGAAAAAGCGACTGTCTTTTCGATGATTGAAAAGAAAAGCGGAGAATATATCGGAAACATCGAACTGATGGACAGGAAGATTACTCGGGGGAACTGGGAATCGCTTTGACCGCAAAGAAACAGGACATGGGTTATGGAACGGAAGCGATCCTGGCCTTGATCGATTACGGATTCGATCAGCTGGGTCTGCAAAGGATCTATTTACGAACCAATCCCGATAATGCCAGGGCGATCCGTGTCTATCAGAAATGCGGTTTCCAGGAATACGGATGCAACGAGAAACATGTCTATATGGAACAGATGAAACCGGACGAGTCATCGCAAGAGGAACATCTGCATGAACCGGAAAACGATAACGCCTATGCGGTCATCAGCCAATACGATCCGGAAGGCGTGCAGTACTTTCTTATGACCGATGATCTACCTTATCAGGGTCTGGATTCTCATCGGGAAGCGATCCGTTTTGCGATGCAGAAAGCATCCGACCTCATGATCAGGGACATCAAGGAAGCGGAAGTGAAGCTGGAAAAGACATATGCCGATGCGATGCGTCCGATCTCTTTCGATATCGGTAAAGCCGAAGCAAAACCAATCGATGCGAAAGATCTCCTTTATGTACCGGTATTATTGAAAAAAGACCGTTTGAACAACACCTTCTATGACTGCGATTACAAAAACGAAAACAACGGCGGAGCCATTCCATACTGGTATGCGTTTCTGGAAGTCCCTCATGAGTCGGGGCGTTTTGATCCCTCTGATTTTGAAAAGGTCAATCATTCGCTGTTCCCGGAAGGAACGGATCAGCTTGAAGCCTATGAGTGGACGACGGACTGGTCGGAATATTTTGTTGACGGGCACGAATGGTGGGGAGCCTCCTGCTGGAGCGTTTACGATAAAAAGAAGAACCGCTATGTCGTGATCCTGGCATCTGCAACAGATTAAAAGAGAATAACATGACTCATTGGAAAGATATCAAGAAAATCGATGCGCACATCCATCTGCTTCCGGAAGAAGTCCATCAGGCAAACCCGGATTCCGATGACGAGTTTTCTTATGCCGTTCAGGGCAGACATATCGATCTGATGGATAGATACAATATCGAAAAATCCATCCTCATGACATTCAATGACCCTTATCTGATGTCCATTGATTTTACGCTGGACGCTGTCCATAAAAACATCATTGGAATGTGTGAAAAATATCCGGGAAGATACTATGCGTTTGCGGATCTCGATCCAGGAATCAGTCCGGAAGAGAATTGCAGCAAGTTGAATGAACTGTTTCCAAATGAATGGTTCAAAGGCATCAAGATCCACCCGAACAATACCGGGATCAATATCGATGATGAATACAACGATCCCATCTTCGATCTGGCAGAAGAGTTAGGTGTACCGATCGCGATCCATTCCTATCCATCCAGCGATAAGAAGCATGATCCTGCCGATTTCTGTTCCCCGAAACGGATATCCAATATTATGAACAGACACAGAAATGTCAAGGTGGTCATTTGCCACATGGGAGGTTTCCAATGGGAGGACTGTCTAGATATGGATGCCTATTTCGATCTCTCCTGTATCCTTCCGGATTATGTCAAAGAATATGGAACGGAGCAGACAAGAAAACTGCTGCACCGTTTTGATATGGATCGGATCTTCTTTGCGACAGATTGGCCATGCAGCAGATCTCTGGATCCAGGCGAGATTTATGAACGCTACTTTGATTTGCTGGATGATCTGCGACTCTCAGAATGTGAAATCAACAAGATCGCTATTCAGAATATCAAGGATTTCTTAGGATTATAATCATGTTTATTTAGCAAAGGAATCAAGTATCATGATCGTTAAAACCGTTACAGATAAAAATGAGAAGCAACAGATCGCACGATCCGTTCTGGAAGCACTGACGGACTGGTTCGGGATCCCTGAAGCAAGAGAGGACTACATCACAAAGAGCGCCGATCTTCCATTCTTCGCGGCATACGATGAAGAAAAACCGATCGGTTTCCTTTGTCTGAAAGAAACAGGTAAGGACACCGTGGAACTGTGCGTCATGGGCGTACTGAAAAACTATCACCGGAAAGGTATCGGAAGAATGCTGGCGGAGAAAGCGAAAGAAGAAGCGATACAGATGGGCTACTCTTTCCTTCAGGTGAAGACTGTCCAGATGGGAGTCTATGAAGAATATGATGCTACCAACCGTTTTTATCGCGCTTTGGGTTTCAAAGAATTTGAAGTATTTCCTACGCTTTGGGATGAAAAAAATCCCTGTCAGGTCTATGTGATGTCTCTCACAGAATGATCCTTAAGGGATCGCGTGCCGCTTGTCAGATGTTTATGTCTTATCTTTCGAAGTCTTCCGGAAGAAGGCTGTTCGTATAGATCATCGTTACGCCCAGATCAAGCATTCCCTGGGCTTCTTCCCGATCGTCGATCGTGTGCGTGGCGGTCATGATTCCGAATTTATCCCAGGCATCCAGACGCTCTTTTGTCGCGTATTTGCCCCACATCGTAACAAACCCGATTCCTGTTTTCGAACAGAATACCGCCAAAGTATCGGTCTGCCAGTCCGGATCTTTGTAGATGGTGTAAATCATGGATTTAAAATCATACAGATCCATGAGATAGTTCAGCATTTTTTCATGATAGATCTGCGGGATGACGCGGTCCAGCACTTCAGGATGGCCTGATTCTTCCGCGTAACGCAACAGCTGCAAGAACTGCATCCTTACCCTGTATTCATCCTTGTATTTGTTGTCCGTGATGATATAAATATCCGGATATTCAATCAGCAGATCGATGATATCTTTCCCATCCAACGTACTCATATCGCCGCAGATCGGCCGGGACTTAAAGTGTTCCAGATCGTATTCGATATCGTCCCCGCTTTCCGAAAACTCTCTCCAGCGATCCTCGTCATGGCAGCAGATCAGATAGTAATCCGTGCTCAGATCGAAATCGACTTCGAATACCCGATAGCCTAAATCATAATTGTATTCAAAAGCCTGCAGACTGTTGGTGTAGATCTGTCCCTCATAGCCGCCCATGGCATGGGCTACAAGCACATTGTTTTCTGTCCAGGAATAATCAAAGTCGTAATGAATGAACTGCTCATCGCTGACAAAAGATACTTCTTCTTCGATTTTATCGATATCTTCCTCCATTTTGCTGACGGTTTCAGAGATGTCGTTGAGATGATCCCTGATAAAATGATATTTCTCTTTGGCAAAAGCCAGTACAAAATATCCTGCAAACGCGCAGACTGCCAGCAGCAGTGCAGCAACAATGATTCGGGTTTTCTTTTTATTCTTCATAACAGATTTTCCTTTGCGATATTCTTGTTAAGGGACGGATACCGGTCCTATACCAGCTGACTACTTTATTATATCATCAGCAAACTCTTTTCTTCGAATTCCGGTCAATACTGTTCAAGATCTGTATCTGCGGATTATCATTAATGTAGAAGCAGGAAACGGCTTATAAGTGAAGCATAAAAACGCTGAACCGGCGCATAATCTGTTCGCTTCGAAGGCGCATCTTGTTTAGAGGAATATCTTATGAGATTTGTACCCAGCAAGGAAATGAAGATAATCCTTCTGCCGGAGCAGGAGGAACAGCTTTGCACAAAAGAGACCATCAGAGAGGTCTTTGCGAAAGATGACAAAGGCGAGTGCATGGCTTTTGATATCTATGACGGAGAGGACATGGTGGGTTTTAGCATGTTCTGCGAATATCCGAAAGGAAGCTTCTTTTTATGGAACTACGGGATCGATGCAAAGTATCAGAACCAGGGCATCGGCACCAGAGCGCTGAAGGAGCTGCTTGCTTACATGGTTTCCAATTATGAGGTGAAAGAGTTTACCACGACCTACCTCTGGGGAAACAAATATGCCAAGAGGCTCTATGAAAAAGTCGGCTTTATCGAAACAGATGTGATCGATGAAGAAGACTGTCATGAAGTCAACATGCTGTATCGGGTCGAATGATTCAGAGCCTAATGTATTCATAAGAAACATAAAAGTACGGTTCTCCCGTACTTTTCATTTCTTTCAATGATCAGCGATATCATTCCTGTCTCAGTTTTTCTTCTGCGATTTCCATCAGTTCCTTTTCTGTCTGATATTCTCCTTTGAAAGGATAACCTTTCTCCAAAGTAATAAACGCCTGCCTGCTCTTTTCAAGTTCTTTCTCATCCTTGAGATACAGGGCACGCACATAGAAATAACGGATGACGGAGAGTGCGCTCTTTCGTGCTCCTTCCAGATATTTCAGGGTCTGCTTATCCGTGATATCTTCAAAACAGCCATTCAGGCAATCGATGTATTTCTGATCCAGCAGCAGCATCTTCTTGTGATAATCCAACAATGGATAGTCTTTGGAAAGGATCTCTTTGATGAATGCTTCGGCTTCATTGAAACGGTGTTCATCCATGAGCTTGTTTTCTTTCCACAGGAGATTGGAAGTCCCGATGGATCCCGTATGCAGCGTCTCTTCCCGCAAGTCGATCGCTTCTTCAGGAATGTCTCTGGCTCTCGCGCCTTTGGACATCAGTTCATTGCTGTCAAGGATATTGTAGAAAGTATCGATCGCTACAGGATGTCTTTTCATCTCCCGGATATTCATGCCGTCATTGGCGATGCCGGTTCCATCGAACGGGATCCCGTTTCCGATCAGCATGATTAGGTCATACATTGCGTTGGCGGCAGCGAAGATCGCAAGATAAGGGTTCCTGGAAAGGAAGGCAATCAGATAGTTGATCACCATGAAGATGAAATTGAAAATCAGACCGCCCGCATTGTAAAGATAATACGGCTTCTTTTCCCTGTCGGTCGGCGTCCCCATCAGACACTGGCCCACCGTTCCCGGGATAGAGAAACGTCCAAGTTTGAGCTTTCCGTCTTCCTTGCTGAGGATCATGGACAATACCCGATAGGACAGGAAACGGAATCCTGTCAGCAGACCAAAGACCATATGCCCCGCTTCATGAAGCGCTGTCTGCAGCACCAGAGCGATCCCCATCGACAGCAGAAACAACAGATAGATCGGGAAAATATCGATCCCTGCTTTGTATCCTATGATTCCGATCAGCAGTCCGCTTGGCAGGCATCCGAGCATCAGCAATATGCCCATCAGGAGTCTGTTTTTCTTGTTTTTCTTGTTCATAAACGTTCCCTTCCGTTTCTTTTCTCATCCCTATTATATTCCCTGATGGATGTTTACTAAAGTGGAAGAATATTGTACTAAAAA
>JAFYHQ010000023.1 GCA_017539105.1 Erysipelotrichaceae bacterium
AGTGGTGACTCGGCCGGGAATCGAACCCGGGACCCTCTGATTAAAAGTCAGATGCTCTACCGCCTGAGCTACCGAGTCATGACTGGCTGGGATGGCTGGGATCGAACCAGCGAAATGACAGAGTCAAAGTCTGTTGCCTTACCACTTGGCTACATCCCAAAGTGGTGGAGGGGGGCAGATTCGAACTGCCGAACCCGTTGGGAGCTGATTTACAGTCAGCCGCGTTTAGCCTCTTCGCTACCCCTCCATGGCACATCATTCATCTAGATGAATGCTTACAAATAATATCATAAAATCATGTTTAATGCAATAGATGAAAAATATAATAAAATAGAACTAAAGAGGTAGCAACATGGAAAAAGCAAAAGTCTATTTCACACGTACGATCACTCCGGAAAAAGTGGTGGAGATGTTCAAGGTTTTGGAAAAAGAACTACCTGGGAAAGTAGCAGTGAAACTCCATTCTGGAGAACAGGGGAACAAAAACTATCTGAGACCGGAATTTGTCAGACCGCTGGTTGAATATGTCCATGGAACGGTCGTAGAATGCAATACGGCGTATCCGGGAGCCCGTAATACTACAAAGAAGCATTACAAACTGATTCATGATCATGGCTGGGATGAATACTTTGATTTCGATCTTCTGGATGCGGAAGGACCAGATCTGGTTCTGCCGGTTCCTCATGGAAAGACATTGAAGGAGAACCTGGTAGGCAAGAATTTTGCGAATTACGATTCCTTGCTGGTGCTGTCTCATTTCAAGGGTCATACGATGGGCGGCTATGGCGGAGCATTGAAACAGCTGTCGATCGGCTGCGCATCTTCCGTGGGTAAGTCATTGATACACTCCGGCGGTACGAATCCGGATCAGTATACCTTATGGAGCAACGCGATCACGAAGGATCCGTTCATGATCTGCATGGCGGATGCCGCAGGAAGCGTGGTTGAATACTTCAAAGGAAATGCCGCTTATATCAACTGCATGGTCAATCTCTCGGTCGACTGCGACTGCGATGGCAATGCCGCTCCTCCATGCATGAAAGATATCGGAATATTATCCTCTTTGGATCCTGTCGCTTTGGACCGGGCCTGTCTTGATCTGGTGATCAATTCGGATGATCCGGGGAAAGAAGAATTCATGGAACGGGTCAACTCCCGTCACGGCCAGGTCACGGTCGATGTGGCTGCCGAAGAAGGCTATGGAACAAAGGAATACGAACTCATCGAAATTGATTAAATTTTCGGACCGGTTCTATGTCTATCCCTATGAAGAAAGAACGGACCGTCCGAATCTCTATTACATTCTGGGAGACGACTACAGCGTCGCGGTAGATGCCGGAAACTCATGGAAACATGTTTCTGCGTTTTATGATGCTTTGATGGAAATGAACTTTCCATTGCCATCCTATACGATCATTTCCCACTGGCATTGGGATCATACGTTTGGATTGAATGCGATCCATGGCGTTTCGATTTCTTCAAAGAAAACGCATGACAAGCTCCTGGAAGTCATGGAATGGCCCTGGACTCTTGAAGCCATGAAACAAAGGGAACGGGAAGGGAAAGACATACCGTTCTGCACGGAGCATATCCTGCTGGAATACCCCGATCTGGATGAGATCAAAGTCGTTACGACCGATGAGATCATCGAAGAAAGCGAAATGGATCTTGGCGGAATAAAGATAAGGGTCATTCCTGCGCCATCCACACATACGGATGATGCCTTGTATGTTTATATTCCATTTGAAAAAGCATTGATCGTGGAAGACGCGGACTGCGAAGATTTCTATCATGGAAGCGTCTACGATCAGGATACGTTGCGTGATATGATCTCCTTCTTTGAATCATTAAGCTATGAATATCATTATCTGGGACATGCCGAACGGGAAACGAAAGAATTTGCCTTGCACAGGCTGAAAGAGGAATTGAAATGATCAATATCGGATCGATCGTATGGGGTGTCAGAGATCTTGAAAAAGCGATCGCTTTCTGGAGCGAAGCGCTGTCTTATGAAGTGACATATCGGGATATTGATTTCGCGATCCTGAAACCGATCGATGGCGAGGGGATACAGCTGTCTTTGAATCAAGTGACTTCATTGAAAGCGCACAGGCATCATCTGGATCTGTTCAGCGACAATCAGGAAGAAGACGTCAGACGGCTGATCGCTTTAGGAGCCAAGAAAAAAATCTGGACCTACGAGGAAGGCGCTGATTACGTCGTCCTGGAAGATCCAGATGGCAATCCGTTCTGTGTCGTACAGATCTGATCAGAGATTCTGCAGATTCTGATAGAGATTCGCACGGGACTTGCTGGAGACTTTGTTGGCTTTCTTGAAATTCTTGATGGCTTCATGCGGTTCGTAATGATTCGTTTCCATCGTCATCAGATAGGCGAGAGTCTGTAAACAAGCAAGCTTATATAACGGAGACCGGTACATGCAGGTCTCTTTTGTTGTGCGGAAGGCATGATCGTCATCGAAGGATGGATCATTGGAGATCACATAGACCTTTCCGGAGACGTCTTTCAAGGCATGCGCGATGTCGATCATTCTTGCGCTGCTGGCATCGTCGTTGTTGTCGATGATGAGGAACAGATCCTCCGGAACCGAAGGGTAGAGAGGACCGTGCAGGAATTCTTCTGCTTCAAAAGCCTGGGCAACGATGCAGGAGGTTTCCGCGATCTTTAAGGCAGCTTCACACGCTGTTCCGTAATTCGGTCCGCTGGAAAGCAGGATGACCTTGCCGCGGCTGATAAAGTCCTCTTTATGAAGCCCAAAGATACGGAACGCTTCTTCGACCATTTCTGGATGAAGATCGACCGCTTCTTTCAGCTTGCATATCATCTTCTGATATCTTACTTCTTCCATATTCTTTCCAAGAGCCTTCGCCAGTTCGATCGAGAAACACATCAGGAAACAGGCAAGGGAAGCTACGCCCTTCGTAACGAAACCGACCGTTTCTTCCCCGACATGCCAGTTGACCGTCAGATCCGCGATCTGTTTCGCATCGCAATCATCCCGTCCCACCAGACAGCAGGTTTTATGGCCTTTCTCTTTCAGTGCTCTTAACGCATCCAAGGTATTCGTCGAACAGCCCGACTGGGAAACGGCGATACACATCTTGTTATGGATGTGATCGATCTCGTGATGAATGAACGTAAAAGGCGCATGGATATCGATTTCCATATCCAGAATATGTTGCATAAACGAACGCGCGCAGAGACATCCGTTATTGGAAGAACCGGAAGCGATGAGACAGATCCCCTCATAGCCTTCTTTCACATAATGATCGACAAGTTCCTTGGCATAAACGGAACTGTTATCGATGATCTCATTCAGGACATCAGGCGTTTCCCTGATGTAATCAAGCATCGTTTTTTCCATAGCTGTATCCTTTGCTTACAATTGATCGTTTTCAATATCGGTGACCATCTGAATCCGGCGCACATGCCGTTCTTCATGGGAGAATTCTGTCGTTATGAAAGCACGGACAATATCTTTGGCTAGTTCTTCGCCAACGATCCTTGCACCGAAACAGATCACATTCGCATCGTTGTGTTCTCTGGTCAGCCTCGCAGAAGCGGGTTCGGAACAGCAGCAGGCTCTTATGCCCTTGTGCTTGTTACAGGCAATGGAGATGCCGACGCCTGTTCCGCATATCGCGATCCCCAGATCGACTTCCTTGTTCTGCAAGGCTTTGCATAGCGGAATGGCCGCTTCCGGATAATCAAAAGCCTGAGTGCCATCCGTTCCATAGTTGACCACTTCATAGCCGTTTTCTTCCAGTTCTTTCATGATACTGAACTTCAGCTGTGCGGCTGCATGATCATTTGTGATTCCGATTTTCATTTTTCGTTTACCTCAAATCAATAATAACATAATTAATGCTATAATGAGGTGGATGGGCTTCGAGGTAGAAACACTGAAATTTGAGGGTCCGCTGGACCTGATGCTTCATCTGATCCATGAGCAGCAGCTGGATATTTTTGATCTGGATATGGAGATACTGACGGATCAGTATATCGCTTATCTTCACAGCATGGAAGAGCTGCATCTGGAGATCGAGAGCGAGTATCTGGTGGAACTGGCGACGCTGATCGAATACAAGTCCAAAAAACTCTTGCCTCGCAAAAGCGATGAACCGGAGGATGACTATGAGGATCCGAAGGATCGTCTGGTCAGAAGGCTGCTGGAGTATCAGAAGTATAAGGAAGTTTCCAAGACACTGTATGATTCTTATCTGGAACGCCAGGATCAGCTGTCGAAGCCGTTATCGATCGATGAGATTGCCAAGCATCAAAGCGAGATCGAAACACAGAAGATCGAAGGAGATCCTTACGATCTCCTGAAAGCCATGAACAAAGTCTTGCGGAGACTCCAGTTATCCAGGCCGTTGGATATCAAATTCACGCAGAAAGAGATCTCGCCGGAAGACAGGATCCTGCAGATCAAGGCAAGATTAAAGGATCTGCCGGAAACCTTCAGTTTTGAGACACTGATCGAAGACTGCGACAGTCTGAGAGAATACGTGGTCACGTTTATTGCCATCCTGGATATGGCAAAGGATCATTATCTGGTTTTTACGATCGATGAGAATGAGAACATCTGGTTCAGCAGAGGAAACAATCATGAATAATGCATGGATTACAGGAAGAGAAATGACGCAGGCGGAAAAGAACGCCTGGTTCCATAATGAGAGTCTCGTAAAGAGAGTCGAGGTCGTCAAGAAAGAACTGGTAGCCCAGCCGGGGAATATCGAGGCTGTTACGGAAGGCCTGCTTTTCCTGGTAGGCGAGGATGGCGTCAGAGCGGAACAGCTTGCTTTGGCTATCGAGAAATCGATGGAAGATACGATGATCATCCTGGAGAATATCCAGCGGAAATACAGCAGCGAGCTGTATGGCATCGAACTGGTAGGTTACGGTTCGGTCTACAAGTTTGTCACCAAGAAAGATATCCATCCGTATGCACAGCGCCTTTTCGGTGAAACGAAGCCGAATAATCTGTCTGCTGCCGTATTGGAAACACTGGCGATCATCGCATATAAACAGCCGATCACCAGAGTCGAGATCGAAGAACTAAGAGGCGTGAGTGCCGATGTGATGCTAAGAAAGCTGCAGGCAAGGAACCTGATCCGCGAAGCGGGAAGATCGGAAGCGGTAGGAAGACCGATCCTGTATGAAGTGACGGAAGAATTCATGGATGCGTTCAAACTGTATACCTTGAAAGAACTGCCTGATCTTCCGGAATACAACAAAAAAGATGAGAACGAGAATCTCTTTGAATAACAGCCGTTAGAGAAAAAAGAGATCAGCCTAACAATCGCCTGATCTCTTCAAGATCGTTTTCCGTAAGGATCTTATAAGCATTCTTTTCACACAAGGCAGCGAAGATACCGTTGCCTTTTATTATCGTTTCAAAGAAGCTTCCGTCATAGATTTCGCCATAGCCGCAGGAAGGGGATTTGCTTTTAAGGATGACAAGCTCGCATCCGTCGATCTGCGCAAGACATTCTTTACAGGCTTGCGTCAGTCTTTCTGTATGATCGAAGCCATCGGAATCCATGATACTTCCATCCTTGATCTCGATCGGAAGATGAGGAATCGGAAAAACCATTGCTTCCGGACAGATACGGATGATTTCGTGTCCTTCCAGTAGACATATCAGTTCTTCGTTGCGTTTGTTTGTGCCATCATAGCGTACATTGTCACCCATGAGGCAGGCAGATACGGCGATCTTCATATCCTAATCTTACAATAAAATCTCTTGCGAAATAATAATGATTAAGATAAAATAAATAAGCACACATAGGGGAGTAGTATAGCGGTAGTACATCGGTCTCCAAAACCGCTAGTGTGGGTTCAACTCCTACCTCCCCTGCCATGAGAAAAGAAAACCCGTTCAGGGTTTTTTATGTTCAGGCATTTAATATATGATGTTGACAAAGCATAAAGTATCATGATATTATAAATATGCTCTATATGGAGCATAATAGGAGGATAATCATGGAAAAGACTGAAAAAGTATCCGTAAACATGAATATCGGGACATTATCGCAGATCGATCTTCTGGTAGACCAGGGTTTCTATTCCAATCGCAGCGATTTCATCAATCAGGCAGTCAGAGAATGTCTGAACCAGAAACAGGATCGGATCAATGAAGTCAGAAACAATCATGACAAGATGAATTTCATCTGGTTCCTGGGTGTCTGCAATCTTCAGGCACAGGAACTGATGCAGATCAAACAGAATAACAACACCAAAACGATTTCCGGCTACGGCTTGCTGCATATCAGCGAAGCGCTGGATGATCTGGTACTGGAAACGATCACATCGATCGATGTCAAAGGCAAGGTGATCTGTTCCGACAGGATCAGGGAACATTATCATCTATAGACAATAAAAACGATATTCACATAAAAACGTCTTCCTGAGGGAAGGCGTTTTTACAGTTCTTCTTCTGTTTCTGCGATCGCAGGAGGATCGGATAACCGATATCTTAATGTGCTGTGATCGTTGTTTTCGCCATAAGAGAAATCCAATGTGCCTTTTCCGGTATAGAAACGGTACCAGAAGACCACGCCGCCATTGGCTTGCGCGTAAGGTTCTTCTCCTTCTTCGTATGGCTTTCCAAAACGTTCTGTCAGTCTGTCATACAGTTTCGTTTTCGTAAGAGAGGAATCGGAAACGATCATGAACACGCGATCGAAGACATCCGCTTTTTCTTTGAATCCCATGTAGGCTGTACCGCTGTAGATCTCCTTGCCAAACAGGAGTCCTTTGAAATCCAGACCGTTTCCTGCAGACAGTTCAAGATCCAATCCCGCTTCGGCAGGCGTTTTTCCCATCCAATCCAGAACATCCAGCACATCGTCAATACGATACTCCGGCTTTTCCATGATCAATGTATCGTCTGTGTAGTCGTTCATAATCTTATTGTATCTGACATAAAAAGCGCATTTCTGCACTTTTATGAAAGGATCTGACCTTCGAGTTTCTTGACCAGTTTCTCCAAGGAACCGCTCTGATAACTCTCGATCTGCCCATCATCCGCAAGAGACGCCAGTTCCGGATCCAATGGAAGCTTTGCCAGGATCTCCAGGCCGTAACGTTCCGCGACATTCTCCGTTTCGTCATTGCGATAGATGCTGATCTGTTTGCCGCAGCCGTCGCATTCCACATAAGCCATGTTTTCAACAAGACCCGTGATCGGCTTATTGACTTCCTTGGCCATATTGATGGCTTTCGCGACCACCATGGATACCAGCTTGGAAGGGGTGGTAACCATCACGAATTCATCGACCGGAATCTCCTGAATCACGGAAATCGCCACATCGGAAGTCCCCGGAGGCATATCGATGATCAGATAATCCAGTTCGCCCCAATGGACTTCGGTATAGAACTGACGGATGATATTGCCTAAGATAGGACCTCTCCATAAGACAGGATCGTCTTCATTTTCCAGCATCATATTGATGGAAACGACCTTGATTCCCAATGTCGATACCGCAGGGAAGATCCCCAGTTCATCGCCATACAACTGGTCGGTTAGACCGAACATCTTCGGAATACTCGGACCGGTAATATCCGCATCCATGATGCCGACTTCATAGCCTTTTTCTTTCAGTTCGATCGCCAGCAGCGACGATACCATCGACTTGCCGACACCGCCTTTTCCGGATAAGACGCCGATAATCTTCTTAATTTTCGTATCTTCGGTCGGCTTGATTTCTATTCTTTCTGCGCAGTTCTGATTGCAGAAACTGCAGTCATGATCACAATTTGGCATGTTTCTTTCCTCCAAACAGTATTTTAGCAGAAATCATGGAACATGTTGATGGAAATGAATCTTTGAATCTGTCTTGGAGAGAATGATATGATACAGATAGATAGGATGTGACTATCTATCAAAGAAAGGTGTTGATAAGCTTATGAAAATCGGACAGTTTTCAGATTCCTTTATTCCTGTCGTGGATGGCGTAGGAAGGGTCGTATACAACTATTGCGAAACGATCGCCCGCAAGGGACATGAGTGCTATGCCATCGTGCCTTTAGATAAATTCGGCTACCGCGGAAGATATCCTTTCGATATCATCGACTACTATTCGACGTCTTTGAAGATCATGCCACAGTACGATGTGGGACTGCCGATTTTCGATCAGCACTTCAAGGCAAGGCTGGATATGACGGATCTGGATCTTGTGCATGTGCATACGCCGTTTATTGCCGGGATCGAAGGAATCAGGTATGCCAAGGAACATAAAGTGCCGATCATCGGAACCTTCCATTCGAAGTATTATGACGACTTCCTGCAGATCACCGGCTCGAAGCATATAGCGGAACTGGGGACGGATATCATCGTGAATTTCTATAATCACTGCGATGAAGTATGGGCGGTTTCGGAGAATTCCGCAGATACTTTGCGTTCCTATGGCTATGAAGGAACATTAAAGGTCATGCCGAATGGAATGGATGTGAAACAGCTGGATCCTTATCTGAGCATAAGAGCGAAAGAATACTTCCATATCGACGATGATCCATGTCTTTTGTTCGTAGGACAGATGAACTGGAAAAAGAATATTGCGCACATTCTGGAAGCCGCTTCCATCCTGAAAAAAGAAAACGTTCCATTCAATCTGATCCTGGCAGGGAAAGGTCCGCACGAAGGGGAGATCAGAGAGAAAATCAAAGAACTGGGAATCGAAAACGATACCTATGTGGTGGGACATATCACGGATGAAGACAAGCTATTCGGCTTGTATCAGCTGGCAGATCTGTTTGTCTTTCCATCGCTTTATGACAATGCACCGATGGTAGTCAGAGAAGCGGCCAACGCGGGAACGCCGTCTGTGGTTGTAGCAGGTTCCAGTTCCGCGGAAATCATCAAGGACAAGACCAATGGTTTCTATTGCGAAGATGATCCGCAAAGCATTGCGAACGTGATGAAGGAAGCGCTATCTGATCCGGAAAAAACCAGAAGGATCGGCGAGAAAGCCCGTACCACAATTCCTGTGGCCTGGGATGAGATCATCGATCAGGTACTCGAAGAATATGCTTCGATGATCGAAAGCAAGAAGAAAGAATAAACAGAACAAAGGAGAGAAAGATGGAAACGAATGTGGAAATCATGGCGAAGCACATTTCTGCCCAGGCGGATCTGTTTGGCACATATGCGGAAGGATTGTATCAGAAATGTCTGACGATACTGCGCAAATATGATGCGAAAAACCGGATCAGGAAAATCTACATCACCGGATGCGGAGATTCTTATTTTGCGGAAATCTGTGTCCGTGATTTCTTCCTGAAATACACAGGCATCCACACCGAGGCCAGGCATGCCATGGAACTGTCGCGTTACATTCTTCCATATGAAGCAGATGAAAACAGTCTGGTCGTCTCCATTTCCGCTTCCGGAGCAGTCGCAAGGACGGCGGAATGCGCGATTCGGGCAAAAGAGAAAGGCGCGATCAGCATCGGTATCACGACCAATCCGAATGGCCGTCTGGCACAAGTCGCTCCGGATCTCTTGTATATCGAACTGGCAGAAAATCTGGGACTGGCACCGGGGACGCAGTCCTATTGCGTTTCTTTGTTATCGTTATACTGCCTGGGAACCGCTTTGGGTTATCTGAATGGAACGATCGATGATCAGACAGCGGATGGTATCTTTTCCTATATCTCAGAAACCTGCGAAGCAATGAGAAAGACGGCAGAAGCAGATTCCGATCTGATCCATAAATATATTGAAAACTACTTTGCGGAAAACAATCCGTTCAAAGTGGAAATGTATCATGTCCTGGGAGAAGGGCCCAACTGGGGTACCGCTCAGTTTGGGGTAATGAAACTGCTGGAAGCGGCAGGTTTTGATTCGATCGCCCAAGGCATTGAAGAATGGGCGCATTCCCAGTATTTCACGACCAAGCCTTCCACGCATACGGTCATTCTTGCTGCAAAAGGGCAATGTCATGAACGGGCGTTGGAGATTCTTGGCGCTGTCACCGTGAAAGATGGAAAGAAAGTCGTGATCGGGGAAGAGAAGGATGATGAACTAAGAAAAGCTGCCGATATCTATATTCCGATCATCGGAATGGAAAACATCAAGGAAGAGTTCTCTCCGCTGGTCTATGCGATTCCGTTGGAACTGCTGGCGATGCATATCAGCGATCATCTGGGAAGATCCGGTTTCGATTTCGAAAACAAGCCTTGGGTAAAAGAAGAGAACTTCCGGCAGATCTTCCATTCCAGAATCGTATCATTGAAGGAGGAAGAAGATGGCAGGTAATTATGCGAATGCCGGACAGATGCATTTTGATGTTCCGCAAAGAAAAGGAAAACCTGAGAATCTCTTTACGCCGAAGCAGCTGATTGTTTCTGTCGGTCTAAGGACCTCTCCTGCCTATGAGATCGGCAGGATCTGCGAGGAAGCCATCGCGGAAGCGAAGATGCTGTATGAAGCAGGCGTGAGAAACATGATGCTGCAGAACGTGAAAGATGTGCCGATGCCGGAAGGATCGAAACTGTCGGCTGTTTCCGCAATGTCTGTCATCTGCAAGTCTGTCAGAGAGGCCATTCCCGATGATTGTATCATCGGTCTGAGCATTCTGAAGGATCATGGCGAAGCCTTGGTCACGGTCGCGGAAACGACAGGAATGGATTATATCCGTCCGAAATGCTATGTCGGCGCAGTCGTCAGCTATGACGGGATCCACGAGGGAATCATCAGCGATGTCCTAGAAACAAAAAAAGAGCTTCAGAGCAATGTCGAGATCATTCCGGATATCTTTGATCGCACTTCCAGTCCTTTGGGTTCAACGACGCTTGTAGAAGCCGTAGGGCAGGCTGTCAGCTTCGGTCTGGCAAAGGCAGTAATACTTACCGGAAAAGACTTCCCTGAATCCATAGAAATGGCAAAAAAGGTACGGAAAGCCTTCCCGGATCTGTATCTCTATCTTGGAGGAGGAGCGAATCCGGATAACCTGAAAGAAGCCTATGACCATTTCGATGGCATATTCGTGGCTTCCTGTCTCAAAGATACCGGAAACATGACAGGCAGACTGGATCAGGAAAAACTGCAGGCATTCATGAATGCATATGCAAAGATCATTGAATAAATACACAATTTACACATACAAATAGGGTATAATTAGAAAAACAGATATCAGGAGGACTAATCATGTCTACACCACACAATCAAGCACATATGGGAGAAATCGCCAAAACGGTTCTGATGCCGGGAGATCCATTGAGAGCGCAATTCATCGCAGAAACCTATCTGGAAAATCCGGTTCAGTTCAATGTGGTCAGAAATATGTTTGGATATACCGGTACATACAAGGGGAAAGTCGTATCGGTCATGGGTTCCGGCATGGGCATTCCATCGATCAGCTTGTATGCCTATGAACTGTATCAGTTCTATGGCGTCGAGAATATCATCCGTATCGGTTCCGCAGGAGCATTCAGCGAGGATCTGCAACTGTTCGATACGATCCTGGCAGATTCCGCTTTCTCGGAGTCCAGCTATGCCATGGTCCAGAACAATGACCCGAACAAGATCCAGTATCCAAGCGAATCATTGAATGCGAAAATCGAAGCGGCAGCGGATCGTCTCGGTGTCGAACTGCACAAAGGCACCATCATGTCCAGCGATGTCTTCTATTATCAGGATGAAGTCATGGGTCATGTGAACGAGATCGTCAAAGAAAACAATGTCATCGCGGTCGAAATGGAATCGTTTGGCCTGTTCGCTACGGCAAAAGCATTGGGCAAGAATGCCGCTTGTCTTCTGACGGTTTCCGACAGCATCGTCAATCATCAGGAAACGACAGCACAGGAAAGACAGACGAGCCTTCTGAACATGATCAGGATCGCTTTGGAATCTCTCGAAGAGATGTAACGAAAACAAAAGAAATGAAAATAACGTGATCTCAGGATCACGTTTTTTTATAGGAAACGTTCAAATGAAAAGTCCATTTCTGGACTTTTTCTTACAGTTTCTGTTCCAGCCGATACATCGCTTCCAGTGCGGTCAGGATCTCTCTTCGTTCTCCTTCGGCGGTTCTTTGAGCTCCTTCCTGATAGGATCCGATGGAATCTTCGGTATTCTCTCCCCACAGAACGACATTGTTCAGGATGGAAGCGGTATGGACGTTTCTTAATCTTCCTACGGTATATAATGCGGCAGTCTCGAAATCGGTTGCCAGTACGCCTTTCTTTGACCATTTCAAGGTATCCTGGGCATCCTCATCGTAGTAGAACGATTCATGGGAAAGAACGACACCCACATGGTATTCAAAGCCAAGATCTCTGGCAGCCTCTACGCAGTGGTTGATCAGACGGTAGTCCGGTGCAGCCGGATAGATCGGATCGATGTAGCACTTGGAAGTTCCTTCATCTCTGACGGCAGCTTCGCAGATGACCAGATCCCCGAGATCGATTCCTTCCTGAAGGGCTCCGGCAGAACCGATGCGCATCATGGTATGGACCCCGATATTTCTCAGTTCCTCGATGGCGATTGCTACGGAAGAACCTCCCATGCCGGTAGAGATGCCGATGACTTTCATGCCCTTGTAGGTGCCGATGATGGAACGGTATTCCCGATTGAACGTCAGTTCCTGCACATCATCGAGACATTCCGCGATCACATCGACTCTTTTGGGATCTCCGGGCATCAGTGCGCAAGGAGCGCTTGCGCTTTCATCCAGTTGTATATGTGCCTGTTTCATTCTTTGCATACCTCATCAAGACATTTTTCCAGTTCTCTGATGATCCTTTCTTTGTCTTCTTTCGGCATGAAGGAATACTTCGCCGAATTGATATTCATCAGGATCAGGTCTTCGTATTCAAATCCCATTTCATTCAGACAGTGGTCATATTCGATCTCAAGATTGGTATCGGACATCGTCATATTGTCGGTATTGATCGTAACCGGAACGCCTAAGGCATAGAGATTATAGGCAGGATGGAGCTCATAAGTCTCTCTGGTCTGACACTGGATATTGGAGGTCGGACAGATTTCCAGAGCGATCTCATGGTCTGCGCAGTATCTTGATAAAGCAGGATTCTCATAGACATGATGGCCATGGCCGATACGTATCGCGCCCATGTCGATGGCATCTCGGACGGTGACCCAGTCCTGGGAATCGCCTGCGTGGCAGATGATCGGGGTGCCAAGATCTCTAGCTGTCTTGAATAACGGAGCGAAATTCGTCAATGGCACGAAACCTTCCGCTCCCGCAAGATCCATGCAGACGACACCTTTGTCGAGATATTCATGCACGATCGTGGCAGTTTCCATATTCGCGTCCCAGTTCACCGTTTCCGGTCCCTGGCACATCAGACAGCAGATGATGCCTACCTTGATCGTCGGATTCTCTTCCATTCCGATCCTGGCGCCTTCCAGTACGGCTTCGATCGCCTGTCTCTGACTCAGGCCTTTATTCGTATGAAGCTGCGGAGCGAAACGGATCTCGGCATAGACCAGTCCCTGTTTCGCCAGGTCTTCGATCAGTTCTTTCGTGACACGGATCAGGGACTCCCTGTCCTGCATGACCATGAGCGGAGCATCGAAGGCCTTCAGATACTCGTTGACCGCTCCGGAATGGACGCACTTGTAGATGAACTGCTTATAGCCTTCCAGCGTATCGGCAGGTGCAGGCGCATTCTGTTCCTGAACCAGTTCCCATACCGTTTCCGGGCGGAACGAACCATCCAGATGAAGATGCAGATCGATTTTAGGGAAATTATATTTCATCGTTTTTACCATCCTTACATTCTAATTATAACCATATGTTAAAATAAAACTATATTGGAAAGGCCTCTAAGCTATGGATAATAAGAAAAAAAGACCGGTGATTCTGGACGGCGATCCGGGACACGATGATGCGATTGCCTGGGTCCTGGCTTCCACGATCGATGATTTCGATATCAAAGCGATCACGACGGTTGCCGGAAACCAGACATTGGAAAAGGTAACTTACAATGCGCGCAGGATTGCGGCATTGCTGCATCTGGATATCGAAGTCGCCAAAGGAAGAAACAGACCGCTATGTGCCGATCTGATCATTGCTCCGAACTTTCATGGAGAAACGGGACTGGATGGTCCGAAACTGCCGGAGCCGCATTTGCCTTTAAGTAATCTGTCTGCGATCGAAATGATGGCGAAAGTCCTTCAGGAATCGGAAGAAAAAGTCACGATCATTTCAACAGGTGCGCAGACCAATGTCGCTGCGCTGCTTCTGGCACATCCTGAACTGAAGGAAAAAATCGAAATGATATCAACGATGGGAGGCGGCTTACGAAACGGAAACTGGACTTCCGGAGCAGAGTTCAACATCCTGGTGGATCCGGAAGCGGCATATACCGTTTATCACAGTGGCGTACCGCTTCAGATGTGCGGACTTGATGTAACGGAACAGGCTCTGGTTTATCCGGAAGAATTCGAGCGCATTCGGGCTTTGCATAATCCGATTGCTGAAACCGTGGCAGGCTGGTTCGATTTCTTTTTCATCCATGTGAAATCGCTGGGCTGGGCAGGAGCGACGACGCATGATCCTTGTGCCGTCATGTCGCTGGTACATCCCGAGATCTTTGATATCCGCGATTATTATGTCGATATCGAACTGTCGGGACGCTATTGCCGCGGAGCGACTATCGCCGATTATCATGGACGGTTGGGCAAAGAACCCAATTGCCGTTGTGTCGTAGGACTGGACAGGCAGAAATTCGTAGATTATCTGGTTGAAGCCTGCAGCAAGTATGAGGGATGGGAGGTCTGAGATGAATAAGATACCTGTTTGGATCGATACCGATACCGGTGTGGATGATGCTGTCGCTCTGGTTACCGCATCGACGCTGGAAGAACTGGAAATCGTCGGCGTATCGGCGGTTGCCGGAAATACTTCACTGGAAAACGCTTTCCGCAATGCCAGGGATGTTCTGTCTCTGGTTGGTCGGAAAGATATCAGAGTCTATCCTGGCGCAGACCGTCCTCTGATCATCGAAGGACGGACAGCAGCCTATGTGCATGGCAATAACGGACTGGGAGGAGCCGAAATCCCATTGTCTGATGCGCCGCAGGAAACCAAAAAAGCCTGGGACGCCCTCTATGAAACAGCGCAACAGTACAAAGGAGAACTGATTGTCTGCCCGATCGGACCGCTGACCAATATCGCGATCGCGATCGCCAATCATCCCGATATCGTTGACTGCATCAAAGAGCTCAACATCATGGGTGGTGCCTTGATCGGCGGAAATATCACTCCATGTGCGGAATTCAATATTCTTTGCGATCCGCAGGCAGCCGAAGCCGTATTCCGTTCCGGGATCAGGATCAACATGTTCGGTCTGGATGTGACACACAAGGCGTTTCTGAATGATGATGATATCGATGAAATCATCTCCTATGGAAACATGGTTTCTGATCTATTCAGAGATTCCAATCATCTGCTGTACGAATATCGGGCACAGCTGCATTGGGAAGGCATCTGTGAACATGATTCCTGTCCGATCCTGTATATCGCTCATCCCGATTGGTTTGAAGGACAGGAGTGCGGCATTTATGTCGAGACACAGGGTACGATCAGTTTCGGCAAAACTGTAAGCGATTTATGGACAGATTATAAATATGAAGACCGTCACTGTAAGGCGTTTCTTAACGTAGATAGAGTGAAGTTTACCGAAAGAATCAAAGAGGCTTACAGATCTTTTTAGAAAGAGGAAGAAAATGAAAACAATTTGGGAAAAATATGACACGAAAAAGAGAAACAAAGTCATGGCATTTTCGCAGGAATACAAATCATTTCTCGATCACGCCAAGACAGAACGGGAAGCCGTGGATGAAACGATCCGTTTAGCCAGAAAAGAAGGGTTCAAGGAATTCAAAGAAATCAAGAAGGTCAAAGCAGGAGATAAGATCTATTTCAATAATCGGGGCAAGTCCATTGCCTTGTTTTTGATAGGCAAGGATCCGCTGGAAGATGGCATGAATATCTTAGGCGCCCACATCGATTCTCCGCGTATCGATCTGAAACAGAATCCGTTGTATGAAGACAATGGCCTGGTTCTGATGGATACCCATTACTATGGAGGTATCAAGAAGTATCAGTGGGTCGCGCTTCCTTTGGCCATCCATGGTGTCGTCTGCAAGAAGGATGGCAAGGTCATCAAGGTTGCAATCGGCGAGGATGAGAAGGATCCTGTCGTAGAGATTTCGGATCTTTTGATCCATCTTTCGCGTGATCAGATGCAGAAGACCGGCTCGAAAGTGGTCGAAGGCGAGGACCTGAATGCCTTGGTCGGTTCCATTCCTGCAAAAGAAGAAAAAGATGAGAAAGACGGACTGGTCAAGAAGAATATCCTGAAGATCCTGAAAGAGGACTATGATATCGAAGAAGAAGATTTCATTTCCGCGGAACTGGAACTGGTTCCTGCCGGCAAGGCAAGGGATCTCGGCTTGGATCGCAGTCTGATCATGGCCTATGGGCATGACGATCGGATCTGTGCCTATACTTCGCTGATGGCGATCTTGGAATCGAGGGAGCCAGAACGGACTTCCGCCTGCATCCTGACGGATAAGGAAGAAATCGGCTCTGTCGGTGCGACCGGAGCGCAGTCCGCGTTCTTTGAGAACTGTGTCGCAGAACTCTTGGCGAAAACGGATTCTCTGAGCGAACTGAAACTGAGACACTGCCTGGAAAGATCATGTATGCTATCAAGCGATGTGTCCGCAGGTTTCGATCCGAATTATCCTTCCGTCAATGAACCGAAAAATACCGCATATCTCGGGAAAGGCATTTCTTTCAATAAATTCACCGGATCGGGAGGCAAAGGCGGTTCCAGCGATGCGACGCCGGAATACATCGCCAAGATCCGCAAGATCCTTGATCAGAACAAGATCGTTTATCAGTTCTCCGAACTGGGCAGAGTCGATCAGGGCGGAGGAGGTACGATCGCATACATTCTCGCCAACAAGAATATGGATGTGATCGATGCGGGGATCGCCGTACAGAATATGCATGCTCCGTATGAAGTCGCTTCCAAGGGCGATATCTATGAGGCCTATCAGGCTTATAAGATCTTCCTGAAGGAGATGGCATAAGCCATTTCCTTCTTTCTTTGTTAGTGATAAGATATAAAAGATGAAATGTAAAAACTGCGGCGGCATCTTTTCCGATGATCTGGAGAAGTGCCCATACTGCGGCACGATGAACAAGAAAGGTGCCTACAAGAATTACCGTCAGAAGATCAGAAATATCATTGATCGGGTTTTCGGTTTGAAAGCGGAAGCGTACAACTCCATCAGCAAACTCATTCTGATGTCGATTTTAAGAGGCCTGGTGATGATCCTGATCGTGATCGGTCTTGCATTCGTAGCAAGCCGTTTCATGAGAGTAAACTACTACAATGACCCGAAATACGATCAGGAAGCGCTGGAAGATATCCTGTGGGAAGAAGAGAATATCGACAAACTGAATGAAGCGTTTGAAAACGACGATTTCGATGCCATCAACAAGCTTTATTATCAGAATACGCGTGTCGTCAACAAGTGGTCTCATTATGACACTTACTGTCTGCGCAAGGAATATCGGGATGCTTTGAAGGATTTCGATTCTTCTTATTTCGGTTCTTATCAGTTTACGGATATCCTATATTTCCTGTATCATCCGGATTATTTCTGCACTACGAAACATTGGACGCAGGAAGACTGGAACGAATACGAGGAAGACCGTCAGCAGATCCTGTCGCGGATGGAAGAAAAAGGCTACAGCGGACAGGAACTGTCTGAGATCTATGAAACGAACAAGGATGAATACGGCTATCTCACAGCTTCCGAGCTGGATAAATATCTCAAGGAGGATAACTGATGGTCAACTGTAAGAAATGCGGAGCGCCATTGTCTCTGGATCAGGCCAAGTGTCCTTACTGCGGAGAGATCAACGAAGAAGCCAAGGAACATCTTGAGAAACTGGCGAAGCTGGACAAAGACTACAAGAAAACCAAACAGGAGGTCATGACCGAGGTCAAGAAGACCAAGAAGGGTTACAACCTGCTGATCATATTGGTCATGCTGCTGATCGCAAATATGCTGATGATCCCGGTATGGGGAGCCAGCTACGATATCGCGGAAAAGATCGCCGTTTCCGACCGTCCGGTCAGCGAAGTCAAAGAAGAACTCAATGCCTTGCTGGAAGCCAAGGAATATCCGGAATTCGTGGTCTGCTACGACCGCAACGATGTCAACTACAAGGATTACAGAGAATATACCGGGATCCACAGCCTGGCTTATGACTACTGCCAGATCATCAAGAGTTATACCAATCACCTGTATGCCGATACAGACTACTATACCGATCCGCTTGTCAGAGTCTGCCAGTCCATCAAAGATTTCGAAGACGATCTGGAAAGCACGAGACGCTGGGAGGATGATCCTTTTGTGCTGCATTATCTGGATGAGATCAGAATCGAATACGAGCTGTATCTCAAGTCTTTCCTGCATCTGACGGACGAAGATATCGCCGGTCTTGCTTCGATGAATTCGAGCGCGATCGTCGTACTGGTCAATGAGAGGTTGAACAATGAAGAATAGATGGGTCTCTTTGGCACGTATCCTGATCGTCCTGTTTGCAATCGTATTGTTCGGCAATGCGTTAGGCGCATTCATGGAGATCAAGAGCGATATCAGTTATTTCAACAGGTCATACGGTCTCAGTGCCATGAATGATCATTTTGAGAATGGCGAATATTACGACTTATATGAACTGACACTCAAAAACAAATACTCGAAGGAAGAAATCGAAATCGATACCAGCGAGTATGAAGCATTCGGGCGTTACTATTATGCCTGTATCATGGCTCAGATGCATCCGGAAGATCCTGTCTATCTGGAAAAGATGCAGAAAGAAAAAGATCAGATCCATTGGAAGAAAATCCTGTATCTGATCGATGAAATGGAGAAATAACTATTTCCGGATATAAGCGACAGCGCAGGCATTCGGACCGATATGCGCGCCGACCGTTGCGCCGACCGGAATGATGTGCTCCTCCGGAATGTCGTATCCCGCTTCCAGGAGCTTGTCTCTCAGCTTATATGCGTTATCCTTGACGTACGTATACATCACATAGACCGGGTAATCCTGGTCTGTTTTATTTTCCATCTGATCAACGATATACTGTATCGCTTTCCGGATGCCGATGTGCTTGGCGGGAATATCGGCTTTTCCTTGACAGCTTGCCCCATTATGCATGATCGGCTTGATATGACCCAGCTGGGCGATATAGTAGCTCACATTGG
>JAFYHQ010000024.1 GCA_017539105.1 Erysipelotrichaceae bacterium
ACCAGGGGGCAGATCTTAAGAGGTCTTTTATTCCTTATATTCGAAGTCGTATTCATCGTCTACATGATTACGGCCGGCGGTCACTGGCTTGGCAAGCTTGGCACGCTGGGCACGCAGCTTCCGGGTACGGTCTATGATCCGAAGCTGGATACCTATGTCCGTGTCGATGGCGATGATTCGTTCAAGTGCCTGCTTTATGGAGTTCTGACGATCATGTTCATTCTCTGCTTCATCTATACCTGGAGAATGAATGTCAAGCAGAACAGAGATGCAGAAGAACTGCTTCGCGCCGGCAAGAAACTGAAAACGGCAAAGGATGATGTTTCCTCCTTACTGGATGATCAGTTCCACAAGACACTGCTGGCTTTACCGCTGACAGGTATCACGCTATTTACGGTGTTCCCGATCCTGTTCATGATCCTGGTCGCTTTCACCAACTATGATGGCGCGCATGACGGCTATTCGAACCTGTTCACCTGGGTCGGTCTGGAGAACTTCAATACCTTGTTCAGCATGAACACAAGTTCCGGCAACATGTCTTTCGCTTTCGGCGAGATCCTGTCCTGGACGCTGATCTGGGCATTCTTCGCAACCTTCACGAACTACTTCCTGGGCATGTTCGTGGCGATCATGATCAACAAGAAAGGCATCAAGTTCAAGAAACTGTGGCGTGGCATCCTGGTCCTGACCAGCGCTGTCCCGCAGTTCATCTCCTTGCTGTACGTATCGAAGATGTTCGCCGCAAACGGCATGGTCAACGGCTTGCTTATCAATCAGGGACTGATCTCAGACCTGAGTCATATCATCCGTTTCTGGGAAGACAAGACGCTGGCAAGGATCATGGTCATCGTCATCAATATCTGGATCGGTATCCCGTATCTGATGCTGATCACGACCGGTATCTTGATGAACATTCCTGCCGATCTCTATGAATCGGCCAGGATCGATGGCGCCAATGCCGTTCAGCAGTTCTTCAAGATAACGCTGCCTTACATGCTGTTTGTGACCGGACCGTATCTGCTGACAAGTTTCATCGGCAATATCAACAACTTCAACGTCATCTTCCTGCTGTCAGGAGGCGGCCCGAACAACATCAAACTGTCCACGGCAGCCGGCACGGCAGGCGATACCGACTTGCTGGTCACCTGGCTGTTCAAGATCACTACCAACGAAGGAAGCAAATACTATCTGGCTTCCGTCATCGGTATCATGATCTTCGTGGTCGTGTCGACGATAGCGCTGATCGTTTATAACGTGATCCCTTCCACAAGGAACGAGGAGGACTACTCATAATGAACGAAAACAAGAAACATATGGGCTTGAAAGCCAAAGAGAGACTCAGCAATACGGTCATCTATGCGATCCTGATCGTCATGAGCATCGTCTGGCTGATTCCGTTCGTCTTCCTGGTATTCGAATCATTCCGTGTCGAATCGACGTATCAGGTCGGCTATGTCATTCCGAAACAGTTCGGCTTTGACAACTACATCAACCTCTTCACCAAGACGGATTTTCCGATCTGGTTCAAGAATACGCTGGTGATCGGCCTGTTTGTCTCGGTGATACAGACGGTCATCGTATTGTGCATGTCTTATACGCTATCCAGGCTTCGTTTCAAAGGCCGCAAGGGCCTCATGAACATCATGCTGGTGCTGGGTTTCTTCCCGGGCTTCCTGTCTCTGGTCATCCTGTACAAGGTCCTGAGCTGGCTCAATCTGACAAGTGCCAATTCCGTTCCCGGACTGATCCTGGTCTATGTCGCAAGTTCAGGCATGGGCTACTATGTATCGAAAGGATTTTTCGATACGATCTCCCGGTCACTGGATGAAGCTGCCCGTGTCGATGGCGCTACCCGCTTCCAGGTCTTCACCAAGGTTATCATGCCTTTGTCGAAGCCGATCGTCATCTATACGATCCTGACGGCATTCATGGGCCCGTGGGGTGATTTCATGCTGGCAAAATATGTCTCGCATGCGACGTCGGCAGGCATGAACGTGGCAGTCGGTCTGCAGACGATGATTTCCACGCCTGCTTCGCTGGCGGCGAACTATACGATGTTCTGTGCCGGCGGCGTGGTGGTCGCCATACCGATTACGATACTGTTCATGTGTCTGCAGAAGTATTATGTTGAAGGTGTAACCGGAGGAGCGGTGAAAGGATAAGTATTATGGCTAGAGTAAAATTAACAGATGTAAAAAAGATATATGACAATAATGTCGTAGCGGTCCATGATTTCAATCTGGACATCGCTGATAAAGAGTTTATCGTTTTCGTAGGTCCTTCCGGCTGTGGTAAGTCGACGACCTTGAGAATGGTTGCCGGTTTGGAAGAGATCTCCGAAGGTACGGTCGAGATCGATGGCGTCGTCGTCAACGATCTTCAGCCGAAAGACAGGGATATCTCCATGGTTTTCCAGAACTATGCGCTGTATCCGCATCTGACGGTTTTTGAGAATATCGCGTTCCCATTGCGACTGGTAAAGACGCCGCAGGATGAAGTCTTCCAGAAAGTTACGGAAGTTGCGGAGATCCTTGGCATCACGGAATATCTGAACCGTAAGCCGAGAGCCTTGTCCGGCGGCCAAAGACAGCGTGTCGCGATCGGCCGTGCGATGGTTCGTAATCCGAAGGTCTTCCTGATGGATGAGCCTCTGTCCAACCTGGACGCAAAACTGCGTAACCAGATGAGAGCGGAAATCATTCTCTTAAGAAAGAGAATCGATACCACATTCATCTATGTCACGCACGACCAGACCGAGGCTATGACCTTGGGCGATCGTATCGTCATCATGAAAGACGGCTATATCATGCAGGTAGGTACGCCGGATGAAGTCTTTGATTCTCCGGCAAACCTCTTCGTTGCGGAATTTATCGGCGCACCGAAGATGAATACCTTCAAGACGCAGCTGATCAAGGAAAATGGCGAATACTATGTCACGCCGTTTGGCGCAAAGATCCTGGTCGATGGGCGCAAAGGCGAACTGCTGAAAGCAAAGAACGTACAGCCTGGCGAAGTCATTCTCGGTGTCAGACCGGAGCATATGGTGGTTGCCAAAGACGGCATCGAAGCGACTGTCCTGGTCAATGAAATGATGGGCTCTGAGATCCATCTGCATGTCGTGACGAAAGACGACACGCAGCTGATCGTCAGAGTGCCGACCGTCGATCTGTCTCATGAAGAAAGAGAAAAACTGACGAATGGCCATGAACTGCATGTTTCGTTCAAAGGCAATGTCATGAATTTCTTCGATCCGGAAACGGAAAAGAACATTCTTGTCGACTGAACGGTTCAGTAAATAAGACAAATAGAAAACAGACTTGCGAGTCTGTTTTCTTTTCGTGTTTACGGTTATTTGTTTTATTTCAGGTTTCTGGCAACTTCCGAGGTACGTTTCGCCAGTTCTTTGATCGAGATCTTCTTGAGACCTCTGACATAGGTATCCAGTTCATCGCCGATCGGTTTCTTCCAGTATTCCGGGATGCTTTCAGGACCGTTGATGATACCGATGATCGTCATGATCTGTGCGGCATTGCAGTCGACATCCTGTCCGCAGCCTCCGCAGGCGCTGATCGTTCTGTTGAAATCGCCATTGCCGTACCAGAGCCCGATGATCTGCGCACAGGCGTTGGGATAGACATGGATCCAGTTGTAGTTCTTGTATTTTTCTTCGCAAGGCAGCCACGCGCTGTAATAATCCTCATGGGTCTGGCACTGTTCATAGGCAAAACGGATAACGCTGCCATATTCGCTGTCGGCAGGGATCAGTTCGATGCAGTTTCTGATGATCTTGCGGATATCGTTTTCGACAAAGGCATAGGAAGCCATCATCGCATTGAAGACTTCGCCAAGGATGCCGTTACGCGCATGAGAGATACAGGCATCCATATAAGCCGCTTCTGCCGCTTTTTCGATGTTTCCGGGATACAGCTGTCCCAGAATGACACCTCGCATCTGGGCGCCGATCCATTCGTTGAACGGATTATGGAACGTTCCTGATTCCGGAGGAACAATCCCTACTTTCAGATTCTTTAAGGCAAAATCTTCGGCAGACCAACCCATCGGGATCCTGACCATCCATTCATCGGATATGTTCTTGGATGTCGTGTTCTTTCCATATTTCTCATACGCCAGAAGCAGGGCAAGTTCGTAAGTGATATCATCGTTGTACGTATTGGGCTTGCGGATATAACGATCGACTTCGCCATACTTTTTCTTGATGTTTTCACCGGTATAGCCCTCGATACAGGTACCGTAAGCTCCGCCGATGATCTGAGAGAGCCATCCCGCATAAGTCTTTTCCAAATATGTCTCATCGATTGGGACATTGAAATCTTCCGGATAATCGACGGCTTTCTTCAGTTCTTCGAATGAATCGTAGAATTTCTGTTTCCAGTACGGATGATCTTCATCTTTTTCTGCGTTATAGACCGCTTCGAATACGGCATACATCAGTTCATGCAGACGGACGATATCGTTACGGTCGTATGCTTCATAGCCTTCCTTGATCAGATCCGTTCCGCCTTTGACGATATAGCCTCTGTTTTCGATCGCCTGAATGGATGCCAGACAGATCGATTCCGGCGCTCTGGATCCCGGAACCTGAGAATGCCAGTACATTTTAGCCATCTCATCCTGCGCAGTTTCCATGCCGGAGGAGGATTCTTCCCAGATCGTTTCGTTGTCGTCTTCTTCGTAACACGGAACGGCTTTCAGAATGTTTTCACGTTCGATTTCCCATGCTTTCATATTATCGGACTCCTTTACTTATCTTAATTTTACACAAAGAAATTGTAACCGCATACAGTTGTGCTAAAATAAAGTTAGGTTTTATGACCTATTCATCTATGAAATAAGGAGGAAACGATGAAAAAACTTTTAACGATTTTGCTTTCGCTGCTTCTGGTCATGTCTCTTGCGGCTTGCAGCGGCAAGAAGGGTGGAGATGATACTCCGGCTGATGATCGTATCCGTCTGGTTTACATCATCAATGGTACCCTGGGCGACAAGTCGTTCTTCGATTCCGGTAAAGAAGGTCTGGACTGGATCGACAGAGACTTCGGCGACAAGGTTTATACCGAATATCGCGAACTGACATATGAAAACTCTACCTGGGAACAAAAGACTGCCGATATCGTGGCAGAAGGCTGGGATATCGTTATTGCCGGTACTTATGATATGAAAGACTACATCGGTGCTTTGGCTCTGGAATATCCTGATACGAAATTCTGGTTCTTTGATGAAGAATGGAACTTCGATGATCCGGATGGCTGGCAGTACTACAATACGCCGAACCTCTATGCGATGCTGTTCGCTCAGAACGAAGGTTCCTTCGTTGCAGGCGCTATGGCTGCCATGATGTCTTCGGAAGGCAAGGTTGCTTTCATGGGTGGCATGGACAATACCGTTCTGGATGACTTCTATGTCGGTTTTGCAAATGGCGCGAAATACATCAATCCGAATGCTTCGATCAACTGCTCTTGGATGAACTCATTCAATGATGTCACTGCAGGTAAGGATACTGCGACTGGCCTTTACGAGGCTGGCTATGATGTCGTATTCGCATGCGGCGGCCAGGCTGGTCTGGGCGGATTCGATGCTGTCATCGAACAGCCTGCCGGCAAGTGGATCGTTGGCGTCGATGGCGACCAGGGTTCCTATTTCGCTTCTTTAGGTACTGCAGAAGGCACAGACAAGGCTTCCAGAACCATCACTTCCATGCAGAAGAACGTCAACAACGGTTTCTATCAGGCTATGGAAAGACATCTGGCAGGCAATCTGCCTTATGGCAAGAATGAAAAGCTCGGTTTGAAGGGCGATTATGTCAGCGTTTCTATCAATGAAGTGACAGAAGCTCTGTTCACGGCAGACCAGCTGGCTCAGGTCAAACAGATCGTTGCTGACATCATCAGCGGCGCGATCGATCCTGGCACAGCATTCGGTCAGGCTGATGGCTGGTTCTACGATACATTCGTACCATCCATGCAGTAATCTGCTATAAAACAATCAATACGCATTAGATCTTAATGATCTGTAAGCCTCTGATATCGTTGAGGTATCAGAGGCTTATTTTTAAGGAGATTCAATGGATAACTATCTGGTAATGGAAAATATCACGAAAGTTTACGATAACGGTATCATGGCAAATGACCACGTAAACTTTTCAGCAAGACAGGGAGAGATCCACGCGATCTGCGGAGAAAACGGAGCAGGGAAATCGACGCTGATGAAGATGCTGTTCGGCATTGAGCAGCCTGACCATGGTCAGATCATCATCAAGGGGAAACCGGTTCATCTGACTTCGCCTACGAAAGCCATTGAAGAAGGGATCGGCATGGTGCATCAGCACTTCATGCTGGTTCCATCGTTTACGGTTGCGGAAAATGTCATACTGGGTATCGAGCCTGTAAAGGGCATGAAATTCGATATGAATAAAGCGATCGAAATGACGGAAGAAGTCTGCAAGAAATATGGCTTCGACATCAATCCGCGTGCGCGTGTGCAGGATATTACCGTCGGCGTGAAACAGAAGGTCGAGATCGTCAAAGCGCTGGTCAAGGGCTGCGAGATCCTGATCCTGGATGAGCCTACGGCGGTCCTGACGCCTCAGGAGACGGCGGAACTTTTCGTTCAGCTGAAACTTTTGAGGGAAACGGGACATACGATCATTTTCATTTCTCACAAACTGAATGAGGTCAAAGAACTGTGCGACCGTGTCACGGTCATCCGCAAGGGTCGTACGGTTGGCGTATATAATGTCGCAGATGTGACGGAAGCGGATATCTCCAGAGCGATGGTCGGTGTCGATGTCGTTCTGGAAATCCCGAAAGACGAAGCGAAACCGAAGGAGAATGTTCTGGTTGTCAAGGATCTTGGCGTCTATAACGATGCCGGAAAGAAGGTCGTCAAGAATGTTTCCTTCTCGGTCAGAGAAGGGGAGATCGTCGGGATCGCGGGTGTCGAAGGAAACGGCCAGCGTGAACTGATCGATTCCATTGCGGGTCTGCATGTCTATTCGGAAGGCTCGATCAAGCTTCTGGGAGAAGAGATCCATGGCAAGAGCATCAAGGAGCTGAGGCAGTTGGGTCTTGTGCATGTCCCGGAAGATCGCATGACGCTGGGTATCGCAGGTTCGATGTCGGTCAAGGATAACATGATTGCCGATAAATTGGATGATGAAAGATATACGGGCAAGATCCTGAATAAGCCGAAAAACATCAAGGAAGATACGGACAAATGGATCAAGGATTATCTCGTTCTGTGTAAGAATGGCGATCAGCAGGTAAACAATCTCTCCGGCGGCAACATTCAGAAGGTCGTTGTAGCAAGAGAGTTCACATCTTATAACCGTCTGCTGATCTGCGACCAGCCGACGCGTGGCATCGATGTCGGCGCTTCGCAGTTCATCCGTGAACGTCTTGTCAAGATGAGAGATGATGGCAAAGCGGTCTTGCTGATATCGGCAGACTTGGGAGAGATCCTGAATTTGTCCGATATCCTGCTTGTCATGTATGGCGGCGAGATCGTTGCCTGCTTCAAGGATGTCAAATCGATTACGGAAGAAGAACTTGGCTATTACATGTTAGGAATCAAGAAGATGTCCGAAGAAGAGATCGGAGGTGCGTTACATGCTTAAAGAAAAACTGGCTGCCCTCAATATCGCAAATATGAATGCCCAGCAAAAGCACTCTTTGCTTCGTATGGCAGTTTCGATTGCGATCGGTCTGGGCCTGGCGACGCTGCTGATCCTTCTGACCAGCGACAAGCCGATGGAATCTTTGCGCTATTATTTCACGGCTCCGTTGCAGAATGCCAACTATTTCAGCTACTGGATACAGAAGACGATACCGCTGATCTTTACCGGAACGGCAGTATGCATCATGTTCTCGGCGAACCAGTTCAATCTGGGACTGGAAGGTTCCTTCCTGTTTGGCGGATTGGTCGCTGCCGTGATCAATATCTATGTGACCCCGATGAATCCTGCATTAGGAATTCCTTTGTCCCTGATCGCAGGCGCTCTGGTAGGATCTCTGATCACTTTTATTCCTGCTCTGTTAGACAGATTATTCAATGCGTCGGTCATGGTTACGTCGCTGATGATGAACTATATCTGCCTGTGGTTCTCGACTTATCTTCTGTTCTCGCATCTGAAAGATCCGAGAAGCTCGAAGAACTCCTACAACTGGGCGGAAAAGGATCCGATCATGGTACTGAAATTCGGCAAAGGCAACAAGCAGCTTACCGTTTATTTCTCGATCCTTGTCGCTTTGCTGGTAGTTGTTCTTGCCTGGTATTTCTTATACCGTACGAAGACCGGCTATAAGCTGCGTACCGTAGGTGTCAACCATAATTTCGCAAGATATGTCGGCATCAATGCCGTGACGATTGCGATTGCCGTTCAGCTGATCGGCGGTGCGATCGGCGGTCTGGGCGGCGCTTGCGAGATTATGTCCAACTATATCAACTATTCCTGGGTCGATCTGACCGGATTCGGATGGGATGGCGTAACGATTGCGATTTTCGCAAAAAACAATCCGAAATATGTGCCATTGGCAGCGATCTTTATTGCTTACTTAAGAACCGGTGCCATGGTCATGTCTTATAAAACGAATATTCAGAATGACCTGACTTCGGTCATCGAAGGCGTTGTCATCCTGTTCCTTCTGGCAGAGAAGTTCCTGTCCAGGACCTATCGTAAGATGATCGTCAAAGAGACCGAGGAAAACAGAAGACTGGAAGCGGAAATGCAGAAGGAGGTCGATTAGTATGATTGATTCGTTCGTACAGATACTGACAAATCCGAATTTCTATGCGAATGTCGTAGCGGTGACTCCTCCGATCCTGCTGGCTGCTTTGGGTTGCGCGATTGCGGAAAAATCCAACTCGACCAATATGGGAATGGAAGGCATCATGCTGATCTCATCCCTGACCGGCGTGCTTGCTTCCTACTATATCGGACACAATAATCCTTGGCTGGAACTGATCGTTGCGATTGCCGTTGGCGGACTGTTAGGCTATCTTGTTGCCTTCTTTGCACTGAAACTCAGAGTCGATATCATTCTGGTCGGCATTGCCATGAACCTTCTGGGTTCCGGCGGTACCGCGTTCTTCATGTATGTATTTACAGGCGACAGAAGCTCGACCAACTCTCTGCAGACCGGCACTTTGCCGCAGATCAATATTCCATTCCTGCAAGATATTCCTGTCCTGGGACGGATTCTGTCCGGACAGAACATCCTGACTTATGTTTCGTATATCATGATCATCGTTCTGTCTTATCTTGTCTTTAAGACAAAACTGGGCTTAAGAATCAGAGCCGTCGGAGAAAATGCGAATGCCGCGGAATCGGTAGGTATTTCTTCCGTCAGGATCAAGACGATCGCTTTGATCATTTCAGGAATGCTCGGCGGCATGGCAGGTGCGTTCATGTCTTCTGCCTATGTTTCCTACTTTGCGAGAGATATCACGGCAGGACGCGGCTTTATCGGTCTGGCTGCCTGTTCCATGGGCGGCGCGAATCCGGTGCCTACCGCTCTGACTTCGATCCTCTTCGGTTTCTTCTATGCGCTGTCTAACTTTGCGCGTAATACGGGTATTTCCGATAACCTGATCAAGATGTGGCCATATCTGGCTACGATCGTCGGCGTCGTCATCTACTCGATCAAGAAGACCAATGACGAGAAGAAGAGACTGGCGGGCGAAGCAGACGAAATCATAAAGAAGGAACACAGACATTCCGAGTTGCATTAGTTTATCAGGCGGTCTTTGGACCGCCTTTTATAAAAACAGGAGAAGAATCATGCGAAAAATAATCATTGATACAGATACCGGTTCCGATGACGCAGTAGCGATCATGATGTGTCTGAGAGAACCGTCGGTTGAGATCCTTGCGCTGACGACGGTAAGCGGAAATGTACCGGTGGAACAGGCGACACTGAACTGTCTGATGTCGGCGGAGATCGCGGTTGGCGTTGACAGGATGCCTCCCGTCTATGTCGGAGCGGATCGTCCTTTGATGAGGGATCGGGTCCATGCGCGCAATGTCCATGGCGACGATGGAATGTCGGACTGCGGTCTGATTCATCCGACGGCCAAACCGGTCGAAGGGATCCATGCCTGCGACGCGATCATCGATCTTGTCAGAAAGTATCCGGATGAAATCGAAATCGCTGTCATCGGTCCTGTAACCAATCTGGCTCTGGCGATGATGAAAGAGCCGGAAGTGATGAAACATCTCAAATGCATCTGGACCATGGGCACGACCGGATTCGGCAGAGGAAATACCACGCCGGTGAGTGAATTCAATGTCTATGCGGATCCCGAAGCATACAGGGTCATGATGGATTTCGGCGTCCACGTCTATGTGGGCGGCTATGACTTGTGCACAAGCGAAGCAGCCTGGTTCGATGAGGATACGGAACGATTGCTGAAATCAGGTACGAAAGCAGCGGAATATGCGGTATTATGTAACGAAAAGCTGGCGCAGTTCTGTCTGGCGATCGGCGGTCAGAGACGGATCGATCTTCCGGATGCGGTATCGTTATCGCCGATGCTGTGGAAGGATGTGATCGTCGCTTCGAGCGAATGCGTTTCTCATGTCTGTACGGAACATAACGAGACTTACGGACAGGTCATTTTCTATGACGGAAGGATGCTGGCAGGTATGGGACCCGGTTTCGAGAATGGCTACTATGGCAAGAAGGAACCGAACTGCACCGTCATCTATGAAGTCGATAATGAACTGTATAAGCACCGGCTTGAGGAGCTTCTGGCCAGAGAGTAGAATGTCATATCAAAAGCGGGGGAAACCTCGCTTTTCGATTCTCAGTTATATTGCGTTGCATGTGCTTTTGTGGTTGAATGAAAGTGGTATGAAACTGTTTTTCTATCCGAATACGACCGAAGATCGTTATCTGCCGAAAATCAAGAGTGCCATCCATCAGCTGGAAGACAAAGGATGGGATTGCTCTTTGGGCCAGGCAGATTCTTTAAAGATCTATGGAGACGATTCTTATGCCCGTTTTACGATAGAAACGAGCGATATGATCGTCTCATTAGGGGGAGATGGAACGTTGCTTAGAGCGGCCCAGAATGCCGTAGAATGCGATCTGCCATTGCTGGGAATCAATTGCGGACGTTATGGCAATCTCTGCGCCTACCGTTTGAATGAACTGGACTCTTTCGATCCCGCTTGCCTGATTGAAAACAAGACGACGCTTCTGGAAACAGCCATCAATGGCAAGACTTATCTTTCTGTCAATGATATCGTCATCGGAAAAGACTTTTTTGGCGGAACGATCGATCTGCAGGTATCTTTCAAAGAAGAAACCGCATATCGTTTTATCGGCGACGGACTGATCATTTCTACGCCTGTCGGTTCCACAGGATATAACCGTTCCGCTCATGGCAAAGTGCTTGCCTATGACGATGATCACTATGTCGTGACCGCGATCTGTCCGCACAATATTGATATCGATTCAACGGTATTGAAAGCAGAAGTAGCGACTTCGGTTGCGTTGATGAATAAGAAATATAGCGCTTCCATCTATATTGACGGAAGCTATATCGGACCATTCGAATCATTGAAGATCCAATGCAGCAAGCATCACCTGAGACTATTAAGAAGACAGGAATCATGCGATTCACAGCAATATGAACGGACAGGAGAGAAACATGTATAAGATCATTAGCAAGAAAGAACTGAATGCTTCTGTCACCCAGATGGAAATCGAAGCTCCCTTGGTTGCAAAAAAAGCCAAAGCGGGTCAGTTTATCATCTTGCGTGTCGATGAAGAAGGAGAGCGCATTCCTTTGACGGTAGCCGGAACGGATCCGGAAAAGGGAACGGTTAAGATCATTTTCCAGATCGTCGGAGCGACGACCGCAAGGCTGAATCATAAAAAAGAAGGCGATTTCCTGCAGGATTTTGTCGGTCCTTTGGGAGAGGCCACAAAAACGGAAGGAATCAGGAAAGTCTGCATCATCGGAGGCGGCGTGGGTTGTGCGATCGCCATGCCTGTGGCAGAAGCGTTTCATCGTCTGCAGGCGGACGTGACCGGAATCATCGGTTTCCGCAATAAAGAGATCGTGATCCTGGAAGAAGAGTTCAGCCGCTGCTGCAGCCGCCTATATGTCATGACCGATGATGGAAGCCATGGAAAGGCAGGTAATGTCACGATTCCTCTGAAAGAACTGCTGGAAGCAGAAGAATGTTTCGACGAGATCATTGCGATCGGTCCGCTGATCATGATGAAATTTGTCGTGGAAACGGCACGTCCTTATGATATCCCGGTAACGGTATCGATGAATCCGATCATGATCGATGGCACCGGCATGTGCGGGTGCTGCAGGCTGACGCTGGTAAAAGAAGGGGAACGCGTCACGAAATTTGCCTGCGTGGATGGTCCTGATTTCAATGGCTATGAAGTCGATTTCGATGAAGCGATGTCCCGGAACCGCATGTACAATGATTTTGAACGTCATGCGTATGAAGAAACCTGCAATCTGTTCAAGGAGGCTCGATAATGGCGATCATTCCTAAGAAACATGTCATGCCGGTACAGGAACCGGAACTGCGGGCTCATAATTTTCAAGAAGTCGCATTGGGCTACAGCGCTCAGATCGCGATCGAAGAAGCGAATCGCTGCCTGCATTGCGCAAATCAGCCATGCGTGAGCGGCTGTCCTGTGAATATCCATATTCCTGACTTTATCGAAAAGGTCAAAGAAGGAGATTTTGAAGAAGCTTATGCGATCATCAGCAAGAGTTCTTCTTTGCCTGCCGTCTGCGGCAGAGTCTGTCCGCAAGAAAAACAATGCGAATCGAAATGTACGCTTGGCATCCGTTTTGAACCGGTAGGGATCGGCTATCTGGAGCGTTTCGTTGCGGATCATCATAACAATGAATCTTTTTCCGATCCTGTTCCTGTTGAAACAAACGGTCACAAAGTGGCGATCATCGGTTCAGGTCCTTCCGGACTGACTTGTGCGGGAGATCTGGCAAAAAAAGGCTATGAAGTCACGGTCTTCGAAGCCTTGCATAAAGCGGGAGGCGTTCTGGTCTATGGCATTCCGGAATTCCGTCTGCCGAAAAAGATCGTCGAAAAAGAAGTCGATACGTTAAAAAAACTTGGCGCAAAGATACAGACAGATGTCGTTATCGGAAAGACATTGACGGTGGATGAACTGTTTGAAACAGGATACGAAGCAGTTTATATCGGATCGGGAGCAGGATTGCCTAATTTCATGAAGATTCCCGGAGAAGCCTTGAAAGGCGTGTATTCCGCCAATGAATTCCTCACCAGAACGAATCTGATGAAAGCATATGAAACGGATACGATGACACCGATCATGAAGGGCGGGAAAGTCGCGGTCGTCGGTGCAGGGAATGTGGCGATGGATGCGGCCCGTACGGCTTTACGGCTGGGCGCTGAGAAAGTGTATGTCGTCTATCGCCGTTCCATGGAAGAGCTGACAGCTCGTAAAGAGGAAGTCGAACATGCCAAGGAAGAAGGAATCGAATTCAGACTGCTGAATAATCCGATTGAGATCCTTGGTTATCACAACCTGGAAGATCCAAGAGATCCAAAAAACGGCTTCGTAAAAGGAATGCGGTGCATACGCATGGAACTGGGAGAACCGGATGCTTCGGGCAGAAGAAAGCCTGTTCCGATCGAAGGCTCCGAATTCGTGATCGATGTGGATACGGTGATCATGGCGATCGGCACTTCTCCGAATCCTCTGATCAAGAACACGACCGAAGGACTCGAAGTCAACAGCAAGGGCGGTATCATTATCGACGAGAACGCCATGACGTCGCGTCAGGCAGTCTATGCCGGCGGAGACGCCGTAACCGGTTCCGCAACGGTCATCAGTGCGATGGGCGCAGGAAAAAAGGCAGCTGCTGCAATCGACGCTTATCTGAAACAGCTATAGAAAATGATCCTTGATCTGAAAATGATTAAGGATTTTTTTATTTTCAAGTGAATAATGATTAGGAGGTACAAAATGATAAAGAAGATCCTGATCATTTTTTCAATCGTGCTGCTTTTATCTTTCAGCTTGTTTCTGTCGGTAAAGACTTATCTGGAATACCGCCAGGATTATGTCGATGTCTGTGTGGCTTCGCATCAGATCAGCCAACGGACGCAGCTTTCCGATAAGGATATCGAAATCATCCGTTTGCCGAAACAGATATTGAATGAAGATGTTCTCAATGATCCTGAAATGATCAAGGGAAACTACGTAAAACTGTCTTATAGCATTCCGAAGGGTTCTTTGTTTTATAAGACGGCCTTGGAGAGCGATATCAGGGATCTGGCAAACACGTTGCTGATGAAGGGACAGGTCAATTACGATCTGTATACGGCAGAGGTCAAGATCAACAGCGGCAGTATCGCTACGGATATGTATGTGGACCTGTATCTGACCGTTACCAGGAATGACAAGCCGATCAGCGATCTTTTGATCCGAGACTGCAGGATCACGGGTCTCTATGACAGCAATGACAGGCAGATACTGAATTACGATCTCGATTCGAAAGTGCAGATCATTTCGCTGGCGATCGATGAAGATGAAGTCAGTATCATCAATAAAGCATTGAAAGTAGGAGAATTGTCTGTCATCGTCAGCAACAAGGCTTACCAGAATGCCGTCTACAGCACGTTAAATCGCGATTCCGCGGTATTAGAATATCTCGAGTGATGTTATGATTAGGTTATGAAAAAAGCGATAAAAGCCGGATTGCTGCTGCTGTGGATGGGACTGATCTTTTATCTGTCTGCCCAGCCCGCGGCCGAATCGTCCGCCACTTCAGGTTCCACAGCCTTGCTGCTGTATCGCATTTATCGTTTGTTGGGACTGCATGGCGCAAGCGAAGCTGATTTTATGGACACCTATATGCGGCTGATTCGCAAATCGGCGCATCTGATTGAATTCATGATCCTGGGCATTCTCGTTTCCATCAATATCCGTGAATACAAGACTAAGCACGTTGTATTATGGTCTTTGCTTCTATCCGGCATCTATGCCATTTCCGATGAACTGCATCAGCTCTTTGTAACGAATCGGAGCTGTGAGATAACGGATATGCTGATCGACTGCGCGGGCGCTTTTCTTGGGGTCTTTCTTTGTCATATGATTCATGAATGGAAAAAATAATCATCATTCTGCTGTTGCTTAGCGCTTGTGAGAAACACAGGACGATGGCATGCGAACATTGGGAGAAGCAGAAACAGATCTATCTGGATATCGAAGCGGATTACGATCAGATCGATTCGATCCTCGTGAATGAAGTTTTCGTGATCCCATATCATCTTTTGGCGAATGAGAACAGCATGGAAGATCTCAGGAACCAGCTGGATGATACCTATCATTTCGAAGAGAATAAGCTGATCCACAGCTATTACTACGAGTTTGATGGCGTTTACAGTCTGTCGGCGACTGTGGATTATCTGAGGGACAAGAATTATGTCTGCCGATGAACTGATGCCCCGCGAGAAGGCGCTGAACTATGGAATCGCTTCTTTGGATAATAACGAGCTTCTGGCGCTGATCATCAAATCGGGCTATAAGGGACAGTCGGTCATGGAACTGACGCAGGATATTCTGGACATGGCAAACGGTTTTGATAATCTTCTGAGTCTGACATACGAAGAACTGACCTCCATCAAGGGGATCAAACAGGCCAAGGCGCTGGAGCTTTTGGCGATTCTGGAGATCTATAAAAGGCTAAGCAATGTTGAGAAGATCAGCGAACCGTCTCTGGATCATCCCAAAAAGGTAGTGGAATGGCTGCGTTTTACGTTGGGATATGCGGATACGGAAGAATTCTTTGCAGTCTTCTTGGATGGCAAAGGAACGATCATCCGTTCCGAGATCCTGTACAAGGGCAACCGGCATTCCGCCAATATCGCCGTGGATGAAGTGATCCGGAAAGCATTGCTGCATAAAGCGTCCTATCTTCTGGTCGCGCATAATCATCCCAGCGGCAACATCAGTCCTTCGCAAGCCGATATCGATCTGACCGCCAAACTATCGGATGCCTGTAAGATGATGGGAATCCCATTGCTGGATCACATCATTGTCGGAAAAACCGACTATTTCAGTTTTAAGAACCACGATATGATAAAATGAATCTATGAAAAGATTCCTTCTTGCGCTGATCTGTCTGATCCTGTGTTCCTGTATGAACGTTACGGATCTTCAACAGTCTCTGACGGATGCTTTTGAGCTGGAAAGAGACGATTCCGCGGTACGTCGGAACAACTACACGAACTATGCGGATTATTACCTTCCCAGCGATATGCAGGAATACGACTGCAATGAGATCTCTCATGTTTTCGTGTTCAACCGTTCAAAGATCATCATGGATATCAATATCGCCGGAATCATCAACGCGAAGTACTATAGCAATGTGCGTATTTCCGATGAAGGCTTTTTCGATAAAGACAAGATCTGTTTCCAGAGAGACAGCAGTTTTCTGAAAACGGATGAAACCGAATATCCCTATATCTGCAATGTCTATGAATATGAAGATGACTACCTTCTGTATTTCGTATGCGAGGATGCCATATTCTATGCTTTCACCAGCAAAGAGGATCTCTCAGCGCTTTGTTCGAGGATACTTCTGATCGCGAAGAGCCTGAATGTGAACCATACGGACATCGTCGCTGATTTCTCGTTCAAAGACGTCATCGACTATCAGAAGAAGCAGGTGAATCTGTTTGAAACAATCATGCCGGTCAATGGAAATATCAACGATTTCCTGATCGATCCCGTCGACAATAATAATGAAGGCGAATAAAATATGTTGTACAATGTCTTTGTAGGAGCACGTATATGATCAGCGGTATTAAACAGAAATTTATCGATATTTTGTTTGAAAGAGATCCCGATCAGCCGCAGGAGCAGCCGGTTGTCGATATCACGACGGAACCTGAAGAGGTTGTCAGAAACTTCGATGCGAAGGATGTTTTGTATAAGACCAAGAGTTCCGCTTTCATCAATCTCGAAGAAACGATCGAAGAAGTACAGAAAGAGGACGATACCCCAAGGGATTATCAGTTTTCTCAGCAGATCTCTCCGATGTTTGGCGTGGTAAGGAACGAAAACGATACGAACCGGGTCGTTGTGCAAAAGCAGGAAAAGGATGAAACGATGGTAAACAAACCGGATGATTCCCATCTGGATATCGTTACTTCGCCATTCTTCGGATACGGACAGAATTACGTGATCAGACAGCAGGAAGATAGGATCAAAGAAGACGGCTATTCTTACGATCAGGATGACCCCTATATGCAGGGTCTTTATGAACATCCCGATATTCCATATGATGAGAACGAAGAACCGGTCGATGAAGAGATGAATCTGTTTGACGATTACGAGGACAGGCGATGAAGTATTATTTTATCGGCATCAAAGGTACAGGCATGGCTGCTTTGGCAGTCATGTTGCATGAATTGGGGAATGAAGTCTGCGGTTCCGATCTGCAGAATCATTTCTTTACGGAAGATGAACTTCGTGAAAGAGGAATTCCTATTTTTTCTTTCGATCCGGACAATATTACGGAAGAATATGATACCGTGATCATCGGCAATGCTTTCCTGGAAGATTTTCCGGAAGTCATCAAAGCCCGTGCGACCTGCAAGTGTTTCCGTTACCATGAATTCCTTGGTGAATTCATGAAAGACTATCAGACGGTCGCTATCTGCGGTTCCCATGGCAAGACCACGACGACGACTCTGTGTAAGACGATGCTTTCGGGTTTCAGGAAAACCGCTTATCTGATTGGAGACGGGGAAGGCTTTGTCGAAAAGGATAGCGAATACCTCTGTGTCGAAGCGGATGAATTCCGCAGGCATTTTGCCTGTTACCATCCGGAATATGCGATCATTACGAACATCGAGATCGATCATGTCGATTATTTCAAGGATGAGACCGATTATTTCAATGCCTATCAGGAGTTCGTGGATAACGTGAAGAAGACCGTATTTTATTACGGAGATGATGAATGGTGCAGGAAACTGGTTTTTCCGGTCGATTCTTACAGCTTCGGTCTGACCGATAACAATGATTATTATCCGAAGGATCTTCAGATCCACGGCGATCATACTTCATTCGATCTGTATTACCGGGATTCTTTCTTGTATCGCTATGATGTTCCTCTGGTAGGGGACCATGTGATCATCGATGTCTTGGGTGTCATCGCTTTGGGCGACAGGATGGGCTTTGCGCATGAAAAGATACAGGAGAATCTGAATTCGTACATCGGCCCGAAACGCAGATACGTGATCGAACGCTATGGAGACACGGTATTCGTGGATGATTATGCTCATCATCCGACGGAAGTAAAGGTGACCATCGAAGCTTCCAGGAAGCGGTTCCCTGATAAGAAGATCATCGCCATCTTCAAGCCGCACCGCGCTTCCCGCGTGCTATATTTTGCTGAAGATTTTAAAAACGCACTGCAACTTGCGGATGAAGTCTATCTGATCGATTTTACTTCGATCGACGATAAGCAGGATGGAACGGATATCGATATCAGCTATCTGGAGAAAATGATTCCGGACAGCCACATTCTCAGCGAAGACGAAGATGGAGCGAAACTGCTGACGCAATACAAAGGCGAATGTCTGGTCTTCATGTCCAGCAAAGACATTTACAATATCGCTCAACTGGTCAAGAAATACTTATAAACATTGTAAAGGCATACATAATTATTGAAAATATTTTCATTTTCAACTAAAATGATGATGTGAGGTGATAATTATGGATACTTTTATTTTGGCTTTTAGAAACTTATGTAACGATCTTATGCCTATATTAGGCGCAGCGTGCCTGGTTTGTCTGATCATTCTGCTGATCAAACTGATCAAAGTGATCAGCAGTGTCGATGCTACGGTCTTGAAGACGCATGGAACCATCGAACTGGTGGATCGTTCGATCGAAAAGGTACAGGCTCCATTGGATACGGTAGCGAAAGTATCGACGACCGTCGATAAAGCGCATGACGCTACGGTAACTGCTGTCAAGGATGCAACCGAATATATCACGAAAAACGCTGAAGAGATCAAGGACAAAGTGATCTCGTTCATCAGCGATGGATCAGAAAAGGTCGATGAACTGAAAGAGCCGAGTCCGGACGATCTGATCGGAGGCTGACAGTGGATTATTCAGAGATGAAAGAACGGGTCGATGAGCTTAAGAAAGCTCTTTATGCGATGATTGCCAAGATCTCGGGTATCGCATCCGATGGCAATGCGGAAATCGAATCCGTAAAACAGAAAGCAGTCGAAATATTAAGCGATGTACTGGTCAGGGTCGACAGCCAGGATCTCTTACGTGTCGATCCGGATAGTTTTGATAAGGAATTGGATAAAGTCAGCCAGAAGGCGGTCGAACTGTATCAGAGTGTACAGGGAAGGATCAATGCGATCAAAGGGATCGCTCCTGTAAAGGAGGAACCTCATCAGCAGGCAGTCGTTCCAGACGCAATGAATGAGACCGTTCAGGATGAGATCTCCGCAAAAGCGGCAGCTGTCATCTTAAGCTGGCTGAAGAAAGAGGAAACGCTATGAAGAAAGTAACGATCTATGAAGTCGCAAAAGAAGCAAACGTTTCGCTGGCGACGGTATCAAGAGTCATCAACGGATCGTCCGTTGTCAAGCAAGATACGAAAAACAGGGTAGAAGAAGCCATTCAGAAGCTCGGCTATCGTCCGAATGCGATCGCTCAGGGACTGGCTCTTTCCAAGACGACGACGGTGGGTCTGATCATTCCCGCCACTTCGATTTCTTTTTCCGGCAGAATGATCAATGGCTTGTGCGATGTCGCCAAGATCTATGATTATTCCGTCTATCTGCATACCATTACGCAAGGCGTTACCGATATCAAAGAAATCATCGATGATGTGATCAAAGACAGAGTCGATGGCGTCATCATTTATGCCGACAAGGATCTGGATGAATCCACCAAACTGCTGGAAGAATACAATATCCCGATGGTCGTCATGGGAAACAAGATTTCTTCCGACAGCATCTGTTCCGTGTATTTCGATTATCGCAACGCGATCTGCGAATTGTGCGACAACTATTTGAATAAAGGGATCGATGATATCGCTGTATTGCAGGATCATCGCAACGATGTCGTATCGGAATCCATCTATAATGGAGCGAAAGACGCCTATGCGAAACACAACAAGGAATATAAAGGCTATATCAACGTTTCCAAGGATAACAGATCCACTTACAAGTTCCTGAAATCCTATTTCAAGACCCATAGGCATCAGGTGTTTATCGCTAACCGCGACTCACAGGCTTTGGCTGCATTGAATGCGGCAACCGGCAACGGGATCGCGATTCCTGAAGATATGGAACTGGTGTGCATGAACGAAAGCAAGTATACGTCTTCGATCCGGCCGGAGATCAGCGCCTTCAATGTGCCGTATTATGATCTCGGAGCCATTTCCATGCGTCTGATGACAAAGATGCTGAAAGAAGAAGAAGTCGAAGAAAAAGAAAAATGCATCGAGATACTGTTCTCGCCAAAGAGTACGACAAAGGAGTAGCTATGCAGATATATGACGAACTGGTATGGAGAGGCCTGATCAAGGATGAATCTTCTCCGGAATTGAAGGACCTTCTGAATAAAGGGGGAATGACATTTTATATCGGTACCGATCCTACAGGCGATTCGATGCATATCGGACATTTCTCCTCTTTCCTGATTTCCAAGCGATTAAAGAATGCGGGACATAATCCGATCCTGCTGGTAGGCGGGGGAACCGGTCTGATCGGCGATCCGAAACCGGAAGCCGAGCGCCCGATGATCACGGTCGAAGAAGTACAGCACAATTATGAATGTCTGAAGAAACAGGCGGAGGATATCTTCGGTTTCGAGGTCGTAAACAATTATGACTGGCTGAAGGATTTCAGCTATATCGACTGGCTGAGAGATGTAGGTAAGTACTTCAATATCGGCTATATGCTGAATAAGGATATCGTACGGAGAAGACTGGATGAAGGCATCACATATACCGAATTTTCGTATATGACGATGCAGGCATATGATTTCTTGCATCTCTATCAGACACGCAACGTAACGCTACAGGTCGCGGGACAGGATCAGTGGGGCAATATCACTGCCGGTATCGAACTGATCCGTAAGAAGCTCGGGAAAGAGGTCTATGGCTTTACGATGCCTCTGTTGACGAAAGCAGACGGACAGAAATTCGGCAAGACCAATGGCAAAGCCATCTGGCTGGATATCAATAAGACTTCCGCCTATGAGATGTATCAGTTCTTTATCAACTCCGAAGATGACAAGGTCATCGATTACCTGAAGTTCCTTACTTTCTTATCCAAAGAAGAAATCGAGGCGCTGGAAGTGCTTCATCGCGAACATCCGGAACAGCGTGCCGCGCACAAAGCCCTGGCCAGGGAAGTCATCACGTTCCTGCATGGCGAAGCTGCGTATGAATCGGCTGTCAGGATCGCGGAAACCTTCTTTAAAGGCAATCTGAAAGATCTGAGCTATGAAGAACTGAAACAGGGTACCGCCGATCTGGAGAAACACATCATTCCAGACAAAGCTCCTTTGATCAATACCCTGGTAGCGATCGGCGCATGCCATTCCAATCGGGAAGCGCGTGAACTGATCAGCGGTTCTTCGATCAGCGTGAACGGAGAAAAGGTCACGGATCTGGATTATGCTTTGAACAAGGAAGACGCCTTCAACAATGAGCTTACGATCATCAAGAAGGGCAAAAAATACTATTATGCGATCAATTTTGAATAAAATCATTGTCATCCTTTGCATTTTCTCTTTATGGGGATGCAGTCTTATCCCAAGCAAAGCCCCGGATGCGGATGACCGTTATTTCTATCTTATCGATATGCTCAACGAACATGAGACGTTTTCAGAGACTTCGCGCTATTTCGCGATTGAAGTGGAAATGGCGAAAATCGATAACGGTTACCGTTACTACATCATCATCGATGATCCGCAGCTTGCCATGTACGATATCGAACTGATCGCCATCGAAAAAGATGTCGACTACAGCGAGAATATGGCAGCGAATATCGGTGTCTTTGAGGATACGCAATACAACATGATTCCGAATCAGTCCAATGTGGAAGACGGCTATGTCAAGGGGCTGATCGCTTCAGGCATTTCCAGGAATCCAGAAACGACACTTTATGTTTTCGTGCAGTTCAAGAATGCAGACTATTCTGTCGTACATAATGAATATCTGGTCTTGCCTTGCCGTTACGAGGGATGAGGAATGAATAAAGAGAAGATGAAACAATCGCTGCTGATGGGAGCTCTTGCGAGCTCTTTTGGCATTTTTGTTTCGAAACTGCTGGGATTGCTGTATTATTCTCCGTTATCCGCCATTGCCGGCGAATCCAATATGGCATTCTATTCGTTTACGTATACCTACTATGATCTCTTGCTTCAGGTATCGCAGGCAGGGATCCCGTTTGCGATCGCTTCCCTGGTCGCAAAATATATCGCAAAAGACGACTATAAGACCGTACTGCTTGTTAAGAAGGCCGGAACCTCCATCATCATGGGACTGACTGTCGCGGTGGCACTGGCGTTCGTGCTGATCGCAGAACCTTTGGCCAGACAGACATTAGGCGTCTATGCACCTGCGGAAGATATCCGCAATCTCAAGATTTTATTCAATATCCTGACACTTGCCATCGTCATCGTACCGTTGCTTAGTTCCTTTCGAGGCTATATCCAGGGATTGAAACGTCTGGATATCTATGCTTCCAGCCAGGTCCTGGAACAGTTCGTAAGAGTGTTCTGCATCATTGCGATCGGATATCTCTTTGTGGTAGTCATGCGTTTCGATAGCATCTGGGCGATTTTCATCGCAGTCGCGGCAGCTTCTTTCGGCGCTTTGATTGCCTATCTGTTCACCGTTTTCATGTCCAGAGAAGACGAGAAACACGTCGAAGATCTTGCCAAAGCACAGAATTACGATTCCGGAATCATTGAAAAAGAGATCGTCAAAGAGATCCTGGCATTAGGCATCCCATATCTGATCATTTCTTTCCTGGGATCGGCAGGACCTCTTGTCAATACGTCGTTCTTTCTGAAATACATCACCAAAGTCCATGGCATGGAAGTCTATGAACAGTCCAAGCTGGCATTCGGCATCTTGCAGGCCAATATCGCCAAGATCGCCAACATTCCATCCGTGATCGCCATCGGCTTTGGTTCCGGAATGGTTCCATATCTTGCGGAATCTCTGGAGAAGAAAGACCATGACAAAATCAGCAGACAGATCAATCAGATCCTCGACACCAGCATGTTTATTCTGATACCGATGATCGTGATCTTCATCTTCTTTGCGAAAGATATCTATTACATCATGTACGGCGACAACAATCTCGAACTGGGAACGCAGCTGTTCATGGTAAGCAATATCCAGATCTTCTTAGGAACGGTCGCGCCGATCTTCTCGGCGATCATGATGTCGCTGAAACAGAGAAAAGAAGCCATCATCACCCTGATCATCAGTTTCCTCATCAAGTTTGTGACATTTTTCCCGATGGTACGTTATTTCCATACTTACGGCATGATCTATTCTTCCGGATTCTATTATCTGGTGCAGATCGTGATGTATTATTATTTCTTGCATAAACATTTCCATCTGAATATCGGCAGTTCGATCAGGACATTACTGCTGATTATGCTTGCATCCCTGATCATGGTCATTCCTGCTTTTGCTTTGCATGCGATCGTTCCGTTTGAAAAACTCAATCGTCTGACCGATATCGCATTGATGGGCGGATTGGGAATCATCATGCTGCTGATCTATTATGGCATCAGCGTACATTTCCATCTGCCGCAGCAGATCTTTGAAACGGAAGATGTTTCGATCAAAGGTTTACTGTCCCGCTTCCGTCGATAGATGATCGATGACCTGACGGATCAGTTCCGGAGGCGTCGATGCTCCGGCGGTCACATAGATATTCTCGACGTCCTGTAGATCGGACTTATCGATATCTTCGTAAGTCTGGATCAGCAGGACTTTTTTAATGCCGTGTTTTAAGCCGATTTCTTTCAGCATATTCGTATTGTTGGATCTCAGGTCTCCGACCACATACAGAAGATCACAATCTTTCAGTTCATAGATCGCTTTCTGACGGGAAGAAGTCGCGTTGCATACTTCCGGCTGGATGAAGATGGAAGGGTATTTCTCTTGCAGATAAGCGATGATATCGGAAAGTTCCAGATAAGACATCGTCGTCTGGTTGGTGAAAAAGAGCTTATGATTCAGGATATCCAAAGCATCGATATCTTCTTTGCAGCTGATCAGATGGATACGATCGGATATGGACAGCACGGCCTCCGCTTCCGGATGACCTTTCTTGCCGAAATAGATCACTTCATAGCCGTCATCGAGACGTTCTTTGATCAGATTCTGTGTTTTCAATACATCGACGCAGGTCGCATCCACATAACGCAATCCTTTGGCCGTCACTTTCTCTTTGATCGCATCCGAAATGCCATGCGCGGTAAAAATGATGACGCCTTCATCGATATCGTCAAGAAGCTCTTCCTTGCTTTTATGTTCATCATAAAGCGTAATGATCCCCTCGTTTTCAAGTTCCTTGCTGACATGACTGTTATGCACCAGCATGCCTAATATGTAAACCGGCTCTTCGGGATATTCTTTCCTGGTTTTCTTGGCGATGTTGATCGCGTTGACTACGCCTTTGCAATAGCCGCTGGGAATCACTTTCTGAATCTTCATAGTCTCATTATACAATATGTTAGAATAGTAGTGATGAACACGGAACTCAAACAGGAGACACAGAAGTTTCTGGAACTCAACGGTTTCACGGAACTTACTGCCGTCCAGCAGGAAGTACTGAAAACAAGCAATCGCAACCGCGATCTTATCGTATTGTCCAAGACCGGTACAGGGAAGACCCATGCCTATCTGATTCCGATCATGGAAATGATCAATCCTGTTTCGGACAAGACGCAGGCCGTGATTTCCGTTCCTACCAGGGAACTGGCTTACCAGGTCTATCAGAACGCTTTGGTGATGAAAGAAGTCTACGAGGATCTGCGTATCGTTCTGCTGACGGGAGGAACAGATAAAAACAGAAGCATTTCCAAACTGGAGAAAGCGCCGCATATCATCATCGGTACCCCGGGCAGGATCAAAGATATTTTCGTGTCCAATCTGATCCGGGTCGATACCGTGCAGATGTTTATCATCGATGAGGCAGATATGACCATGGAATTCGGTTTCCTGGAAGATATCGATATCGTCTATTCCCATATGACCAAGAATCCGCGGACGCTCTGTTTCTCGGCGACGTTCCCGGAAGAACTGAACAAGTTCACGAAGAAGTATCTCGAGAATCCGAAGATGATCAAAGTAAGTGACGCGAAACGGGATCCCAGGATCCATCATGTCCTTATCAACTGCAAGCACAAGGAATACAAACAAGCCTTATACGATATCCTGGCAGGTTTCAAGCCATATGTCTGTCTCATATTCGCCAATACCAAGGAAGAAGCAAACGATACTTACGAGTATCTCAATGAAAGAGACATCAAAGCCCTGCTGATCCATGGGGGACTGGATTCAAGAAGCCGTCAGAAGGCGCTGAAAGATCTTCAGACCAGGAAATACAGCTATGTCATCGCTTCGGATGTCGCATCCCGAGGCATCGATATCGAAGAAGTATCGCATGTGGTATCCATGGGACTTCCTTCCCAGTTGCAGTTCTACCTGCATCGTGCGGGCCGTACGGGACGAAACGGCAAGGATGGGACCTGTTACCTGCTGTACAAAGAAAGCGATCTGGAAGCGATCAGAAAGCTTCACAGCAAGGGGATCAATTTCACTGCCAAAGAATTCAAGAACGGAAAATGGAAAGAAGCAAACAATCCTACGGTAAAGAAAAAAGTAAAATCCAATATCGATGAAAAAGAAATCGTAAAGAAACTCCATCGCAAGAACGAGAAAGTAAAACCAAACTATAAGAAAAAGAAAAACCAGGAAGTCGAACGGATCAAACGGCAGAAGAGAAGAGAATTCATTCAGAATAAGATCAAAGAAGAAAGAGTCGAAAGATATAAGAAGGAAGCCAAGAAATGAAAGTAGGCTTTGTATCGCTGGGATGTGCCAAGAATCTTGTGGATAGCGAACATATCATCGCTTTGTTTGATGATCCGTTTTTCGAGTACGAATATGATCTGAAAAAGTGCGATGCGATCGTCATCAATACCTGCGGATTTATCTTGAGCGCCAAAGAGGAAGCGATCGACACGATCTTGGAGATCGCCGAATACAAGAAACAGAATTTGAAGAAACTGATCGTGACCGGCTGTTTCGTGCAGCGTTACTACGAAGAGTGCCTGGAAGAATTCCCGGAAGTCGATCTGTTCGTGCGTCTGGATCAGTATGACCGTCTGGGAGAGATCTTATCCGGACTGTTTGATCATAAATTTGTCCGAAACTATGGAACCAATCGCAAGCTTGCGAACAACAGCCATACCGCATATCTCAAGATCAGCGACGGCTGCTACCATTACTGCGCGTTCTGTGCGATCCCTCTGATCCGGGGGAAGTATCATTCCTATCCGATGGAAGAAGTGCTGGAAGAAGCCCGCTTCTTGGAACAGCAGGGCGTCAAGGAACTCAATATCGTCGCCCAGGATACGACGTGCTATGGAATCGATCTGTATCATGAATACAGGCTGAAAGATCTTTTGCGTGAACTGAATCAGATGGATTTCAGATGGATCCGTATCCTTTACATGTATCCGGATGAGATCGATAAACAGCTGCTGCAAGCCATGAAAGAGTGCAACAAGGTCCTGCCTTATTTCGATATTCCGATCCAGTATGGCAACGACAGGATCCTGGAACTGATGAACCGCAAAGGAGATGTTGCGCTGATAAAAGAAAAGATCGGCATGATCCGCGACTGTTTCCGTGATCCGGTCATCCGTACGACCCTGATCGTCGGTTTTCCGAAAGAAGATGCCGTGACATTCAATGATACGATGAAACTGGTCGAAGAACTGCAGTTTGATTCTTTAGGCGCATTCACTTTTTCTCCGGAAGAAGATACGAAAGCCTACGAGATGAAAGACCAGATCGAGGAAAGCGTGAAACAGGCCAGATATGACCTGCTGATGCAGAAGCAGCAGAAGATCGCCATGAAAAAGAATCAGTCCCGGGTCGGAAAGGTTTACGATGCCTTGATCGAACGCTATGAATCGCTGTTCGACCGCTATGTCGCAAGAACCTACATGTCCGCTCCGGATGGGATCGATGGCGTAGTCTACATCCGCAGCGATGAAGAACTGAAAATCGGAGAGATCTATAAAGTCAAAATCACAGGCTATGATCATTACGATCTGACTGCGATTATAAAATAATTGCTATAATTTAGAAAAAGGAAGGTGGTCATAATGAGTAGTTATATCGGTATCGATTTAGGCGGAACCAATGTCAGAGTCGCGAAAGTCGATGATGAGGGGCATATTCTGCAGGACGTCATCGAACCATCGCATGGTCTGGAAGGCCCTGAGAAGATCGAAGAAAACATTCTGGAGATGCTCCGTCGTTTCGATCTGTCGGATGTCCTTTCGATCGGTCTGGCGATTCCCGGTCCGGTAGACGGACAGAAGAATGTCATCACATTGGCAACGAATATCCCGGGTTGCGAAGGATATCCGTTTGCCGATAACATGCAGCGTGAGCTGGGGATTCCCGTATTTCTGGACAACGATGCGAATGCCGCGGGTCTGGCGGAGTGTCTTTTAGGTTCAGGTAAAGGATATCCTGTAGTCTATTATCTGACGCATTCGACAGGAATCGGCGGCGCTTTGGTGATCGAGGGCAAGGTCATTTCCGGTCATAAGGGTTATGCGGGCGAGATCGCGAATGTCATCGTCGATCCGGAAGCAAAGCAGTATTCCCACTACAAGCATCTGAATCAGGGTGCAGTCGAAGCGGTCGCATCCGGCTTTGCTTTAGGATTGAAAGGCAAGGAACTGATCGGAGACATCGCGGATACAGCTCGTAAGGTATTTATTCTGGCAGGAGAAGGGGATGAGAAAGCGAAAGCGATCATCGATAAGATGGCAAAAGATTTTGCTACCTGCTTATCTGCGATTGCAGCGATCTGCGCGCCTGACTGTTTCGTGATCGGCGGCGGCTGCTCGAATTCCTCCGTCATGTATTTCGAACAGGTACGCAACTATTACCGTTCCATGGTTCATCCGACGATGGCAGAAGTTCCTATCCTTAAGGCAAGTCTTTCCGAACCCGGTGTCTTAGGCGCTGCCATGATAGGAAAATCACACTTAAGCTGAACATGAAATATCAGGAATTAAAGGAATATCTCTTATCGTCTGATTTCGATCAGATTCTAAGAAATGTCATCTGCTGCGATGACATCGGAAAAGAGAAAGAAAGATATCTGACGCTTCTTGAAGAAGCGTTCCACAGTTACGGAGACGGAGACTATCATTTCATTTCTTCTCCGGGAAGAAGCGAGATCGGCGGGAATCATACCGACCATCAGCATGGGCATGTCCTGGCTGCGGCATTGAATATCGATAATCTCGCCGTCGTGAAAGCGAATGATGATCAGATCGTGCGTTATTACGACAAAGCATTCACTCCGATCGAAGTCGATCTGAAGGATCTTTCCATTCATGAAGAAGAAAAGAACACTTCTTATGCCTTGATCAGAGGTATCGCCGCAAAGCTCGAAGAAGAGGGATACAAAACGGGAGGATTCTATGCGATCTGCGATTCGCATGTCCTGATCGGTTCGGGAATCTCTTCTTCCGCCTGTTTCGAAGTGATGGTCGCGGAAATCTTCAGCGCGTTATACAACGATGACTCAGTCACTCCGGTGCAAAGAGCCATCTATGGTCAGTATGCGGAAAATGTCTATTTCGGCAAGCCTTCCGGTCTGATGGATCAGACAGCGATTTCGGTCGGCGGTTTCGTGGCGATCGATTTCAAGGATTCTGCCCATCCTGTCATTGAGAATCATGATTTCTCATTCTCCGATTACGGCTATGAACTGATTCTCGTGAACACGAAAGGCGATCACGCCGACCTGTCCGACGAATATGCCGCGATCACCAGAGAAATCAAGGATGTCGCACATGAACTGGGCGTGGAATATCTGGCGGATTCCGATCTGGAAACGTTGCTGAAGAATCTTCCTTCGATCAGAGAAAAGCTCAAGAACGACAGGGGACTCTTGCGTTCCATTCATTTCTATAACGAAGATGAAAGGGCAGTGAAACAGAAAGAAGCCGTGAAGGAAAAGGATATCGACAGACTGCTTTCCTTGATGAAAGAATCCGCACGTTCTTCTTATGAATACCTGCAGAATATCAATGTATCATCCCGCCCGTGGAGCCAGTCATTAGGCTTAGCTCTGGCATTGGTGGATACCGTTCTGCAAGGCGAGGGGGCATGCCGCGTCCATGGCGGTGGTTTCGAAGGAACCATACAGATCGTCTGTCCGAAAGATAAAGTTAGGAAACTGAAAGAAACCATGAACAGCGTGTTCGGCGATGACTCTGTCATGGAACTCAAAGTCAGACCTTCCGGCACAAAACTTATCATATAAAACGATCCCCGGAACGATCCGGGGTTTTTATATGAACGATATGCTTCAAATATTGATAAAACCAATGGTTCGATTAGCCGAATCAAATGTGAAAGATTTGTGAAACGATAAGGTTGTAATCGGTTACATTTATATTATAATAATAGAAGGACGAAAGTCCTGGGAGGAAACAAATGAAAAAGCTTTTAAGTGTTTTACTGGCTGTTCTTATGGTTTTCGCTCTTGTCGGCTGCGGCAATAAAGGTGGCGGCGAAGGCGGCGGCGAAGAAGCTAAGACAGTCAAAATCGGTGTTGCTATCTATCAGTTTGATGATAACTTCATGACTCTTTATCGTCAGAATATCCAGAAGTATTTCGATGACCTGAACGCTCAGGGCGGTACTCAGTACGAAATCACCATCGTCGATGGCAAGAATGACGTTGCTGAACAGACTGAACAGGTCAATACGTTTATTTCTCAGGGTGTCGATGCAATGATCGTCAACCTGGTTCAGACTTCTTCTCCTGCTCTTGCAAATGCTGTTGAAGAGTCTGGCATTCCTACTGTTTTCATCAACAGAGAGATCGCTGACTACAACTATGGTCCTAAGACTTGCTATGTCGGTGCTGATGCAAGAGACTCAGGTACTTACCAGGGCCAGATCATTTTCGATGCTCCGGATCATGGCGACCTGAATGGCGATGGCGTTGTCAAATACATCATGATCATGGGTGACCCGGAGAACTCAGACGCTCAGAACAGAACTGAATACTCTATCAAGTATCTGGAAGACAATGGTGTCAAAGTTGAATGCTTATACCAGGAAACCGGTATGTGGGCTCAGGACAAAGGCCAGGAACTGACTGCCAATGCTCTGAACGCTTTCGGTGATGAAATCGAAGTTGTATTCTGCAACAACGATGGTATGGCTTTAGGTGCTGCTCAGGCGATCAACGCTGCAGGCAGAACAGTTGGTACTGACATTTATCTGGTCGGTGTCGACGCTCTAGTAGAATGCTGTGAAATGGTTAAGGCTGGCACGATGACCGGTACCGTTCTGAACGATGACCAGGGTCAGGCAAAAGCTGCTTGCGAATCAGTTCTTAAGCTCTTAGCTGGTGAAGAAATCACCAACAAGGTCAACTATGTTCCTTACGTCATGGTTACGAAGGAAAACGCTGACCAGTATATCAAATAATTCTATCTGATTGATTCAAAGAAGAGTTACATGTCATGTGTAACTCTTCTTTATATTTGTATGGGGGAATAATATGTCAGAATACATTCTGGAAATGAAAGAAATATGTAAATCCTTCCCTGGCGTTAAAGCTCTGGATCATGTTTCTTTTCAGTTGAAACCCGGACATGTTCATTCGCTGATGGGTGAAAACGGAGCAGGGAAATCGACGCTGATGAAGTGTCTTTTCGGTATCTATAAGAAAGATTCCGGACTGATCATTTACAACGGCGAAGAAGTCAATATCACCGACCCATTCGATGCGCTGAACAGAGGAATCGCGATGGTTCATCAGGAACTTATGCCGATCCGTGAACGTTCCATTGCGGAAAACATCTATTGCGGAAGATATCCGGTCCACAAATATGGTCCCGTATCGGTCATCGACCACAAAAAGATGAACGAAGATACACAGGCTTTATTGGATGATCTCGGTCTTGATTTCAATGCGACCGAAAAACTGGGTACTTTGACCGCATCGCAGATGCAGCTGGTCGAAATCGCAAAAGCGGTCAGCGCAGATGCGAAAATTATCATTTTGGATGAGCCTACTTCATCACTGACCTTAAGAGAAGTGGACAAGCTTTTTGAAATCATCAAGAGGCTGACTGCGAAGGGCTGTGGTGTTATTTATATTTCTCACAAGATGGATGAGATCCTGCAGATCTCCGATGAAGTCACGATCATGCGTGACGGTCAGTACATCGGTACCTGGCCTGCCAGCGAACTGACGACGGATTTCATCATTGCCAAAGAAGTCGGCAGAGAATTGAAGGACCTGTATCCGCCTAAAGTCAATACACCGGGTGAGACGATCTTTGAAGTGAAAGACTTCGATTCCATCATCGAAGGATCGTTCAAGGATTGTTCGTTCTCAGTAAGAAAAGGCGAGATCTTCGGAGTTGCCGGTCTGGTCGGAGCGCAAAGGACGGAACTGATGGAAGCGATCTACGGCATGCGCGGCATCACTTCGGGAACGGTGTTCTATAACGGCCAGACACTGAAAATCAAAAAACCGGAAGATGCAATCAAGAACGGTATCGCACTGATTACGGAAGACCGTCGAGGCAACGGCATCTTCGGAGTCCTGTCCGTCAGCGATAACGTCGCGGTTGCATCTTTGGATGATTATCTGCAGTATCGCATCATGTTGAATCACAAGAAGATCAATGAGGTCGTCAACAAGTCGATCAACGAACTGTCGATCAAGACGCCAAGCACCAAAACGCAGATCAAGAACCTTTCCGGCGGCAACCAGCAGAAAGTCATCATCTCGCGCTGGCTGGCCAAGGAACCGGAAGTGTTGATTATGGATGAACCGACCAGAGGTATCGACGTCGGTGCCAAGTACGAGATCTATTCGATCATCGGCAATCTGGCCAAGGAAGGAAAAACGATCATTGTCGTATCATCAGAAATGCCTGAACTGATCGGTATCTGCGACAGGATCATGGTTATGTGCGAAGGCAGGATTACGGGAATTGTGGAAGGCGAGGACATGAATCAGGAAAAGATCATGGAACTGTCAACTCCATTCATGAATTAAAGGAGAATGAATATGTCTGAAAAAGTTGAAAAGAAAGAAAAGAATAAACTCGATATCGTTCAGTTCTTGGTCAGCAACGCTCTGATCATCCTGATCATTTCATCCGCTATTTTTGTCGGCTTGCAGAATCCTCGTTTCTTCTCGATGGCGAACATCAAGAACCTGTTGGCGAATACATCGGTACGAATGGTAATCGCTCTTGGTATTTCTGGTGTTCTGATCATGAGAAACAATGACCTATCCGCAGGACGTCAGGTCGGTCTTGCCGGATGTATCTGTGCAACGCTGTTACAGAGAATGGATTATGCCGGCAAGGTCTATCCGAATATGGAACCTATGAATATGTGGCTTGTATGTATCCTGGTCATGATCGGGTTCGCTGTGACGATCGGTCTGATCAACGGTCTGGTCGTATCGAAACTGCATGTTCCGGCATTTATCGGAACCTATGGCATGCAGACGATCGTTTACGGTATCGCTCTGATCTATACCGGAGCACAGCCGATCGGCGGTCTGATTCCTGAATACACCGACTGGGCTGCCGGTTCCTTCATGGGCATACAGCTGATTCCGAATCTGGCCATCGTTACGCTGATCGTCATGGTCTTCATGTGGTTCCTTTACAACCATACGCCATATGGCAAGAAAATGTACGCAATCGGCGGAAACCCGGATGCTGCGGAGGTATCCGGTATCAATACGACCAGAATGACGATTGCTTCCTATATGATCGCAGCCGCATTGTTTGCATTGGCAGGCTTCATGCTTGGCGCGAAAGCCGGAGGCACTTCTTCCAACCTGGCAAACGGCTATGAGCTGTTCGCGATTGCCGGATGTACGATCGGCGGCGTTTCCGTCAATGGCGGTACCGGTAAGGTTTCCGGAATCCTCATGGGTGTTCTCGTCTTCGAGATCCTGAAGATCGAGATGACCTTTTTAGGCATCGATACGGCCTGGACTTATATCGTGCAGGGTATCGTCATCGTTGTCGCTATCGCGCTGGATATCCGTAAATATATCGCCAAGAAATAATCATTACAAAAAGTTGTAAAAAATAATAGCCATTCTTTATGAATGGCTATTTTGTTATGATCGTTTTTCGTTTCTGATCTGCAGGAAGAACTTCAGGAATGTCAGGATGACACAGACCGGTATGGCAATGCCGAAGAACAGTTTGCTTTCTGCCAGCGTAAGATAGGAAATCGTGACCGCAAAGAACAGCATGAATTGCCAGCTGATGTTCTTCTGTATTGCCAGGCTGTCTTCTTCAAAGACTTTGTTTTTCACTTCGCTTTTGAAATATGCATGATTATAGATTCCTGCCGATAGGCATTTTGAGCCGAAATAAGCGGCAATGATCGAAATCAGCAAGATCATGCCCGTCATCCAGGTAATACCCCATTTCTGAAACAGAAAGGCTGTCATATAGCTTAAAGCGGCATAGGCAGCTTCACTGACTCCAAAAAACAAAAGGATATCCGCTTCCGAGAGATAACGTTTCTGTTCATGATGGCAATGCGGACAGACGATCCGTCCGACATGATAGTTTTCGATGTTTCTGTTGCATTCATCCGTGATATCCTGATGACATTTTTCACAGTATATTTTCATATCTCTAATTATAGGAAGCGGAACCGAAATGTTCAAACGATGCAGCAGCATTTTGTTGATAGTTTATGAACATAGGAAGTCAAAATACGATATAATGAAAGTGGAGATAGATATGTATCATATCAGCGACCTCAAAAAATTCCTGCGCTGTGAATTGCTTTACTATTACAGTAAAGATGAGAAGAAAGTATTCAAACCTTATCTCAGGACAGATGAAAATCTCATTGATCTTCTGAAAAGATACTTCAACATCGAGGATTGCTTTTGTGGTATACGCAACGATGAGAATGATGCATTCCTGAATGCCTATGATCATTATGAATGGTTCATCCATCCCCGTTTCGTGGATGGGGAACTGCGTATCAATATCCCTCTGGTACACAAATGCTATGATGCACTTGATCTGTATTTCGTATATTATGGAACGCATATCAAGGAGCCGGATCTTCTTACCTATCGCATCTCGGTAAGAGTATTGGAAAAACTGAATCAGCGTATCGGCAATATTTATCTGATCACTTTGAATGAAGACTATGTGAACCGAGGCACGATCGAAGCGGAAAAACTCTTTGTCTGTACGGATACTTACAAAGAGAAAAAACTGATCGATCTGGTGAATGAACATCCTTATCCCTACGAAGATGTGATAAGAAAGATGCAGGAGTATGATTATGAACAGGCTCCGGTAAAGAAAAACCGTTTCTGTAAACAGAATGGGATCTGTGATTATTATGAAAAATGTTTTACCGGGGAAGAGATCAATGCGGCAGACAGCATCCTCACCCTGGTTTCCAGCCAGTACAAGAACGAAATGTACGATGAAGGCATCCTGTATCTGAAAGATATCGATGTGAACCGTCTGGAAGGAAACAAAGTCCAGTATTCTCAGGTCCAGGCATCCCGCAACGGAGGGCTGTTTGTGGATAAGATGGGACTGAAATATTGGCTGGAGAAGCTGGACCGGCGGCCGATCTCGTTCATTGATTTCGAATGGGACCGCTATCTTGTTCCGCCTTATGTGAATATGCATCCCCTGGATGTGGTATGCTTCGAATTCGCTTTGTACTATATCGATTCCGACAATCATATGCATCATCATACCTTTGTCGGTACGGAAGACTGTCGGAAAGAGTTTATTGAAGAACTGCTGAACTATCTTCCGAATGAAGGTCCTGTATTGGGATATAACGCCTATGGCGCAGAATGCCTGCGTCTTCAGGAACTGTCGGAAATGTTTCCGGAATATCGTAAACGGCTGGATGCGATCAATGAACGTTTCATTGATCTGGCAGAGCCTTTCACCGAAGGACTGGTCTACGATATCCGGATGCAAGGAAACTATTCTTTAAAGAAACTTGTCGCGATCTGTTCCGATTATTCCTATGACGATCTGGATATCGATGATGGAATGGAAGCGGTATACAAGTGGAGAGAACTGCTTTCGGAAAACCAGAGTGAAAAGGAACAGACCATTCAGAACCTGGAAGAATACTGTTCCCTGGATGCCTATGGACTGTTTCTGGTATATAGATGGCTGATTAAACTCGCTTTAGAGTCTTAATAATAGAGGAGGTAAAGACTTATGAAATTTACGGTTTATGGTGAGAATGTCACGATCAATGAGAAGATGCAGGCTCAGATCGAAGAAAGGCTTTCCGGACTGAACAAGTATGTCGTGATCGACGAAGACCAGTTCGCGAAAGTATCGGTCAAAGTCTATGGAGATTCACTCAAAGTAGAAGTAAATGTTCCGAGCAAGATCGGCTTGCTCAGGTCGGAAGTCGTACATGACGATTTTACAACCGCCATGGATCTGGCGATCGATAAACTGGAGGATCAGATCAGAAGGCAGAAGGGCAGATTGTCCAGAAGGCATAAGGAATCCTTGGCGGAAAGCTTCTATGAAGAAAATGAAGAACCGGATGAGATCCCGGTCAGAACGAAGACGTTGTATGTCGAAGATATGGAACTGGATGAAGCGATCGTGCAGATGGAAATGTTATCGCATTCGTTCTTTATCTTCAGGGATAATGACAGTGAAAAGGTCGCTGTCGTATACAAGCGCAATGACGGAGGTTATGGATTGATCGAAGTCAGCGAATAAAAATAACAAACATAGATTTATCAGAGAAATAATCGCCTCATATCTTATCTGATGAGGTAAAAATGAAAAAAATTACGAAAGAACAGTTCACGATCCAGTTGTTGTCTCAGAATTATCTGGAAAGCAAAAGAAGATTAAGAGAATATGATGAGAAGCTTGTCTACTATAACAGTGACAGGATCAAGGCTTACAGGCGCATCGTTACGCATATCGAAGATATCGCAATGCTACTGCCGGAGAAACAACGGATCATCATTGAAAATGAAGTCCTTCTAGGCAAAACGGGAGCCTGGTATCTGGAGTATTTCTCCGCTCCTTCCTACTATCGCCATCGCGAGAATGCCTACAAGAATTTCCTGAAAAGCTTGGAGTAAATAGGGTATAATTAGAACAAAGAGAGGTATTTATCATGTTGAAAGGAATTGCCACTTCCAGTGGTATTGCGATCGGCAAAGTCTATAAACTGGAACAGCCGACAATCGTAGTGAATGAAGGACAGACGGATAGTGCGGTAGAACTGCAGAAATTTGAAGATGCGCTGCAGAAAACCATCGCGGATATCGAACAGATCAAAGAAAGAGCCAGCGCTACTTTGAAACCGGAAGAACTGGCGATCTTCGATGCCCATCTGATGATGGCACAGGATCCGGAGTATAAGGATCAGATCATTGGCATGATCAAGGATGGCAACAGTGCCGATAATGCGACCAAACAGGTTTCGGATATGATGATCGGTATGTTTGAGGCGATGGATGATGCTTATTTCAAAGAAAGAGCTGCCGACATCAAGGATGTCTCGTTCCGTCTCTTATGCAATATCCTGGGCCTGACGATTCCTGATCTGACAGCCATCGATGAGGAAGTCGTGATCGTTGCGGAAGAAATGACTCCTTCCGACACGGCACAGCTGAACAAGAAGTATGCGTTAGGCTTTGTTACCGAGATCGGCGGAAAGACATCGCATGCGGCAATCATGGCAGTCGCTTTAGGCATTCCGGCCGTTGTCGGCTGCACCGGTGTCATGGCAAACTGCAAGCATGGCGATACGATCATTCTGGATGCATCCGAGGGTATCGTCATCGTGAATCCGAATGAGGAAGAACTCAAGGAATATAAAGTAAAACGCGATCAGTTCCTGGCGGAAAAAGAAGCTTTGAAAGTACTGATGGATCAGCCTTCGATCACAAAGGATGGCCATCAGGTTGAACTGGTTGCCAATATCGGTTCACCGAAAGATATGGAAAACGTTGTATCCAATGGAGCCGAAGGCGTGGGATTGTATCGTACGGAATTCCTGTATATGGAATCCACCGATGACTTCCCGGATGAAGAAGCGCAGTTTGAAGCATACAAGGTCGTTCTTGAAAAAGCCAAAGGCCAGAGAGTCGTTGTCCGTACCCTGGATATCGGCGGAGACAAGAAGCTTCCATACTTCGAGTTCGAAGCGGAAATGAACCCATTCCTGGGTTACCGTGCAATCAGACTCTGTCTTGACCGCAAGGATATCTTCAAGACGCAGGTCAGGGCATTGTTAAGGGCTTCCGTTTATGGCAAACTCGCAATCATGTTCCCGATGATCGCCACGATCGATGAATTCCTCAATGGCAAGAATTTCGTTCAGGAAACGAAAGAAGAACTGCTGAAAGAAGGCGTTGCAGTATCCGATGATATCGAGATCGGTATGATGGTCGAAATTCCGGCTACCGCGATTCTGGCTGATGAATTCGCGAAACACGCCGATTTCTTCTCGATCGGTACCAACGACCTGATTCAGTATTCCATGGCTGCCGACCGTATGTCGGAGAAAGTCGCATATCTGTATCAGCCTCTGAATCCATCCATCCTGCGTCTGGTCAAACTGACGATCGATGGTGCGCATTCGCAAGGCAAATGGTGCGGTATGTGCGGCGAAATGGCAGGAGATCCGCAGGCTGCTCCGGTCCTTCTCGGACTTGGACTGGATGAATTCTCCATGTCTGCATCAAGAATACTTCCTACCCGTAAGATCGTGACATCTCTTGATTACAAGCAGATGAAAGAGATGGCGGAAAAGGCACTGAAGTGCCAGACGGAAGCGGAAGTCAAAGAACTGATAAATGGCTTGCTCTAAAGAAAACCGAAGGGATGCATCTGCATCCCTTTTTTTGTAGAAAAATGAGAATTATCGTATTACAATAATAAAGTAGATTTATTGAATTAGAGAGGTGAATTTATGGGAAGAGCACATGAAGTTAGAGCTGCAGCAATGGCGAAAACAGCTGCTATGAAATCAAAAGTCTATTCGCGTTATGGCAAAGAAATTTATATCGCTGCCAAGTCAGGTGTTCCCGACCCGGAAATGAACCTGTCCTTGCGTTCCAAAATCAAGGAAGCAAAAGCAAATCAGGTACCTGCAGATGTCATCAAGAGAGCGATTGAAAAAGCGAAGGGCAGCGGGGGCGAATCTTATGATTCCCTGAGATATGAAGGCTTCGGACCGGGAAACGCAACGATCATTATCGATTGCCTGACGGACAATTCCAACCGTACGGTCGCTGCCATGAACCAGTGCTTCAACAAAGCGCACTGCAAGATGGGTGTCAAAGGTTCTGTTTCTTTCACTTATGACAACCTTGGCGTTTTATCCTTCAAGTATGAAGATGAAGACACGATGCTGGATACGCTGATCAATGCGGATGTCGATGTCAATGACCTCGAAGTAGAAGATGGCGAGATGACCGTCTATGTCGCTCCGACAGATCTGCATAAGGCACAGGAAGCGATCGATGAATTGATTCCGGACTGCGAGTATTCCGTCTGCGCGATCAAGATGCTTCCGCAGGAGTATGTCACTTTGGAAGACGAACATGACAAGGAAATGTGGAACAGACTGCTGAATCTTCTGGATGAAGTCGATGATGTCCAGGAAGTCTACCACAATGTACAGTTATAAAAAATGAAAATGAAAAGACCCGGATCTGATCCGGGTCTTTATTTCTGTATGATCGGTCCTTTCAGTTCCTGTTTCAGATAAGCAGCAGGATCTTTCAGCAGACTTGCATAGATCAGTGATGTCTTCCATTCGATTTCTTTATAACCGGAAGGAATGTTTTTGAACTGCGTCACGATAGGAAGTTCTTCTTTGCATTCGTGCAGGACTTCTCTTCCTTTCTGATTGAAGCCCAACACTCGGATATAATTCAGTTCCGGCAGGACTGCGACTTCTTTTTTTGTTATGTGATTCATGATCTGCAGACAGGTACGCTGCAGGCGGGAACGCGTATAGCGGCGAGAGATCGAAGCATTCATAAAGTCTTCGTAGTCATCGTATTCCAAAGCATTTTCTCTCAGCATGTTTTCAATGCCTTCATCGACCAGAAAGATTTCTCTCAGTTCCTCGCTGTTCATCGTAAACAGCAGTTTGCGAAGATAAGGGTATAGATCATCGATAAAGACCGATTCATGGATCGGATAAGGAACATATTGCGAAACATCTATTCCTTCATGGATGGCTTTGCGTATCGCGGTAGCGGAAGAGATAAGATCCAGTTCTTTGGAAAGATAATCGCTGGTACGCTGAATGCTGACAGGGGAGATTTGCGTATTTTTTATGGCTTTGAGATATGTCACCGCCAGCAGATCATTTGGATACAAAGAAGCGCTTAAAAGTCCGTAGGCTTTCGGATAGGATAATCCTTCATGCATCAGTTCTTTCAGCTTTGTGACATCGATTTCCAGATCGGCATATTTCTTTAATTCATCGATATTGTTGGTTTCTGAACCAAAGACGAGATGATCGATTTTGAAACGATCCAGCAGTTCGACTGCTTTCGTGCCGAAAACGTTCGCATTCTGTGTCGCATAGATATAGGGTAGTTCAATCACAAGATCGACCCCGTTTTCCAGCGCAGCCTTCGTTTTATCAAACTTGTTGATGACTGAAAGATCACCTCGCAGATTATAGTTTCCGGTACAGACCGCAATCAAAACATCCGGCTCCGTGAGCTTCCTGGCCTGATTCAGATGATAGAGATGACCGTTATGAAACGGATTGTATTCGACGATGATCCCAGACTTTTTCATAGTACCATTATACACGCATAAAGAAATGAATGTCGTTCATGAAGGCAAAGAAAAAGCGGATCTTGCGATCCGCTGTAATAATGAATACTATGCTTGTTTTTTCTTATTCGCAGAAAGCATTTTCCGGATCTCATCATTGAGTTCCTTGAATACGCCTTTGGCATATGTCTCATCCAGCAGCTCAACGATCTTTTTGATCTGCTTGTCTTCGAGATTGTGATTCCCGGTGATATTACGGATCTTATTGGCAACGACATAGTTGCGTACTTTGGCTGCCGTCGTTCCTTCTTCGATCATCTTCTTGACAACGGAAGAACTCTTTGCGAAACGGATGAAATCCTTATTGATCAGATCATAGGAAAGCTTGCCGTTCTTATCGGAATAGAGATCGATGATCTTCTGATAATCAGCTGAATCTATGATCACTTCTTCGGGCTCTTTCACCTTCTTATCTTTGACCATTTCTTTCGTAACTTTCGTGCCTTTTCCCCGTTTGTAAGTCAGGCCGTTGGTCAGTGCGATCGCTTCTTCGAACGCTTCTTCCGGGTAGTATTTCAGGTTGGTGTTTCCGGAAATGATCGGTTTACCGGATGTACGGGAAATGGAAGCAATTCCAGGCTGTTCATAGTCTGCTCTTTGGATCGTGATGCTTGGTCCGGCTGCTGTCTTGATACGAAAAGCCATAGCCGGAATCGTCTTCAGTTTGACTGATTTCGTTCTTAACATATGATTGAATCTCCTTATTATCTAAATTATATCATTACAGTCTTATCCTTATCCAGCCTGCATTTGACAATAAAATGTATGTCTTGCCAACTTAACAAGCCTTGCATAATTTCCTATAATTGAAGTATGAAAATATATCTGAACGATCTCAGAAGGATCAGCAGCCGCAGGGATTATCCTGTCAGGATCGAAACGATGGAAATCGGGGATAATATCTATCTTCGCAGACTGGACAACGTCGAAGGAGTCATTTCGTTCTATTACGATTCTGAGAACGATCTGCATATCAGCTATGATCTGAAAGGCAAGATGATCTGTCCGTGCGCCATTACTCTGGAAGATGTCGAAGTGCCTTTTGAACTGCAGGATGACGAAAATGTCGTCTTCGATGAAAATGAAGAAGGTTTTTACATAAAAGATTCCCTTGAAGTTGAAAATATGGTATATTATATAGTGCTTCCCGAAGTGCCTATTAAAGTTGTCAAAAACGAAAAAATAGAGTATCCTAGAGGGGATGGTTGGGTTTTTGTGACCGAAGAGGATCTTGAAACATCCAGAAAAGATGAGATCGATCCAAGGCTGCAGAAGCTTTCAGAATATAGATTTGAGGAGGACGATTAGAAATGGCTGTTCAACAGAGAAGAAATTCCAAGACGCGCAAAGCGAAGAGAAGAACGCATTATAAATTGATGACGCCTACGATGGTGAAATGTCCGTCTTGCGGCGAATACAAGTTATCTCATCGCGTTTGTCCGAATTGTGGCGCAAAATAAGAAGTGTAAACTTCTTTTTTGTTTTGTTAGAAAAAATGCACTGATAAGTGCATTTATTCATTTATGAGATATTTCTTGAGATCGATATCCTGTATCATCTCTTTGATGTTCTTTCCCGTTGTGTCATATAGGTGGCCCTTGTTTTCAGGCATATTATCCAGTTTGTTTTTCAGAAACAGTGATCGTTCGATCATATCGGTATCGCCACGCTTGAGGATGCGCTCTGTCAGTTCATTTTCATCGGCAGTCAGAACGATATAGAAGAACTGCGCGTCATGTTTCTTTGCGAGTTCTCTGACACGGGGAAGTTCATCTTCGATCACATAATCGATCAGGACATCCAGACCCTGTTCCAGCGCGCGATCGGCGGTAGACAGAATGCAATCCCAGTTGAAACGGATGATGTTTTCCCATAAAAGCGGATCCGAAGCCTGTCCGTCTGTGAAGAAATCGCTTTTGTCTTCCGGCTCGACAAAACCCTGGTGAAAATCATCGCCATGGATCACATAGACAGTCTTCCCATACTGATTCACCAGAGATCTGGCACAGGCATCCGTAAATACTGTCTTGCCTGAACCGCAGGCTCCGGATACAAAAATGATTCTAGGCATACAGGATCTCCTTTCGATTAACTAATAACACATCGCTTCCATTTTCGCAATGATAGGGTATCTGCTTCCTTGTTTTTCCTCCGTTTGACAACGCTTGTTTCAATTATTTACAATGATTTCGATGTTCAGACTTACAATTACCAATCCTTCCGATTCTACTTCATTCATCGACTATGGTCGTCATTTTATGGTGTTCGGAGAGATCATTCATGACGAAGAACTTCCAGAAGATGCCGTTCTTTCCGTATACCTGTTTGACAGCGAAGGCAATACCGCCCGTCATGTGAAACAGATACGCAAAAACGACGAAAACGTCTTCCTGGATCTGCCGGGAATGACTTTTTATCCGAAAGGCATGGATGATGATCGGAAGCAACTGCTGAAATTCGGCTTTCCGGAACTGCAGGTGAAAGATCTGAAACATCCTGAAGAATCCTTAAGAGACGCAACGATCAAAGCGTACTATAACGATACGCAATACAAAGCGCTCATCGTCAGCGCAAGCGATATGGAACATGGCGCTTTTCTGGATGATGGCATGCATTATCATGATGAAAACGGGAATCCTTATGACGTTTTACCGGAAGGGGAATATACGATCAGTGTTGAACTGAAGCAGAATGACCATCTTCTGGCAACAGCGAGCAGGCCGATCCGTATCTCCATCAAAGAAAAAGCGATCATCTGCCGTTTCAATCCGCTGGCTCATAAACAGGCCATGGTGGAATTCTCCCGCCGGAAAGGGCTGGATATCACGACAGATACTTTGCCTGGTTATCTGGAACCGTACCTTGGCACATGGCTATATCACATGGGATACCTGAAAATGTTCCGGGCAAACGATGTCGCATTCTATCAGAAAGCCGATGTGACGTTCTTTATCTATCTTTTTGATCCGGACAGCACTTCTTATAAAACCGAACTTCCTTATCTGCGTACCCATCGCGATATCGAAGATCCAGAACATTTTACTTATTATCACTATGATATCGGCGAAGCAAAACTGCAGAAATGTGAACGCAAAGGAAAAGCCATCCGTTTTCACGAAGATGAATTCCTCTATACCTGCAGAATCGACGTCGTCAGGAAAGAATGTCAGGAGAATGTATTCTATCTCGATGAAAGTCAGGTCATCCGCAGCATCACCGATCTGAATGATGCGACTGTAAATTTCGGCGATACGATCGCCATCATGAATGTCGTAAGACCCGGGAATATCTCAAAGGAGTATCTGATCCTAAATGAAGACAATACCTACTCTATAGAGAATGAAATAGATACATTGCACTATGAATTCGTACTGGAAGATCAGAAGATCGAGACGGAACGGAAGCTGATGATGAAACGGATCAGCGATTATCCGCTGGCAGAGAGTGTTTTTGAAGCATACAATATCTTTTCGATCACTGAAGAAATGCGCAACAAAGATATCGCCATATCCATCAGCGCATATGACAGATCAGGGAACCGATGCAAAGGAAACAGCCGTTTTATTCTGAAAGTCAGATGATCGACTGTAATTCCTGTCCCAATCATATATTTATCTGGCAAAGCAGCAAAAAAGCTGCTTTTTTTGTGCATATTATCTTTACTTTTATGATTCCATTTGCCATAATAGTGGTAGAAAGTGGTCTAAAGTGGGGGAAAGTGGGACATGTTCATCGGCCAATACACTCACAATCTCGATGCCAAGGGAAGGATCATCATTCCCAGCAAGTTCCGTGAAGAGCTTCATGCGACTTTCATATTGACATTGGGATTGGATGACTGTCTGACGATCTATTCCCTGGAACAATGGGAAAAGCTCTTCAAAGAGATCAACAAGCTTCCTACCACGAAAAGCGCAGTCAGACAGTATGTCAGAACGCTGACCAGTACCGCGACCGAATGCAGTCTGGATAATCAGGGGCGTATCCCGATCCCGTCATTTCTGGCAAAAACGGTGAATATCACCAAAGAATGTGTCATCATCGGTGCCAACGATCATATCGAGATCTGGGATAAGCAGACTTGGGAGAACTACTACAGTATTGCTTCCGGAAACTATGAGGAAGTTGCTGAAAACCTCAGCGACTTGCTGAACAATGACTAAGCATCTGCCGGTGATGCCGGAAGAGGTGATCGATCTTCTGGATATCAGGAAAGATGGGATATATGTCGATGGCACGCTCGGAAGAGGGGGCCATGCGAAACTGATCTTAGAAAAACTGGAGAATGGGAAACTGTATTGTTTCGATCTCGATGAAGAAGCGATACGGGAATCGAAAGAACTCTTGTCCGACTATGACAATGTCGTATACATTCACGACAATTTCAAAAACATGGATCAGTACGTGAGTGAAGTCGATGGGATCCTGCTGGATCTGGGAGTATCTTCGCCGCAGTTCGATGAAGGAGATAGGGGTTTCTCTTACCGTTACGACGCTCCGTTGGATATGCGAATGGATCAGGAAGCGGAACTTACAGCCTATGATGTCGTAAACACATACGAAAGGGACGAACTGGTCCGTGTATTGAGAGAATACGGAGAAGAGCGAAATGCCGCTAGAATCGCAGATAAGATCCTGGAGAACCGACCGATCGAAACGACACTGCAGCTGGTCGATGTGATCAAAAGCGCATTACCGGCCAAAGTCCTGTCCAAAAAAGGACATCCCGCAAAGCAGAGCTTCCAGGCGATCCGTATCGAAGTGAATCACGAACTGGATAGCCTGAAGAGTTTCCTGGAAATGTTCGACCACATTTTGAAGGAAGACGGAAGGGTAGTGATCATTACCTTCCATTCCCTGGAAGACAAGCTGGTCAAATACCGTTTTAAAGAGTTAAGCACGGTCGAAGACGACAAACGCATCGCCTTGCGGCCGGAAGAGATAAAAGAGCCTGATTATGTATTGCTGAATCATGGCAAGAAAGCCAGTGAAGCGGAACTGGAAACGAATAACCGTGCGAAAAGTGCAATCGTAAGAGGCATAAGGAGAACACATGGGAAGAATCGTTAAAAGCAGAAAAAAGAAAAGAAGAATCAATTTCCTGCATGTAGCGGAAGCTCTTTTCACTGTGTCTCTGATCCTTTGGCTGGCGACAAGCCTCCTGGTCAATACGATGAATACCTCGCTGGCTATGAAAATCCAGGCGATGCAGGAAGAAGTCGACGCATTGAAACTGGAAAACCAGTCTCTTCGTTATGACATCAACACGTTACAAAACAAAGAAAGGATCTACGCTTTGGCACAAGAAGCAGATCTTTATCAGGATTCCGATAATATCATCGCAGTGACAGGTGGCTGATGAAACGCTGCAATCGCCTTTTGGGATTCCTATATTTTTTAATGTTTCTTTGTATTACGGTAATCATCGTAAATGTTTTTTTAGTTACGATCTTCAAGGTCCATGTCCGTTCGATGACTTCATTGGATGACTATGTCAGCTCGGTATCGAATGTCGATGAAAAGATCTTTGCCTCAAGAGGGAACATCTATGATGCCAATGGCACGATCGTGGCACAGGATGTGCAGACTTACGATATCATTTGCTACCTGGATCCGGATCGACTTTCAGCCGATGATGAGATCGCCTATGTCGATGATCCTTTGTATACCGCAAAAATGCTGTCACCGATCCTGGAAATGCCGGAAACGGATATCTATGAGATCCTCACCAGCAACACTGATTTATATCAGACCGAACTGGGTGCCAATGGGCGCAATCTCAGCGAGGAACAGCGTAACGAGATCCTTGCCATCGAAGATCTTCATGGCATCGGTTTCCGTAACTCTTACAAGCGTTATTATCCCTATGGAGAAACATTTGCTCCGCAGATGGTAGGATTTGCCCGTTCTGATGATAACGGACATCTGGTAGGAAATCTCGGGATCGAAGCATATCTGAATGATGAACTTTCAGGCACGGATGGCTATCATTCCTATCAGCGGGATAAGCATGGCTATATCCTGCCGGGAATGTATGATGAAACCATAGCCGCCATCGATGGCTTCGATGTCTATCTGACACTGGATATCGCTATTCAGGAAGCGCTGAATACCTGCCTGAATACGACCATGGAATCCAAGAATGCCAGCAGGGCATGGGGCTCGGTCGTCGAGATCAAGACAGGCAAGATCCTGGCTTGGGGTCAGACGCCTTCCTATGATCCGAACAATCTTTCTGCCGATGACGTACAAGTCAATTACGGATCGCAGCTTGCTTATGAACCGGGTTCTGTCATGAAAGCGGTCATTTATTCGGCCGCCATGGATCTGGGTGTCTACGATGGCGATGCTTTGTTTGATTCCTCGCCATACTGCTATCTCGATGATACCAGCAGGACTTATTCCGCTAACCGGTTGGGATGCATCTATAACGTTTCCAACCGTGAATGGGGAAGGATCCCTCTGGACTATGGACTGATCTACTCCAGCAACGTTGCAACCGCGACGTTGCTGTCGCAATATGTGGGACTGGAAAACTATGAAGAATACCTTCATCGTTTCCATCTCTATGAGACCGTCAATTCGGACGGAATCGATGAAGTCTCCGGCTATACGAACTATGGTCTGTCTCCGGTCGATGACATCACCGCAACCTATGGCCAGGGTTCTTCTCTGACGATGCTGCAGATCATGCAGACTTATACGGCCATTTTTGGCAACGGAGAAATGCTGAAGCCATATTTCATCGAAAAGATCGTAGACCCCAACAGCAATATGACCGTTTATCAGGGAAAAAGAAACGTCGTAGATACCCCCATCAGCAAGGATACGGCCGATCAGATGCACGATCTTCTTCGCAGAGTCGTTTCCGATCCCGAAGGGCCCAGCAGGCACTATGCCGCAAAGACCGTCAATGTCATGGGCAAGACAGGCACTTCAGAAATCCCGTTGGATGGCGGTTACGATGAATCCATCAATATCATTTCCTGTGTCCTTGGTTTTCCCTATGAAGATCCGGAATACATGATCTATTTCGCCTATGTTTCCCCTGAAACCGTCTATTATAATTATGATATCAAGCCGATTCCCGATCTGATCGATCGCATCGCTTTGCTTGAAAACATCGTAATTCAGGATGACGCCAATAGCGAAAAGTATGTATTCCGATACGATATGTTCAATCTTCACTCCAAAACAATTACGGAAGCCCAGCAGATCCTGAACAGCTGCGATCTGGAAGCCATCATCATCGGCGATGGAACCAAGATCGTCGATCAGTATCCGTCTGCGGGATCGGATATCTATACGAAACAGAAAGTGTTCCTTCTGACCGATGGAAAAAATATCGGATTGCCTGATTTCATGGGGTGGACCCGAAAGGATATCATCAATTATGCCAATATGGCAGGAATCGATATCACGATAGAAGGATCTGGTACAGCGTACGAACAGTCGCAATCGCCCGGAACCATTATGGAAAACGGAAACAGCGTCATCATAAAGCTTCGCGATTATGCGATCGAAGAAGAAGAACCGATCGAAGAAACCGAAGATGAAGAACTTGACAATGATGATGATTATTAGGGTATGATATTAGGGTATGGAAAACGATATTCTGTTTCTGATCGGATTTGTTGCGGCACTGATTCTGATGCTTGTCGGCATGCCTTTGTTTATTCGTTTCTTAAAGAAAAGAGAGATCAATCAGGTCACTTCGGAATATGCGTTAGTTGAATTCAAGAATAAAGAAAAAACGCCGATCATGGGAGGACTCTTGTTTGTGGTCATTCCTGTGATCGTTTTCTTTTGCATCGATCGTATGGCTTTTACAGATAAGAAAGCTTTGTTTATCGCTTTATCTTATCTTTTGTATTGTTCCGTAGGCTTTATCGATGACGCTTTGGTGATCCGCTCGCATACCAACGACGGACTGTCACCATGGACCAGGCTGGGAATGGAACTGCTGTATACCTCGTTACTATTCTATTTCTTCAAAGATATCCTGCCTTTGCAGGTCACGATTCCTTTCCTTCACATCCATATCGTTTTGCCTTGGTTCATTTATCTTCCATTCATGATCCTTCTGTATATGGCAGAAGCAAACGCAGTCAATTTTACCGATGGAATGGACGGCTTATGCGCAGGAGTGTCCTTTATCGCGCTGCTTCCTGTCGTGATCTTCTCCTTGCATGAGGACTGGCACATCGCTTTGCTGCTGGTATGCATTCTGGCGGGTCTTTTAGGCTATCTGCGCTTCAATTTCCATCCTGCCAGGATTTTCATGGGCGACAGCGGATCGCTTGCTCTGGGAGCTCTATTTGCTTCGACAGGACTCTTATTCGACAAGTGTTTCGCACTGTTCTTCATCGGCGGCGTCTTTGTCATCGAGATGTTCTGCGTCGTCCTTCAGCAAGTCAGCGTCCGTCTGTTCCATAAACGCATCTTCTCCTATACGCCGATCCATTACGCGTTCGTCCTGAAAGGTTTCAGAGAATCCAATATCGTCCTGAATTTCTATCTGCTGGCGATGATACTGTCCCTGATCGGATTGTTTATCGGACTTCACACATGAAGTATCGTTTTCTTGAAGATGATCGAAGCTTGAAAGAAAGGATATGCCAGCTCAACGGAATCGATCCCACAGAGCTGGAGATATCCGCTTTTTTGAATATGCAAGAGATTCCTGAAGTTGTCGCATTCAAAGAAACGATACTGGACAATAGAGAGAAGCGATATCTGATCGTAGGGGATTATGACTGCGACGGGATCTGTGCGACCGTCATTATAAAGAGATTGCTGGATCGTCTGAATATCTTGAACAACTATATCATTCCATCCCGTTCCAGGCAGGGTTACGGTCTGAACGAAGAAATCGTGAACAATGCCCATGAATATCATTTCGATATCATCCTGTGCGTCGACAACGGCGTGACAGCTTATGAACCCATAAAACTGGCAAAAGAACATGGCATACAGGTCTTTGTGATCGATCACCATGAATACAGCGAACTGCCTGATTTTGAAGCACTCCTGCATCCGAATCTGCTTCCCGAAGCATATCATGATATGTGCGCAGCAGGATTGTGCGCATTGCTTTCGGATCATTTCGATTACGATGAGCTTTCCGCAGTCTACGGCGGCTTGGCGACGATCGCCGATATGGTTCCCGTTCTTCGATACAATCGTTATCTGATTAAAAGGATGTACGATATCCTGAAGACAGAAGACATCCTGCCGATCCGTTATCTTCTCAATGATGCCGAACTGGATTATGAATCGCTTTCTTATACTGTCATTCCTAAGATCAATGCGATCTCCCGTCTGGAAGAACTGATGAATGTCAATCATATGGTCCGTTATCTTCTGGAGAACGATCCTTCCTGCAGACAGTATCTGGGATATATTGAGAAGATCAACCGGATCCGCAAGGAAGATACCAGGCTGATGTATGATTCTGTCAAAGCAAGCATCCGTGATGAGGATTCTTTTCTATTGATCCGATCGGATACGTTCAAGGAAGGCTTGTGCGGGCTTCTGGCCAACCGGCTGATGAATGAATATCATAAACCGGTCGTGATCCTAAGCGAAAAAGAAGGGGAACTGAAAGGTTCCGGAAGAAGTCCTGCAGGTTTTGATCTCTACACGTATTTAAAGGTCTTTTCTGAGCTTTTTCATACCTTCGGCGGACATGAACAAGCCGTCGGTTTATCGCTTTCTACGGACGATTATGAGCGTCTCAAGGAAGACATCCGCAACAATCCCTGTGTCATACCGGAAAAGATGCAGGATGTCCTGCTGATCGATTCGGATAAGATCGATCCTGGACTACTGTCCCAGCTCGAAGCGTTGCAGCCATATGGCACTTCTTTCAAGGAACCCTTATTCGCTATGCGAAACGTTTCCTATGCCAGCCGCTTCCTGGTAGCCCGCAAGTATCCCAAGTTCGTGATCAGCAGACAGCTGGAAGCCATTTCCTTCGATCCATCTGATGCCAACAAGCCATTCGATACGATGATCGGCAGGATCAAGCGCGACCGGTATCATAAAAACCGCATCTCTTTCGTAATTGAAGAATTACTCCAGTTCTACTATAATTTAGATATATCAAAAGAGGTGACCTTATGAACTTGAAAGACTATATCGCATCGATTCCTGATTTCCCAAGCGAGGGTATATTATTCAGAGATATCACGCCATTGATGGCTGACGGAGACGCTTTCAAAGAAGCCTGCGACCAGCTGATCGAATTCGCTGAAAAAGTAGGCGCTGAAGTCGTTGCCGGACCGGAATCAAGAGGATTCATTTTCGGTTGCCCTGTATCCTATGCCTTGAATATCGGTTTCGTGCCATTCAGGAAACCGGGGAAACTGCCAAGGAAAACCGTTGCCTATTCCTATGCGTTGGAATACGGAACCAATGAGCTCCATATGCATGCGGATGCGATAAAGTCGGGACAGAAAGTCCTGATCATCGATGATCTGCTTGCGACCGGAGGTACGGTCGAAGCCGCGATCCATCTGGTCGAAGAACTGGGTGGGGAAGTCGTTGGCTGCGCGTTCCTGATCGAACTTGAGGATCTCAAAGGAAGGGAACGCCTCAAGGACTATGAGGTCTTCACTTTACTGAAGTACTAAAAAATCGAAGCACTGCTTCGGTTTTCAATTATTATGGTAGAACTGATCGACTCGAAAAAAGAACTTTACGATGAGATCCATAAGTATATCAGCGATCCTGATTCTTTGGCTCTGATCGATAAAGCCTATGATTTTGCGTATGAAAAGCACAAGGACCAAAAACGCAAATCCGGACAGCCTTACTTTGTGCATATTTTGAATGTGGGCTATGAGCTGGCAAAACTCAGAGTCGATCCGAAAACGATCTGCGCGGGACTCCTTCATGATGTGATCGAAGACTGCGATGTCAAGGAAGATGAATTCAAGGAACTGTTCGGCGATGAGATCTATGAAATGGTTGATGCGGTCACCAAGATCTCTACCTTGAAATTTACGGATGAAAAAGAATATCAGGCAGTCAATCATCGCAAGATCCTGATCGCGATGGCCAAGGATGTAAGAGTGATCCTGGTCAAGCTGGTAGACCGTCTGCACAATATGCGTACCTTGGAGTATCTGGCTCCGGAGAAACAGAAACGGATCGCCAGAGAGACGCTGGATGTCTATGCGCCGATCGCACACCGTTTAGGTATCGCCGAGATCAAGAACGAGCTGGAAGATCTTTCGTTCTATTATCTTGATAATGAAAAGTATCATGAGATCGCCAGACTGGTCGAATCCAAGAAGAGCGAACGCGATCAGCAGATCGATATCATGATGGAAGATATTTCCATCGTTCTGAAGATGCATAATATTCCATTCAGGATCTTCGGAAGATCCAAGCATCTGTATTCCATCAACAAGAAAATGATCACCAAAAACAAGCGTTTCGATGAGATCCTTGATCTTTTGGCGATCCGTATCGTAACGGAAACGGAACTGAACTGTTACGAGATCTTAGGCTATATCCATGCGGTGTACCGCCCGATTCCGGGACGCCTGAAGGACTATATCGCCATGCCTAAGATGAACATGTATCAGTCGCTGCATACCACGATCGTGGGTCCGGATGGACGGATCTACGAGGTGCAGATCCGAACAGAAGCCATGGATGAGGTGGCGGAACGAGGCGTTGCCGCGCACTGGTCCTATAAGGAAGGAAAACAGCGATCGCAGAAAGAGATCCTGAACGAGCTGCGTTGGCTGAAAGCGTTCGAAGATACTTCGGAAACGGATGCCAAAGACTATATGAATGATATCACGCACGATATCTTCAATGCGAATATCTACTGTCTGACCCCGAGAGGAAGAGTCATCGACCTGGCGCAGGGTGCGACTCCGATCGATTTCGCTTACCGTATCCATACCGAAGTCGGAAACCAGACGGTAGGAGCTCTGGTCAATGGCGTCATGGTTCCGTTGAATACGCCATTAAAGACAGGCGATGTCGTCGAACTCAAAACCAATAAGAATTCGACCCCATCCGAGGACTGGCTCAAGATCGTCAAAACCAATCATGCCCGTAACAAGATCAAGGCTTATTTCCTGAAGAAGGAAACGGAAGATCGGGAAGCCCTGATCAAGGAAGGCGAAAGCTTGCTGAAGGAAGAATTCAAGAAGCATGATCTTCTGGAAGAATATCCCGACAACAAGAAGATGGATAAGATCGCGACATCCATGGGTTACTCTTCTGCCCACGATCTGTTCTTTGCGATCGGCTGCCACTCTATGATGCCGATCAACATCGTTGAGAGAGTCGCGAAGGCAGGCAAACGAGAAGTCGATCTGGAAACGATCGAAAAGATCACGAAACGGAATTCTGAAAAGACCCGGGCGATCAGCCATACGGGTATCGTTGTCAAAGGGATCAGTTCGATGAAACTTTCTTTGTCTCCGTGCTGTTCCCCGGTCTATGGGGATGAGATCATCGGCTTTGTATCGAAGGGTCAGGGGATCAAAGTCCATCGCAAGGATTGTCCGAATATCCAGGGTCTGAAACGTTTTATCGATGTCTACTGGGATCCTGAGAAACCGGATCTGAAATATGAGACTTCGATCAAGATCTTCTCCAAAGACCGCTCTTATCTGCTTACCGATCTGGTCACGGTCGTTGCGCAATACAAAGCAAATCTGACTGCGGTCAACAGTGTTGCGAATACGGAAGATCTTACTGCTACCACAAGCCTTTCTTTTACGGTCAGCGATCTGGAACAGCTGGAAGTCATCATGGCGAATCTGCGTAAAGTGGAGAGCGTGATATCGGTTGAAAGAGCCATTAAATGATGATAAGATTGTTATGTCGATAAACAAAAGAATTCTATCCTGTTCATCTTAGCGAGAAGGGTCTGGTGCAAGCCTTCATGAGCGGATATAAGGGACACTTGTTTGACACCTTAGGGCGTAGGATCTGCGTTAAAGATCTCAAGGGCACATTTATGTGAACTAAGGTGGTACCGCGTGATCAACGTCCTTAGAGGACGTTTTTATTTCATTTGGGAGGTTTCTTATGTACAACAGTTTCGATCTTATTGAAAAGCTCTATTTCGTCCGTACTTCGGGTTCGAAAGAAGAGCTGAAAGCGGCGAAAATCATTCAGAAGGAATGCGCAAAATTCAATGTCAAAGCAAAACTGGAATCGTTTCCGGTCGATGCCTTTGAAGTAGAAAAATATCAGCTACATTTCATGGAACCAGATATGGATGTACCGTTTGTCGCGGTAGGCATGTCCGGTTCGACCCCTGACAAGGGCGTGGAAGGGGAACTGGTCTATGTCACTTCCCCGGAAGATGCTATGATCAGCGATCTCAAGGACAAGATCTGCCTGATAGCCAATAAGATGGTCGATAACAAGACTTACAAGATCCTCGCACAGAAGAAACCAGCCGCTCTGATCCTTTGTACCGGCGATGTCTATCTGGATGAGAAAGATGTCGATCTGGACCCATACAAGTACCGCAAACGCCATCAGGATCTGGCCTATATTCCTGCCGTATGCATCCGGATGAAAGATGCCGAGAAACTGGTCGAACATCTTCCAAAGAAAGCCCATGTCACTTTGAAACAGAAACAGTTCAAGACTGATTCCCATAACGTGGTAGCGGAGATCAAAGGTACTGATAAAGCAGATGAAATCATCGTCTATACGGCACACTATGATTCTGTCAGTTATTCCAAGGGAGCCTATGACAATGCAACCGGCAGCGCCTGCATCCTGGAGATGCTGGGATACTACAGCGAACACAAACCGAAGAGAACGGTCAGATTCGTCTGGTGCGGTTCGGAGGAAGAAGGACTGCTGGGGTCCAGAGCCTATGTCGAGAAACACAAGAAACAGCTGGATAAGATCGTGCTGAATATCAATGTGGATATGCTTGGAGTGACATTAGGCAAAGATATCGCCTGCGTCAGTGCCAATGAAGACCTCGTACATTACCTGCAGTATCTGTCAAAGATGGAAGGATTCCCGATGGAAGTCAGGCAGGGCGTCTATTCCAGTGATTCCACTCCGTTTGCGGATGCGGGAGTCCCTGCCTTGTCTTTTGCCAGACTGCCTGCGAAAGGCGGCGCAGTGATCCATTCCCGCAAGGATGTCATGGATCATCTGTCTGCCGACAACTACTATAAATCATGTGGATTCATCGAGACATTCTCCGATCATATGATCGGTTCCGTCTGTTTCCCTGTTCCAAGAGAAATACCGGATAAAGTCAAAGAAGATCTCGATTACTACAATCTCAGAAAGGAGCGCAAATAATATGCCTTATCAGACAGTAAAAGGAACTTATGACCTGCTTCCGGAAAAGATGAAACGTTTCAATGAACTGGAAACTCTGTTCCGTTCTTTTCTGGAAATCTATGGCTACAGTGAGATAAAAACACCTGTTTTCGAATATACAGGCGTATTCAAGAAAGAGAACGATACCTCGGATATGGTCACCAAGGAGATGTATACGTTCTCCGTCAATGAGAAAGATTCATTGACTTTAAGACCGGAAGGAACGCCTGGAGTCATCCGTCTGATCATTGAAAACAAGCTCTACGGAAGCATGGAACTGCCGATCAAGATGGCTTACATCGAAGAAATGTTCCGTCATGAAAGACCGCAAAAGGGCAGACAGCGTCAGTTTACCCAGATGGGCATCGAATGTATCGGCGACAAGGATCCTCTGATCGACGCGGAAGTCATCGCTTTGGGTTATTTCTATATCAAGACGATCGGTCTTGAAGGTGTCAAGGTGCTGATCAATTCTTTAGGCGATACCGAATCCAGACTGAACTATAAGAAAGAACTGATCGACTATTTCACGCCATACAAGGATCAGTTATGCACTGACTGTCAGAGCCGTCTGCTGAAGAACCCGTTAAGGATCCTCGACTGCAAGATCGATCATGAGAATCCTGTGGTTCAGAATGCTCCGAAAATGAAGCTGAACGAGGTTTCCGAAGAATACTTCAATCAGGTGAAACACTATCTGGATATTCTGGGAATCCCTTATGAGATCGATGACAAGCTGGTACGGGGCCTGGATTATTATACCGATACGGTATTCGAAGTCGTGTCGACGAATGAAGAATCCGGATCGCAGGCAACCATCTTTGGCGGAGGAAGATACGATGATCTGGTCAAAGAGATGGGTGGGCCTCAGCTGAGCGGCATCGGATTTGCGATCGGATTGGAACGGCTGCTTATTTTAGCGGAAGCGGAAGGCATTTTCCTGGAATCCGAGCCTTATCTGGATGCCTATGTGATCAATCTGTATGAAAATAACGATCAGGCAATGAAAGTCGCAGCGATGCTCAGAGAAGAAGGCTTCATTACGGAAATGGACTACTATCACCGTTCCCTGAAAGCCCAGTTCAAGTCCAGCGATCGCAAGAAGGCAAGATTCGTGATCATCATCGGAGAAGACGAAGTGAAAAATGAGACTGTGACTTTGAAAGATACTTTGACCAAGGCACAGGAAGAAGTGCCGGTAAAAGAGCTGTGCGAAAGAATGGATCAGCTGCTGGAGGATTATTATGAATAGAGATCATACCTGTGGAGAATTAAGAAAATCAGATGCCGGAAAGCATGTCAAGCTTGCCGGGTGGGTCGCCAAGAGAAGGAATCTCGGTTCCATCGTTTTCATTGATTTAAGAGACCGTTACGGAATCACTCAGATCACGTTCGATGAGGAACACAATGAACTGGTCAGGGATGTCCGGAATGAATATGTCATTGAAGTCGAAGGAATGGTTTCCGTAAAAGAAACGCCGAATCCGAAACTGGAAACAGGCGAGGTCGAAGTATTGGCAGAAACATGCAAGATCTTATCTGCGGCCAAGACGACGCCGATGATCATTGCGGATGAAACCGATGCTTTGGAAGATCTGCGTCTGAAATACCGCTATCTCGATATCCGAAGGAATCCGATCAAGGAAAAACTGCTGTATCGCGACAAGATCACGACGATCGTAAGACGTGTCCTGCATGAGGATGATTTTGTGGAAGTGGAAACACCGATCCTGTCGAAATCCACACCGGAAGGCGCCAGAGACTATCTGGTTCCTTCGAGACTATACAATGGACGTTTCTATGCTTTGCCGCAGTCTCCGCAGCAGTACAAGCAGCTGCTGATGATCGGCGGAATGGACCGCTACTTCCAGATTGCGAGATGTTTCCGTGATGAAGACCTGAGAGCAGACCGACAGCCGGAATTCACGCAGATCGATATCGAAATGTCTTTTGCCGAAGAAGAAGATATCTTTGCGGTCGTCGAAAAGATCATGAAGACTTTGTTCAAGGAACTTAAAGGAATCGAGGATCTCGCATTCCCTAGAATCAGATATGTCGATGCGATGGATCAATATGGTTCCGATAAACCGGATATCCGTTTCGAAAATGAAATGATGGACATCAGTTCATTATTCAAGAATACGGAATTTGTCGCTTTTATGAACTGCCTGGAACAGAACGGCGTCATCAAGTCTCTGGTATTCAAGGATGCTGCCTCGCATCTTTCCAGAAAGCGTTTTGATGAACTCAATGAATTCGTCAAAATCTATAAAGCCAAAGGACTGGCATATCTCAAGAGGGAAAACGATTCATTCTCCGGTTCTGTAAACAACGCCTTATCGGAAGAAGAGAAGGAAACGTTAAGAAAAGAACTGAATCTGGAAAACGGAGATGTATTGCTGATGATCGCCGATCAGAAAGCAATCGCGAATGTCGCGTTAGGCGCTTTGCGAAAGAAACTGGGACAGGACCTCGGTTTGATCGATGAAAACAAGTATTCGTTCGCCTGGATAACCGAATTCCCGATGTATGAATATTCCGAAACAGAAAACCGTTGGGTCAGCGCCCATCATCCGTTTACTGCGCCAAGAGATGAAGACATGGACAAACTGGTTACTGATCAGGCAAACTGTTATTCAAGAGCCTATGACCTTGTATTGAATGGCTATGAACTCTTATCCGGATCGGTACGTATCCATGATTCCGAGATGCAGGCGAAAGTATTCGACGCCTTAGGCCTTACAAAAGAAGAGATCAGAAACAAATTCGGTTTCTTTATCGAAGCATTCGATTATGGAACTCCGCCACATTTAGGCGTAGGCATCGGTCTGGAACGTCTGACCATGATCATGACCGGAACCGACAACATCAAGGATGTCGTCGCTTTCCCGAAGACTGCGTCGGCGTACTGCCTGATGTCGGATGCTCCAAATACGGTCGATGATATTCAGCTTAAAGAACTGGGTATCGACATCATTGAAAAGGAATAACGATTAGTCTTTACTAACTGATAAAAAGTCATTTATAATGTTTTTAGTATCAAGGAGGTTTATCTTATGCCCGTAAAAGTTGATCGTGATGTTTGCATCGGCTGTGGTGCATGTACAGGCGTTTGCCCGACGGAATCCTTAAGTCTGGATGACGAAGGCAAGAGCGTATGCAACGAAGAGACCTGTGTCGATTGTGGTGCTTGCGTTGCGACTTGCCCGGTCGAAGCTTTATCTCAATAAACCAAGTCTGACTTGGTTTTTTATTTACTGGTTCATATAATTCTGCTGTTTTACAGTATAATTTAGTTATGGCTAAAGATTATCTTTTACCTGATCTGAATGATGCCCGCAAAAGAGACAAAGAACTTTCCCAGAAAGTGCATTTTTCTTTTGATTCCGAATATGAAGGAATGGGGAAAGGATTATATTATTACATCATCACGCATGGTTGTCAGGCGAATCAGCGCGATTCCGAGACGATGGCAGGAATACTGGATGCATTAGGCTATGCTGCTACGGAAGATGAAAAGAAGGCCGATGTGATCCTCATCAATACCTGTGCGGTACGTCAGGGAGCGGAAGAGAAAGTCTTTGGCGAGATTGGCGCTTTGAAACGTCTGAAAACCAGCAACCCGGATCTAATCATCGGGATCGGCGGCTGCATGTGCCAGGAAGAAGAGACGGTCAGGACATTGTTAGATAAATATCATCAGGTCGATATCATCTTCGGTACCCACAACATCAGTTCCTTGCCGAAGATGCTGCATGACGTTTACACGACCAGACAGCGTAAAGTCGAAGTCTTCTCCAAGATGGGCGATATCGTGGAAGATATGCCTGTGACCCGTTTCATGTCTCATAAAGCCTGGGTCAACATCATGTATGGCTGCGACAAGTTCTGTACCTATTGCATCGTTCCGTATACCAGAGGAAAGGAAAGATCAAGATACAAGGAAGACATCCTTCTTGAAGTGAACCAGCTGATCGATCAGGGATACAAAGAGATCTGTCTTCTGGGACAGAATGTGAATGCCTATGGCAAGGATCTTTCCAATGATTACGGCTTTGCGGATCTTCTGAATGACGTATCGGCAACAGGGATCGAGCGGATCCGTTTCATGACTTCCCATCCCTGGGATTTCAACGACAGGATGATCGAAGCCATCAGAAACAACAGGAACATCATGCCTTATATCCATCTGCCGATCCAGTCCGGTTCCAGCAAGATCCTGAAAAAGATGAACCGCCGCTACAGCAAAGATGATTATTTTGCTTTATTTGATAAACTGAAGCAGGAACTGCCCGGCTATGCATTTACGACCGATATCATCGTAGGATTCCCTGATGAAACCGATGAGGATTTCAAGGATACCCTTGATGCGGTGGATCACTGTCAGTATGACAATGCCTATACGTTTATCTATTCAAAAAGAAAAGGCACGCCTGCCGCGGAATTTCCGGATGCCACTCCGATGGAAGTCAAGGAAGCAAGGCTTCAGGAACTCAATAAGAAAGTCGCTTACTATGCCAACATGAACAATCAGAAGTTTGCCGATCAGATCGTCGAAGTCCTGGTCGATGGCATCAGCAAGCGCAACTCAAATACATATTCCGGATATACGCCTGAAAACAAACTGGTTAATTTTACCGGAACCGATATCCGGACCGGTCAGATCGTGAAAGTCAAGATCACGGAGGTCCTTTCGTTCTCTTTGAACGGTATCGCCGTGAAATGATATGAGGTGCGAAATGAGAAATTGATTTCCGGAAACTTATAGATCGCTGAATAGGTTTCAATGACTCTGAAGCGAAGAAGGAGATCAGTTTACTATGCTTAAAATAAATAACCTTACAATCACCACTCATAAAGGAAGGATCCTGCTTAAAGATTTTTCTTTTGTGCTGAATGACAGAGATAAGATCGCTTTGATCGGCGAAGAAGGAAACGGAAAATCTACGATCCTGAAAGTACTGGCAGGCGTGGATGTTTCGGATTATGTATCTTATACAGGAAACATTCTTGCGGATGGGAAGATTGCTTATCTTCCGCAGACGATCCCTCAAGAAGACCTGGATAGGAATACGGTGGAGTATATTTCTTCCGAGATGGATTACAGCCATCTGTATAGCTTGTTGAATCGTTTCCATGTCGATGACAGTCTGTTTGATGACAGGATCATCAGAACGCTTTCCGGAGGAGAAAAGGTACGTTTATCCATCTTGAAACTGCTCTATGAAGATCCGGATATCATCCTGATGGATGAACCGACGAACGATCTGGACCTGCCAACCTTGCTCTGGCTGGAAGATTTCATTAACGAACTGAAAAAGCCGCTGATTTTCGTATCCCATGACGAAGTGCTGCTCGAAGCGTGCGCAAACGGGATCCTGCATCTGGAACAGCTGAAACGAAAAACGGAAAGCGTCATCACTTATTCAGGAAACGGTTACCGCGATTATGTAGAAAGAAGAACCGCCCTGATCGATCGCACGAATATGATCGCAAGAAAAGAGAAGGCGCAATACAATAAACAGCTGGAGAAATGGCGCCAGATCTATCAGAAAGTCGATCACAAGCAGAAAACGGCGAGCCGTCAGGACCCTCATGGCGCCGCACTTCTGAAAAAGAAGATGCATAGCGTAATATCGCAAAGCAAACAGCTGGAAGTAAAGAAAGAAAACCTGACAAAGAAATACGAACCGGAAGAAGCGATCAATATCTTTTATCCTGATGTAAGAATGGATCCTCATAAAGTCATTCTGGATCTGTATATCGCTGAACTGAAAAATGAAAACAGGATACTTTCGAGAAATATCGATCTGCAGGTTTACGGTCAGGATAAGATCTGTATCATAGGAAATAACGGATGCGGAAAGTCCACGCTGATGAAAGAGATTTATTCGCTTCTCAAAGACCGTCAGGATATCCGTTTGGGCTATATCCCTCAGAATTATTCCGAAGTCATTGATCTTTCTCTTACGCCTGTGCAGTATCTCTGGAATGGGGAAGATGCGCATCGAAGAAGCATGATCCAGTCTTATCTTGGTGCCTTGAAATTTACCGCGGAAGAAATGGAACATCAGATTTCCGATCTCTCGGAAGGCCAGAAATGCAAGATCCTGATCATCAAAACCATTCTTGATGAATGCGATGTCTTGCTGCTGGATGAACCGACACGTAATCTTTCCGCTTTATCCAATCCCGTTTTCCGTTCGATCCTGAAGGATTTTAACGGCTGTATCATTGCCGTTTCCCATGACAGGAAATTCATCGATGAAGTCGCGGAAACCGTCTATGAGATGAATGAAAACGGTTTAAGAGAACTCCAGGAGTCGATTGTCAAAGAAGCATAAATATCTTATAATCTTATATAGTGTTTGGAGGAATATAATACGTGCAAAAAATACGTTTAATGGCACTTGGCGGTCTTGACGAAGATGGCAAGAATATGTACCTGGTGGAAATTGATGGTGACATTTTCGTTGTCGACGCCGGCTTGAAATATCCCAGTGAGACGGAACAGTTGGGGATCGAATACATCATCCCGGATTTCACTTATCTGATCGAACATCAGGATCGGGTAAAAGGCGTTTTCATCTCCCACGGACATGACGATGTCATGTATGCGCTGGGTCATCTTCTGACCCAGATCGATGTTCCGGTCTATGCCACGGCATTGACGGCGAAACTGTTGGAAATCGAATTCCGTAAACATAAGCTCAACAACAAGTTCATTCATGTGATCAAGCGGAACGATACCATCAAGATCGGCAGTCATGTGATCCATACGTTCCCGGTAATGCAGTCGATCGCCGATGGCGTCGGTTTTGCGTTCGAGACAGATTCCGGCATGATCGTTTATGCTTCGGAATTCATCTTCGACTATGATTTCCTGAATAAAGCGTTCTCGATGGATGTGAATGCGCTATCGGAGATGGGCAAGAATCAGGTACTGCTGTTGATGAGCGAGTCCAAAGGATCTTCAAGAGCGGGATACACGGCGCCAAAGCACAGGATCAGCGATCATGTGGAACATTATTTCGAGGAGAATGAGAAACGGATCATCATTACGCTATACAGGCAGAATCTCTTCCGTATCATGGAAGTGCTGGAACTTGCTGCAAGATACAACAAGAAAGTCTATTTCTATGATCCGGAACATATCCGGCTCCTGAATACGGTCGATGAACTGGGCTACTACAAGCTTCCTAAGAATATTATCGTAGATCGCAATGATTTCAATAACGATATGAAAGACATCGTCTGCGTCGTTTCCGGTTCCGGGAATGAAGTATTCAAGCTGATGCATAATATCGCGATCGGCGAGGACCGGCAGATCGAATTAAGGGAAGACGATATCGTAATCATCGCGTCTCCAGTCGTTCCGGGTACGGAAAAGGATGCGACGGCGATGGAGAATGACTTGTATAAAGCGGACGTCAAGATCGTTAAGCTGAACGCGAAAGAGATCCTGTCCATGCACGCATCGACAGAGGATCTTAAGATGATGCTGTATCTGATACGACCGAAGTATTATCTGCCGATCATCGGAGAGTATTCGCATCTGATAAACAATGCGGATATTGCCGTACAGATGGGATATACGCCGGATAAGATCATTATCCTGGATAACGGACAGTTCGCTTCGTTTGAAAACGGCAGGCTTGCTTCGACCAGCGAACAGATCGATCTGGAGGATACGGCGATCGATGCTTCGGATATGCGCGATGTTTCAGGCATGGTGCTAAAGGATAGAGAAAAATTGTCGACGGATGGGGCGATCATCTGCGGCGTCGTTCTGGATTACAATACGAAGAAAGTCATTGGCGGTCCGGATGTGCAATCCCGCGGTGTCATTTATCTCAAGGATGCGGATTACATCCTGAATGAAATCGGAAAACTGCTGATCTCGACGATCGAACGAAACGTCGAAGAAAATACCTACGACAATATGCAGGTAAGAGCGGAAGCGCGTGAAGCGATTTCGCGTTACGTGCTGAAAGTAACCGGCAAGACGCCGATGATCCAACCGGCGATCGTTGAAATCAATCTGGGAGAAGAAAGTGGCAAAAAAGACAGCTAAAAAAAAGAAAACAGCTTCAGCAAGAGATAACAAGCAAGTCTGGATGATTACTTGTCTTTTTCTGATCGCTCTTATCATTTTTGCGACTGCGAAAATGGGAACGGCAGGTCTGATCCTGCATAATCTCTTTGTCTGGACTTTGGGTTCTTTGTATGTGATCGGGATCCTTACCGCTTTCTTTTATGGCATCTATCGGATCTTCTTTCCGGGTAAAGAGGATCAGATACCGAAGAATCGGGTCATCGGCCTGATCGTTCTGAATGTGTTTTTTGTGCTTCTGGGGGCATATATCGCGGATGAAACAAGAAATGTCAGCGAGTGGGTTTCTTATTGTCAGACTTATGCAAAGGTGCTGAATAAGGATGTTTTCCATTTTACAGGAGGCTTGCTGGGGAATCTGCTGTACAGCCTGCTGGTGATGCTGATATCCCGTCCGGGTTCTTTGATCATTCTGATTCTTACGGGAATCGCTTCTTTGATCCTGCTGATTCCTTTGAATGCCGTTAAAAGCGTGTTTCAGGCATCTTCCCAGTCGTTTACGCAATTGAAGACAAAGGGAGCGCAACTGGATGAAAAACGCCGTCAGTACCAGGAAAAAGCCCGTGAAGAGCGTTTGCAGAAGAAACAGGCCGAAGAGGAAAGAAAACAAGCGGAACTGGAAAAGCAGAAACAGCAGGAAGCGGTACGGCTGGCAGAGGAAAGAAGAAAACGTCTCGAAGAAGAGAAACAGCGTATCATCGGAAAGTCTCATTATTTCATTAATCTGACTGAGGAAGAGATCAACGGCAAAAAGAAACAGGAAGAGATCTTCTCGGATGATGACAATTACGAGTATTACGAAGAGATTCGGATCAATGATGATTTCGCCAAAAAGGAAGAAAAGAAAACAGAACCATCCACAGTAAAAGTACAGCCATACAAGAAACGCAACAACGTCTATCATCTTCCGCGTCCTTATGAAGAATTCCTGGATCCGGTCGTATCCACATCTTCGAACACCAACAAGACTTCCGCTTCGATCAAAGGGGAAAAAGTAATTGAAATCTTACACAACTTCGGCATCGAAGCAGAGCTTGTGAATACCTATATCGGACCATCCGTGACAAAATTCGAAATCAAACCGGACAGTTCGGTCAAGATCAATCGGATCATGAATATTTCCGACAACATCAAGATGGAACTGGCGGCCAAAGATATCCGTATCGAAGCGCCGATCCCGGGAAGAAGCGCTGTAGGCATCGAGATCCCGAATGTCGAACCGATTCCGGTGCGGATGATCGATCTGATGAAACATTTTCCAACTTACCGCAAGAGCGAACCGCTGCAGTTTGCTTTGGGCAAAGACCTGATGGGCAAAGAAGTCTATTGCGACCTGGCAAGGATGCCGCATCTTCTGATTGCGGGAGCCACAGGTTCCGGCAAGTCCGTATGCATCAATTCGATCGTCATATCATTGCTGATGCGTACCAAGCCGGATGAAATCAAACTGGTACTTGTCGATCCTAAGAAGGTTGAATTCACTGCATATAAAGATATTCCGCATCTCTTGTGGCCGATCATCGATGATCCGACTATGGCCAGCAACATGCTGAAGAAGATCGTTGTGATCATGGAAGAACGATATGAAGCGTTTGCAGCTGCGGGTGTAAGGAATATCACACTGTTCAACGAATTTGTCGAGAAGCATAACGAGAATCGCAAAGAAGACGAATCGCCGATGGAAAAGATGCCTTTCATTGTCGTGATTATCGATGAACTGGCTGACCTCATGGCGATCGCCGGAAAAGAAGTTGAACTCTCGATCCAGCGCATTACCCAGCTGGCAAGAGCCAGCGGCATCCATCTGATCGTCGCGACACAGCGTCCGTCAACGGATGTCATCACGGGACTGATCAAGTCGAATATTCCTTCCAGGATCTCTTTTGCGGTCGCTTCTTCGATCGATTCGAGAACCATTCTGGATCAGACGGGCGCAGAACGGCTGCTGGGCAATGGCGATATGTTGTATTATCCTCAGGGTGAAAACGCGCCGATCCGTATGCAGGGCGTATATGTTACCGATAAGGAAATCAATAAGATCACGGATTTCGTCAAGAAGGAACAGAAACCGGAATATGAAGATTCATATTATGAATTCCTGACGAACATGTCAGGTTCGACAGTCATGAATGCCAGCAGCGTCAATGCGGACGGATATGACAGTCTTTATGATGAAGTCGTCGAATTCGTCAAAATGCAACAGAAAGCTTCCACATCTCTCTTGCAGAGACGTTTCGGTATCGGCTACAACCGGGCTGCGAGACTGATCGATACCCTGGAAGACAGAGGAATCATCGGACCTGCCAATGGTTCGAAACCGAGAGAAGTCTTTCTGAAACCGGATGAGGATGCCGATGATCTTTCATGAGAAAGAATTGAGAACAAACTGATAAAACTCTGATAAAACTATGAGACGACAAAGTCCTTTCCCTGTGTTACATTGTAGTAGCAAGTAACGGGAAAGGACTTTATGAATTCGTTTTATCTCGTAGGCCGTATCGTCGATACCGTCGATATGACCAAAACCAGCAATGGCGTGAATATCGCGCGTGTGCATCTTTCGGTAGAACGTCTGAACAAGGATCAGGAGGTGACCAATGATATCTTTGAGATCGTGCTCTTTAGAAGCCTGGCAGAACGGACATTCAAAGAAGGGCAGGCAATCGCGATCAGCGGCAAGCTTCAGGCCAACAACTATGAAAAAGACGGTGTCAGCTACTACAACAATCAGCTGATTGCCAATTCCATCTATGTGATGGAATAAAAGATAGGATACTGTTCCTATCTTTTTACTTTATGTTTATTAAGCAAATATTGAAACATAATTAGGAGATAATTATAATATGTATATAGATAAAAGTACTTTTCTTAGGTTTGAATGGGATCAGTGAAAGAACTCATCAAATCAGAGAAAACACCATGTTTCCTTTGAGGAAGCATCGACTGTGTTTCTTGATGAAGATGCTTTATTGATTCCGGACCCGGATCATTCATTTTATGAAGAAAGATTCATCATGATAGGAACAAGTCGAAAAGCCAACGTGATTACTGTCGTACATTGTTTCAAGGAATCGGAAGAGATCATCAGGATCATATCTGCACGTAAAGCGACAAGAAATGAAATAAGGCAATATTATGAAAGAAAAGGGAAATGAAATGAGAGAGGAATATGATTTCAGCAAAGCGGTCAAAAACCCATATGCTAAAAGACTGAAAAAACAGGTTACCATCAATATCGATGCTGATGTGATCGATTATTTCAAGAAACAGTCGTCGGTTTCGGGAATTCCATATCAGACGCTGATGAACCTGTATCTTGTGGAATGTATGAATGAAAATAAAAAATTGAGCATAAAATGGGAATAGTCCGTTCCATCATAGTATCTACATCACAACGAAAGAGAGTATAATTTAGTTATGTTTGATTCATTGCAAGAAAAACTCACAAAAACACTACGAAGCGTTCAGGGCAAGGCCAGATTATCTGAACGAAATATGGAAGACACGTTAAAAGAGATACGTATCGCTTTACTGGAATCCGATGTCAACTACAATGTCGTGAAAGACTTTCTGGAACGGGTCCGTCAGGAATCGATCGGCCAGGATGTCATTAACGCGGTCGAACCGGGTCAGCTTCTGGTCAAGATCGTACATGACGAGATCATCAAGCTTTTGGGAGATGATGACAACAGCCTGAATTTTGCGGAAAAAGGACTGACCAAAGTCATGATCGTCGGTCTGCAGGGTACAGGTAAGACGACACAGGCTGCCAAACTGGCGAACCAGTTAAAGAAACAGGGGCGCAAGCCGATTATGATCGCAGCGGATATCATCCGTCCTGCAGCCATTGAACAGCTGCAGACATTAGGAAAGCAGATCAATGTCGAAGTCTATTCCGAAGGAACCGATGTTCCGGTACTGAAACAAGTCGACAATGGCATCAGATATGCACAAGAAAATAGCTATGATGTCGCTTTGATTGATACCGCAGGACGTCTGCAGATCGATGAAGAACTGATGCAGGAACTGCTTGATATCAAGAATTCCGTTCATCCGGAAGAGATCCTGCTGACAGTGGATGCCATGACCGGCCAGGATGTCGTGAATGTGGCGAATGCTTTCAATGAGAAGTTGGATGTGACAGGCTTGATCCTGACCAAATTCGATGGCGATTCCAAGGGCGGTGCCGCTTTATCCGTTAAAGCGGTAACAGGCGTTCCGATCAAATATACCGGTACAGGCGAAAAGATCGCTGATCTTGAACCGTTCTATCCGGAACGGCTGGCACAGCGTATCCTGGGCATGGGAGATGTTGTTTCTTTCGTTGAAAAGGCGCAGGAAGAGATCGATATGGCGGTCGCGGAAAAAACCGCGCAGCGCATGCTGGAAGGGCGTTTTACGATGGATGATCTTCTGAATTCCATCGAGCAGTCACGCAAGCTTGGTCCACTGTCTTCCATCATGGGCATGCTTCCGGGCATGTCGGAAATGTCACGTGCCATCAATGATGTCGATGCGGACAAAGAACTCAAATCAATCAAAGCAATCATCCAGTCGATGACACCGGAAGAAAGGGAAGATCCATCGATCATGCGTTCTTCGCATAAGCGCAGGATCGCCAAAGGCTCCGGTACTTCTGTCGATCAGGTCAACAAGCTTGTGAATCAGTACGACAAAATGAAGAAACTCATGAAAAACATGTCTTCTTTCGCCAACATGTTCAAGATGTAAGATGTGCGGACGCTACGAATTCAGTTATAATCCTTCCAATCTCAGCAAACAGATCGAAAACAAGGCGAAAGCCTGTAATCTGAAATATAAGACCGGAGAAGTTTTTCCCGGCGATGATGTCTTATGCATGATCGCCAAGGAAGAGAAGATCGATCTTATTGTGCTCAAATGGGGAATCAGGAAGGAGTCATTAAGGATCAACGCCCGACAGGAAACGATCGAAAACAGTATTTCCTATTATCACAAGAACTATAAACCTTGTGCTGTGATCGCAAGCGGCTTCTATGAATGGGATTCCCATCATGACAAGTATTATCTCAAAGGAAAAGATGAATTCATCTATCTGGCAGGCATCTACAATGAAGAAGGGATGTTGATCATAACGAAAGAAGCGGATGAAACCATGCAAGGGATACATCCGAGAATGCCGGTGATCATGGATCAGAAAGAAATGATACGCTATGTCCATGACGGACAGATCCGTAACAAAAGCAAACAGTTGTTTATCAGCCAGACAAACGAATCAAGATTATTTTAGGAGTCAAGTAAAAATACTTGACTCTTATATTGTTTTATGGCAAGATAGTACTGTTGAAAAGGAGGCCTTATGGTTAAATTAAGATTAAAAAGAATGGGTGCCAAGAAAGTTCCTTTCTACCGTATCGTTGCTGCGGATTCCCGTGCAAGACGCGATGGACGTGATATTGAAACGTTAGGAACATATGATCCGACAAAACAGCCTGCGATCGTAAACATCGATGAAGAAAAAGTGCTGGAATGGCTTAACAAAGGTGCTGTTCCGACGGATACTGTCAGAAATCTCTTATCGAAGAACGGCACGATGAAGAAATTTGCCGATTCCAAAAAGAAATAAATGATCGATCTGGAAAAAGTATTGCTGAATATCGTCAAGCCATTGTGTTCCGACAGCGATTCGGTCGTTGTCAAACAGATGGAAAGCCTGAACGACAACGAACTGCTGCTTTATGTCTATGCGCCTAGCGAGGACATCGGCAGACTGGTCGGGAAAAAAGGCATGATGGCGAATTCGATCCGACAGATGTTGCAGGTAGCTTCCAAAATAGAAAAGAAGCATATCGCGATCAAATTTGAGGCACTATAGAAGATGATTATTCGTCTTCTTTTTTATATAATGAGGTCATGGAATATATACTTATTGGCAAGATCGTCAATACTTTCGGTATCAAAGGTGAACTTAAGGTTTATTCTTATACCGATTTTGTTGAGGAACGTTTCAAGAAAGGTTCGAAAGTCTATCTGGGAGAGGAACATCTTCCTTTCATAGTGAAATCATGCCGTGAACATAAAGGCATGCTTCTGGTATTGTTTGAAACCAATGAAGATATCAATCTGGTTGAACAATATAAGGATTTTGAAATCTATAAAGCGGAAGAAGATATCGAAACACTGAAAGACGGATACTATTTCCGTGATCTCAAGGACCTTGATGTCTATGTCGATGACGTGCTGGTTGGCAAAGTCCTGAAAGTCGAAGAAGGGATCACTGCAAACAATCTCCGTATCTTAAAAACAGAAGATGGGAAAGAATATCTGGTGCCATTCCTGCCGGTTTTTGTTGAGAAAGTGGATCTGGAAAAGCGTCGTATCGATATCGTCAGAATGGAGGGACTGCTTTGAAGATCACTGTTCTGACATTGTTTCCGGAAATGTATGATGGGTTTCTGAACAGTTCCATCGTTTCCCGTATCATAAGCAACGATCTTCTGGAAGTGAAAGTCGTCGATATTAGGGATTACGCCTTGGATAAGCATCGCCATGTGGATGATACGCCTTATGGCGGCGGACCGGGAATGCTGATGAAGGTGGATGTGCTGCATCGGGCCTTGCTGGATAACAAGCAGGATGACAGCTATGTTTTACTGACCTCGCCTCGTCAGAAGCCTTTGCAGCAGGAAGATCTGCAGCGTTTTTCCAAGATGAATGATCTGATCATCGTCTGCGGCCATTACGAGGGCATAGACCAGCGATTTGAGACATATATCGATGAACGTGTCAGCATCGGCGATTATATTCTTACAGGCGGGGAAATGGCCTCTCTGGTGCTGATCGATGGGATCGCAAGATTGCTGGAAGAAGGCATTTCTTCGGAATCGTTGAATGAAGAATCCTACAACGACGGACTCCTGGAATATCCCCAGTATACAAGACCGCCGGTCTATGACGGACAGTCCGTACCGGAAGTCCTGCAGAATGGCAATCACGCAGAAATACGAAGATACAACCTTAAAATGTCTCTCAAAGAGACATTGAAATACCGTCCGGAACTGCTAGAGAACAGAAATCTTACAAAAGAAGAAGAAAAACTGCTTCAGGAAATCAGATGCGAAGAAGAGATTTGATTTTATTACAAAGATATGTTACAGTATTTAAGCGCTGTTCCGCTTTTCGTATGATTATGAACAGATGTCACAATATCTGAAAAAAAGGAGAGTTAGGATGAATTTAGGTTTAGTGAATGAAATCACCAAAGAACAAATGAAGACCGATCTTCCTGATCTTCGTCCCGGACAGACTGTTCGAGTCGACGTCAAGATCAAGGAAGGCGACAAGACGCGTATCCAGGCTTATGAAGGTGTCGTCGTCAAGATCCAGGGTTCCGGTATCGGACAGACATTTACCGTCAGAAAGATCTCTTCCGGCGTAGGTGTCGAAAGAACCTTCCCGGTTCATTCTCCGATCATCGACAAGATCACGATCGTGAGACGCGGTAAAGTCAGAAGAGCGAAACTGTTCTATCTGCGGAACCGTTCTGGCAAATCTGCCAAGATCAAGGAGATCAGATAATAAAAAGCCTGTAACAGGCTTTTTATTTTGAGTATAATATGTTTATGAAATTCAAGTCTTTCATCATTGAACTATTAAAAACAGTACTGACATCGATCGTCATCGTTTTCGTACTTGTGCATTTCATTCTGATGCCTTGCATGGTACAGGGTTCCAGCATGTATCCTTATCTGCAGAATGGCGATTATGGTTTTTCTTTTATCATCAGCAAGAATCTGGGAATCCGGCGTTTCGATGTCGCTGTGATCGATATTCCGGATGCAGAAGACAAACTGCTGGTCAAAAGAGTCATCGGTCTACCGAATGAGAAAATCACGTTTATAGAGAATAAGCTTTATGTGAATGATGAATATGTCGAGGAACCGTTTTTATCAGAAGATACCCTGACAAAAGATTTTGAAGTCGTTTTAGGCGAAGATGAATATTTCTGTATGGGGGACAACCGTTCCGTCTCCAGAGATTCCCGTTACTATGGAGCGTTTTCCAGAAAGGATATCTTGTCTACAAAATTGTTTGTCATTTATCCTTTCAAAGATTTCGGCATGCATTAGGTGATCCATGGAAGAGAAAGAAGTCAAAGACCAATCCCATATCAACTGGTATCCCGGTCATATGGCCAAGGCCCACAGACTGATCAGGGAACAGCTTTCTCTGGCGGATATCGTCATTGAATTAAGGGATGCGAGAATGCCCGATGCCAGTGCCAATCCCATGCTGCAGGAACTTTCCGTAAACAAGCCGGTTCTGATCATTCTGAATAAAGCCGATCTTGCGGATCAAAAACAGAACGAGGAATGGAAGAAACATTTTGAAAACTGTCTGGTTTTAAACAGCGCATCCGATGATCTGACAAAGACCGTCGTCAAAGAAGTCAAACGGATCCTGGCAGATAAACTGGCCAGAGCCAAAGCCAGAGGCATACGAAAGAAAGCCTTGAGAGCCATGGTTGTAGGGATTCCGAATGTAGGGAAATCTACTTTTATCAATAATATCGTAAAGAAAAAAGTCGCCAAAACGGAAAACCGTCCTGGCGTCACCAAAAATCTGCAATGGATTCGCATCAACGAGGATGTGGAACTTTTGGATACACCAGGCGTGCTATGGCCGAAACTGGATGATCAGGAGAAGGCCAAAAAACTTGCCTTGCTGGGTTCGATCAACGATGAGATCCTGGATAAAGAAGAACTGGTTCTGTTTGGCTTGCGCTATATCATCGAACATTATCCCGGTCTGATCAAAGAGAGATATGGAGTCGATGAAAACAGCGAGGATCTCTTATCGGAGATCGCCAAGGAAAAGAAATGGCTTGGTACCAGCAATATTCCTGATTTGGACAAGACAGTCAATCTTATCTTGAAAGATATCCGTAGCAACAAGATCGGCAGGATCACATTTGAAGATGCTTGAGAATGAATTTGAAAGGCTCTATTGGGCAAAGAATCAGATGGTGATGGGAATCGATGAAGCGGGCAGGGGACCTTTATGCGGACCCTGTGTGGTTGCCTGCTGCATTCTGCCTGTCGGTTACGAAAATGAAAGGATCAATGATTCTAAACAGCTGACCGACAAGAAACGCAACATATTATTTAAAGAAATCATTCAAGACGCGATCTATTTCCGTTTTGAAATCGTTTCTCCGGAAACGATCGACAGATATGACATTTATCATGCGACACAGCAGGCGATGAAAGAACTCGCTCTTTCGACGGATATGCATAAGATCACTATCACCGATGCCATGCCGCTTGACTGTCCCGATACCGTCAGTATCATCAAGGGCGATGCCAAGTCGATCTCGATCGCTGCCGCCAGCATACTTGCGAAAGTCTTGCGAGATCATATCATGTATGGCTATGATGTGCTCTATCCGGAATATGAGTATACCAAACATAAGGGCTATGGAACGAAGAGACATCTGGAGCTGATGGATCGGTATGGTCTGAATAAGCTGTATCGTATGTCTTTCAGACCTTGCAGAGAAATAAAACTGTTCTGATTTTTTAGGAAAATCTGGATATTCTGTGAATAATGTATAGATGGAAAGAGAACTGCTGATCAGTTATGCTTTGTTTTATGGCGGGGAATATATGGCAATCCGCAAGGCGATTCTTGAACAGAGACCTGTATTGAACAGACACATAGAGAATGCTTTGACGATCTTCGATCCGGAATATCCGATCGAATTACGCGATCTGAGATATCCTCCCTATGTCTTGTTTTATAAGGGGGATCTGACATTGCTGAAAGAAGAGAAGATTGCGATCGTCGGTTCAAGAAAACCCTGCGATTACGCTCTGAAAGCCACGGAATGTCTCTGCAAAGGGAATACGGATAAAGTCATCATCTCAGGTCTGGCAAAAGGAATCGATGCGAAAGCGCATTGGAGTGCTTCTAAAACGATCGCGATCTCGGGCTGCGGCATCGATCGGATCTATCCTTTTGAGAATGCGGGACTGTATGAAGAGATCGAAAAGAACGGACTGATCCTGTCGGAATATCCCGGCATGATACGGCCTTATGCCTATCATTTTCCATTCCGGAACCGCATCATTGCAGCCTTGGCTTCCAAGATCTACATCATGCAGTCTGCGGATCGTTCCGGTACGATGACGACCGTCAATGAAGGCTTGGAATTAGGAAGAAGCATTAAAGTATTGCCTTATGATCTCTTCGATTCCAACGGCATCAGCAACAATCGTCTGATCTATGAAGGTGCTGAACCCATCCTGTCGGAAGAAATTGCAATTTGATTTCATTTATGTAAAGATATGTAATTGTATAAAAGGAGCTGTTTATGAAAAATCTGGTTATCGTCGAATCCCCATCCAAATCAAAGACCATTGAAAAGTATCTGGGCAAGGATTATAAAGTCACATCATCGAAAGGTCACATCTGTGATCTGGCAACCAGAGGCAAAGAAGGACTTGGCGTCGATGTCGATCATGATTTTTCTCCTACCTATGTGGTTTCCCCGGATAAAGCGGATGTCGTAAAAACGTTAAAGAAAGATGTGAAAAATGCAGATTTCGTCTATCTGGCAACCGACCCGGACCGCGAAGGAGAAGCGATCTCCTGGCATCTGGCAAGAGAACTGGGACTTGATCCCAGCGACAAGAACCGTATCGTTTTCAATGAAATCACCAAAAATGCGGTTACCAAAGCGCTTCAGGAACCCAGAACGATCGATATGGCATTAGTCAGATCGCAGGAAACCAGAAGGATACTGGACCGTATCATCGGTTTCAAGCTGTCTAAACTTCTGCAGAAAAAGATCAACTCCAAATCCGCGGGACGTGTTCAGTCGATCGCCTTAAGAATGATCTGCGATCGCGAAAAAGAAATCAACGCTTTTGTTCCGGAAGAATACTGGACGATTTCCGCTCTGCTGAATAACGGATTGGAAACCGAACTCACGAAATACAAGAACAAGAAAGCCGAGATCCGCAACGAAACGGAAGCGGACGAGATCTTGAACAGTCTTTCCAATGATTTCGTTCTGAAAGAGATCACTGAAAAGAGCAAGAAGCGTGCGGCTTATCTTCCTTTCATAACTTCTACGTTGCAGCAGGAAGCTTCGATCAAGCTTGGTTTCGGTTCCAAGAAGACGATGTCGGTCGCTCAGAGTCTCTATGAAGGCGTGGAGCTTTCCGATGGCGCACAGGGCCTGATCACCTATATGCGTACCGATTCGACCCGTCTGTCAAATGAATTTGTCGCATCCGCATTCGATCTGATCAACAAAGAATACGGGCCGGAATACAAAGGCTATTACCGTGTCAGAAACGACGAGAACTCGCAGGATGCCCATGAAGCGATACGACCGACGAGTCTTGCGAATCATCCGGATAAGATCAGGCAGTATCTTTCCAATGACCAGTATAAGCTGTATAAGTTTATCTATATCCGTGCTCTGGCATCGCTGATGTCTGAAGCGAAATTTCAGAGTGTCACATATGTTTTCCAGAATAACGAAGCAGAATTTACCGTTTCCGGTTCGAAAATGGAATTCGACGGTTTCTTAAAGATCTATGGAGATTACGATAATTCTAAAGATGTCATTCTGCCAAAACTGGAAAAAGACAGTGTCTATCAGGCAGAAAAGATTGAAAAGAAACAGCACTTTACGGAAGCTCCTGCGCGTTATACAGAAGCCAAACTAATTAAAGCGCTGGAAGAAGAAGGTGTAGGAAGACCGTCTACCTATGCGACGATCATCGATACGATCATCAAGCGGAACTATGTCGAACTGAAGAAAGCGACCGATAGCGGCAAGACCAAGTATTTCTTCCCGACCGAGCAGGGGATCCTGACCGATGAGAAACTGAGAGAATACTTCTCGGATGTGATCAATGTGAAATATACTGCTCAGATGGAGTCCAAGCTGGATGAGATCGCCGAAAACAAGGTCGATAATATCGAAGAACTGCACAGGTTCTATGATGATTTCCAGCCGCTGGTCGATGATGCCTATGCGAAGATGGAAAAACTGGCTCCGGAGAAGACAGGGGAGACCTGTCCGGAATGCGGAGGAGATGTGGTCATCCGTAACGGACGTTACGGGAAATTCAAATCCTGCATCAATTACCCAAGCTGCCGCTGGCACGAGTCTCTTATCAAGAAAGAAGAACCGGAAGAAATCGGACGAAACTGTCCGCAATGCGGAAGTCCTTTACTGAAACGGAAATCCCGTTATGGGAATTATTTTATCGGCTGTTCGAACTATCCGAAATGTTCGTATATCGAGAATATCGAAGGCCAGAATAACAGAAGATACTATCGCAAGAAGAAAAACGCATGAAAGTCAGAGTGATCGGTGCCGGATTGGCAGGTTCGGAAGCTGCCTATCAGCTGGCAAACAGAAACATTGAAGTCGAACTCTATGAACAGAAGCCTGTCAAAAGGCATTATGCTTTTAAGACGGATGATTATGCGGAACTGATCTGTTCCAATTCACTGCGAAGCGATGACAAGGAGAATGCCGTAGGGCTTCTGAAAGAAGAAATGCGTATCCTGGATTCTTTGATCATGAAGATGGCGGATAAGAACCGCGTTCCTGCGGGAAAGTCGCTGGCGGTAGACCGTGTCGCTTTCTCGAAAGATATCACCGATGTCATAAATGCACATCCGAATATCAAAGTCATTCATGAAGAAGTCACTCAAATCGATCCATCGGTACCTACGATCATTTGTGCAGGGCCTTTATGTGAAGGAAAACTGGCGGAATCACTGTCGATGCTTTGCGGGAATGATTTTCTGCATTTCTATGATGCGATCGCTCCGATCGTAGAGAAAGATTCCATTGATTTTGATCATGCGTATTATAAGTCACGTTACGGAGATGATGACAGCGGTGATTATATCAACTGTCCGCTGACGAAAGAAGAATACGATCTATTCTATGAGAAACTGATCAGTGCGCCATGCGCGCCTTTGCATGATCCTGAGGAAGAGAAGTATTTCGAAGGATGCATGCCTTTTGAAGCCATGGCGAAAAGGGGTTATAAAACGTTGCTGTTCGGACCGATGAAACCGGTCGGACTGGAATATGAAGGGAAACGTTCTTATGCGGTCGTACAGCTACGGAAAGACAATGCGATCGATACCTTATACAATATCGTTGGTTTCCAGACCCATCTGACTTTTCCGGCTCAGAAAGAAGTACTGCAGACCATTCCCGCATTGCATGCTGTGAGCATCGTGAGATATGGAGTGATGCATCGCAATACCTATGTGAATTCCCCGAATGTGATCAATGAACATTATCAGTTCATCCGATATCCAAATGTATTCATTGCCGGTCAGATCAGCGGAGTGGAAGGCTATGTGGAATCGGCTGCCAGCGGATTGTATGCCGCCTTGAATCTGGCACAGTATCTTGATGGTTCGATCCGATATGATCTGGGTCCCGATACGATGATGGGTGCGATGGCAGCCTATATTTCAGATCCGAATATCAGGACGCTTCAGCCTATGAATGCGAATTTCGGTATTTTCAAATGTCCGTATGACGGCGATAAAGCGCACAAAAAAGCATATTTCGTCAGCCATGCTTTGGATAAAGTCAGGGAGTATGCCGATCATGTATCATTATCTCGATGATTTTATCCGATATATGAAGGATCTACGAAGCGGGTCCGAACAGACTGCTGATGCCTATTACAGGGATGTCGACCGTTTTCTAAGCTATCTGGAAGACAACGGTATCGATGATTTCAGAAAAGTCGATAAAGATATCGTGTTTGACTATATCAATCTGCTGCGCAGCGGAAAGATCAGCAGGAGCAAGATCTCCAATACGACATATGCGCGCAATCTGAGCTCTCTGCGCTCGTTTTTCCGTTATCTGAATAAGATACATGTCTGCGATGAAAATCCTTTCCTGCTGTTTAAAAATACGCACGTGGAGAAGCATCTTCCCGATGTGATGACCTTCGATCAGGTCGAACGCCTGTTGGAAAGTTTCGATTTGGATGATCCGATCCAGCTGAGAGATCGATGCATCGTTGAAACGATCTATGCCTGCGGACTGCGTATTTCGGAATGCTGCGATCTGCAAATGGACAGCATCGACAGACGGGCAATGCTGATGCGCATCATCGGAAAGGGGAACAAAGAAAGGATCGTTCCGTTCTATCCCAGATTGAATGAACTGTTTGATCGCTATCTGATGGAATACCGTTCCTTATATGCGGAAACAGATTTCCCTTATTTTTTCGTCTCCACCAGAAAGGGCAAGATTTCGCCAAGAAGTGTTCAAATCATGCTCGAACATGCTAAAATAAAAGCTGGTTTGGAAATCAATGTCCACCCGCATATGCTGAGGCATTCGTTTGCGACGCATCTTCTGGATAATGGCGCAGACCTTCGCATGGTGCAGGAACTGCTCGGACATGCCAATCTTTCCACCACCCAGTTATATACGCATCTGACCCTGGATCGTCTGAAATCTGCCGTCAGAGATGCACACCCGCATTCTTATGAAAAAAAAGATTGATTTAAGATTCTTATACCTGTTTATTACGCTGTTTTATCTGGAGATCGTTTTTCATTTCATCCAGTTCCATACGATCGATCCTTTCATCGTGTTAAGGATCTTCCTGTTTGATCTGTGCCTGTCGACGCTGATCTGCTTCCTGGCAACCAGATTCAAGAGCGAGAAGGTCTATATCATCGTGGGAATGATCACGGTGATCTGGTTCTCTGCCTACAGTTTTGTGGAACTGATCTTCAAGAACTTCATGGGAGACTTCTATTCCTTTGGAACGGTTTCCGATGGCGCAACCAGGATCGCCCAGTACGCACTGATCTTCCTGTCGAATGCAAGACCTTCCTATTATCTGCTGCTTTTGGCAATCCTAATATTCCCATTGCTGTATCGTTTCGTGCATTTCAGCAAGAAAGGTCCGTTCCAGCTGACGCTGATCATCTGCATCCTGTCCTTTCTGCTGCTGTTCCCGACGATCAACCTGGGAAGCGGCATGACAAAGATTTCTGAAACATATCTTACGTTCTCGAATAAAACAGTGCTGATCGATAAGATCGGTATCGATCATTTCCTTTTCCGGGATCTGAGCGCTTTGTTCTTTACCAAGCCTGAAGAGATCATCATCGATGTCGAGCCGGAACCTGAACCGGAACCGCAGCCTGATGATTACGGAAAGCGCGTGATCAACGACAATAACTGGAAGAATATTGCCGCATCGGAAGAAAACAGCAATATGAAGACCATCGACAACTACCTGATGAGCCAGCCGATCACGCAGCCCAATGAACATACCGGGGAATTTGAAGGATACAATCTCGTTTATGTCATGATCGAAGCCGGAGATTATCTGATGATCGACAAGGATCTGACTCCTACACTATACAAGATGTATACGCAGGGATATACGTTCTACAATCATTACACGCCTCTGTATTCCTGCGCGACCGGAGAATCAGAGTGGGTTTCCTATACCTCGATTTTCCCTTATATGAATACGTGTACGCCGAACTATACCTGCGGAGTAGAGTTCTATGAGGCATTGCCATATCTGTTCAAAGACAAAGGCTATACGACGATCGCCTTACATAACTGGCGGGATGAATTCTATGAACGGAAACGTATCCTTCCTGCCATGGGCGTGGATACCTATACCGATATCGATGATATCTGGAAAGACAAATCGATCGTGCATACCAACGGATGGCAATCCGATGCGATGCTGATCGAACAGGCGATCAAACAGATCGACGAGATCGATGGCCCGTGGTTCTGCGATATCATCAGCTCGGTCATGCATTTCCCATATAAGGATTCTTACTATTGGGGCGATTATTATCTCGATGAAATCAATGAAGTCCATCCGGACTGGCAGATCGATTACAAGCGTTACATGTCCAAGTGCATGAATTTTGATAATGCGATGGAAATCATGCTGAATTATCTGGAAGAAAGCGGACAGGCCGACAATACGATCATCTGCTTCTATCCGGATCACAGACCATACTGGATGGATTATGACGAAGTCATGGCGATGACATCCTGGATCAATCCGAGAGAAGGGGAATACGGCATCTACCGTTCGCCTTTTGTCATCTACAACAAGAATATGACACCGAATGTCAACTACAACTACTGTTCGACGCTGGATCATGTCCCGACGATCGCGAATCTGTTCGATCTGAATTACGATCCGAGACTGTATATGGGCAGCGATATCTATGACGGAGATAACCCGGTCATCCTAGCGAACGGCAACTGGCTGAATGAAAAGGGCGTATATGACGCTACGACGGAGAAGTTTACTCCGTATGAAGGCATCACGCTTGACGATGATTACGTCAAAAAAACGATGAATAATGTACAGAATACGATCAAGATCTCATATCTGATCCTTGATGAATACTATTTCAGCAAGCGTGAATCGATCTGTATCGCCAAATACTGATATGCTTCTTAGCAAAGTTTTTCATACCGATAAGGATCTCGAGATCCGCAATATCATGTTTGATTCAAGAAAGGAAACGCCGGATTCCATCTTTTTTGCGATGAAGGGAAAGATCAATGACGGTCATGATTTCATCGAAAAAGCGATCGATAACGGAGCGATCTGTATCGTACATACGGATGTTGTCGAGCAGAAAGACGGCATCGTTTACATCAAAGTAGAGGATGCGGTTTCCGCTTATGTTTCCTTCTGCAAGGCTTTCTACGACCATGCCATCGACAAGATGAATGTGATCGGTATTACCGGTACCAACGGCAAGACGACGATCGCCTGGATCTTGCGCGATATCATTTCTCATTTCAACAAATGCGGTTATATCGGCACGATGGGATACTGCTACGATGAAGAGATCCATGATTCCAATCGCAATCTTACGACGCCGAAACCCGATGAACTGTTCCGTATTGCAAAAGAGATGCAGGAATATGGCTGTGAGACGCTGATCCTGGAGGCTTCCAGCGAAGGTCTTCTGACCAGAAGGCTGGAGCAGGTTTCTTTCTCCACTGCAGTATTCAATAATCTTTCCGATGATCATTTCGATGTGCACGGTGATATCGAATCCTATTTCAAAGCGAAATGCATCCTGTTCGATATGCTGAAAACGGATGATAAAGCGATCATCAATATCGATGACGAGTATGGAAAACGTCTGTTTACTTATTCGAAAGCGAAGAATATCTCATATGCGATCGAAAATGATGCCGATTACCGTGCAGTCAATATTCGATTGCATAATGACGGAAGCGAATTCGATCTCCTATGGAATGGGAATCAGTATCCTATCCGGACAAATATGCCGGCATTGTTCAACGTGTATAATATTCTGGCAGTGATCGCCGTACTGAATGAGAACGGCTATCCGCTGGAACGGTTCATTCCTTATCTGGAAAAAACGAAACTGACGCCGGGACGTTGCCAGCTGATTGAAGAAGGACAGGATTTCAATGTTGTCGTCGATTATGCATTTACGCCGAATTCTTTTGTCAAAGTATTCGATTTTGCGGAATCGATCACTTCCAAAGACAATAAGATCATTGCCGTATTCGGGGCATCCGGCGATCGGGATCATAATCGACGTCCGGGAACGGCGAAAATCGCCGATCAGCGTGCCGATATCGTGATCCTTTCGTTCGATGATCCTTCTACCGAAGATATGATGGAAATACTGGTTGATATGAAATCCTATTTTGTCCGATTAAATCCTGAAATCATTCTGGATCGTGTCGAAGCCATACAAAAAGCGATATCGCTTGCACAGACGGGGGATACCGTTCTGCTTCTGGGAAAAGGAAGCGATCATTTCTTCCTGTGCAAGGATGGAAGAGTGCCGTATGTTTCCGATGAAACCGCGGCGAAAGAAGCGATAAAGCATAAATTACAGAAGATATTATAAAAGATGAATTATCATCTTTTATTTTTAAAATCATTGTGTTAGAATGATTAAGCGTTTATGCATTTACACACACTATGAATTCATCACTCCGTGCTTAAAAAGTTAGTGATGTCAGAAATAGTGGAGGACTAACGGAAAGAGAGGAATTTTTAAATGCAATTAGTTTCAATGCGCAAACTTTTAGAGAATGGTGTTCATTTCGGACATCAGACGAGAAGATGGGACCCGAAGTGCAAACCGTTCATCTATACCGCCAAGAACAATATCTACATCATCGATCTGAACAAGACGCAGGAAGCTCTGGATGTCGCTTACGCGAAGATGAAAGAGATCTCGGAGAATGGCGGCAAGGTGTTATTCGTCGGTACGAAGAAACAGGCCCAGCAGATCATTCTGGATGAAGCGACCCGTTCCGGCAGTTTCTACATCAACCAGAGATGGCTGGGTGGAACCCTGACGAACTTCCGTACGATCCAGAAGAGGATCAAACGTCTGATCGAAATCGAACAGATGGATGCGGACGGCACGATTTCCGTATATCCGAAGAAGGAACAGATCCTGATCAGAAAGGAAGCTGTCAAACTGGATAACTTCTTAGGCGGTATCAAGGAAATGAAGAAACTTCCGGATGCAGTCGTCGTTGTCGATCCGAAGGAAGATCACAATGCCGTTGCGGAAGCCAAGAAGCTCGGTATCCCGGTATTTGGATTGACAGATACCAACTGCAATCCTGCACTGGTTGATTATGCGATTCCGGCCAATGATGATGCGATCAAATCCATCAAGCTGCTTATGAGCTTGCTGGCAGATGCAATCGTCGAAAGCAAGGGCGGTATCCTTCAGGATGCTTATCAGGAAGGCGATATAGAAAACGATATCACCATGGAAGATGTCATCATCAATGTCGAGAAACATGCCGAGGAACAGGAAAAACGCCGTAAGCAGAGAAATGAAGAAAAGAACGCGCGTTACAACAATCGTAATCCGCGTAAGTACAACTCTGAGAAACGTTATATCGGCAAGAAAGAAGAAACGACGGAAGATGCAGCTGCTGAAGTGAAAGAAGAAGTCAAGGAAGCAGTCGAAGAAGCAAAAGAAGTCGTAGAAGAAGTCAAAGAAGAAGTGAAAGAAACTGCTGCTGAAGTGAAAGAAGAAGTCAAAGAGACTGTCGAAGAAGCAGTGGAAGAAGCAAAGGAGGAACTTGAATAATGGCTGTTACTGCTGCTCAAGTCAAAGAATTACGTGAAAAGACCGGCGCCGGCATGCTTGATTGCAAGAATGCTCTGGTTGCTACGGATGGCGATATGGAAAAGGCCATCGACTGGCTGAGAGAAAAAGGCATTGCCAAGTCCATCAAGAAAGCTTCCCGTATCGCTGCGGAAGGTCTGTCCAAGATCCTGATCGATGGCGATAAGGCTGTCATCGTTGAAATCAATACCGAGACCGATTTCGCCGCCAAGAACGAACAGTTCCTGAAACTCCTGGACGATGTCGCTGCTTTGATCCTAGCGAAAGAACCGGCAGATCTGGAAGCTGCTTTAGAACTTTCTACAGAGAACGGAACATTGAAGGATGAAGTCGTCAATGCGACAGCAACGATCGGCGAAAAGATTGATCTGCGCAGATTTGAAATCGTCAAGAAGGCTGCCGATGAAATCTTTGGCGATTATACCCATATGGGTGGCGCAAAGACCGCTTTAACCGTATTGAAGGGCGGAACTCCTGAACTGGCTCACTACATTGCCATGCAGGTCGCTTCCATGACTCCTTCGTACATATCAAGCGCAGACATGCCTCAGGATGTTGTCGACCGTGAGACCAAGGTCCAGACCGAAATCGTCAAGAACGATGAAAAGTTTGCCGGTAAACCGGAACAGGTCATTCAGGGCGCGATCCAGGGTAAAGTCTCCAAGGCTTTAAAAGAAATGTGCCTGGTCGATCAGGAATACTTCATGGATAGTTCCAAGAAAGTATCTCAGGTTCTGAAAGAAAACAATGCGGATGTCGTACGTTTCGTAAGATACGCTGTCGGCGAAGGCATTGAAAAGAGAGAAGACAATTTCGCGGAAGAAGTCGCAAAACAGATGAATATGTAATTCATCCCCAAAAAGCATAGAAAAAGAGTATCGATTGTATCGATACTCTTTTTTGTTTTGTTAGATTTTGTTTCTGCTTTTATAAAGCAAAATATATAAATGTAATACTCCATATAGAATAGCGGCAATCGCTGTCGCCAGCATGATATAGAACGTCGCTCCTTCGAATCCGCTGAGATAAGAATACAGCATGATCAATCCCGCCAGGATCGGACAGCAGATGATGATCTCCCATAAGCGTCTTTTTTCCAATGTAGCCTGGCGTGTGATGAAATTATCGCCGGATGGTCTTTCATAGTTATCGATCACAGATGCTTTGCGGATGAAATTCAGATAGAAATTCAGGATCGTAACCTGAATGACGATCAAGGCAGCCAGCAAGGCTACCCAGATCTTGCGCCAGATGATATACGCTACGATGAAAGCGATCGGAGCTACCAGATATCCTTCCACATAAGTGATATAGGCATGAATATTGCCTTTTGTAAGGATATAGCCTTTCGAAGAAAAGAATGGAGCATAGATCGTATGTTTCGAATCATGATAAATTGAGAGTCCATTGATTTTTGATGGATCATATTCTTTTTTTGTTTTTGCCATAAATTCATTATAAAACTTTTTTCATTCTTGTAATATAATTAACTTATTGAGGTATAAATATTATGAATGATATGTTTGATGCGAAAATCGCTTTGTTTCATCAGGAAGCAGAAGACAAGTATGATGCACTGAAACTGCTGGCAGATGAATTTATCCGTACAGGAGTCGCAAAAGAATCGTTTTATGAAGGATTGACGACCAGGGAACAGAATTTTCCTACAGGTCTGACATTGAACAATATGTGTGTGGCAATACCGCACACCGATCCTGAACATGTCAACAAGACCCAGATCGGTTTCATGTCATTGAACAAACCTGTCGAGTTTATTGAGATGGGTACCGATGACAAAGTGATTCCGGTCACGATGATGTTTATGCTGGCACTGAAGGAAGCGCATCAGCAGCTGGAAATGCTGACGAAGCTGATGGATCTGTTCCAGAATGATGAACTCATGGACAAGTTCGCAGCTGTTGACAATTATGATGATTATTACAAACTGATCGAAGAAGCAGGTTTGAATTTGGAGGGATAAAGAATGCTTGTTACGACAAAAGAAATGTTCGCCGATTCCAGAAAGAAGGGTTATGCGATCGTTGCTCCGGATTACTGGGATAACAATTCCTGCCGTACTTATGTGGAAACGGCAGAAAGACTGAATGTACCCGTTATTCTAAGCTTTGCTCAGGCACATTCTGATATGCTGTCGCTGGAAGAGGCATACGAGATTGGTAAATTCTATGCAGAAAGAGCAAAAACACCGGTCGCATTGCATCTGGATCATGGCTTGGATGTGGAGACGGTTAAGAAAGCGGTTGACATGGGATATACTTCCGTCATGATCGATGCTTCCGCCCAGCCTTATGAAGTCAATGTCGCCAGAACCAAGGAAGTGTGCGAATATGCGCACGCGCATGGCGTCGTTGTCGAAGCGGAACTTGGACATGTAGGTTCCGGCGATGTCATCACTTCGGAAAACATGGAAGCTTTGCATGAAGATAAGAATATCTATACGGAAGTCGAGATGGCGAAACGTTTCGTTGAAGAAACCGGAGTCGATTCGCTTGCTGTTTCCATCGGCACTTCTCACGGCTTGTACAAGGGGACGCCTGTCATCGATTTCGAGCGTCTGCATGAATTAAGAGAAGCATTGCCTGTTCCGCTGGTTCTGCACGGCGGTTCGGGTTCCGGCGATGACAACCTGGAACGATGCGCGACTGAAGGCATCTCCAAGATCAATGTCTTTACTGATTTTACCGTAGAAGCGATTAAATCAAGCAAATCAGAGGATTATATCAACTGGTACAAACTGTTAAAGGATGCCAATAATGCCATCGCAGCAAAGCTGGAATACTATTTCAAACTGTTCCATACAGGAACCGTAGAGTAAAACAGGTTTTTTCATTGATATCTGTTTTATTGCATTTCATAAAGTGATTCTAGTATAATATGTGGGGGAAAAAATGGAAAAGTATAAATTAAGAAGTCCGTTCTTTGTATGCAACCCGAAAGCATATCTTTATGGGGAAGATACATTGAAACTTGCGAAAAAATGTGAAGAGCTTGCTGTGAAATATGACTTTGATGTCATTTATACCGCCCAGCATGTCGATCTGGCAATGATTGCCAAAGAATGTCCGCATCTGGTCGTTACTGCTCAGCATATGGAATCTTTGAAACCTGGAAGAGGCATGGGCCATATCCTGCCTGAAGCTTTGAAAGCCGCCGGTGTCAAAGCAACGTTCCTGAACCATGCGGAAAATCCGATGACGGTCAATGAATTGGCCAGAACGATTGAAAGAGCAAACGAGTTAGGGATCCTGACTGTTGTATGCTCGAATGAAGAATCAGATACAAGAGCGATCGCACAGCTGCATCCGGATGTCATGGTTTGCGAACTGACAAGTCTGATCGGAACAGGTACGACTGCGGATGAATCTTACATGAGAGCGACCAACGAGATCGTCAAGAGCGTATCTCCGGACACTAAGACACTGCAGGCTGCCGGCATTTCAACCGGAGACGATGTCTATAAGGCTATCAAATCCGGAGCGGATGCGACAGGCGGAACCAGCGGTATCGTTGCCGCAGCGGATCCGTTTGCCAAACTGGAAGAAATGTTCGAGGCTCTGGATCGAGCGAGAACAGATTTCTATAAATAATAGGAGGTATTGTAAATGAGAAAATTCGTATTATGTTGTGGATCTGGTATCGTTACTTCAACGCATATCAGAAAGAAGATTGAAGAAGAACTGGATAAGAGAGGCTACAAAGGAAAGTATGCCATCACTCAGTGCCGTGCTTCGGAAGCCGCAACAATGTCTGATGGACATGATGCCGTAATTTCTACGACCGTCTTAAAGACAAACTGTGCATGCCCGATCATCGTAGCTACAGGCTTGCTGATGAACAGAGGCACACAGGAAATTTACGATCAGATCTGTTCATTCTTTACAGATGAGGATTAATTGCAGATGTAGTTTTTGATCAAGCAATAACCCACTTAAGTGGTTATTGATAAATTCAAAAGAGAGGGGAGAATTTATGCAATTTATTTTGGATTTCTTCAGTACCTTGAACTCACTCGGTGCCGTAGTAGTCATGCCATTCATCATTGCTATTATGGGTATCATCATGGGTACTGGAGTCGGTAAAGCGATTCGTGCCGGCTTAACTGTCGGTGTCGGTTTTATCGGTCTGAACTTAGTTACCGGTCTGATGGGAACTTATCTTGCACCTGCTGTTGTTCAGATGTGTGAAAGATTCGGTTTCTCGCTGAACGTCATCGACGTAGGCTGGCCGGCAGCTGCTGCTATCGCATTCGGAACGCAGGTTGGTTCCTACATCATTCCGGTATGTCTGTTAGTCAACATCGTCATGATCCTGACTGGTACAACTCAGACAATCGACGTTGATATCTGGGACTACTGGCACTTCGCATTCACTGGATCTCTTGTTGCTATTGCTACTGATTCGATTGCTTTCGGTCTGTTGGCTGCAATTTTCAACATGATGATCATCATGGTGCTTGGTGACCTGACTGCAAAAGACGTTGAAGATTCATTAGGTCTGCCTGGTGTCTCTCTGCCTCACGGCTTCTCAACGGCTTATGCTCCGATCGCTATGCTTTTGAACTGGATCCTTGACAAGATTCCTGGTGTCAACAAGATTTCTTTCGACCTTCAGTCCTTACAGGACAAGATCGGTGTCTTTGGTGAACCGATTCTTGTCGGTACGGTTATCGGTCTCTTGATCGGTATCGCCGGCGGTCTGAAGTACAACGAAGTACTGACTCTTGCTATCAACATGGGCGCTTGCTTGGTCCTGATTCCTAAGATGGCTGCTCTGTTAATGGAAGGCTTGATTCCGATTTCAGATGCTGCTTCCGGATTCATTGAGAAACACTTCTCAGGCCATGGCCAGATGTACATCGGTCTGGACTCTGCTGTTGGCGTCGGACATCCTCTTACGCTGTCTGTCGCTCTGCTGCTTGTCCCGATTTCCGTCGTACTGGCTGTCGCATTACCTGGAAACCAGTTCATGCCATTCGCTGACCTGGCAGTTATTCCTTGGATGTTCGTTCTGATCACTCCGGTCGTTAAAGGAAACGGCTTCAGAGCTCTGGTTATCGGTGTAGCTGTTCTTATCGCTGCATTCTATATCGGAACTGACCTGGCTCCTTCGATCACGATTGCTGCTGAACAGGCGAAATTCGACTTCACAGCTGGCACGCAGATTTCTTCGATCTGTGATGGTGGTAACCCGCTGACTTGGGCTATCTACAGACTGAACAAGATCAGTCCGATCGTCGGCATCGCTGTTGTCGGCGCTATCGCTGTTGCATTGGCTATCTTCAACCGTATCAGAATCAAGAAAGTCAACGCTGCTGCTGAGTAATCTTTCGATTGAAAACAAAGGGGATTTGTTTCCCCTTTGTTTTTTTCATTAAGGAGATATCATGAAACAGAAGACTTATGTATATAGAGAAGTTCTATACCGCAGAAAAGTGAAATTCACTGGAGCATATGCCGGCGTACTGGGTTTGGCTGCTGCAGGATATTTTCTTTTTATGGGAATGAATTTCCTGCTGATTCCGGTGATGGTTGTCTGTTTCTATACCTATTGGGAAACTTATGTTTCGCTTGCGAATCCGCAGGAAATCGTTATCGATGACCGCGCAATCACATTCAGGGCATGTGGAAAGGAACATACTTATCTCTGGAAAGATATCTATAATTTCCGTGTCAAAGAATTTGTTACAGCCAGAAAGATCTTTTTAAGGATCAATAAAGCCGATATGCGAAGAGGCAGATACTGGATCAACTGCATGTATTTCAATGATACGGATGAACTATATATGTTTTTAAGAGACAAAGAATATGAGATCCATCCGGATAGCATGAAAGCGATTGCCCGTCGTACGAATGAAGAAGAATTCAAAGAACGTCAGGAAAAAAAAGCGCAGAAGGAAGCGGAAAACGAAGAAAAGAAAAACCAAGAAAAGAATCAGGAAGAATAGGGAAGGCAAATTATGTTTGAGAAAGAAAAAGCGGATGTTCTTAAAGCTTGTTTAAGAATGGATAAATATGGTCTGATCGCTTTGAGCGGTGGCAATGTTTCATTGCGTATGCCTACCGGCGAAGTGATCGTTACACCTAGCGGCATGATCTATGAAGATATGGTTCCTGAAGATATGCTGGTAGTTGATTTGGATGGTAACATTATCGAAGGTGAAAGAAAAGCTTCTGTCGATACACTGGCTTTATTATATATTTTCAAGCACAGACCGGATATCAATTGCGTGATCCATACGCATCAGCCTTACGCGACTGGTTTGGGACTTGTCATGGATGAGATCCCATGCAATCTGACGACATTGGCGAATGCAACGCAGGGACCGGTCAAAGTTGCTCCATATTCATCTGCCGCTAGCATGCAGATGGGTATTGAAGCCGTAGAAAATCTGGGAGATTCTCTGGCGGTCGTTCTGAAACACCATGGCGTCATCGGTGTAGGCAATTCGCTGAAACAGGCAATGTACTCTGTTGTATATCTGGAAGAAGCGGCAAAGACGATATTCATCGGATATTGTCTTGACAAGAATATGCCGATGTTCACGCAGGAACAGATCGATCGGGCTGTCAGAGTATTCAAATATTACGGTCAGGATACCGGAGAGCTTCCGGAAGATCTGAAATACTGATAGACTAAGGGGGATATTATGGCTGTTTATAAAGAACAAATCGAGGGTCTGATGTCGAAAGGCGGTACGCCTACATACATCAACATTACGAAACAGGTCAATGAAATCATTGCGAAGAGCGGAATCAAAGACGGGATATGCTGTGTCATTTCTCCGCATACGACTTGCGGCGTCTTTTTCGAGGAATACACGCATGACCTGATGCCGAATGGCAAAGAATTCCTGCAGCAGGATCTGGATAACTGTCTGGAAAAGATCATTCCTGAACAGCATAGCTGGGGGACTTACTACTATCCGGGTGTGAAGCATTTCGAAGATGTCGAATCCTGGCCGGATGCGGATAAATATCTGCCTGGCGGTGACCGTACGGCACTGTACAACTGCGATGCGCATTTGAGAGCGACTCTGATCGGTTCCAGCGTCACATTTGAAGTCGACAATGGAAAGCTTGGCGTCGGTACGACAGGTTATGTGTATTTCGTCGACTACGACCGTACACGTTCCAGAAGCAGAAGATGCAAGGTTGTCGTGATCGGCGAATAGTCTGATCATTTAAGATGGTTCATGACCATCTTTTTTCAAGGAGGATACAATGGTTTACAGAGAAGAGATTACAGGGATTCATTCGACAGGCGGGACACCTACTTATGTCAACATTACAGGCGAAGTAAAAGAAGTTATCAAAAAATCAGGAATCACGAATGGCATATGCTGCGTCATTTCGCCGCATACGACATGCTCCGTTTTCTTTGAGGAATATGTACATGATGTCATGCCAAATGGCAAAGAATTCATTCAGCAGGATCTTGATAATGTTCTGGCAAAGATCATACCGGATCAAACTGCCTGGGGACAGTATTACTATCCGGGAACGATGCATCTGGAAGACGTAGAATCATGGCCGGATTATCGCAAATATCTGCCTAGCGGAACAAGAGAAGAATTATGGAATGCGGATGCGCACCTGAAAGCTACGATTCTTGGCAATTCAGCGACTTTTGAAGTATATGAAGGAGAACTGGGCGTAGGGAAGACGGGTTATATCTATTTTGTCGACTTCGATCGCACACATGAACGCGAAAGAAAATGCAGAGTGGTCGTGATCGGTGAATAAAATGAAACTCGGAATAGTCGGTGCAGGACTGATCGTACATACTTTGCTGGAGTTTATCCATGAGGTGGATGTCGAACTGATTGCGATCTGTGCAACGCCAGGAGAAATCGATATACTTGAACAGTTAAAACAGGAACATCGTTTCCGTTACGTTTATACTGATTTTGAAGAATTCATAAATAACGAAGAATTCGATACGGTATATCTGGGAGTAAACAATCATCTGCATTATACTTTCGGGAAAAGAGTGCTGGAATTAGGAAAGAACCTGATCATGGAGAAGCCATTTACTTCCAATTATACGCAGGCATGCACGCTTCAGAAACTTGCTAAACAGAATCATCTGATGATTTTTGAAGCGATATCTACGATACATAATCCGAATTTCAAGAAGATCAAGGAAATGCTTCCTGAATTGGGAGAAATCAAGATTGTCAGCGTCAACTATACGCAATACTCTTCACGATACGACGCTTTCAAAAAAGGAGAGATCTTGCCTGCGTTCGATTATAAAAAATCAGGCGGAGCGCTGATGGATCTGAATATCTATAACATCCATTTTGTTGTCGCTTTATTCGGGGAACCTAAAGAAGCACATTATATCGCCAATATGGAAAAAGGCGTAGATACGTCAGGGATCCTTACCATGGAATATGACGGTTTCCAATGCGTATCGGTTGCTGCTAAAGACTGCGCAGCACCATTCATCAACTGCATACAAGGCAATCAAGGCTGCATCTACACTTCGTCGCCTTTATTCACGTTGACTGATTTTTCAATCCAGATGAATAAAGAAGAACCGGCACATTATGACCTTACGGATAAAGCGCATCGCATGAAACATGAATTTCTTGATTTTCTGGATATCTATGAAAATAAAGATTTTGAACGCATGAATGCCTATCTGAATCATTCTCTGGCAGTCATGAAAGTCATCAGCGAGGCTCGCAACGACATTGGGCTGGTATTTCCTGATGATCAGAACTTATAAAGGAGAAATACTATGTTAAATGGAATCAACCATGTAGCTCTAATCGTGTCAAAAGAAGAATGTCTCGATTTCTACAAAAAGATCGGTTTTACTGAAACAAGCCGGGTCTTCAGAGAAGATAAGAATGATTATCTTATCATGATGGAAAACGGGGACGCTGTTCTTGAGGTTTTCTTGAGAGAAGACGCTCCGATGCGTTTATGTGCTCCGGAAGCATACGGATGTCGCCATATCGCTTTTAATGTCGATGATGTCGATAAGATCCTGGAGATACTGAAAGACTACGACTGCCAGAAGATTCGATTCAACGACGAGGGAAGACGCTTCGTTTTCGTGAATGATCCGGATCATCAGCCGGTAGAATTTCTGGAATACAAATAAAGCAAGAAGCTTTATTGTAGTAAACGGAAAGACTTTTCGTTTATAATGAGTGCGTGAACACCATTCGTTTTTATATTCTCAGACATGGAGAAACCGTATATAATCTTAACTCTATGGTTCAGGGATGGAATGATTCCGAACTGACTGAAAACGGAATCTTTCAGGCTAAATGTACGGGTTATGGGATGAAAGATATCCTGTTTCAGAAAGCCTGTTCCGGAGATTCTAAAAGACAGATCGCAACGGCTGAAATATTAATGTCCGAAAACAAGAATCCCATTCCTGTCACAGCTGACTGGCATTTCAGAGAAGGATGTTACGGAAAATATGAAGAAGGATCTTACGCGGAAATGCTTGGTCCTCTTTTCACTTTGAATGGGGATCATTATTCCTCATATAAAGATCTGTACAAGTATTATGATGATGTCCGTATCGCCGAGCTGTTAGAGAAATTCGATGAAACACACGGTTTTGAAGGACTGGAACATACCGCTGATCGTTTTATTACCGGAATGGATCGATTGACCGAAACTGTGAAAGAAGGCAATATTCTTGTAGCAAGTTCCGGTCTTGCGATTCTTGCGCTCGTAAATAAACTGTTTCCTGATTCCGATCATCGTTATATTGTCGATAACGCGGCAGTTACAGTCATTGAATTTGATGGAACATATCATTTGCTGATATATAACGATATTTCATACAGGATTAAAGGAGAACAATATTACAGCGATCATCTGATCTAATTGCTTTCAAAAGCTATTTTTTATATGCTCGATATGATTTATGTGAAATTGTCAAAAATCGGTAAATTGTTTTAACAGTAATCAAATTTTGCTAAAATATTAAACAGAGGTGTTTATAACATGTACAAAAGAGTATTGTTGAAATTATCAGGTGAAGCATTGGCTGCTCCGGATTTTCCTTTCTCAACAGAAATACTGGAAAAGATCGCATTACAGGTCAAAGAGATCCGTGAAATGGGCATCGATGTCGGCATCGTGATCGGCGGCGGAAATATCTGCAGAGGCAAGATCTTTGAAAAGATCGGTTTCGATCGTGTGCAGTCAGATTATGCCGGAATGCTGGCAACCGTCATCAATGCAGTCATGTTTTCCGCAGAACTGAATAAAGTCGGCGTTCCATCTGTCGCGATGTCGGCAATCACTGCTCAGAATGTCCTGGATTTCGATAAAGACGAAGCAAATCGTCTGATCGATGAAGGGAATGTCATCGTATTCGGAGGCGGCTATGGACTGCCATATTATTCCACGGATACGGGAAGCGCGCAAAGAGCTGCAGATATCGGCGCGGATGTCATCCTGATGGCAAAATCAGGAGTAGACGGCGTATATGATTCCGATCCGGATGAAAACCCGGATGCGAAGAAATTCGATGAACTAACGTTCGATGATATCCTTAGGCTTGAACTTAAGGTAATCGATGCTTCTGCAGCGGAATTATGTCTGCAGAACAAAATAGATGCGTTTGTATTTAATATGCAAGAAGAAGGGAATATCGTCAAAGCTGCAAAAGGCGAAGCGGTAGGAACCGTAATCAAAGCTTGAAAAGGAGAGTTGTATGGATAATTTATTTTTAGAAATTGCGGAAGAAAAAATGGAAGGCGCGATCAGAGCCTTTGAAGCAGCCCTGTCCAAAGTCAGGACCGGCAGAGCGAATCCGACCATGCTGGATGGCATTAACGTCGATTATTATGGCTCTCCGACGCCTCTGAATCAGATCGCTTCGATTTCGATTCAGGAAGGCAAGACGATCGTGATCAAACCTTTCGATCGCAATTCTGTCAAAGATGTCGAACGCGCGATCAACATGTCCGATCTGGGTCTGCCTGTACAGAACAATGGCGAATTATTAAGAATCACTGTTCCGGCATTGACGGAAGAAACCAGAAAGGGATTCTGCAAAGATGTCGATAAGATGTCGGAAGAAGCGAAAGTCGCTGTGCGTAATGTGCGCAGAGAAGTCAACGACGATATCAAGAAAGACAAGAGCATTCCTGAAGATCTTTCGAAGTCATATCTGGAAGATGTTCAGAAAGTAACGGATAAAACGATCGAAAAGATCGAAGAAATGGCAAAAGCAAAACAAAAAGAAATAATGACGATCTGATGAACGATCTGAACCATCTGGCTATCATCATGGATGGCAACGGACGCTGGGCAAAGAAAAATAAAGTCCCGCGTACCGCAGGCCATTACAAGGGTGTAGAAGTCCTGAGAAACATCACGATATATGCGAACAGCTTAGGCATCAAGTGCCTGACCGTTTATGCGTTCTCCACGGAAAACTGGAAACGTTCCATCGAAGAGGTCAGTTATATAATGTCACTGCCTAAGATCTTTTTTGCGTCATATATTAAAGAACTGATGGAAAACAATGTGAGGATCATGATTATCGGCGATCGGGAAAAAGTACCTGCTGAAACGATGAAAGTGATCGATCAAGCAATCGAAACTACCAGGAATAATACCGGTCTCATTCTGAATTTTGCCTTCAATTATGGAGCCAGAGATGAGATCGTGAGAGCCGCCAGAAAATATGCGGAAGACTACAAAGCAGGTCTTGTAGATGATTTGGATGAAGAAAAGTTTGCTTCTTACCTGTATACCGCCGATCTGCCTGAAGTCGATCTTCTGATCCGTACAGGTTCGGAGATGAGGCTTTCCAATTTTCTCTTATATCAGCTGGCGTATTCCGAATTTGTGGTAATCGATACATTGTGGCCGGACTTTACGAGTGATATACTAGATGAATGTATTGCGGAATATCAGAGCCGTAAGCGCAATTTCGGAGGTCGTGATGAAACAAAGAGTGATTAGTGGGATATTTATCGCAGTCATTACATTCATAGCCGCCTATTTCGGAGGCATCATCCTGACAGGTGTATTGTCTTTTGTCGGTATCTATGGTTCTTATGAATTCATCAGTATCCGAAAAGAGAAATTCAACTGGATCCTGTTTCTGATTATGGCTATATGTGTCATGGGCATCTTTCTTATCCATGACTATGCGACCGTCATCATGCTGCTGGAAATGAACGTGCTCTTGACGATTGCAGTTTTCGATGAAAAAGAAACATTCGATGATGTCGCTACGACTTTCCTGATGTCTATGGTTCTGGGTTATGCAATGTTCTTCATGTCTTCGATCCAGCATGAGAACAAGTTCATGTTCGGATATGTGCTGATCATTTCCTATCTGACTGATGTATTTGCTTATTTTATTGGAGTGAAATTCGGAAAACATAAACTGAACAGCAGAGTATCGCCGAAAAAAACGATAGAAGGATCTTTGGGAGGCTGGTTCTTCGGCTTCCTGGCATCATTCATCTGGGCTTCGCTGTTTCATTATTTTGATAAGCCGATGTATGTGTTTCTGCTGGCTTCCTTATTTCTTCCTATCGTTTCGGAAATCGGCGATCTTGTATTTTCCTTGATCAAACGACATTATGGCGTAAAAGATTTCTCTAATCTGATTCCCGGTCATGGAGGTATCCTTGACCGTCTGGATTCACATATATTCTGCACGCTTCTGTTTGGAGCTATATTGATTTTATTCAAATGAAAAGACTGATTTTGATAGGCGCTTCCGGTTCGATCGGAAGCCAGACGCTGGATGTCATACGACAGCATACGGACGAGTTGCAGCTCGTCGGTGTTGCTGTGGGTTATAATGTGGAATCGCTTGTTCAGATTCTGAATGAATTTCCTGTTTCTTATGCTTATTCCATCGAAAGGAATGAACAGCTGGAACAGCAGTTTCCTTCTATAAAATTCTTTTACGGAGACGAAGGTCTTTTAGAAATGGTCAGACTGCAGGATTATGACATGCTGGTGAATACGCTTGTCGGTTTCACCGGTTTTCTGCCTACATTGGAAGCGATCAGGAATCATAAAGATGTCGCATTGGCAAACAAAGAGGCGCTGGTTGCCGGTGGAAACATGATCTATGCCGCTTTGAAAGAATCCGGTACGAAGCTGTTTCCGATCGATTCCGAGCATGTGGCGATCTGGCAATGTCTGCAGGGTCATCCGAAAAAAGATGTCCGCAGACTCATTCTAACGGCTTCCGGCGGATCATTCCGCGATCTGAAGAGAGAAGAACTGACGGATGTCACGCTGGAACAGGCGTTGAATCATCCTGTCTGGAATATGGGCTCCAAGATTACGATCGATTCCGCTACGATGATGAATAAAGGATTCGAAATCATCGAAGCGCATTTCCTGTTTGATATCCCTTATGAAAAAATCGATGTCATTATTCATCCGGAATCTACCGTTCATTCGATGGTAGAATATGAAGATGGTTCGATCATAGCCCAGATGGGCGTGCCGGATATGCGGCTGATGATCAAATATGCGCTGCTATATCCTCAACATCTGTCCGATCAGAATACTTCTTATCTTGATCTGGCGAAAGTTGCTGAACTGCATTTCCGTGATATCGATTATCATCGTTATCCTTTGGTAAAGCTTGCGAAACAGGTAGGCGTATTTGAAGGAAATTTCGGAGCTATCCTGAATGGCGCCAACGATGAAGCGGTATCTTTGTTCCTGAATAAAAAGATCCGTTTCATCGATATCGAAGCCTGTATCTTCAAAACATTGCAGAAAGCGCATTTCATCAAGGATCCGACGATTTCTCAGATCGTGGATTCCTACAACTGGGCCAGAGAAAATGTCGATGAACTGCTCAAAAACAATGAATTATAAGAGAAATAGAACATGTCAATTCTAAAAAATATCGTACTGTTTATCATATTGCTGTCGATCATCGTATCGATCCATGAATTCGGACATTTGCTTGCGGCAAAGTTTTTTGGCGTATATTGCAAGGAATATTCCATCGGTATGGGTCCGAAACTCTTTTCTAAAAAAGGGAAAGAAACGGAATACTGTATCCGTGCATTCCCTGTAGGCGGTTTTGTCGCCATGGCAGGGGATACGGATAATTCACTGGAAACCAAAATCGATGTTACCGATCTGCCTCCAGAGAGGACGCTTTTAGGCATTGCCAAATGGAAAAAGATCATCATCATGCTTGCAGGGATCTTTATGAACATGATCCTTGCCATCGTGATCTATTCTTTGCTGATCCTGGCGAATGGCAGCTACGTGACCAGTTCCAAACCGCAGATCAGCAGCATCCGTGAAGGATCGCCTGCCTATTATTCTGAACTTAAAGAAGGGGATATCGTTACGACGATTGCATTTGATAACGGATTGTCTTTGAATCCCGCTTCTTACAGTGAACTGATCACTTTCACTTCCGCATATGATGGGAACGGTCCATGGCATCTGAAAGTGGAACGCGATGGCGAACATATGAATATCGATGTCTTGCCGGAATATGATGAAACGGAAGACAGATATCTGATCGGTATCGGATTCTCGGATGTCGCAATCGATTATGTCAAAGTGAATATCTTCAATTGCTGGAAATATGGCTTTGAATATTCCGTGTTTATCGTCAGACTGACCTGGTCATCTTTCCTGTCGCTGTTTAAAGGACATAATTTGAATAATCTTTCCGGTCCTGTAGGGATCTATAATACAGTTTCGGAAGCGGTCAGCTATGGCTGGGAGTATTATATTCAGCTGATCGCCATGATTTCCATCAATGTAGGCGTCGTCAATGCGCTGCCTTTGCCGATTTTCGATGGAGGCAGAGTCTTGCTGCTGATCATTGAAGCGATCATCCGGAAACCGTTATCGGAAAAAGCCCAGAATATTATCATGTCGTTGTCAGCTGCCTTATTGCTGCTGCTGTTTGTCTACATAACATACAATGATATCAGTAAACTGATTGGAGGTTGATATGCGTATCCTGGTAACCGGAGGGACCGGTTTTATCGGTTCGAATACCTGTGTCGAACTGATGAAAAACGGACACGAAGTCATCATCGTTGATAATCTGTACAATTCCAAGATCGATGTGCTTGAAAAGATCGAAAACATAACAGGCCAGATGCCTCGTTTTTATCAGACGGATATTCTGGATCATGACGGTCTGGAATCCGTTTTCAAGATACACAGCTTTGATGCTGTCATCCATTTCGCAGGTTATAAAGCAGTAGGCGAATCCGTAGAAAAACCTTTATTATATTACAGAAACAATATCGCTGGTTCGATCAATCTGTATGAAATCATGCATAAATATCAGGTAAAGAAGCTGGTATTTTCTTCCAGCGCTACCGTGTATGGAGATGATTTCGAAGTTCCATTCAAAGAAGAATACGGCTTAGGAACAACAACCAATCCTTATGGTACGACAAAGAAAATGAACGAAATGATCATCAGCGATATGGGATATGCGGATCCTGAGATATCAAGTGTCATATTGCGATACTTCAACCCGATCGGTGCGGACGAAACCGGACTGTTAGGAGAACATCCGAATGGAATACCGAACAATCTCGTTCCGTATATCGCTCAGGTAGTCAGCGGGCAGCGCGATTATCTGCGTGTCTGGGGCGATGACTATGATACTCCGGATGGAACCGGTGTAAGAGACTATATCCATGTCGTCGATCTTGCCAGAGCGCATGTCAAGGCGATCGAATATGCTGCGGAACATATAGGCACGGAAGTCATCAATATCGGCACAGGAAAAGGCTATTCCGTTCTGGAAGTGCTGCATGCTTATGAAAAAGCCTGCGGGAAAGAAATTCCATACAAAATAATGGACCGCCGTCCGGGAGATATCGCAGTATGTTATGCTGATACAAAGAAAGCCAAAGAGTTGCTGGGATTCGAAGCGGAATATGATATTGATAAAATGTGTCAAGATTCTTACCGATTCACACAAAACAGTATATAGATAAATATATCGATAAATAAAATATTCAATATTAATGAATATAACACGATAAATATATTGACAATTATGTCTATTTCTTTTAATATGTAAGTATGTCAAACAAGACTTTATTGGGAACGATGTTGAATTCGCTGGTTCCTATCTCGCAGCTTAATCAGGGGAAAGCAGCCAAGATCATCAGTTCGTTAGGGCACGATGATATCCGTATCGTCGTCAAAAACAATGAACCTATGGCTGCGATCATTCCGATTTCCCGTTTTTCAGAGCTTATCGAAGCAGAAGCTCTTTTGAAGGAGCAAAAACATGGCTGAACGTAGAAAACTAAGAATCGATCGTCTGATCATTTTTATTTTAGCTTGCCTGATCGTGCTGGCTCTTTTGACTTTTGGCATGTATCAGCTTTTCAAACTGATCTTTGATCGTGATGCCGGAAACGATAAACCTGAGCCGATCAGTGATCCCGTTCCTGTCTCAACCAACGAAGATATCAAGATCAATCTGAATGATTATGAGATCTATCTTGATGACACGAATAATCTGGGATTCAATTTCATCATCGCGAATATGACATTCAAATCGGATAAGGCGGTTTCTTTTGATTTGAAAAACCTGCAGACATCAGAAAAGATCCATCTAAATGATGTTTCCAAATATCTGAATACATTGAATGAAAAAGGTTATCGTATCGATAAACTGGATTACGTAACATCCGTTGTTTCCGATGAGAAAGAATATACCTGCAATATTTTCATTCCATACACAACGGGCAGTTATTCACTAAGATTGCTGAATGAACTGGATGCTTCTATGATCGAATTCGTTTTGAATCAGAATACGAAAGATATCACTTCTTTGAAATTCGATACGGAACAGAAAATCGAAGTAGGAGATGCTTCCGTGAAAGTATCTTCCAGCTCGATATCGACCTTGATGCGTCATAATGATGAAGATTATCAGATACCATCCACGATGAATGTATATACATTCCGTATCTATGTCGAAGAAAGCGCTTCGAAACTGGTCATCGTAGATGCGAATTTCGTAAGAGACAGTGATGGAGAAGTGATACATTGCATGGATGAATCTTATGAATCGGAAAAGATTCAGAACTGCTTGAATAAAGAACTGGTAACAGGAGACAATGGTGCGCTGTTTTTCGAAACAGCAATTCAGAATAATCCTGATTTCAGCGGATTCCTGATGCTGAAGTTTTCGAATAGCGATGACTGGGTAAAGATTCCAACAGTACTGGAGTAAAGACTTGAAAAAGAGCGTTTCGATCATCATTGCTGTACTGATTATCATCACTCTGCTGCCGCTGGGTGATGCTTTTAAGGTACATGCGGATTCCTACTATCCGATGGGCTGTCCGGCAGCTCAGTTTGAAGTATCCTATATCAATGATGACGGAACATTCTCTACGATTTCCTGCCACGATTCCTTATCTTCAGCGAAATCCGAAATGAAAACAAACAAGGATTATGTCGTGAGATATTCGAAGTCCTACTCGCCAAGCAAGATCGTCGCAATGAACAGCGGCCTTGCCTATACGTATCCGGGCAGACGAAATTCCTCGACAATGTATCTGATTCAGAATCCATCGGATCGAAACAGCACATTATACAAAAACACTTATATCGCCAACCATTATGAGATGACATATATCAAGACTTGCGGAGCCAGCACTTATGATATCGCTCCGGCAGGAAAAGGCTATATCCGAGTCAACATGAATGGTTTTGAAGGATTTACTGATCTGGAATATACCGATCTTGTACCGGATAAATTCCTGGATAATGATATTCCGATCTGGCTAGGCGGAAATAACACGTATGAAAACGAAGATCCTTTCCTGGTAAAGACACATCGTTCCTACTATATGTTCGAACAGAACGGTTCCTATACTGATCTGGTCTTTCATTATTATCGTGCCTATCCGAAAAGCGGAATCAACGGAAATGATGCATTAAGCTACTCCATTCATGTGGATAACGCGAAGCATTATCTGGATGCAGGCATGAAAAAAGATAAGAAGTACTATTCCGATGACGGAATTCATTTCTATTCGGACACGGCAATGACGAAACTGGTAGCGACTTGCTACAACTATTATCAGTTTCTGCCTTTGCGTTCCAAAACAGATATTTCAGCTTCTGCTTTTGATAAATATCTGAAATCGATAAAAGGCGACAGCAGCGTCATGAATGGCCAAGGGAGTGCCTTTATTGATGCTCAGAATACATACGGATGTAATGCGCTGATCGTTTATGCGATGGCTTGCCTGGAATCCGCGTATGGAACATCAGGTTATGCGATAAATAGAAACAATCTTTTCGGCTGGTCCGCCTATGACGATTCGCCAAACAATGCCACCTATTTTTCCAGTGTACAAGTATGCGTGAATGAACAGATGGGAAGAAACCTGAACTGGTTCATGGATTATACAAATCGGAGGTATTTTGGAACCTGCGTAGGAAACAAAGGTTCAGGTATAAATGTGCAGTATGCTTCCGACCCATATTGGGGCATGAAGATCGCGTCGATCGCATATTCAATTGATAAATATGCCGGAGGAAACAATGGCAAACTGAAAGACTATGATAAATATACGATCGGATTTGTCAAGAACAATTACAACGATATCCTGTATGATTCAAATATCGCGTGGGATCCGCCAATCTATAAGTCAAAAAACAAAAACGATATCCTATATACCGGAAGATTCGGTTCTCATTACCAGAAAGATCTGACTGTTATCGTCTATAACGAAGAATTCGATGTCAATCGATACAAGATCGCATCGACAAACGCGGTAACAAACGGCAGTATCAATACCGATGATGGTTTGGTTCCATATAATTTCAACAAATCCATAGGATATATCGATGTAGACAATGTCGCTCTGCTATATGGACGTACCTTTGAAGCTCCTACGGTTGAGGATCCGCAGGACGATACACCGCATGATCCGATTACCGTGATCGATGGCATTCAGATTCAGGATAAGAAACTTACTATCAGCGGTATCGGGCTGATCACGAATTACGATTTCACAGAAAACGTTTCCAATCTGCATACGTTGAATATCTATGATCTTTCAAGCGATAAGAAAATTAAGTCGATTTCCTGCACAAATACCGACAGCAGCTGGTATGACCTCAATGACGGACACAGCTATAAATACGCAGGATTTACTGTAACTTATGATTTGAGCGATCTTGAAGAAGGAAGTTATATCTTTAAACTCGTGACAAAGTATCAGAATGATACAAAAGAAACGGTTTTAAGAAGTTCATCTTTCGATCTCTCTTTCCGTTATGAAAATACCGATCGTTTCGATTATGTATTGCGTGTGAATGACATTTACGGTTACAGACTGGAACTGGATGTGTATGACGATGATCTTGACCACAGCAATATCAGCAAACCTTCTTTGCGTTCTTCTTTAGCTACGATCGATTTGATCGCGTATGAAGGCGATAAGATGAAGATCGAAGGGGTAGGGATGATCTACTATCTGAATTACAACAGCAGCAATATTTCACATAATCTGTATTATGTGAAAGAAAACGAAACGATCAAAGCCGATACGGTGACACATGCCTGCGAATTTGATTTCCAGTCATTCTACCAGTCGCAGTACGATATGGAAAACATCTGCTACAGTTCCGAAGTGTCATTGAATGATCTGGATGGCACTTATAAGATCCTTCTGGAAATCATAAACGGAGATCACAGAGATCTGCTGGAACTGACGAATCTGTACAACGACAGCTTTCCGCAGCTGAATACATCGCAACTGAATACCAGCTTCCTGGTTGATAAAGTCAGAGCAAGAATGTTGCTGAAAGTCGAACATTCTTCAGGAGGAAACTGAGATGGAAAATAATAAAAGATTCAATATCTTAACGATAATGCTGCTTATTCTGACATTGTGTGTCGATGGTCTGCTTGGCTATCGCTTCTATACTGATTCTAAAAAAGTGGAAGCGACCGATTTTATCGGACACAACGCAAATGAATTATATGAATGGTGCAGTTCTCTGAATCCGAAATACGCATGCAAGATCACATATGAAGAAACCAAGGAATACGAAAAAGATAAAGTATTCTATCAGTCTGTAGCCGCAGGGGAACAGCTGAAGGGAGAAATCGCCTTTAAAGTATCTTCCGGTCTCATTGAAAGCATCGGTAGGCCAATGATCGACCAGAATACTACACGTCTGGAGATTGAAAAATGGGCAAGTAAAAACGGATTGAAAGAGGTTTCTTATATCGAAGAAGAAAGCAGTACCGTTGAAAAAGGAATCGTGATCCGTTTTGAACCGCTTGACAATATCTATACAGATACTCCTGTGAAAGTATACATTTCCTCCGGATCTAAAAGTGAAGACAGCAAGACGGAAGATACGATCACTGTCGAATATGGAAAATATACTGGAAAATCAGTCAGCGAATTTGAAAAAGCGGTAAAAGAACTGGGACTGGTTCCTTCCCATAACACAGAACGCGATTCGCACAGTTCTACTGTAAAAGAAGGAAACGTCGTCTGGCACGGTTCCGGCACTTACGAAAAGAATGAGAAGATCTCCTATGGAATTTCAAAAGGCATCAACGAAAACGAAATCGTTGTCTTGGCAGGACAGTATATCGGTTTATCCGAAGAAAACTTCATTGCGAAGGCAAAAGAATTGAAATTAAAGCCGAATCATAAAACGGAACGCGATGACTATTCCGATGAAATCGAAAAAGGAAAAATCATCTGGCATGGTTCCGGCACATATGAAGAAAACGAAACATTCAATTATGGCCTGTCTTTAGGTAAAAAAGGCGATACGATTGAAATTGAGCCTGGTGCCTATATAGGGAAAACGGTAGAAGAATTTGAAACGATCACCAAAGATCTGAAACTCAAACCGTATCATGACAGCGATTGCGATGAGTATTCCGATACCATTGCCAAAGGAAAGATCGTATGGCATGGTTCCGGTAGTTATGATGTCGATGAAAGCATTCGATACGGTCTGTCATTAGGAAAAGCATCCGCTGAAGATATGGTCGAAGTAGAAAGCGGCTATGTCGGAAAACCGGAAGAAGATTTGATCGATTATCTTTCGGATCTGGGAATGAAATATTCAAGAAGTTCTCAGGAATACTCCAATGATTATCCGGCAGGAACGGTCATATCCTATGACACTGGTAAATATCCAAAAGGAACGGTTATTTATTATAAGACTTCTTTAGGCAAAGACAACCGTATCAATGTGACAAGCTACGCAGGAAAGACGGAAAGCGAATTACTGACTTACCTTGAAAACAATGGCTTAAAAGCCGGCAAACGAACGGAAACGTATTCATCTACGGTTGCTTCCGGATCGATCGTATCCAACGATACGGGTTACTTCAGCAAAGGCTCTTCGATCGACTATAAAGTATCAATCGGACCGCAGCAGGAAGAAACGGCAACCATATTAAGACCGCAGTATTATATGGACTATACGGGAAATGATTTCGAAACAACCAAAAACAATCTGAAAAACGGACCATTCTCGGTATTTACGAATGTTGAATACGTGAAAGTGAAATCATCCATGAGCAAGGGCCAAATCACGAAAATCACGGTAAACGGTGACGAAGGATACAGTCAGGGAAAATATCCGCTCAGTACCCCGATCAAGATCTATATCGTCAATGAAATCGAGAATTAAACAATCAACAGTTTAAAAGACATTTATTTGATGAATTGCATTGAAATCATTAATAAATGTCTTTTGTTTTAGGTTATAATAAAATCGCTAGGAGGAGATTTTTAATATGGGAAAAACTTTCCAATCAATGGATGGTAATACTGCTGCCGCTCATTGCGCGTATGCCTTTACCGATGTTGCCGCGATTTATCCTATTACTCCGTCTTCAACGATGGCGGAAGTCGTGGATGCGTGGGCAACTGCCAAAAGAGAAAACATTTTTGGCAATATCGTAAAAGTCGCTGAAATGCAGTCCGAAGCAGGCGCAGCCGGTGCCGTCCATGGTACTTTGCAGGGTGGTGCTTTAGCTACGACGTTCACAGCTTCACAGGGATTGCTGCTGATGATTCCGAATATGTACAAGTGGGCAGGCGAATTGCTGCCTGGTGTCGTACATGTCGCAGCCCGTGCATTAGCTACGAGCGCACTGTCTATTTTCGGTGACCATGAAGATATCTATGCCGCTAGACAGACAGGCATCTGCATGCTTTGTTCGAATTCCGTTCAGGAAGCAATGGATCTTGCCGGTGTAGCACACCTTGCAGCGATCAAAGCAAGCGTTCCGTTCCTGCATTTCTTTGATGGTTTCCGTACATCTCATGAGATCCAGAAAGTCGAAGTCATGGATTATGACTATCTGAAATCATTATTGGATATGGATGCCGTAAAGAGATTCAAAGAGAATGCTTTGAATCCGCATGGAAATGCCGTAACAAGAGGCGGAGCTGAAAACGATGACGTCGTATTCCAGACAAGAGAAGCGCAGAATGAGCACTTCGCAAAGGTTCCGGATATCGTCAACGACTACATGAAAGAGATTTCTGCTCATACTGGCAGAGATTATAAGCCATTTACGTATTATGGCGCTCCGGATGCGGAAAGAATCATCATCGCGATGGGTTCCGTTGTGGAAACGATCAAGGAAGTCATCGATGCTTTAGTCGCAAAAGGTGAAAAAGTAGGTGTCATTTCCGTCCATCTTTACAGACCGTTCAGCGCTAAATACTTATTCAACGTATTGCCTGAAACCGTCAAGAAAATCGCTGTTCTTGACAGAACGAAAGAAATCGGCACCAGAGAGCCATTATATCTGGATGTCTTAAGCGTTCTGAAAGACAAGAATATCAAACTGATCGGCGGACGTTACGGTATCGCTTCCAAGGATACGGCTCCGAACCAGATCAAAGCTGTCTATGATGAACTGGCAAAAGATTCTCCGAAAGAAGAATTCACGATCGGTATCAATGATGATGTCACGCATCTGTCACTGGATGTCGATCCTGATTTCAAGATCGATGGCACTTATACTTCATGCCTGTTCTGGGGCCTGGGTTCCGATGGCACTGTCGGCGCAAACAAGAACTCGGTCAAGATCATTGGCGATAATACCGATCAGTATGCGCAGGCATATTTCCAGTATGACTCAAGAAAAGCAGGTGGTGTCACAAGATCTCACCTGCGTTTCGGACCGGATCCGATCAGAAGTACATACTACATCAACAACGCTGATTTCGTATCCTGCTCATTGGATTCCTATGTCCTGAAATATGATGTCACAGCCGGATTGAAAGATGGCGGTACGTTCCTTCTGAACACGACCATCGATGCCGATAAGATCGAAGACTATCTGCCAAACAGAATGAAAGTCCAGCTGGCTAAGAAAAAAGCGAAATTCTATATCATCAATGCGACCAAGATCTGTAACGAGATCGGTATGGGAAGAAGAACCAATACCACGTTGCAGTCCGCATTCTTCGCTTTGAACGAGCAGATCATGCCTTATGATCAGGCGCTTGATCTGATGAAGGCTGCTGCCAAGAAGTCTTACGGAAAGAAGGGCGATGATGTCGTCGAAATGAACTGGAAGGCTATCGATGCAGGTAAAGCCGGTCTGGTTGAAGTAGAAGTCAAGCCGGAATGGGCAGATCTTCCTTCGAAATTCGAAATCGAAAAGACCGGAGATGAATATTTCGATGAATTCGTACAGGGCTTCGATACCTTGTCCGGATATGATATGCCGGTTTCCGCTTTCACGAAGTATGGTGTACTTGATGGTACGATGAGAAACAATGTTTCTTATGCGGAACATCGTAATATCGCTTCCTATGTTCCGAAGTGGAACCCTGACAACTGTATCCAGTGCGGCTTCTGTTCATTTGTTTGTCCGCATGCGACGATCCGTCAGTTTGCTTTAACGGAAGAAGAAGTCAAGAATGCTCCGATGGAATTCGCTACGATCCAGGCAATGGGCAAAGGCGCTGAAAACTACAAGTTCCGTGTCCAGGTTTCTCCTGACAACTGTGTCGGCTGCGGTCTGTGTGCTGCAGAATGTCCGGGTAAGGGCGGAAACAAGGCTCTGGAAATGGTCGATGTCCACAGTCTGATGAACGAAGCTCCGTTGGCAGACTACCTGTTCAACGAAACGGAATACAAGAGCGATCTTGTCAATGATACGCCGAAAGGCACGCAGTTCCTGAAACCTTATTTCGAAGTTCCTGGTTCCTGCCCTGGCTGTGGCGAAGCTCCATATTACAGACTGGTTTCTCAGCTGTTCGGACCGGATATGCTGGTAGCGAATGCAACAGGATGCTCATCCATCTATTGCGGTTCTACTCCATCTACACCGTTTGTTACGGATAAGAATGGGAATGGTATCGCATGGGCCAACTCTTTGTTCGAAGACAACGCGGAATACGGCTATGGTATGGCATTGGCCAAGAACTACAAGAAAGCGATCCTTCTGAAGAAGATGGAAGATAATCTGGACAATGTCGAACCTGAATTAAAGGCGTTATTCGAAGAATATCTTGCCAACAACGGCAATAGAGTCGAAGAAAAGAAACTGGCTCCGCAGATCGGTGAACTGGCAGGCAAGTCAAAATGCGAAGCTGTTCACGTATTGGCTGAAGAAGCTAGAGATCTTGTTTCTGATTCTGTATGGATTGTCGGCGGTGATGGCTGGGCATATGATATCGGTTATGGCGGATTGGATCATGTCATCGCCAACAACCTGAATGTCAATATCCTGGTTCTTGATACCGAAGTCTATTCCAATACCGGCGGTCAGTCTTCCAAATCATCACAGGCTGCTTCCATCGCGCAGTTCGCTGCAGGCGGCAAGGCAGTTGCCAAGAAAGACCTGGGTCAGATCGCGATGAGCTACGGCCATGTATATGTCGCTTCCGTATGTATGGGCGCGAACAGGATTCAGGCGATCAAAGCTCTGAAAGAAGCAGAAAGCTACAATGGTCCGTCGCTGATCATTGCTTACTGCCCATGTGAATTGCATGGAATCAAGGGCGGTCTGTCCAAGCAGCAAGTCGTTCAGAAACAGGCAGTCGAATGTGGTTATGTCACGTTATACAGATATGATCCGCGTAACGAAGAATCTCCTCTAACGATCGATTACAAGACGCCTGATTTCGAGAAGTTCCAGGATTTCCTGATGGACGAAGCAAGATACAACAACCTGACCAAGGTCAATCCGGAACAGGCAGAAGCATTATATGAAAAAGCCCGTAAGGATGCCGAGAGAAGATTTGCGAATCTGAAAGCCCGTGTAAAAGAATAATTCATTATTCTAAAGAAACATAACCCCTGTAAGTTGCATTACAGGGGTTTTTCTTTATGATGACTGATAAAACATGTTTCTATATATTATTTATCATCGAAATTGAAAATATCGCTGAAATGGCTTTAAAATAAGCCAGAAACGAATGTATATCGATGATTATCTAGTATAATTTAACTATGCCGGAAGAGAAAATAAACATTGAAAGAAAAGACGGTAAAGAATCCGTTATCAAACGGATCATTACCGGAAACGACATGGTTAAAGTCTATCTGGAAGACGACCGTCTCAGCGTATCGGTGGAAGACTATTTTAAATATGATCTGAAAAATCGGACAAGTATCGATGAAGACACTTTAAAAGAACTGAAAGAAAACGAAAAAGTATTGAAAGCATACCAGAGCTGTCTCAGAAAACTTTCGTTAAAAGACCATACAGTAAAACAGATCAGGGATCATCTCACAAGAAAAGAGCTCGATCCCGATAGTATCGAAATAATCATAAAAAAGCTCTCGGATTACGATCTTTTGAACGATGAAAAATACTGTCAAAGCAAAATCACATATTATGACAATGAGAACCTGTCATTCCGTCAGATCAGGCAGAAACTGAAAAAAGACGGAATAAGCGACGAAATCATTGAAAAATATCTATTCAGAGATGAAAAAAGAGAAAACGATAAAATTGAAAAACTTGTCAGCAAATATACCAGGAATAACAGGAACAAATCATATAAAAGCACAAAAAACGCGATCATCAGCAAGCTTGTGAACAGCGGTTTCTCATTCTCAGACAGCAGAGATGCAGTAGACAATCTGCATATGGATGAAAAAAATGAGTTAGAATTATTAAAGAAAGAATATCAGAAAGCTTTAACGAAATATCAGAAGAAATACGAAAACTATGAACTGAAACAGAAAATAATGCAGAATCTATTGCAGAAAGGTTTCGGTTATGACGATATCAAGGATGTTATGGAGGATGGATATGAATAAGAAAGTGATCGATTATAAAGAAGGTGAAAAGGTTCAGGCAGATCTTTTGGTCAGTTATTGCGAAAGAGGTGTTGCGAACAACGGCAAGCCTTATCTGAATCTGGTACTGCAGGACAATACCAAGAGCATCGATGCGAAACTGTGGGATGTGAAACCTGCTTTGGAAAAGGAACTGGAAGTAGGAAAGGTCTTTAATTTTGATCTGGAGATCAATATCTATAAGGGACATCTGCAGGCAAAGGTCTTAGGTGTTTTGCCTGTGATTCAAAGTGAAGTAGATATGAGTGAATTCGTATTCCGTTCCGAATCCTCCAAAGAAGAACTGCAGACCGGCATACAGGAAGCGCTCAATATGATCGAGAACGAAAAGATTGCCAAGATCGTATCAGCAGTCCTGAACCATTACGCAAACGATGTCTATGAATATCCGGCAGCGGCCAAGATCCATCACAATTTTGTCGGAGGGCTGGCTACCCATACCAACGGAATGATTAAACTGGGAATCGCCATATGCAACCTGTATCCATCGATTGATCGCGATTATCTTCTGGGAGGAATCATTCTTCATGACCTTGGCAAGATCGACGAACTGACATCTTCTGTCGTGACCGAATACAGCACGCAAGGAAAACTGCTTGGACATATTTCTATCCTGGATGCGATTCTATACGAAACAGGAAAAGAACTGGATCTGGAAGACAGCGAAGAATTGCTGCTGCTCAGGCATATGGTTCTATCGCATCACGGACAGTATGAATTCGGTTCTCCGGTACGTCCGGAAACCCTGGAAGCGGAAATCCTGAATCTGATCGACAATATCGATGCAAGAGTCAATACGATTGAAAAAGCACTGAATGATGTTGAGCAAGGAAAATTCACACCGAAACTGTTCTCTCTGGATAACAGATCTTTCTATAAACATAAATAAATATATTGCATAATCGCTTATGATTCTTGTATAATTAAAAAGCTGTGGTAGAAGAGCAACTTCTTCATTATGCCCACAGGCCAAAGGAGGAAAACATGGCAAAAAAAGTTGCAAAAATCTGTAAGTTAAACTTTGAAGCCGGCCAGGCAAAACCAGGCCCGGCTCTAGCTTCTGCCGGCATCAATATGCCGCAGTTCTGTTCGCAGTTCAATGATGCGACCAAAGACAGACATGGAGATATCGTTCCTGTCATCATTACCGCTTATGAAGACAAATCCTTCGATTTCGTCTTAAAGACCACTCCGGCTGCTTTCCTGTTAAGAAAAGCTGCAGGCGTTGACAAGGGTTCGGGCACTCCGAATACCGTAAAAGCTGGAAAGATCACCAAGGCTCAGCTGCAGGAAATCGCAGAATACAAGATGCCTGATCTGAACGCAAACGATGTCGAAGCCGCAATGAGAATCATTGCCGGAACAGCGAGAAACATGGGAATCGAGGTGGAAGAATAATGAAACGTTCAAAGAATTATAATGAAGCCTTAAGTCTCTATGACAAGAACAAGAAGTATTCTCCTGCAGAAGCATGCGAATTAGCGAAGAAAACGACGAAAGTCAAATATGATGCCTCTATCAGAGTATCATTCAATCTGAATGTCGACCCTCGTCAGGCAGATCAGCAGATCCGTGGCGCTACAGTCTTACCGAATGGTACAGGCCGTTCCCAGAAGATCCTGGTTATCACGCAGGGCCCGAACATGGAAATCGCGAAGAACGCCGGTGCCGATTATGTCGGTGACAAAGAGATCCTGGATAAGATCAAAGGCGGATGGTTCGATTACGACATTATCGTCGCAACCCCTGATATGATGGGTGAGTTAGGTAAATTAGGTAAGATCTTAGGTCCTAAGGGACTTATGCCTAACCCTAAGACCGGTACTGTCACGCAGAATATCGCTCAGGCTGTCGAAGAAATCAAGAAAGGTAAAGTCGAATATCGTGTCGATAAGGAAGGCAATATCAACTGCCTGATCGGCAAATCTTCGTTCGAAACCGAAAAACTGAAAGAAAACTTCGAAGCTCTGCTGGGTGTCATTGTCAAAGCAAGACCTGCAGCTGTCAAGGGTACATTCATTCAGTCTTGTACCATTTCCAGCAACATGGGTCCCGGCATCAAAGTCGATGTCGCTTAATTCAGGCTTAGACAGAATTCCTCAAAGATGATCCGAAAGGATCATCTTTTCTTTGTTTCTGTAGATATTTGATTAGGAAGAAAACGATATTTGTAATATGATTAAGATAACAGGAAAAGAAAATGCCAGACAATAAAACACAGAATGACCGTTCCGTATCCATGGACGCATACAATGAAGCATTGGATTGGCTGAAAGCCGAACAGCTGAAGAAACGTTACAAAGATTCCTATAAGGCTTCCGAACGTCCGAAACAATCTGAACCGTCTTCCATTCAAAACATAGTTGTAAAAGATAAAAAACAGAAATCCGCTGAACGGCATTTTCCTTCGTTCTTAAATAAGAAAACATTCGCGGTTGCAGCGGTCATTGCAGTTGTTGCCGGACTTGTATTTGCGATACGTCATCTTCCTGACGATATAGGAATTACAGTCGACAATACTCCGCAGACTGAGGAAAATGCAGATAATCAAATGCCACAGGAATATGCGACTGTCTGGCTGGAGAATAAAGCAATCAATGAAGATTATGTCGGCCAAGTAGTCTTTGATTCCGGCCTGATCGATCTGTCATTCGTGCAGGCGAAGTCCGTTTATAAAGAGAATGGCGAGATGTACAAGTTTTATACCGAAGATGGCGATCTTGTGAAAAATCCGAACGGATATACCGGAAACGATGTCTATATCTGGACCAACTGGAAAACGGGAAAATATGATAAGACCGATGAGGGAGGCTCTGTCTTTATGGATTACCGCAATGAACTGGATGATCAGAATATCCTGATCTATGGTCATCATTTCGCCCGGGACTGGGATCCTTCCGGTTCCAAACAGTTTACGCCTCTGGATAAACTCTTGGAAAAGAAAAACTATCTGCTTAACAACAAGCTGAAACTGATCCTGGATCATGAGATCCGCTATTATACGGTAGCCAGGGTTTTCACGATCGATACATCGGATGAGGAACAGTCCCAGATTGCCAGGACTGATATGAACAAGACGATGAAAAATGAAGATGATCCCGGTTACTTTGCGAAATACATCAAACTGATGGACCAGATGGCTAATTACAATACGAAAGTCAGGCTGAATGAAAATGACAACATCCTGACTCTGGTAACGTGCATACAGCACCAGCCACAGTACAGACAGATCATCGTCTGCAAGGAAGATAAAGCCGAACATTATGATTAGTTGATATCTATGTTTTCCTATACTGCAGATATACGTTTTATGTGTTTATTGTTTCAAATAGTGTGTTATAATCATGAAGTACGTTAAAGAAGAGCAGTATCTGAGGTTCTTGTTTCAGAGAGTGGAACATCTGCTGAAAGTTCCATATCAAGATAATCAGTGAATTCACTTCTTGGTTGGACCAATCATCCACGTAGGATCTGCGTTAAAGGTCTTGAGTGATAAAGTAAGGTGGTACCGCGTTTTTACGCCCTTGAGCCACCTTTTTCATTGTAAGGAGGAATGATATGCTGGATCATGAAACATTGAAAAAAGAGGCATTAAAAGCCATTTCCGAAGCCGATAGCAAGTTTCTGGAAGAGTTGAGGATCACCTATCTGTCAAAGAAAGGCAAGATCCAGGAACTGATGAATCAGATGAAAGAACTTCCGAAAGAAGAGAAACCTGCTTTCGGACAGATGGTCAATGATCTCAAGAAAGTCATTACGGAAGCCATCGACGCCAGAAAAGAAGAACTTGAAAGCAGTTCTTTGAATGACCGTCTGGCATCCGAAAAGATCGATATCACATTGGATGCCTATACGTCATCTTACGGAGCAATGCATCCTTTGAATCTGGTATGGAAAGAACTGGAAGATATCTTCATCGGCATGGGATACAATGTTGCGGAAGGACCGGAATTGGAGTCCGATCTCTATAACTTCACTAAAGCGAATACTCCGGAAGGGCATCCTGCCAGAGATATGCAGGATACGTTTTATGTGGATCCGACGCACCTTTTAAGATCGCAGACGACCGCCATACAGATGAGAGTTCTGGAAGCGGAAAGCGATCATCTGCCGATCAAAGTCATATGCCCTGGCAAGGTGTACCGTCGGGATGACGACGATGCGACACATTCCCATCAGTTCATGCAGTGCGAAGGACTGGTGATCGGCGAGAATATCACACTGGCTGATCTGAAGGGCACTTTGGAACTGATGATAAGAGAATTGTTCGATGATGATGCGAAAATCCGTTTCCGTCCGTCTTATTTCCCGTTTACCGAACCTTCGTTTGAAGTCGATATGACTTGCCATATCTGCAAAGGAAAAGGCTGTCCGACCTGCAAAGGTACCGGTTGGATCGAAATCCTTGGCTCAGGCATGGTTCATCCGAATGTCTTGGAGATGGCAAATATCGATTCCAAGAAATATACGGGATTCGCATTCGGTGTCGGTATCGAGAGACTGGCAATGCTGAAATACGGTATCACCGATATCCGAGATTTCTATACAAATGATGTCCGTTTTTTAGATGTTTATAAGATGTAGGAGGCGAATATGAAACTAAGTCTGAAATGGTTAAGTGATTTTATCGATCTGAATGGTCTAACGACCGATGAGATCGTTGAAAGAATGGTCAAATGTGGTTTCGAAGTGGAAGAGATCACTTATCTTTCGCGTGCTACCGATCTGGTCGTTGGCAAGGTCATCGAATGCAAGAATCATCCGGATTCCGATCATCTTCATATCACCAAAGTGGATATCGGAAATGAAGTGCTGGATATCGTATGCGGAGCTCCGAACTGCAGAGAAGGACTGAAAGTCATCGTTGCAAAGGTTGGCGCACAATTGCCTGAAATCACGATCAAGAAGAGCGTGATACGCGGCCAGGAATCCAACGGCATGCTTTGTTCGCTGAAAGAACTAGGCGTAGATGAAGATCTTCTTCCGGAAGATTCTCCAAGTCACAATGGCATTGAAGAACTGGATGATCGCTTTGAAATCGGAGATACCGATATCCTAGACAAGTTGGGCTATGATGATACGATCCTGGATGTTTCCATCTATGCGAACCGCCCGGATTGCCTGTCCATGTATGGCATGGCGAAGGAAATGGGTGCAATCCTTTCCAAAGAAGTCAAACTTCCTGAATTTGATGGAGCCTCAAATATAGGAAAAGCATCAGATTTCAAATTGAGATCCGATTCTGTCAACTGTCCGCATTTCTTAGCGAAAGTCGTCAATCATGTGGAAATCAAAGAATCTCCGGAATGGATGCAGAGACATTTGAGATCCAATGGCGTCAAATGCATCAATAACCTTGTCGATATCTCGAACTATGTGATGCTGGAAACGGGACAGCCGCTGCATTTCTATGATCTTAGAAGCATTCCAAACAAAGAGATTACGGTCAAAGATGATTATGCAGGACCGTATGTTGCTTTGGATGGCATCGAATATCAGCTGGAAAAGGGTGATCTTTTGATCACCTCGGAAGGGAAACCGATCGGTATTGCCGGTATCATGGGTGGCGATAATACGAAGATCCTTGATGATACAAGTTCCCTGATCATTGAAGCGGCATTGTTCGACAACGCACAGATCCGCCGTACCAGCAATCGTCTGGGCCTGCAGACAGAAGCGGCAGCACGTTTCTCGAAAGGATTGGAACCTTTGTCTCAGATCAAAGCGGTCGATCGCGCGGTACAGTTGCTGATCGAACTTGCAGATGCATCCGATATCGAAGAAACGGTTGAATACGGAAATGCTGATTATGAACCATATGAGATCAGTGAAACGATGACGCATCTCAATACACTGATCGGCAAGCAATATACGATGGATGAAGTATTATCTGTGATGAAAGACCTTGATTTTTCAACCAGAACGGAAGGAGAAACGTTCCATGTTTCGATTCCATCCTACCGTTCCATCGATTTGAAGATAAGAGAAGATCTGGATGAAGAAATCGTTCGACTGACTGATTTCGATGATCTTCAGGCGACACTGCCTCTGATCCCGCAGACCGTAGGCAAACTCACGCCGATCCAGCAGATCCGTCGCACGATCCGCACCATCCTCATCAATAACGGATTCTATGATACCGTCAATTATACGCTGGTATCCAAGGAGTATATGAAAGAGAAACTGGTTCCGTATGGCGAAGATGTTTCTTTGCTGTCTCCGTTATCGGATGCCAGACGCTATATCAGAAGTTCATTGATGATGTCTCTTCTTGAAGCATTGAACTATAACCTGGACCATCATAATGAGAATCTATCATTGTTTGAGATATCGAAGGTCTATTCTTCAAATGGGGAACAGGAACGTCTTGGTATCATCATGCAGGGTGATTTCCTGAATCAGAAACTGGAACGCGTGGCATTGAAATCAGATTTCTATGTGCTTAAAGGCCTGTTATATGAACTGCTGATGGCGATCGGATACGGTTCCGGCAGGATACAGCTGAAAGAAAATGATATCGATACTGTGCATTTCCATCCGTATCAGTCTGCGGTTCTTACTTTTGACAACAATGTTCTTGCGATTTTCGGCAAGTTGCATCCTAGTTTCCTGAAGAATCACAAGTTGAATGATGTCTATTATGCGGAAATGATTTTGGATGATCTTGCGAAAGCGGAACCAGCCAAAGTGCGTGCCGCCGTTTTAAGCCGTTATCCATCCGTTTCCCGTGATATCTCGCTGATGCTGAAAGAAGATATTCCGGCTGCCGATCTGCTGAAACAGATACGCAAGACGGGTGGCAAGATCGTAAAGAACTGTGAAGTCTTCGACGTTTATCAGGGCGAGCATATCGCTGAAGGATACAAGTCCATTTCTTTGAATATCATCTATGAAGACAAAGAAAAGACTCTGACAACGGAAGATGTCAATGACATCCATGAAAAGATCGTCAATGAACTGATCAACAGATTTGAAGCCGTACAGCGCTAAAAGAGGAACGAAGCATGATCTATACTTGTACAACCAACCCATCTTTGGACTACTTCATCAGTCTGCCTGAACTGCATCTGGGACTGGATAATCGAAGCGATCTGGAAATATTCGAAGCCGGAGGCAAAGGCGTCAACGTTTCGATTGTTTTAAACAATTTCCATATTCCAAATGTCGCATTGGGATTTCTTGGCGGTTTCACCAAAGACTATTATCTGAATTTCATTACCGATTATCCTTACATCCAGCCTTTGTTCACGACGATCAAAGACAATACCAGAATCAACGTCAAGATCATGGACAAAGATGTACAGACCGATATCAATGCGAAAGGACCTCATATCAGCGATGAAGAATTCAATAAATTCCGTCAGAGACTGAACAATGTTTATGCAGGAGATTTCTTTGTATTATCCGGCAATGTCGAAGATGAAATCAAAGACAAGATCGTTGACGTCATTCATGAACTGTCTAAAGAAAACGTGCGCATCATTCTGGATACCGATCGCGATATTCTGGATAAGTGTCTTGATACGAAGATCTTCGCGGTAAAGCTGAACGATCACAATATCCTTGACGATATCCTGAAAGAAGGACGGGAAATGGTAGAAAAGGGTGTCGATTACGTCTTGTACAGCGCTCCGGATAAAAATGCCTATATGTTCGGCAAAGACGAGATCCTGACAAGTGAAAACAATAAGGATTCTCTGATCAACGTGACCGGTTCTTCCGACAGCCTGCTTGCCGGATTCATCTATGGCGTCATGAGAGCAGCAGATACAATCGAATCTTTCAAATATGCGAATGCCGCAGCATTGGCTACTTCGATGTCCAATGATCTTGCATCCAAAGAAAAGATCGAAGAACTCTTTGATAAGATCGAGGTCAAGAAACTATGATGAAGAAAATCCTCATCATATTGCTGTTTCTTCTTTGCGCCTGTTCAAAGCAGCTTCCCGTGCCTGAATACCCTTATGAGATGGAATCTTTTAAAGTAGATATGTCCAACTACAAAGGCGTCAGTTCTACGGAACATAATTTCCGTCTCATTCACGTATCAGAATTGTTCAAGTGCATCGACAGCAAGTCTTCAGGAATCTTCTATCTGGGCAGAGAAAATTGTCACTGCTGCCAGCAGGTGATCCATTATCTGAATGAAGCGGCAGAAGAACTGGGAGTGACCATTTACTACATCAATGCTTATGATGAAGTGGAACCGCTGTCTGACAAAGAACGATATGATCAGCTGTATGAATACCTTTACGATATCCTGGGAGAAAACGACGATGGTGAAAAAGTACTGCTGACACCGCATGTGTTTTCTATCGTAAACGGCGAATTCTACGCGTCGCAGATCTGCTACGATGACATGGAGTTTTCCGATGAACCTACCCAGGGTCAGATACGGAAACTTGAAAATGTCTATAAAGACATCATGATGCCATTTGTTTCCCATTAGCAAATCTTTCTTTTCTTGTCAAGACTGGTAATAATCGAAATATTTCTCTATAATGAAATTACCTAATGGGAATACAATGAAATTCCTACACAACATTTACGGACTATCGGAGTTGGATACCGGAGTTGAACACCTGCAAAGGGATCCTAAAAGTATTCACAGATTGACCACCTACTGAGAAAAGGGAAATTTCTCACCCATTAGGCTTTACTGAAAGAAGGTATCGTTATGAATAATTTTTGGTTCTCCATCTTATATTTTGTTCTGGGTGGCTTGATCGGTGCTGCGATCTCTTACTTCGTTACAAGAAAGAGTTTTGAAAAACAGCTGAAAGAAAATCCGCCGATTACCGAAAAGATGATCCGTTCCATGTATCAGCAGATGGGCAGAAAACCATCCGAAGCGCAGATCCGGGCGATCATGAAATCGATGGGACAATAGAAAAATAGTTTCATTCTAAAAAACAATAAAAGCGAAATTATTCGCTTTTTTGTTTGTTTCGATATGTAAGATCAGTTTATTATCTGCCTAGCTTTGCTTCTGTACCGCTTAGTATTCTCTTTATGTTTGCTGAATGCCTATATATAACAAACAATGCCAGAGCAAGGACCATGAGTCCGATCTGTCTGTCCACAAAGAAGAAAATCGAAATCGCTGCGGATAAGACGCCACACATCGAAGAAAGGGAAACCATTCTGGAAAGCAGTAACACGATCATGAAAACAAGCCATGGCAGGATGAACGTGGGGAAATAGCGATGCGTCACAAATAACGCAAGACCGAGAAGATATCCATAGGAACAGGAAACGGCCTTGCCGCCTCTGAAGCCGGCAAATATCGGAAAACAATGTCCGAAACAAACTGCCAGACCTACGTATTTCTCCAATCCCGGGCATAATCTGCTGCAAAGGTACATCATCAGCAATGATTTGGAACCATCCAGAAAGATAACGAGAATGCCTACAGGAAAGCCTAAAACGCGTCCTGCATTGGTTCCTCCGAGGTTACCGGAACCATATTCGCGTATATCCGTATGATAGAAAATCTTGCCGATGATCAGACCCCAAGGAATCGAACCGATAAGATAAGCAGCCAATATCCATAAAGCTTGTTTCATAAGCAGAACCGGTCCTCCTTTTTCAATTGGATTATAACATGTGCTTCTGTCTTTATGTTATAATTTCATAGTATGAATGGAAGATATGATGACAGCAGCATAGAGATCCTGGAAGGCTTGGAAGCGGTCAGAAAACGCCCAGGAATGTATATCGGTTCCGTCGATGCAAGAGGTCTTCACCACCTAGTCTGGGAGATCGTAGACAACTCGATTGATGAAGCGCTGAATGGTTTTGGCGATGAGATCATCATACAGATCAATAAAGACGGTTCCTGTACGGTAACCGATTTTGGGCGTGGCATGCCGGTAGGGATGCACCGTTCCGGCAAAAACACGCTGCAGGTCATTTTTACGGTCCTGCATGCCGGAGGCAAGTTTACGCAGGATGGCGGATACAAGACAGCCGGTGGCCTGCATGGCGTTGGCGCAAGCGTTGTGAATGCTTTATCCAAATGGCTGGAAGTCGAAGTATGCAGAGATAAAAAACGTTATCTGATGCGTTTTGAAAACGGAGGCAAGAAAGTATCTCCGATCCAGGAGATCGGCACGACCAACCGTACCGGCTCGAAAGTGACATTCATGCCGGATGATAAAATATTCAGCACTACGACATTCAACTATCAGACCATTCTGGAACGCGCTCAGGAAGAAGCTTTTCTATTAAAAAACGTCAAAATCACCGTTCGTGATGAACGTACCAATGAACAGGAAACGTTCCTGTACAATGACGGCCTGATCTCATTTATGGATTATCTCCATGAAGATAAATACGTTCTTCATGATACCGTATATTTTACAGGCGAACGCGATGGCATCAATGTCGATATCGCTTTCCAGTATACCGATGGCTATCAGGAAAATACCTTCTCTTATGTCAATCTCGTCAGAACGGGAGACGGCGGTACGCATGAAGTTGGCTACAAGACCGCTTTCACCAAAGTCATGAATGAATTTGCCCGTGAAACAGGGTTATTGAAGGAAAAAGACAAGAATTTCGAAGGTTCGGATGTCCGTGAAGGACTGACCTCGATCATTTCCTGTTCCATTCCGGAAAATATATTGCAGTTTGAAGGACAGACCAAGGGAAGACTGGGAACTCCACAGGCAAAAACAGCGGTCGATAGCATCGTTACGGAAAAACTGACTTATTATTTACATGAGAATAAAGAACTGGCTACGCAGCTGATCAAAAAGATACAGCGTGCTTCCATCGCCAGAGAAGCAGCAAGAAAAGCAAAAGATGAAGCAAGAAGCGGCAAAAAGTCTTCTACAAGATCCAAAGAGATCTTAAGCGGTAAACTGGCTTCTGCGCAAAGCAAGGATTCTTCGAAACTGGAACTGTTTCTTGTTGAGGGTGATTCCGCAGGTGGCAGCGCCAAGAAATGCCGTGATTCTTCGTTCCAGGCGATTCTGCCTCTTCGCGGCAAGGTTTTAAATACGGAACGTGCTTCCGTATCGGAAATCGAAAAGAACGAAGAACTGAACACGATCATTCATTGCATCGGAGCAGGTGTCGGACCTCATTTCAATATCGATGATATCCATTATGATAAGATCGTCATTATGACCGATGCGGATACCGATGGCGCACATATCCAGGTACTGCTGCTGACATTCTTCTATCGCTTTATGAGAGAACTGATCGAAACAGGCCATGTCTATATCGCGATGCCGCCGCTTTATGGCGTCATGAAAAACAAGGAACGTGTCTATCTGTATTCGGATGACGAACTGAATGAATATCGCAAGATTCATGGAGAGAAACTGGATATCCAGAGGTATAAAGGTTTAGGTGAAATGGATGCGGATCAGTTATGGGATACGACCATGGATCCTGAGAAACGTACTTTGATCCAGATTTCAATTGAGGATGCCGCGTTATGTGAACGTAAGATTTCCGTTCTGATGGGAAACAATGCCGAAGCAAGAAGAAAGTGGATCGATGACAATATCGATTTCACTTTGGAAGAAGATTATCGAGTAACAAGAAATGGCTAAAAGAAAAAAAGAAGAGATCATAGAGAATTATCTGAATGAAACATTGGATGATATCGTATCCGATCGTTTTGGCAGTTATTCGAAATATATCATTCAGGAACGTGCTCTGCCTGATGCCAGGGACGGTTTAAAGCCTGTTCAGAGAAGGATTCTTTATTCGATGTATATCGATGGGAATACTTATGAAAAAGCTCACAGGAAGTCCGCAAAGACCGTAGGAAGCGTTATGGGAACATTCCACCCGCATGGTGACAGTTCCATTTATGAAGCCATGGTAAGAATGTCCCAGGACTGGAAGATGAACCTGCCGCTGGTCGATATGCATGGAAACAACGGCTCGATCGATGATGATCCTCCGGCAGCCATGCGTTATACCGAAGCAAGACTGGCAAAATCTGCAGATCTTCTGCTCAGGGATATTCCATATGAATCCGTTGCCATGACCAACAACTATGATGATACGGACCTGGAACCGACGGTATTGCCTGCGACATTCCCGGTACTGCTGGTCAATGGCTCGACAGGTATCGCATCGGGATATGCGACCAATATCGCTCCACACAATCTGAATGAAATCATCGATGCGACGGTCTACCGCTTAAATCATCCGGATTGTTCATTGGATGAACTGATGGAATTTGTCAAAGGACCTGATTTTCCGACCGGAGCCATCGTTCAAGGCAAAGAAGAAATAAAGAATGTTTTTGCGACAGGAAAAGGCAAGGTCGTTGTCAGAAGCAAATGCGAGATCGTTGAAACAAGGACCTGCAACCAGATCATTGTCAGCGAGATCCCTTATGAAGTGATCAAATCTTCTTTAGTCAAGAAGATTTCCGATATCTATCTATCCAAACAGATAGATGGGATCCTTGATGTCAGAGATGAATCGGGAAGAGATGGCTTGAAGATCGTCATCGATTGCCGAAAAGAAAACAATGCCCAGCTGATCCTGAATTATCTTTACAAAAATACCGATCTGCAGATCAATTATTCCTACAATAATGTTGCGATCGTAAATCATAAGCCGGTACTGATGTCCCTGACTGATGCTTTAGATGCGTTCATCGAACACCGCAAAGATGTCGTATTGAAGCGTTCAACCTATCTCAGAGACAAGAAAATGGCACGTCTGCATATCATAGAAGGGCTGATCAAAGCGATATCGATCCTCGATGATGTCATAGCTCTGATACGGAAATCCAATGACAAGAAAGATGCCAAAGAACGGCTGAAAGCGGCATTCCTGTTTACGGAAGAACAGGCGGAAGCGATCGTTTCTTTGCGCCTGTATCGTTTGTCGAATACCGATATCGTTCAACTGAAAGAAGAAAACAAGACTTTGGTGAAGGAAATCAATGAATTGAATGCGATCATTGATTCCAAAGACGTGCTGATTTCGGTGCTTGTAAAGGAACTGAAAGAAATCAACGAAGAACATCAGGTTCCTCGTAAGACACTGATTGAAGATGAGATACAGGAAGTCGTGATCGACAAGATCGCGATGATTGCGAATGAGTCCTGCTACATCAGCGTTTCCAGAGATGGATATATCAAGAGATTCTCGGAACGTGCGTTCAATGCGAACGAGAATCAGATCCCATCCGTCAAAGAAGGAGATATCCTGATCGGTGTCAAAGTCTGCGATACGCTGGATACTTTGATCGTATTCACGAATAAAGCGAACTGCGCCTATATTCCGGTCTACAAGATCGAGGATTGCAAATTCAAGGATATGGGTAGACATGTTTCTCATTATGTCAAAATGGAAGGCAATGAAAAGATCGTAGGCGCGATCATCGTCAAGAATTTCGAGACCTACGCATTCCTGATTACTGCGACCAAAAAAGGCATGATCAAGAAGACATCGTTGCCTAGAATGACCGTTGAACGCACTTCGAAAGCGTTATCCTGCATGAAACTGAAAGGGGATGACGAGCTTGTTGCAGTCAATATCTGTTACGAAAATGATGATCTGTTCCTGATTACCAAAGGCGGCATGTGCAATCATTATTCTTCCGAGATCATTTCCGATATCGCCATGAAAGCGCAGGGCGTCATGGGCATGAATGTCAGGGAAGATGAACTTGCTGCGATAATCGTCGATCATCATGACAATGAAGAGATTCTTTTAAGCAGCAACAAGGGTGGCTTCAAACGTCTGCATAAGAACGGTCTTGCCTATACTTCGCGTAATACGAAGGGTTATTCTTTGTTTAAACAGATCAAATCTAATCCGCATTTCATACAGAAAGCCCAGATGGTTTCCAGCTATGATATTCTGTATGTTTCAGAAAACGATCAGCTGAAAGAACTGAATGTTTCGGAAATACCATTCATGGATCCCGACAAGTCATTCTCTAATCCGTTGAATATCAGGAATGATTATTTCTATCTGAAGAAAAACATGACGGATATCATCGATGTAGATATCATAGATCTGCCTGATGATTATTATCTGAACGACAGCGAAGAAGTGGAACAGATTTCCTTATTTGACTGAAATGGCATTATTCCGACCGAAAGAAAAAATAGATATTTTCACTGATTTCCATCCAGAAGAGTATGCGGATCGTTTTGATATGATCTTTCTTGACATCGACAATACGATGGCGGAACCGGATGTAGGCATGCTAGATGAAAGAAACAGGACTTTCATTCAGGGACTTCTGGATCATGGCTTTATAGTAGTGATCCTTTCGAATAATTTTGAAAAAAGAGTGACGGATTTCATTGAAGATCTAGATGTCGATTACAAGCATTTCGCTTTGAAACCGTTGCCTTTTGCATACTGGCTGATGTGCAAAAAAAAGAATATCAGACCAAAACGTACCATCATGCTGGGGGATCAGCTACTTACGGATATCCTGGGAGCGAATCTCAGCGGTTGCTACGGGATCTATACGAAACAGCTTTATGAGAAAGACACACCAACGACTGCCAGGAACAGAAAGATCGAAAACCTGATCTGGAGATATTTGCTGCATGAAAAAGTGTAAAGGCTGCGGAACTATATTGCAGACGGAGTTTCCTGAAAAGAACGGATATATAAAAGATATCAGTCAGGAATACTGCCAGAGATGTTTCCGACTGATCCATTATGATGATGTGGTTCATTTCAAGGCGGATCATCTGAATAATAATTTTATTCTTGATCTGTTCCATCGGTATGAGAAGGATCTGTTTGTTGTGATCATCGATATTCTGGATATTTTCTGTCTGCCTCAGGATGATATTATGGAGTATTTCATGGACTATGATGTCGTTCTGATCATCAATAAGACCGATATCCTTCCTGAAAATATCAGAGATGAAAAACTAGAATCTATATTTACGAAACAGATAAAAAAGCTAAGAAAAACATATCCCCGGATCAAAGCCGCGATTATGACGAACCGATTCGAGAATGCATTCAATGAAAAGCTCTATGAAGTCATCAATGAACTGAAAGAAAGAAAGATCGTATTCGCAGGAAGAACGAACGCAGGCAAATCCACACTCATCAATAAGCTGCTTCATGAAGGCAGGCTCACTACTTCCATCTATCCGGGCACGACTCTAGATGAAACGGTCATCGAACATGATGTCTACACGTTCATAGATACTCCGGGATTGCTGGATGGCGAGAATTACACGACCTATCTCGATCTGAAAATGAACAAGAAACTGAAGATTTCGAAACCGATCCGTCCGCAGATCTTTCAGTTCAACAGCAGGCAGTCTTATTTTCTGGAAGGATTGTTGAGAGTGGATGTCGATCCAAAGGATCAGGCCAGCATCATCTTCTATGTCAGCAATGATCTGAAGATCCATCGCAGTCCTTATGAAAAAGCCGATCAGTATGTCAGAAACAACGTAAATGGTTTTGAACTGAAGGCACCGATCGAGAAAAAAGAAACGATTGAAATCAAAAAGAAACAGCTTTTTGTCATCAAAGGAGTGGGTATGTTTAAAGTCACAGGCAACTGCAGGATCAATGTGCATGTACATAGGAATGTGGCGGTTTATGGAAGCGAGGTAGAAATCTGATGCTGAATGGAAAACAGAAGCGATATTTGCGTGCATTGGCAGTCAATGAAAAAGCATTGTTTCAGATCGGAAAAGAAGGCCTGGCAGAGAATCTGATCCTTTCATTGAAACAAGCTCTGGCAAAAAGAGAATTGCTGAAAATCGCTGTTTTGAAGAGCTGTGAGATCCCGGAAAACGAGCTGATCATCGATCTTTTGGCATCCACGGGAAGCGAACTTGTCCAGCATGTCGGAAGAAGCATTGTCATCTTCAAGCGCTCAAAGGAAAAAGTGATTGATCTGCCATGAAGATAGAAGAACTTACTTTCGATAATTTCATGACTTTGCCATCGAAAGAACGCAAACAAGTGATCAATGATCCAAAACTGCTTTCTGTCATGGTCCAGAAGAATCTGAACGAACATCGTTTTATGCATAGCGTATCGGTAGCGGAATGCGCTGCGAAACTGGCGCTCAGATATCATCTTGATCCAAAAAAAGCATACATCGCAGGCTTGCTGCATGACTGTACCAAAGGATTTCCTGAAAACTTCCATGACAGATACTTCAGGTATTATGATCCTGAAAAAATCAGTTATCCATCAGGCGTGAAACATTCTTTTTCTGCAAAGTATTATCTGAAAGAAAAACTGAATTTCCATGATAAAGATATCCTGAATGCGATCTACAATCATACGATCTGCAGCAGCAGAGATAAGCTCTCGCTGATCCTGTTCATCTGCGATAAAAGGGAACCGTTAAGAGAGATCGATGATGATATCATTGAATTGGCATTCACGGATCTCTATCTGGCATACGATTTGCTTGATCATGACGTAGAAAGGTATTTGAATGAGCGAAACGAAAGATTTGTTAAGAGTGGCATATGATGCGATGGATGAGAAACAGGCATCCGATATCGTGGTGCTTGATTTCCGTAATACTTCGCCGTTTATCGATTATTTCATCATAGCGGATGCACGTAATCAGAGAATGG
>JAFYHQ010000004.1 GCA_017539105.1 Erysipelotrichaceae bacterium
ACGATCCGAAGGACATGAACTTCCCTGATGTGAAAGAATCGAATTACTTCTATGAGGCAGTCCGCTGGGCATACTCCACGGGCATCACTACAGGAGTAAACAACAATACACAGTTCGGTGTTGGACAGAACTGCGTCAGAGGAATGGTAGTTACCTTCTTAAAGAGGTATAACGATATTCATTAAAAATCTTGTTAACGGGAAAATCAGAAATGATTCTCCCGTTTTTTACATAAAAAAAATCCGGATCGCTCCGGATATAGATTCAATGGTCTGAATGGCGGGATTTGAACCCGCGGCCTCTGCGTCCCGAACGCAGCGCTCTACCAAGCTGAGCCACATTCAGATGGTTCATCTGCACATAATATTGTATCATGTTTATTTTTTAGTACAAACATTATTCATGATTTTTATTGTTTTGTGTTGAGATGAATCATGCTGCTTGTGGTAGAATATAGGTACAAAGCAGGTGTGGTTCAATGGTAGAACTCGACCTTCCCAAGGTTGCAACGGGGGTTCGATTCCCCTCACCTGCTCCATAGAAGAATATGGTAATCCCTGTTTTAAGGGATTTTTTTGATAACTGTTTTAATTTTGGTCATCATTTTGATCACTTGTTTATATATCCAGATATTCCTGCAACCGTTATAATGAAAATAAAGATACACCATTATTAAATCCATAAGTGTTAAGTACAATCGAAAGAGTGATAAAGATATGAAAAAGATCTATCTTGTAACCGGAGCATCCGGCCATCTGGGGTCGACATTATGTAAGCAGCTGCTGAACGAAGGAAAAGCAGTCCGGGCTTTGGCATTGCTCGGGGAAGAAAAATATGTACCGTCCGGTGTTGAAATCGTTACCGGAGATGTGACAGATCCTGCTTCGCTTACAGCTTTTTTCCATCATGATGAAGATGAAGAGATCATCGTCCTGCATTGCGCCGGTATCGTAACGATTGCTTCCAAAGCCAACCCGATGGTTCATAAAGTCAATGTGGAAGGAACACGTAACATCCTTCGTCTGGCAAAGGAACACAACGCATTGAAGGTGGTCTATGTCTGCTCGGTCCATGGTCTGGTGGAAGCAGAAGAAGGCGATACTACAGAAACGTCATCCTATCATCCGGAACAGATCGACGACCAGTATGGCAAGTCGAAGGCGGAAGCAGCGAATATCGCTCTGGATTTTTATAAACAGGGTCTGAATGTGAATATCATCTTGCCTTCCGGCATCTTCGGTCCGGGTGATGTACGTCGGAACAATCATATGATCCGGGCGATCGATGCGATGGCGAAAGGCTATATTCCTGTCAGTCTTCAAGGCGGATTTGATTTTGTGGATGTCCGGGATGTGGCAGCAGGAATCATCGCGTGTGCCGAAAAAGGGAGAGCCGGAGAATCTTATATCCTGAGCGGTCACTATCTGACCGTAAAAGAAATTCTGAATGAAGTGAATGAGATTTGCGAACGAAAACCGTCAGGGATCGAGATCCCTTATGCTCTGGTGAAACCATTCGGTGCTCTGGCTGAAAGCATCGGAAATCACTTTGGAAAAGGAAAACCGCTGGTGACCCCTTATTCGCTGGCCATCCTGAATACCAATGGCCATTTCTCCCACGACAAAGCGACAAAGGATCTCGGATATCAGACCAGAACATCCAGGGAATCGATCAGGGACATGATCGAAGAACTGAAATAAACAGTAATCCCTTATCCAGGGATTTTTTATAATTCAAACCGCTTCTGTCATCTTTTCCCAGATGATACTGTTATAATTAGAATATGAGTCGAAAAAGAGTGCTGGTTACAGGCGGAGCCGGTTTCATCGGTTCCCATTTATGTGAAAGACTGCTGAATGAAAACTACGATGTCATCTGCATGGACAACTTATTTACCGGACAGAAAGACAATATCCGGCACCTTTTAGGCAATCCTTATTTCGAATTCATCCGGCAGGATGTACTGGAGGATATCTATATCGAGTGCGACCAGATCTATAACCTGGCATGCCCCGCTTCCCCGATCCATTACCAGTACGATCCGATCAAAACGATTAAGACTTCTTTCATCGGTTCTTTGAATACTCTGGGCTTGGCAAAAAGATGCCATGCCAGGATCCTGCAGGCTTCCACTTCGGAAGTCTACGGCGATCCCGAGATCCATCCGCAGCCTGAAAGCTACTGGGGGCACGTCAATCCTAACGGCATCCGTTCCTGCTACGATGAAGGAAAGCGCGCTGCCGAAACGCTGTTCTTTGATTATCATCGCCAGCATAATGTCGATATCAAGGTCGTCCGCATCTTCAATACCTATGGCCCGAACATGAGAGGAGACGACGGAAGGGTCGTTTCGAATTTCATCGTACAGGCCCTGAAAGATGAAGATATCACGATTTACGGCGACGGTTCACAGACCAGATCATTCTGTTACGTAGACGACCTGGTGGATGGTCTGATCCGCATGATGAACTCCAGAGAGGGATTCACCGGACCGGTCAATCTGGGAAATCCCGGAGAATTCACGATGCTGCAGCTGGCAGAAAAGGTGATCGAACTGACCGGTTCGAAGTCCAGGATCGTCTATCTGCCTCTGCCTCAGGATGATCCGACCCAAAGAAAACCTGTGATCGATCTGGCAAAAAAAGAGCTCGGTTGGGAACCGAAAGTTCCGCTTGAAGAAGGCCTGCAAAAAACGATCGAATATTTCAAAGAAACATTGGATCTCAGATAGAAAACAGACATTGGACAAAAAACACTTATTGAAAATATCCGGATATTTCAGCAACAGAAAGCTTCTGGCTTCTGTGTTTTTTATTGCGGTACTGATAAGCGCGATCTTGCTGGTGTTTTCTTTCTCTATCGGAATCTACGACTACGATGTCTATGACTATATCGAAGGCGTTTTCTGGGCCGAAGCGACCCTCCGTTCCGCTTCCATCATCAATCCGGACTACCTCTACTATTACATCGTTCCCTTCGGTTCCAACCTGATCATGGCGCCTTTTGTCTTGCTGCTGGGCAGCAATCTGCTTGCCAACCAGCTGGGCATGCTAGTATATTTCCTCATCTATCTGTTCGTCCTGTATCGTTTATCCTGTCTGCTTTACAAGGAAACATGGATGCGTTTCGTATTCTGCGCGATGGTATCGCTGTTTGTTTTCACTTATGTCGGCGATAATCTGCTGCATCATCTTCTGATATACGGGATCGGTTTCGTCTGCCTTTTGGGGGAACTGTCCTGTATCATCGAAATCCATCGGCATCATCATGTCGGAAGGAATCTGATTCTGCTGTCTGTCTTCTGTCTGTGGAGCGCTGCCAATGGTATAGCCAGTGCCGCGCTGGCCAATGTGCCGATCCTGCTGGCAGCCGTCTTTTGCGCATACCGTTCCTCTTCGATCCGTGATAGAGAAAGATTGATTTCCTTCCTGGCCGTGATCGCATCGACCCTGCTGGGTCTTCTGGTATACAAGTACCTTGATCAGCAAGCCATTGCGATGGATAAATATCAGAAACGCTTCATGTTCGCTGATACGGATGCGATCGTCAGCAATCTCTTTCATGATCTATGGGTCGATTATTTGAAAATCTTCTACTTTGATCCTCAGGGCGTTCCTGTTTTCAGCTTACAGGGAATCTATATGCTGATCAAACTGTTCTTTGCCCTGCTGATTCCGACCATCCCTGTAGTGCTGAAACGTTCATCGCAAAACAATGAAGACCGCGATCTGATCATTTATGCAAGCCAGCTGGCTTTTGCCGTCTGTCTCGGTCAGTACGTTTTCATGCAGACATCGATTCTGCGTTATCTGATGAATGGCGTCCTTTCGCTGTTTGTGATCTGCAGTCTTTCTTTTACGGATCATCTGCATCAAGGCGGAAACCGTCTGCTTCTTTTGGGCATGTGCCTGCTTGCACTGCTGCTGTCATACAAGACACTGTTCTATACCCTGCCTTATCATCAGAGCAATATGCAGGAATACGCCCGGATCAGCGAGGTTCTGGATGATCACGGCCTGACATACGGATATTCCCTGAAACGTCATTACAAAGTCGTTGAACTGCTTTCGGACAGCGAAATCCGTGACAGCGTGATCGGTTATGAGAAAAACAGGATAAAGTTCCATGTCAAGAAAGACCGCATTTATCCGGAGGAAAGACATAAGCCGGAAGACGTCGATCGTTTCTATATCATCAGTGAACCCGGCTCGGATCCGGCGATCGATGCTTTCTTGGAAAGCCACTGCATCGAAAAGATAGATGCCGGACTGGCTACCGTCTATATTTTTGATATAAAAGAATGGGATAACATGTTTAATGAGGGATAGAATATGAAAGAAAAGACTTTAAGTATCATCATACCTTGCTACAACGAAGAAAACAGCATTCTGGAGCTGGTTGAAAAAGTCAGGGAAGCACCGATCAAAAACAAAGAGATCATCGTCGTCGATGACTGTTCCAGCGACAATACCAGAGAGATTCTGGAAAGAGATGTAAAACTGCTGGTATCGCAGATCATTTATCATGACGTAAACAAAGGCAAAGGCGCGGCCTTAAGAACGGGAATCGCCCACGCGACGGGAGATGCCGTCATCATTCAGGATGCCGATCTGGAATACGATCCGAACGAATATCCGCTGGTCGTTGACGCGATCTTCAAAGGGGAAGCCGATGTCGTATATGGATCAAGATTCCTGAATCAGAAAAGAAAAGGCTATCTTGCCAACAGGCTGGCGAACCGCTTCCTGACCGGACTTTCCAACCTCTTTACCAAGGAAAGACTGACCGACATGGAGACCTGCTACAAGTGTTTCAAAAGAGAAGTCATACAGTCGATCGATCTGGAAGAAGAACGTTTCGGTTTTGAACCGGAAGTCACTGCCAAGATCGCCAGAAAGGGTATCAGAATCAAAGAAGTACCGGTTTCCTATTATCCCAGAACGAATGAAGAGGGCAAGAAAATCGGCTTTAAAGACGGCCTGAGAGCGATCTGGTGCATCTGGAAGTATCGCTGAAACATAAGGTTCATTGTCTCAATGATCCTTTTTGATATTAAATGCAAACGCGTTGGATAAACTGCTCAAACAATGGAATTCATTCAAACCAAAACGATCTTAAGCAAAGTCAGCTATGGCGAACAGTGGTTCGGCGTCGACTGCAACATGAATCTTTACCGGGGCTGTCCGCATGGCTGTATCTATTGCGACAGCAGAAGCGAGTGCTACGTAATTGAAAACTATGATCAGCCCAAAGGCAAGGAGAACGCTTTAGCCATTCTGGAACAGGAGCTGAGGAAGAAACGCAGCAAAGGCGTCATCGGTCTCGGTTCGATGTCGGATACCTACAATCCTCTGGAGAAAGAATACGAACAGACCAGAGGCGCTTTGAAGCTGATCCGTAATTATGGCTTTGGCACAGCGATCGATACGAAAAGCGATCTGATCCTAAGAGATATCGATCTGCTGAAAGAGATCAAAGAACAGAATAATGTCATCATCAAAATCACGGTCACGACGCCTCATGATGAACTGGCTGGGATCATCGAGCCGCATGTCTGTGTTTCTTCCAGACGGTTTGAGACCATCAAAGAACTCTCTGACAACGGGATATTTACCGGCATCCTGATGATGCCGGTCCTTCCTTTTATCACAGACAAGGAAGAAGATATCCGCCTTCTGGTCAGAAAAGCGGCCGAACATGGAGCGCGCTTCATCTACACCTACATGAGCATGACCCTTAGAGACCGTCAGCGGGATTACTACTACAGCAAGCTTGATGAATATTTCCCCGGCTTGAAAGAAAAGTATCAGCGCTATTATGGAAACCGTTACGACTGTGCCGTACCGGATCATGAACGTCTGTGGAAAGCGTTCATTGAGGAATGTGAAAGATACGGGATCCTCTATCGGATGGAAGATATCATCAAAGGATACAAGGAAAACAAAACACCGGAACAGTATTCGCTGTTCTGAGTGATAAAATGAAACTATGGCAAAGCTTTTTATGATGACAGGCGTTCCTGCCTCAGGAAAATCATACGTCAGTGAAAAGATCGCAAAACGGGAAAATGCGATCATTTATTCCAGTGATATTGTCAGAAAGAAACTGGATATGGATCCTTCCAGCGACAAACAGAATGTACAGCTGTTCGATATCATGTATGACATGATACAGGAAGAACTGGCCAAAGGAAACAATGTCGTGTTGGATTCCACCAACACCTACCGGAAATACCGCAAGCCATTTCTGCAGAGCCTGAGCGAAGAGACCGAAGTGACCGGAGTATTGCTAATGCGGCAGATCGAAAACTGTCTCAAAGCCAACAGCGATCGGGACAACAGCATCGATGAGAGCGTCATTCGGATGATGTATGAAGAATATGATATTCCATTACAGGAAGACGGATATGATCGTTTCGAGATCGTCTATCCCGATGAAGATGAATTTTCATTGAATGAAATCGAAGAAGATAAACCGAACATCATGGCTTACCGATCCATGTTTCTGAACAACGGCATGGACCGTTATGAGAAGCTGAAGAAAGCGCAAGAGATGACCATGAAACAGGATAAGAACGATGAAGAATAAGAAAGAATACAGCAGCAGCGACAACTGGTACGCGGAAGAAAAGGAACGGGAAAGCAGGATCTCCGCGTGGGATTTCGACGAGGGAAAGAACCTGAGAGAGCAGCACGAGAAAAACTGCGACGCAAAAGGACTTGCCTTGGAACATCGCACGGAACATCAAAACCGTTCAAAGAAACGTCAAAGAAGCAATGGCACTTCCGATCCTTTCTTTGTCATCGATCTGATTCTCTTCAGTCTAATGATTCCCTTTAGTACGGCGATTCCCAATCATTCGCTGCTTCCGATCACGGTCATGTTCCTGTTGCTGTCTATGGGAATCATCTTCTGGGAAAGCCTGTTCAAGAAATTCCCTCCGACCTGGTACTTCCTTCTGGCTCTGATCCTGACCGTCATCATGGAAATACTGGCGCTGAAAGAAGCGTTCTAAAACAATTCGCAGATATACCACCGGTATATCTTTCTTTTCTTTACAAGCGAATTATCCATGCTATAATATCACCGGAGAGGTAATAAAATGCTAACTGTTATGTCAAGAAAACAGGGAAGAGGCTTTACGCCGATTATGAATACACGCCATGAAAAGTGTAATTTTTGGCATTCTGTAGCAGACTGTTTATTGTATCAGCTTTAGGATAGAAGATCCTTATCTCAAGATATGAACCGCCCGTCAGCTACAGAAAAGACGAGCGGTTTTTGTTTGAGGAGGAATGAAATGTGCACAACAACAAGAATAGATCTGATCGGAACCGGACGTAGGATCTCCGATCTGAGAAAAGAAAGAGACCTCTCCATCAAGGAGATCCAGTATGTGCTGGGCTTCAACACCCCGCAGGCGATCTTCAAGTGGCTGAGAGGAGACACCCTGCCAACCATCGACAACCTGGTCGTGCTGGCAGAGATCTTCGATACCACGATCGATGACATCCTTGTCATCAGCAGATAAGGTGCCCGAACGGGCACACACGGACTTCAAGCTAATCTAGTGAAAGCATCGGTCTGAAACACCGAAGAGCCTGGAGCGTAACCGGGGAAGTCCGCCATATCCTCATGGCTCAGCGGTAGAGCAGCGGACTTTTAATCCGTGGGTCGAGAGTTCGAATCTCTCTGGGGATACCAATACGGACCGTTAGCATAAATGGAGAATGCACCTGCCTCTTAAGCAGGGTGATCCGGGATCATACCCCGGGCGATCCGCCAATGCGGGTGTCGTACAACGGCAGTACTTCTGTCTTCCAAACAGAAAATATCGGTTCGATTCCGTTTACCCGCTCCAATCTTTCCGTCTCGTCTAAAGGCAGGACACCTGACTCTGACTCAGGCAATCTGTGTTCAAATCGCAGGACGGAAGCCATGGTTCATTAGCTCAGACGGATAAAGCAGCGGTCTGTTAAACCGAAGATCCTGAGTTCAAGTCTCAGATGAACCGCCATATGGAGACTGTAGTTCAATAGCAGAACGTCCGGTCGTGGCCCGGATGACCGCGGAGCGTAACCGCGCCGTTTCCCCAATACAGGCATAGCTTAAGAGGCAAAGCATTCGGTTGATAACCGGAAGACTTCTGGTTCGATCCCAGATGCCTGTACCAATTGTTCTCAAGGGATCATCCCTTAAGATAAAGACGCTCACAGCAATTCTTTGGATTTGACTTATAATCAATTTACCTGAAACAGCGTCTTGCGCCTTCTTAGCTCAATCGGTGGAGCAGCTGACTTGTAATCAGAAGGTTGAGGGTTCGATTCCTTCAGGAGGCACCACAAACCAGGTGGAAGGTCGGTATCTCGCGTGGCCTCATAAGCCACATGAACAGGGTTCGACTCCCTGATCTGGCACCACAGCCTCGTAGTTCAATGGACAGAACCTTGACCTTCTAAGTCAGTGATGAGAGTTCGATTCTTTCCGAGGCTGCCAAGCAGTGTGTGGGATAATTTGGAATTCCGCGTGCCCTGGAAGCATGAGGCTGCAGGTTCGAATCCTGCCACACTGACCATACCCCGTTAGTTCAAAGGATAGAACGTGAAGCTACGGACTTCATGACAGGTGTTCAAATCATCTGCGGGGTGCCATTGCAACAGAACGCGGTACTGTCGCGTTTTTTGTATGCCTGAAGAGCGATAATAGGATCGTGATCTATGATCCATCATAGACTCGCAAAACACGAAACAATATAATGATTTATAGAAAGAAAACAAAACTATGAAATTGATCCATCTATCAGACTTGCACTTAGGAAAACGGCTTCTGGAGCGTTCCCTGATCGAAGACCAGGAATATATCCTGAAGGAAATCATGCACATCATCAAGGAAGAAGAACCCGACGGGATCCTGATTGCCGGAGACATCTATGACAAATCGATCCCTTCGGCGGAAGCTGTCGAACTGTTCGATGATTTCCTTTCACAGCTCGCAAAAGAGAAACAGGAAGTATTCATCGTGTCCGGAAACCATGATTCTGCAGAGCGTATCGCCTTCGGTTCCTCCATTTTCAAGAATTCAGGGATCCATATTTCTCCTGTCTACAACAAAACGATCGAAGCCGTCCGATACAAAGACGCAGACATCTGGCTCGTTCCTTTCATCAAACCGGTTAATGTGAAACATTTCTATCCCGACAAGGATATCAGCACCTATGGAGATGCTTTCGAAACGATCATCAGCGATATGAATATCGATAAAGAGCGCATCAATATCCTTGTCGCCCATCAGTATGTGACAGGTGCGGAAAAAGGCGGATCGGAAGAAATGTCGATCGGCGGGATCGACAATATCGATGCCTCTTTGATGATGGATTTCGATTATGTCGCATTGGGTCATATCCACAAGAAACAGACGATCGCAGGGAAGATCCGTTACTGCGGAACGCCATTGAAGTATTCTTTCTCTGAAATCAGCAATCAGAACAGCGTAACAGTCATCGAGATCGAAAAAGGAAAGCTTCAGATCAGAGAGATCAATCTGGAACCGAAACGGGAACTGAAAGAGATCACGGGAACGTTCGAAGAAATCATGAGCGAGGAATACTATTCGAAACTCAACCTGGAAGATTATTATCATGTCATTCTGACTGATGAACAGGACATTCCCGATGGCGCAACAAAAATAAGGGCAGTATACAAAAATCTTCTGAAGCTTGACTATGACAATACGCGTACCAGGAATCAGTACAAGATCAGTCTGATCGATCTGACGGAAGAGAAGTCGACACTGGAATTGTTTGATGACTTCTATGAAATGGTCAACGGAAAAAAGATGACGAAGGAACAGACGAAGATCATGGAAGAAGCGATCGGAAAGGTGGAGGCATAGGATGAAACCGTTAAAACTGACGATGCAGGCCTTTGGCCCTTACGCAAAAGAAGCGACTGTCGATTTCACGAAATTTGAAGGAGACGGACTCTTTCTGATCACCGGGGATACCGGGGCGGGAAAGACGACGATTTTCGATGCGATCTGTTATGCCCTTTATGATAAGACATCGGCAGGAGAAGCCGGTACACAATCCCAGAAGCTCAGAAGCAAGTATGCGGACGATTCTGTTCTGACCTATGTGGAATTCTCTTTCGAGAACGATGGAAAACGATACAGAATCAGAAGAGTTCCCGGACAGATGATCGATAACGGGAAAGGCAGGTCCGTGAACAAAGGAAACACCGTTGAACTGGAATATCCTGACGGACATCTTGTTTCCGGAGCCAAGAAGGAAACAGACAGCGCGATCCGGGATATCCTCGGTCTTGATTTTGATCAGTTCAAACGGATCGTCATGATCGCTCAGGGAGATTTCAAGGAACTGCTGCTGGATAAGGAAGGAAAACGCGGAGACATTTTCCGGAAGATCTTTTCTACGAACTATTATCTGGATATACAGGAAGAACTGAAAAACAGATACAAAGAACTGAATGAAGCCTGCATCCAAAGCAGAAGAAGCATCGATCAGTATTTTGATGGCGCAGTTTCTGAAGAAACGAATGTCCTGGATATCGAACTGGAAGAAATGAAGAAAGATGGCACAAGTCTTACCGCCAGCAAGATCGATCTACTGAAGCGGCTCATCGGCAAGGATGAGGAAGAGAAAGGGAAACTCGAAGCAAAGCAGAAGATAATACAGGAAGCCTACAAGACAGCCATCGAAAACAGAGAAAAAGCGCAGAATCATAAAAAAGCCGCAGAAGGAAAGATAAAGGCAGAAAACGAACTGAAGCCTGCGCAAGAAAACCACAGCAGGAAAGAAGCGGAACTGAAACAGTATCTTTCCCAGGAAAAGGCATATACGGAAAAAACCCAGGAACTTGAAAGACTGAAGCTCAGGATCGAAGAGTTCAATAAACTGGAAGAAAGAAAAAATGTGCTGGATAAGACGAAGCAGGATCTTTTGGCTGCTGCAAAACGGAAAGAAGAAGCAAAAGAAAGCGTTGAAAAGATCAGCAAGCTGATCGAAGACCAGAACAAACAGCTGGATTCGCTGACCGGCATAGAGAAACAGCTGACGGATGCCGAGAAAACGATGAACGAACTGAATCATCGCTTTGATCGCTTCGCAGAGATGACAGAGAAACATGAAACATTCCTGAAAGCGGAAAAAGCCCTTTCCGCCAGCCAGAAAGAATATCTCGAAGCAGACGGCGCATACCGGCAGATCCAGACACGCTATGAGCACCTGAACAAGCTGTTCCTGGACAATCAGGCAGGCTTGCTGGCGAACACCTTGAAAGAAGGGATCCCGTGTCCTGTCTGCGGTTCCATCGAACATCCGGATCCTGCCGGAATGATCGACGGCGCGCCAAGCGAAGAAGAATTGAAAAAAGCGGAAAATGAAAGAAACGAAGCAGATAGAATCAGAAACGATAAGAATGCCAAGGCTCTTTCCGCCAAGACAAAACGCGACAGCGATCTTTCTGAAGTCATGAAACTGGCAGAAAAGAATCTACAGATCAGCGAGATCGGACAATATGATACGGCTTATTCCGCAAGAAACGAAGCGCTGCAGAAAGAACTTGAAAAAGCAAGGATCGTTAAAAAAGAAATCGAAGATAAGATCTCATTGAAAACGAAACTGCAGGAAACACTGAAAGAAGAAAGCAAAAAACAGAAAGCGGAAGAAGAGAGACATGTATTGGCAGAGAAACAGTTTTCTCAAATCGAAGGCAGACACAACACGGAAGAGAAAGAGTACCAGGAAGCGCTGAAAAACTGTCCGGGTTCAAAGAAAGAAACGGAAGAGGAATACGTAAAACTGAATCTTTCGATTGACCGATACAATGCCGAGCTGAAGAAAACCAGAGAAGCGGAAGCGGAAGAAAAACTCCATCTCACTGCTTTAAAAGAACGGATCGACGGATTCGATAAGACATTGAAAGATATCGGTCAGATCGATTATGAAAAAGCGGAAACCGATTTCATCAAAGCTGAAGAAGAAACGAAACGGATCAGCCAGAAGTACACAGATCTTTCCGCAAGATTAAGAAACAACGCTGCCGTTTTACGCAACATCGAAGCGGTTTCAGAACAGATCGGGAAACTCGAAGAAGAACTGACCTGGGTCAGATCCGTATCCGATACCGCCAATGGCAAAGTCAACGGAACAGCCAAGATCGACTTCGAGACCTATGTGCAGATGACTTACTTCGACCGTATCCTGGCATATGGCAATCAGAGGCTGAATATCATGTCGAACGGACAGTATGAATTCATCCGAGGGGAAAAGGGTCTGGATCTGAATATCATCGACCATGTGAATGGATCGCAAAGAGAAGTCTCTACGCTGTCGGGAGGCGAATCTTTCATGGCATCCCTCTGTCTTGCCTTGGGCATGTCCGATGAGGTGCAGGCAAGAGCGTCTTCGGTCCATATCGATGCAATGTTTGTGGATGAAGGCTTCGGCTCTCTGGATGACAACGCTATTAATAATGCCCTTGAAGCATTGAAGGACCTGACAGGCACAGACAAGCTTGTGGGCATCATTTCGCACGTCAAGGAACTGCAGGAGAGGATCGACAACCAGATCGTCATCAAGAAAGACAGCACAGGAGGAAGCAGGATCGATGGATAAGAGAAAAGTGACAGATATCGAGGAACTCAGGGAAAAGCTCCGACACTATTACGGGACTGCCGCCATGGTGATGGGAGATGGGGATCCCTTTCATTTCATGCCTGCTTTTTGTGATATGATGCGTGTCGATGATTTGAGTGAAGAAGAGATCATCGAAAAAGCGGAACGGTTGGGAATCATTTGATTTATCAAACAGTTAATCAGAAATAATACAATAATAACGAACGGAATAAAGACATCATGATAGAAGCAAACAGCAGTTTTATATCCGAGGACAATAAAGAGCTGCTAGATAAACTAGGAATCAGCTACGAACCTCTTCATAACAGCAAGAAAAATAAATTGGCTTTTACCACCGATAATCACAGAAAAAGAGAATTTGAAATTAAATTCATGTCAGATGGAACTTACAGAATTGGCACGAGATATCTTGGGTATAGAGGCGTCATGTCGAAGGCAGACAAACCGGTCACAAAAAGAAAAGACCCTGATGGCCGACGCTATTCGTTTTATATAACTGTCTGCGAAAACGAACTCAACACAATATTGATGGTAATGCTTCTGAATGGCTTTGATCCGATTCCAAAAACGGAATCGATATAATCACCTCATGTATCAAATAAAAAATCGCGAATCTTGTGACTCGCGATTTCTTTTATGTTTTACCTGATCGTTTACTCGATCGTTACGACCTGTTTCGATTCGATGGATTTCTGTTCCTTGGATGGCAACACGATATTCAGCATGCCGTTTTCGAATTTCGCCTTTATATCCTCAGCCTTGATATTTTCGCCTACATAGAAGCTTCTTGAACAAGAACCGAATCTTCTCTCGGACCGGACCAGATTGCCCTTCGCATCCTTTTCCTCATTGGAAACGTTATGCGTTGCCTTGATATTCAGATAGCCATCGATGATATCCATCTGGACATCCTCTTTATTATAACCAGGCAATTCGATATCCAGATTGTAATAGCCGTCTTTCTCATAGACATCCGTTCTCATCAGATTATCGGAGAAGCTTGCTTTCGGGAACAGATCGTCAAACATGTCTTCAAATACATTATAGTTTCTTGGATAATACCTCATTTTACCTACCTCCTATGAACTAAGGGATCTAACTCCCTGCATATATATACTACCACAATATTTAGCACTGTCAAGTATAAAGTGCTAACAAACCTGATAAAAGAGTGCTAAATTGTAAGATGTTATAATGAAAACGAGGGTAGATATTATGGATGAAAACAAGACTGTAGATTCGAATGTGCTGGATGCGTTTCTGGACAGTTATCATGAATGGACATTGCATGGAAAAGGACTGAAGTATGCGTCCAGGGAACTGCGCTACTGTCTGAATGTACAGAAGGAACGCATGAAGAAGAAAGGGCTCAGCTTCGAGGAATCCTATGAACATGTCCAGGATGAGATCCGGGGTTCTCTGCTGAAAGAAGGAGATCCTTATGAAGCGAAGATCCTTTACCGCGAAAGCAAGCGTATCCTGACTTATAAAAACGCAGAGAAGGTCCTTAAGGAACAGAAAAAGCCTGTGACCTTTTATGGCTCTCTTCTGGATAAGAAGAATTATGAAGACAAGTTGTGTACCTGTTCCAACTGCGGCCATCAGACGCTCTTAAGTGAACTGAACGACGGCTGTCCCTACTGCGGAACGGTCTTTGAAACGGAAGACAGCTATCCCTGTTTCACTTCGTTCTATACGGTCAACGATATCGTCGAACGGGCCACCTTGATGGATAAGATCAAGAAAAGGATGCTTATCGCAGGCATCACGGTCGGCATTCTGGTTTTTATCACGTGTCTTTTCACTTACAAGGAATATCCAATCATTCTGCGTGCACTGATCGGCTTGCTGATCGGAGCGTTTGGCGGCGGCTTTTCTGCCGTTTACATCTATATGATGAACAGCATGTTTCTTATCGCCAAAGTCTTCCACGAAGCAGGAAGAGCCTTGCCATTGTTATCCGGACTCGGAACCAGAAAGAAGCTGACACAGAAACTGCAGGCCATCGATCCCGATTTCTCTTTCGAATACTTCGAAGGAAGGATCATTTCGCTGTTCAGGACCATCGCCTATGCCGAAGACCGCGATTCCTTGTGCATCTATACAGGCAACCAGGATCTATCCGGCCTGGACGATCTGATCGATATCCAGTACCGCGGTGCTCTACAGCTGAAAGATGTCCGGATCATCGATGGCATGACAAGGATCCGGGTCAAGGCTTTCTTATGCAATACCTACGACAAAGACCGTATCTATCACAGAGATGAAAACTACCTGCTGACGATCGAACGGGAAAACGGTTCCCATACCGATCCAGGTTTCGATCTTTTGAAAATCGAATGCCCGAACTGCGGCGGAAGTTTCGATGCCTTGCATGAAAAGAAGTGCCCGCATTGCGGAAGCCCTTATGATCTTGTGCATGACGACTGGGTCATACGGGAAATAAAGAAAGTCTGATCCTGTTTGAAGACAGGCAGTATATAATGAGGAAGGAAGAATAATGAACTACTGGGCTCATCGGGGACTTAGTTATCTGTATCCGGAAAATACGCTTGAAGCTTTTAAGCAGGCTTTTGAATACGATATCTGCGGAATCGAATTGGATGTGCAGCTCAGCAAGGATAATGAACTGGTCGTGATCCACGATGAGACATTGAACCGGACGACAAACATGCAGGGTTATGTCAAAGACTATACTCTGGAAGAACTGAAAGAAGCGGAAATCAGATATAAGGGAGAGATCTATCGCATTCCAACCTTGGCGGAAGTCTTTTCGTTATTGAGAAACACACTGGAAGAGAACGAGACCTACATCAATATCGAACTGAAAAACAGCGTCATTCCCTATACCGGCATGGAGAAGAAAGTCCTGGCCATGGTCAAGGCTTTTGAACTGGAGGATCATATCATCTATTCTTCGTTCAATCACGATTCCCTGCGTCTGTTAAGAGCGTTAAGTCCGAAAGCCCATCTGGCAGTCCTGGCGGATGATGTGCGCGACTGCATCAAAACGGCAGCCCAGCTGGAGACCAACGAGATCCATCCTTATATCGGCTCCCTGGAAGGCTTCGATGCTTCGGGATATGTCGTCCGTGCCTGGAATCTTGCGGATAAAGAACCTTTGTATCCCGACGAGAGCGAACCATACCACTACAGCTATACCGAGCTGCATCGTCTGGGAGTGACCGACTACATCACCAATAACGCCCAGGATTACGTACAACCCATTCTGAAAGAAGATCCTGCCAGGAAACAGAACGCGTTGTCAGGCAAAACGATCGATCCCGAGACCGGAAAGACGATGCCATCCGATGATTCTTCCGTCTTTTATGAACCGATCTATCTGAATCGCGGAACGATCCTGCGTCCGCGTGAGGACATCAGATATCGCACTTTTTTCTATCGTGCGAATGTCCGTCCGGAACTGTTGCACAGCGGTCTTTATGACGAAGAAGCGATCTACTGCACTTTTGTTCCGGGATACTATGACCGAAGCTGGCAAAGACATCAGTTTGCGATGAAAGAAGACGGCTATCTGCGTCTGGAACTGCAGGGAAAGGAGAACCGTTCTTTCAAGGAACTCTTCGATGTAATGGACATGCCATCGGATCGCAAGAGAAAGGAACAGTTCAGGAAAGAAGAAGAACGCGTCATCAAGAAAATCGGACTGTTCCGCAAGAAAGAAGATACACTGTTCCTGCTGGCAAGCGATCTGCATTATGCCTATGGAAGCATCAGCGAAGAGAGTCTCAGAGACATGAAATATCTCTGCCGCAAAGTCTATCCGGAAGCTCTGATCGATCTGGGGGATCTTTCGGACGGCCTCATGCCGAAGACGCAGACCAAGGAACTGGTCAAACGGATCAAAGCAGCCCAGCGACGTCTGGGGATCCCGGTATACCGCTGCCTGGGCGAGCACGACTTCAATGACTTCCATAACAATCCTGATTCTTTCACCCGGAACGAAGCCGAAGAATTCTATCTGCAGTCGCAGAAAGAAGACCGTTATTACGACCGCAAAGATTTCAGGCTGATCTTTCTGTCATCCTATGATCCAGAAAGCGATGAACCTTTCGGATTCTCCAGGCGGACATTGCGCTGGCTGCGATATCTTCTGTTCAAGACGCCAAAAGACAAACGCATCCTTCTTTTTTCCCATATGCCGCCTGTTTCTGATTCCGATTATCTCAATGAAACGATCCACAATGAAAACAGACTCATGAAGATCCTGAGCAATCATCAGAAACGTAACGGACAGATCCTGGCATATATCCATGGCCATATCCATGCGGATCTGGTGAATCAGAAGTACGGTTTTCCGATCATCGGCATCGCTTCGATGAAACCGGAAGATTATCCGAACAAGAAACCGGAGGGTTCCTTCACTCTGCAGCGTCAGATCGGTACGGTCAGTCAGGAGCTCTTCGATATCGTGCTGATCGATCAGAAAGGGCTTCGTCTTATCCGCTATGGGGCAGGCGAAGACAGATACATTGGTTTCTGATTCATTTCATGAACATAAGATCGTCCTGTAAAGATGATCTTTTTAAAATCCATATAAAACGATTCATCTCAATGCATAAAAGTCCATATCTGTTTCGCATGTATTATAATATTATTCGGGAGACATCAGTGATCAGAAAGAACCTCGCAAACATTATCACCATCATCAGGATCATCGGGACGATCTGTCTGCTTCCTTTGGAAACTCTGTCGGATGTCTTTTTCTATGTCTATATCCTGACCGGAATCACCGATGCACTGGATGGTTTCGTAGCCCGCAAACTGCATACCGTCAGCAGGCTCGGTTCCAAGCTGGACAGTGCCGCAGACCTCACATTCTACAGCGTCATGATGTGCAAGATCTGGCTGCTCCTGGTAGAATACCTGCCGGATTATGTCATTCTTCTGATCAAAGCCGTTTTAGTATTACGGGCAGTCTGCTACGCATTGATCGCTCTGTTCAAGAAAGAATTCTCCAGCCGTCATACGATATTGAACAAGCTGACCGGATTGCTGCTGTTCCTGCTGCCGATGATACTGAAAACGCCGTATCTGCTGTATTACAGCCTCTTCGTATTGCTGATCGCATATATATCACTGTTCGACGAGATACGATACCTGTTCAAGAAAAAAGAAACGGCATAAAAAAATCAGGAATTCCTGATCTAGCTGTATTTCACTTCCCTGATTTTCTTAATGAAATCCCCATCGAAGTCCAGCCGGACTTTTTTTGGTACGATCTGTATCTCGAAACGGTCCGAAGTCAGCAGTTCGCCATCGATATTGGCAGTGAACGGTTCTTCCGCACTGATCACAAGCTGATCCGTCTGTAACGCTCTGACCGCAGGATTCTTCAGGTGGCTCGCATCTTTCATAGACAGGATCACTTTCGCCATGCCGACCTTGTTCAGAAGATCGACCAGATAGACCTCCATCATGCCATCGCTGATATCGCTGAACGGAGATACCCTGTAGCCGCTTCCATAATACTTGCTATTGGCGACCACCACAGTCGTATAGTCCTGATCATAGACCTCATCATTGCAGGCGATCTTCATGTGTCTTCCTTTATATGTCAGGAAATGATAGATCACTGCCGCATTGTAGCGCATGCTTTCGGGAATCAGCTTATTGTGGATGAAACGGTCGTCATTGGCGATATTCGCATCGATCCCGAAACAAGCGATATTGATGCAGTACATGTCGTTGATTCTGATCAGGTCCGCATCATAGATTCCGTTTTCCAAGGATTCCAGATTTCCCCGATAGAAGTCGTTTCCCGTACCGATCGGAATATAGGAAAGGACATTCTTCGTACCGACGATATTGTTCAGGATACGGTTGATGGATCCATCCCCTCCCAGCGCCGTCACGATGTATTCGCTGTCTTTGAAAAGATCCTTGTTGGCGATGGCATCTTCTACCGTATCATTGACGATAATCTCGTAATCGCGCCCGAATTCCTTGGATACGTTCTCTAAAGTCTGAATGATTTCTTCCGTCTTTTCTTTGAAGTAAAAACGGTTTACGACATATAAGTATTTCATCTTCTTCATTATAACAAAGCTCTTGAAAATAAGAACCTTATCTTGTGATAGTATAAGAGAGTAAAGGAGATCATTATGCGCTTATTAGAAGACAGGATCCGTAAAGATGGCAAGGTATTGCCCGGCGATATTCTGAAAATCGATAGTTTTCTGAATCATCAGATCGATGTGAAACTGATGGATGAGATCGGCAAAGAGTTTTATGAATTGTTCAAAGACACGCATCCGAACAAGATACTGACCATCGAATCGAGCGGGATCGCGATCGCTTCGAGCGCATCACGTTTCTTTGGCTATATCCCGGTGGTTTTTGCGAAGAAGACCGTTGCCGCGAACATGAATAAGAATACCTACGAAGCCAAGGAACATTCCTATACCAGGAATATCGAATATACGGTACAGGTAGCGAAAGAGTATCTGAACAAAAATGACGAGGTGCTGATCCTGGATGATTTTCTGGCCAACGGGGAAGCGATGAATTCTTTGATCGAGATCTGCAAGCAGGCAGGCGCGCATATCGTAGGCTGCGGTTCCGTTGTCTGCAAGACCTATCAGCCGGGCGAGAAGAGGATCGCGGATCTGGGTTATCAGGTCGAAGTCCTGGCCAGGGTCAAAAGTATGACTGATGACGGACAGATCGAATTCGAATGAAATACACCAAGATATCAGTATGAATCAGTACTGTGTCTATCTGCTTTCCAGAAACATCTGAAATCAAGATTCAACCGACATTCAGGGTTCAGGACCATTCGATCCTGAACCTTTTGTTACAGAAAAACAGAAATGTTCCTTATAAAAAGATACATTCTCTGTTATGATGGAGATGAGGTATCGATGATGAAAGATAATATAATATTTGAACTGATTCAAAAGGAAGAAGAACGGCAACGGAACAATGTTGAACTGATTGCTTCCGAGAATTATTGCAGCGAGGAAGTCAGGGAAGCGGTAGGATCCATTCTCACAAACAAGTATGCGGAGGGATATCCCAATGCCCGTTACTACGGCGGTTGCGTGAATGTGGATCAGATCGAAGAACTGGCTAGAGAAAGAGCGAAAGAGCTCTTTGGCTGCGATCATGCGAATGTGCAGCCGCATTCCGGTTCCAGCGCCAATATGGCGGTATACAGGGCATTGCTTAAAACGGGAGACAGGATCCTGGGAATGTCTCTGGATGCGGGCGGACATCTGACGCATGGATATAAGCTTTCCTTTTCAGGCAAAGATTATGAAGCCTACAACTATGGCGTAGACAAGGAAACGGAACGTCTCGATTATGATGAAATAAGAAAGATCGCTCTGGAAGTCAAACCGCAGATGATCGTCTGCGGAGCCAGCGCTTATACCAGATTCATCGATTATGAAAGATTCCGTGAGATCGCGGATGAAGCAGGCGCTTATCTGATGGTGGACATGGCGCATGTGGCGGGGCTGGTTGCGGCAGGTCTGCATCCTTCTCCTGTGCCTTATGCCGATGTGGTCACCAGTACGACCCATAAGACTTTGAGAGGTCCAAGAGGCGGTCTGATCCTATGCAAAGAAGAATTTGCGAAACAGATCGATAAAGCGGTCTTCCCAGGCATTCAGGGCGGTCCGTTGTGCCATGTGATCGCAGGAAAAGCCGTCTGTTTCTATGAAGCTCTGCAGCCTGAATTCATCGAATACCAGAAACAGGTCATCGCCAATGCGAAAGCTCTAGCGGATGGCTTGAAAGAAGAAGGCTTCCGTCTCATCTCGGGAGGCACGGATAATCATATGGTCCTGGTCGATGTGAAGCATCCGATGGGTGTGACAGGCAAAATGGTGGAAGAAGCTCTGGATAAAGTCCATATCACAGTCAACAAGAACTCCATCCCTTACGACGAGGAAAAACCTGCCTATACCAGCGGTATCCGTATCGGTACTCCTGCCATGACGACCCGCGGTTTCAAGGAAACGGAATTCCGTAAAGTAGCGGAATGGATCTCCCGTATCGCATACAATATCGACTGTGAAACGACCAGAAACGAAGTCGCTCAGGAAGTCAGGGAAGTCATGGATCGGATCAATCGGTCTTGTTGAAGATATTCCTAAAAGTATTTATAATGATTAAGTAATTAATGAGGTGAAAAGAAATGAGATTTATACTGAAAATATTTGGATTCATCGGAATGCTGCTGATCGCAGGCGGCGCAGGCATCTGTTCCTGGGAGTATTTCCGTAATAAACAGCTGTTTGTCGTATTGCTGTCGAATACGATCGTCAGAGGATCCATGGATGTTTTAAAGAAAATGGGTTTAGGTATTCTGGCAGTCATCGTCGGCCTGATCTGCCTGGTCTTCTGGGTGAAAGCGGGTACCGTTGCCAGAAGAAACGAGCGTGAAAGAAGCGCCGCTTTGAAGGAACAGGAAAAAGAGAATCGCGAAGAAACGAAGAGACTGCGTAAAGAAGCGGAAGAAGCGCGGAAAGAAGCGGAAGAAGCCAAGAAGGAAGCAGAAAAGATCCGTCTGACTTTGGAACCGAAAGAAGAGAAACCCGATAACTGAAATACAGTAAAAAGAAACGATGAACAGACCTGAAAAGGTCTGTTTCTTTATGCACAAACGCCAATCTTTACAGACCAGCATGAGTTGTTATATAATTATTATGCAACTAAAATATAGTTGCATAATATACCATGTCGAAGAAGAAAATCCTGATAGAAAAGCTTTATCGAAAACCCTATCCAAGGAACTTCACTACCAGAGAATTAGATACGTTAATGGGTAAATGCAATTGTAGTAAGTTCCAAGGAGGACGAGGATCAGGAATAGGGTATATACACAATACCACCAAAAGAATCGTTCAATTTGATGGGCCGCATCCAGGGAATGAATTATATAAGTATCAAATAGATAAAATAAAGAAATTCATTGAAGAAATCGGAGAAAAGGAAACGGATTGATATGAAATCAAACATGATGAGATACAAAGGCTATCGGGCCAGCATATCTTATGATTCAGAAGACCGGATATTTGTTGGAGAGGTTTTCGGGATTAAGGACTTTTTGAATTTTCATGGCCGATCCATTGAAGAATTAGAAAATGCATTTCATGATTGTATCGAGAATTATTTAAGCATATGTAAAGAAATCGGAAAGAATCCCGAAAAAGAATTTTCAGGGACATTCAACATCAGAATAGCGCCTGTCTTGCATGAAAAGGCTGCGGAATATGCAGCAAGCAATAGCATCACTTTAAATCAGGTCGTATCTATGGCGATCGAATCTTATTTAAGAAAACAATTGAAAGCATAAGATTCTAATAGCTGTTGAGGCAAAATAAAAACCTCATCCCGGACGAGGTTCCATCATACTGCTGGCGGTACATCCGCCTTTTTATTCTCCGTTGAAATAAGCAGCAGCAAGATCCGGTCTGGCGGATACCGAAGCAGCGACTTCATAGTATCTGCAGAAATACTCTCCGGCATCATAGGCTCCCTGTGCCGTATCCGGTACGCTCATCAGGAAATCATACGTGGCACGATAGCCTCCGGTCAGTTCATGATACATGAATGCCAGTTGCCCATCGATCGTATCATATTCATAACCGTTGGCCGCACACCAGCTGACTAAAGAATCTCTTCTTCCTCCGCCCCACTGGATCAGGCCATAGTAGTAATCTCCGACCGTCGGATTGAAACTGCTCTCATAAGACATGTTCGCAAGGATGCCGCAGGCAGCGGCTTTGCTGAAACCATAGTCGCCGGTCAGCCTGTCATAGATGTACTGATAAGCTTCCCCCGTATTCATGATGACCTTGCTTTTGATGGTCAGGCAATAGGATGCTTCCGCAATCAGGCCGTTCTTATCCGTTGCGGTTACCGTGACATCATAGATGCCCTTGTTCTGGAGATCATAATTCCCGCTGATCGTATAATCTGCAATATCGCCATCAACGATATCATAGACACGTTCGATATTCTCTTTCGGATCATAATCCGTTCCTGCGTATTTTACGATCGTATCTTTCTTGAATTCGATGATCGGAGCCTGGGTATCAACAATCTCATACGTATGATCATAAGTCCTGGAAACAGACTGATGGTAACGCGGAGATTCCGCTTTTACCGTCGCGGCCAGTTTCTGTTCGCCTACCGTATAAGGATCGATCTCCTGATCGATCGTCAGTTCGCCATGGGATTCCTTGATCAGATCCATCGCCGTCAGATCTGAACCGTATTCGATTTTCTGATCCTTGAAAACGACAGACAGTTCTTCGTAAGTCTTGCGATAAAGACGATATCGGTCAAACAGGATCGTCGCAAGAACGATCGCTATCAGCAGTAAGAAAGTTCGTTTGTTTAAAAAGCGCATGAACCTATCATAACCAATTCAGCAGGCAATGTAAAGAAAAGCACAGCTTTTGCTGTGCTGTTAACGTTTTCATTTTGTATAACGGCGTATCATGTCTTTCATCACGCGGTAATAGGCTTCCGTATCGATGCCGATAGCGACCCGGGAATTGAGCCGTTCCTTATCTTCTTCAATGACTGTCTGTCCATGGTGTTCACTGTGATCCGCAATCACATAGGTATAGGCATCCAGCCAGGTAAAGATCTTATCATTCAATAAGGAAGCGAACGCGATCGAATCATGCATGGCTTCTTCGTTGCGGAAGTTGATCAGTCCGGACATCACCTCTTTCACATCTTCACGGACTTCAACGATGCCATCGAAGATCTCCTGCCTTAATGGCGCCTGTCTGGTCACATTCAGACCGATCATATCGATCGGCACCCCGCTTTCAAAAACGATCTTGGCTGCCGGAGCATCGTGCCAGATATTGGCCTCCGCATATTCCGTGACATTGCCCTTATCCGTCGTTCCACCCATGACAACGATCTTTTTTATCAGTGAAGAAAGATCAGGATGTTTCTCAAAAGCCAAAGCGAGATTGGTTTCCGGTCCTACGGTCACGACGATCAGTTCTCCGTTGCATTCTTTCGCGACCTGATAGATTTTTTCATACGCAGGCAACGGATCGGCAGTCCTGTCCGCCGCAGGGATCTCGACATTCCCCAGACCATTCCGCCCATGGAACTTCTCTACCGGTTCCGAGAATTCTTCGGTCAGATAACTGTCTGCCCCTCTGGCTACCGGGATATCCTCCCTTTCAAGCAGTTTCAGGATATTCAACGCATTTGCGGTCGTCACATCCGTTGTGTTGTTTCCGCCGATCGTACAGATCGCTTTCACATCAAAAAGCTCTGGAAAGGCACAAGCCAGAGCGATACAGAAGAAATCATCGACACCCGGATCGGTATCGACAAGGATCGGTATTCTATTTGTCATGTTTCTGTCTGATGAAGCTTTCATCGTTCTCCTGATTGCATTATAACTGTTCCGTTTTTCTCCCACAAGACAAACGATTTGTCGAAGAGATATTGCAAAAAAACGAACTCTAAGACAAAATAGAAGAGTAGATATGCTGACTTGGGAGAGCGGCTTATTCCACCGTCTTGGAAAGGCGGCGTACTGCAAGGTACCACAGGTTCAAATCCTGTAGTCAGCGCCATCAGAAATAAGACCCCGCAAAACGGGGTTTTTGCATGGATAGGAATGAGTGTAAGATGAACGGAAACATGTTATGATCGAATCGTGGATAAGATGAATAAAACAGTCACTTTCTATTATGTCCGTCATGGAAAGACGCTCTTCAACCGGCTGGGCAGAATGCAGGGATGGAGCGATTCTCCTTTGGAAGAAGAAGGAATACAGCAGGCGCAGGAAGCCAGGGAACAGCTGAAAGACATTCCTTTCAGCAGGGCTTACACTTCCACTTTGGAACGATGCATCGATACGGCACACATCATACTGGAAGGAAGAAATGTTCCTCTGACGTATACGAAACAGCTGAAGGAAATGAACTGGGGCGATTATGACGGAGCGCTGATCTCTCATTATCGCGAACAGATCGATTCCCGCCGATTCGGAAGCAGCGACTGGAGCGATGTGGGCGGAGAAAACCTGGAGATGCTGAAAAAGAGAGTGCTGGACTGCTATGGAAAGATCTATGAGGAGTGTGAGGACAAGGACCAGGTCCTGATCGTTTCTCATGGCGCGGTCTTTCTGCATATGATCCACATGGTTTTCGGTTTGGATAAAGATGAAATGTTCCGGCTTATGAAGGAGCACAACGATACGAAGCATCCGATCATCCATGGGTTTGCGGCAGTCTTTCAGATCAGGAACGGGAATTATGAATTATTACAGTTGAACGGGCGTTACGAGGGATTCCTGGAAGATCTGAAAGCGTTCCATAAGGAGGACTGAACATGTTCAGGGAAATGCTAAGAAAGAAACAGGAACTAAGCAAAGAAGAGTGCGAAGAGATCCTGCGTGGACAGCTTCGAGGTGTACTGTCCGTTCTGGGCGATGACGCGTATCCTTACGGGATGCCGATGAATCATTACTATGCCGAAGATGGCTGTCTCTATTTCCATGGCGGGAAGGCCGGCCATAAGATCGATGCCTTTATGAAACATGACAAGGCTTCGTTCTGTGTCTATAACGAAGGATATCGCAATGAAAACGAATGGTTTCTGAATATAAGGAGCGTGATCGTATTCGGAAGGATCGAGATCGTGCAAGACGAAGAAATCATAAAAGAGATCGCCCGCAAGATTTCCTATAAGTTCATCAATGACGAAACATACATTCAGAAAGAGATCGAGCAGTCTCTGAAAGGAACACTGATGTTCCGGCTGGTGCCGGAGCATATGACAGGCAAGATCGTGAGAGAAAAATAAAAATACCGGATGATGAAGTGTACCCCGATTAGTACACTTGATTAAAAACGGCTTATGAATGAAACTATCTCCGAAAGGAGGTAGTTTTTCTTATGGCTAGGAAAGGACAGAAGTTCAACAGGTATGATCCAGAATTCAGGGAAATGATTCTTAA